>CAYONC010000009.1:0-79395 GCA_964405265.1 uncultured Butyrivibrio sp.
CGCTCTCCGGCTCTTGCCTCACGCGACAGCTTATTCAATATATCATACCGAATCTCCATTGTCAACAACTTTTTAAAATTTTTTAAAAAATTAAAGATAAGACATCCGGTAACGGAGAAAGAGGGATTCGAACCCTCGCGCCGCGTTAACGACCTACACCCTTAGCAGGGGCGCCTCTTCGGCCTCTTGAGTATTTCTCCGAATTAGAAAAGCATATTTTTTTAATCGTCTCACTTGTGACGCAAAATTTATTATACTAAATGGTTTTTATATTGTCAACCTGTTTATTAATTTTTTTGTGTTATCTCATACAAATTATTTCCTTCACTGTCTATGACCACAATAACAGGAAAATTTTCCACACGGAGTCTTCTTATTGCTTCGGTTCCAAGGTCTGCGTATGCAACCACCTCAGATTCTTTTATTCTCTGTGAGAGTAATGCTCCGGCTCCTCCTATGGCTGCAAAATATACAGCTCCGTTTTTTTTCATTGCTTCCGTTACCGGCTGCTGTCTTTTTCCCTTGCCTATCATTCCTGACAATCCGAGGTCTAAAAGCTCAGGAGTATATTTGTCCATCCTTGTGGATGTCGTCGGCCCGGCAGAGCCTATGACACGCCCTTCTCTTGCAGGAGACGGTCCCATGTAATATATAATATTACCTTTTATGTCTATCGGTAATTCCTTTCCTTCGGTAAGAGCCTCTGACATTCTTTTGTGTGCCGCATCCCGTGCCGTGTATATTGTTCCCGTAAGATATACACAATCTCCCGCCTTCAGTGAAGCGAGTGTTTCTTTATCTGCCGGTACATTTAAATATCTGTCCATACTTTTTTCTCTCCATTATATAATTCTGTGTGCGTGCCTGTTTACATGACAACAGATATTTACGGCAACCGGAAGCCCTGCAATATGCGTGGGATATGTTTCTATGTTTACGGCAAATGCCGTTGTATTTCCTCCAAGCCCCGCCGGACCTATTCCTGTTTCATTGATCTTTTTAAGCATTTCTTTTTCAAGCTCCCTGACATACGGAATTTCTGAGCCCTGATATATATTTCTTGTCAGTGCCTTTTTTGCGAGCAAAGCACATTTTTCAAACGTTCCTCCTATTCCCACTCCGACTACCATCGGAGGGCAGGCATTTGGACCGGCATCTTTTACGGCCGTAAGAATGGCATTTTTTACCCCTTCTATTCCGTCTGCCGGCTTAAGCATAAAAATTCTGCTCATATTTTCACTGCCAAAGCCTTTTGGTGCCACGGTTATTTCCACTTTATCGCCCGGTACTATTGAATAATGTATTACTCCCGGCGTGTTATCCTTTGTGTTTTCCCTGTAAAGAGGGTCACCTACCACGGATTTTCTTAAATATCCCTCAGTATATCCCTGCCTTATTCCTTCATTTACCGCATTTTCTATGTTTCCGCCGGTAAAATGAACATCCTGTCCTACATTCATGAATATGACAGCCATTCCCGTATCCTGGCATATCGGTATCATTTCCTCTCCTGCTATTTTAAGATTTTCTTCAAGCTGTCCCAATATTTCCCTGCCCAAGGGTGTCTGCTCTGCCTCTGTAGCGCATGACAAAGCATTTTTCATGTCGTCTGATAAAAAATGTACTGCTTCAATACACATATCCCTGACGGCTTTTGTTATGATGTTTACTTCTATTTCTCTCATGACATACCTTTCAAAAACAAAGAATGTGCCACGGCACATTCTTTGTTTTATTTATTCTTCGGATTCTTCAGGTGCCTGTGGAATCTCTTCTTCCCTTACCTTGGCAACCCTTGCAACCTTAACTCCTTCATCAAGATTAATCAGTTTAACTCCTGATGTAATTCTTCCGAGCAGTGAAATTCCGCTTACTTCCATCCGGATAATAATTCCTTCATTTGTTATTAGCATAATTTCCCTTGTGTTGCTTACTGCCTTGACACCAATGACGTTTCCTGATTTTTCATTGATTTTATAACATTTAACACCTTTTCCGCCTCTGTTCTGTACATTGAATTCTTCCATCATTGTTCTCTTACCGAGGCCGTTTTCAGATACGAACAGCAGTGCATCACCCTGTGTATTAAGCTGCATACCGATTACTTCATCACCTTCCATAAGATTCATTCCTATTACTCCCATGGAGTTTCTTCCCGTAGGTCTTACGTCTGATTCATTAAATCTTATGCAGTATCCGTACTTTGTCGCAAGGAAAATTTCTTTCGATAAATCGGTTGCTTTTACTTCTATAAGCTCATCATTATCCCTTAATGTTATTGCCTGTATGCCTGTTTTACGTATATTGGCATATTCTTTGCAATGAGTTTTCTTAACTATTCCTTTTTTGGTTGCCATAAAGAGATACTCATCATCTTTTATGCCGTTTACCGGAACTATCGCTGATATTTTTTCCTCAGGCTGAAGCTCAAGAAGATTAACTATTGCCGTTCCTCTTGCTGTTCTTCCTGCTTCAGGTATCTCATATGCTTTGAGCTTGTATACACGACCTTTGTTGGTAAATAAAAGTATAAGATTATGAGTTGTTGTCATAAGAATGTCTTCAATATAGTCATCCTCTATGGTCTGCATACCCTTTATACCTTTTCCTCCACGGTTCTGACTTCTGAAATTATCAGGTGTCATTCTTTTTATGTAACCGAGATTGGTCATTGTAATGACGGTGCTTTCATTAGGAATCATGTCCTCCATGGAAATATCAAACTCATCATATCCTATTGAAGTTCTTCTGTCATCACCATACTTGTCACGAATTACCGTTAACTCTTCTTTTATAAGTGTTAAAAGCTTGTTTTCATCTGCGAGTATGGCTTTTAATTCTCCAATTCTTATCATAAGCTCATTGTATTCTGTCTCTAATTTTTCTCTTTCGAGACCTGTAAGAGCCTTGAGCCTCATGTCAACAATTGCCTGTGACTGTGCCTCTGACAGACCAAATCTCTCTATCAGGCTTTGTTTTGCTGTATTAACATTTTCCGATGCCTTTATAATTGCTATTATTTCATCAATATTATCAAGTGCAATAAGAAGTCCTTGCAGAATATGAGCCCTTTCCTGTGCCTTATTAAGCTCATATCTGGTTCTTCTTGTTACTACTTCTTCCTGATGGAGAAGATAATAGCTTAACATTTCATGAAGATTTAATACTCTTGGTTCATTATTGACAAGTGCCAGCATATTGACTCCGAACGTATTCTGGAGCTGTGTATGCTTATACAGCTGGTTAAGAATTATGTTAGGATTAACATCTCTTCTAAGTTCAATGCTTACCCTTATTCCCTGCATATTAGACTGATCCGTTATTCCGGTAATTCCATCTATCTTCTTATCCTTAACAAGTTCTGCTATTTTCTGTATAAGAAGTGCCTTATTAACCATATAAGGAAGTTCTGTAACAATAATTTCGGATTTTCCGTTTGGAAGCGTATTTATTTCTGAAACAGCCCTTACCCTGATTTTTCCGCGTCCTGTTCTGTATGCCTCCTCTATTCCGGATTTTCCCAAAATTGTTGCACCCGTAGGGAAATCAGGACCTTTTATTATGTCCATGAGCTCTTCAATCTCTGTTTCCCTGTTTTCATCTACCTTATTGTCAATTATTTTTATGACTGCATTAATAACCTCCCTGAGATTGTGAGGAGGTATATTGGTAGCCATTCCTACGGCTATTCCGGATGTTCCGTTTACCATAAGATTAGGGTATCTTGACGGAAGCACCGTAGGCTCTTTTTCGGTTTCATCAAAGTTAGGTACAAAATCAACCGTATCTTTGTTAATGTCTGCAAGCATTTCCATAGACAGCCTGCTGAGTCTCGCTTCGGTATACCTCATGGCAGCCGCACCGTCGCCGTCAATGGAGCCAAAGTTTCCATGACCATCAACAAGAGGATATCTTGTATTAAAATCCTGTGCCAGTTTTACAAGAGCTTCATATATTGATGAATCCCCGTGCGGATGATATTTACCCATTGTATCACCGACAATACGTGCACATTTTCTGTGTGGCTTGTCCGGACCGTTATTTAATTCTATCATGGAAAAAAGAATACGTCTCTGAACCGGCTTTAAACCATCTCTTACATCAGGTAACGCTCTTGCAGCAATAACGCTCATGGCATAATCGATGTAAGAATCTTCCATGGTTTTCTTTAAATCCACATCATGAACTTTATCAAAGATATGTTCATCCATTTATCTGTCTCCTTTACAAATGCTAAATATCAAGATTTTTAACAAATCTGGCATTAGTTTCAATAAATTCTCTTCGCGGTTCAACCTTATCTCCCATAAGCGTTGAAAATGTTAAATCTATCTCTGATGATATTTCTTCATCAAAAAATACTTTTTTCAGGATTCTGTGTTCCGGATCCATGGTGGTTTCCCATAACTGTGATGCATCCATTTCTCCGAGACCCTTGTATCTCTGGATTTTATTGTTCTGATCTCTTCCTACTTCATTTATTATTCTGCTCAGCTCTTCATCACTGTACGCATACCATACTTTTTTATTTTTTTCCAGCTTATATAACGGCGGCTGGGCAAGATATACATGTCCTTTCTTAATAAGATCAGGCATGAATCTGTAAAAGAAAGTAAGCAGAAGAGTACTTATGTGTGCACCGTCAACATCCGCATCCGTCATAATTATTATCTTGTCATATCTGAGTTTTGATATGTCAAAATCTTCATGTATTCCCGTTCCGAATGCTGTTATCATCGTTCTTATTTCTGCATTTTCAAGTATTTTATCAAGCCTTGCTTTCTCTACGTTAATAATTTTTCCCCTGAGAGGAAGTATTGCCTGTGTTTCTCTTTTTCTTGCACTTTTTGCCGAGCCTCCTGCCGAATCTCCCTCGACTATGAATATTTCACAATTTTCAGGATTCTTGTCCGAACAGTCTGCAAGTTTACCCGGAAGGTTAAATCCATCAAGTGCCGTTTTTCTTCTCGTAAGATCTCTTGCTTTTCTTGCTGCCTCCCTTGCTCTCTGTGCAAGTATTGATTTTTCACAGATGGTCTTTGCAACTGCAGGATTCTGTTCAAGGAAATATGTCAGCTGTTCCGATACAATTCCTTCTACGGCTCCTCTTGCCTCACTGTTTCCTAACTTCTGTTTTGTCTGACCTTCAAACTGAGGTTCTCCAATCTTAATGCTTATTATTGCGGTAAGACCTTCCCTGATATCTTCTCCTGTAAGTCCCTGATCCTTTTCTTTAAGTATTTTATTGGTTCTTGCATAATCATTAAAGGTCTTCGTAACGGCATTTCTGAATCCCGTTACATGGGTTCCTCCTTCAGGTGTTGTAATATTATTTACAAATCCGTATACATTATCTGAATATCCGTCATTATGCTGAAAAGCCACTTCAACATATACATTATTTTTTGTTCCTTCACAATATACGATGTCATTATATATAGGAGTATTTCCTTTATTGAGATAACTTACGTATTCCTTAATTCCGCCTTCATAATGAAAAGTTTTTTCTTTCTTTTCTTCCCTGTCATCAATAAGAATTATCTTAAGATTTTTGGTAAGGAATGCCATTTCTCTCAAACGCTGTTTTAATACATTATAATCATAAACGGTTTCTTCAAATATTTCCTTATCCGGAAGGAAATGTACTTCCGTCCCGGTTTTTGATGCTTCACATTCACCGGTTATTTTGAGAGGATATGTAACTTTTCCTCTTTCATATCTCTGTTCATATATGCATCCGTTCTGATATACCCTGACCTCAAGCCATTCTGAAAGAGCATTTACTACTGACGCACCTACTCCGTGAAGTCCTCCGGATACCTTATATCCTCCACCGCCGAATTTTCCGCCAGCATGAAGTATAGTAAATACAACTTCTACACCTGATAAACCGGATTTTGCGTTAATTCCCACAGGAATTCCTCTTCCGTTATCCGTTACCGTGATTGAATTATCTTCGTTTATTTTTACTTTTATTTCCGTACAGTATCCTGCCAGTGCTTCATCAACCGAATTATCAACTATCTCATATACAAGATGATGAAGTCCTCTTGATGACGTACTTCCTATGTACATACCGGGTCTTTTTCTGACAGCTTCCAATCCTTCAAGAATCTGTATCTGGTC
Organism: uncultured Butyrivibrio sp.; assembly: GCA_964405265.1. Taxonomy (GTDB): domain Bacteria; phylum Bacillota; class Clostridia; order Lachnospirales; family Lachnospiraceae; genus Eshraghiella. The sequence continues at coordinate 6,127 of CAYONC010000009.1, forward strand.
TGCCGTATATTCTGAATTACCCATCTGTGACCTCCTGTTTTAATTTTCTTTATTTACGTGACCTTCTGTCACTTTGAAAATTCTGTTTATGTTAAATCTGTTATTTATAAATTCATCAAGTCCCGTACAGGTTATTATTGTCTGTACTCCTTCTATGCTGTTTAAAAGATAATTTTGTCTTTTTCCATCTAACTCCGACAAAACATCATCCAGCAGAAGTATGGGATTTTCTCCGGTTGATTCCCTTACAAGCTCTATTTCAGCAAGCTTTAATGAAAGAGCCGTCGTTCTCTGCTGTCCCTGTGAGCCATATTTTCTTAAATCAGTCTGACCGTTTAAAAATGATATATCATCTCTGTGAGGTCCGTACCCCGTCATTTTGTATTTCAGATCTTTTTCAATATTATCATTAAGAATATCCCTGTATTCATTTTCTTTTACTGACTCTTCATATACAATCCGAAGATTTTCCCTGTTTCCTGTTAGATTTCCATTAACCTTTCCTATTATGGTATTAAGTTTTTCAACAAAACTCCGCCTTCTTTTTATTATTTCAGTTCCGTATTTAATAAGATTTTCATTCCATATATCAAGCGTATCCCTTAATGAGGGATTATATGATATTTCTTTTAGAAGACTGTTTCTTTGTTCAAGTGCCCTGTTATATCTTATAAGATTGCTGACATATATTTTATCAAGCTGGCACAGTTCCATATCCATAAATTTTCTTCTTGATGAAGGACCTCTTTTTATGATATTCAAATCCTCCGGAGAGAAAAAAATCATATTTACCATTCCGTACAGCTCAGAAGATTTTTTTATCGGTACACCATTAACGGCAATTCCCTTAGATTTATTTTTTCTTATATGCATATCAATTCTGTAATCTATGTTATTTTTCATGATTACCGTTTTTATATGAGCTTCATCACAGTCAAAATTAATCAGTTCTCCATCTCTGCTTCCTTTATGACTTTTTCCAGTTCCCGACATATATACTGCTTCAAGTAGGTTAGTCTTTCCCTGAGCATTATCTCCATACAAAATATTAGTACTTTCATCGAAATCCATATTCTGATATTCATAATTTCTGAAATTCTGTACTTCTATTGATTTTATAATCATTACGTTATTTTTATTTTATCTCCTTTAAATTCGACAACGTCTCCTGAATAAAGCTTTTTTCCTCTTCTGGTCTCCGTTTCTCCGTTAACCTTAACAAGACCTTCTGTAATTACTTCTTTTCCTTCTGCTCCGGATTCTACAAAATTTGCTGCCTTTAATGCCTGTCCTAATTTTATATAATCTTCTCTAAGCTTAATTATTTCCATATCTTTCACCTTTTAATAATTTACGGGAAGTATAAGATACAGATAACTGTTATCTTCATCCCTTATAGTACACGGAGCCTTTGAATTAATAAAATAAAGGGTTATTATCTCATCATCTATTACTCTTATCGCATCCATGAGAAATTTAGGGTCAAATCCTATTTTAATGTCTTTTCCCTCTTTTTCTATATCCATTTCTCCATTCATTTTTCCGAGTGAAGATACAATGTTAATTCTTATTCTTCCATCCTCTACATCAAAAATAACGGGTTTTTTATTTCCCTCCCTGACAAATATGGTAGCACTGTCAATGTTGTCCATAAATTCTTTTTTATTTACTTTTATTTTTGTTTCATAATCCTTAGACAGCATCTGACTTATTTTAAAATATTCACCTTCTATAAGCCTTGATACAACCATTGTATTTTCAAATTCAAAAAGTATATGATTTTCTGCAAAATATATATATACTTCACTTTCTGCGTCTCCGGATAAAATTTTACTTATTTCACTGAGTGTTTTTCCCGGAACTATAACCTTGATATTGTCATATGTTCTGTTTAACTTTAAATTTCTGATTGATACCCTGTATCTGTCAAGTGATACCACTTTAAGTAAATCATTTTCAACTTCAAACAATTCACCGGTCATTATCTTATTGCTTTCATTATCACCAATTGAAAAAATTGTCTGTCTTATTATTTCTTTGAGATTAAATTGGGAAATTGTGATGTATTTTTCTTTTTCCACATAAGGGAGATACGAAAAATCATCTCCATCCCTTCCCGGAATATTAAATACATTTTTTTCACATGAAATAATAGCCGAAAAATTTTCATCTGTTTCTATTGTCACTTCACTGTCCGGAAGCTTTCTTATAATCTCTGCAAGAAATTTTGCATCAAGGGCTATTTTTCCTCTTTCTGCTATTTCTCCTTCTATTCTTGTCTCTATGCCAAGTTCCATATCATTAGCCGTAAGTCTGATGAAGTCTTCCGTAGCGTCAATGAGAATACATTCAAGAACAGACATTGTAGTTCTTACAGGTACTGCTCTTAAAGAAATATTAACTCCTTTCATTAAATCTGATTTGTTGCAAATGATTTTCATGTTGTGTAAAACTCCTTTCAGGAAAAAGCAATTATATATATTATTAGATATCAGTAGTTGTTATAGTAGGGGCTGTTAATAAGTTGATAAGTGGTGTAAAGCCTTAAAATAAGCCGAATGAAGAATATAAAAACTCACCTAATAACTTAATAAAACCCTGTTAATAAGTCGAAAGTTATTAACAGTAACAAAAATACAAAGAGTTGAAATAAATTTATTAACATTAAAGGGAGAGAATATTAACAATAAAATGTTAACAAAGTTTCTTCCTATTATAATGTTATGAAGGATTAATCTTTTTAATAAGGATATCAATGGTATTCTTCAGGGATTCATCATTCTTAATGGCTTCGGATATTTTGTCAGCACCGTAACCTATTGTGGTATGATCCCTCTTTCCCATATAATTACCGATGGTCTGTAAAGGAACATCAGTCATATTGCGGCACAAATACATTGCTATCTGTCTCGGACGGGCAATTTTCTGATCCCTTTTCTGGGAAGCAATATCTGCAACCGTAATCTGAAAGTGTTCAGCAACTATCTGTATTATGATTTCAGGAGTAATTTCCCTGTGTGCATTCGGAGATATTATATCCTTAAGGAGTTCTTCAGCAAAATGAAGATTAATGTCACTGTGAGTAAGTTTGGAATATGCTACCAGTTTGGTAAGGGAGCCTTCAAGTTCCCTGATGTTGGATTTAACGTTGGTTGCTATGTATTCCAGTATCTCATTGTCAATGTTATATCCTTCGATTTCTTCTTTTTTATGAAGAATTGCCATTCTTGTTTCATAATTAGGAGGGGAAATGTCTACAATAAGTCCCCATTCAAATCTTGTCCGCAGTCTCTCTTCAAGGGTTTCAAAATCTTTAGGAGGTCTGTCGGAGGATATGATAATCTGTTTTTTTGCTTCTCTTAGTGTATTAAAAGTATGGAAAAACTCGTCCTGGGTGGCTTCCTTGCCGATAATAAACTGAATGTCATCAATCAGCAGAACATCGACATTACGGTATTTCTCCCTAAAGTCCATATTACTTGTATTCTTTTCATTACGAATTGATTCTACCAGTTCATAAGTAAAAATTTCAGAAGTAACATACATTACCTTTAGAGAAGGATTTTTTCTTATTATATGGTTACCGATAGACTGCATCAGATGAGTTTTGCCGAGACCAACTCCTCCGTATATAAAGAGAGGATTGTAAATTTCACCCGGAGATTCTGCAACTGCAGTTGAAGCAGCATGAGCAAAATTATTATTTTCTCCTACGACAAAAGTATCAAAAGTATACTTAGGGTTGAGTCCTGCTTTCTTAATGTTGGATTCATCTACGGTAACTTCTTTGGAAGAAGTAAAATTATTATTCTTAATATCGGAAGAACATATAAATTTTATTTCAAATTCATGGTTCATGATTTCTGCTATTGTTACTATAAAAGCAGTTGTATATTTTTTTTCAATATATTTAAGACCTGTCTGCTGTTCCGGAACAAGAATGGTTATGATATCATTATCAAGTGAATAGAGCTTCAATGGAAGAATCCATGTCTTGAAGGGAACATCTGATATATCATATTCTAATTTCATTGTGAGAAGAATCTCATCCCACTTTTCTTTTAATTTGTTAAACATGATAACTCCTATAATTTATGGTAAAGTTCACCTAACTATTTTAACGTATTTCTGATAAAATTTCAATCATTTAAAAAATAGGAATGTTAATAAGTAAAAAAAGAAGAAATATGCCAATATAAAAGGATAAAAAAGTGTTATTAAGATGATATTAGTAAGTTATCCCCAAAGTTATCCCCAAATTGTTAATAAAATTATTTTTATTATTTCTCTTGACTTTAAATAACAGGTTTTATAAAATATACAGTGATGTCCTGTAAATACGGGATAAAATTTAATAAACAGGAGGTGTAGAACGATGAAAATGACATTTCAGCCTAAGAAGAAATCAAGATCCAAGGTTCACGGTTTCAGAGCAAGAATGAGTACAGCCGGCGGAAGAAAGGTTCTTTCTGCAAGAAGAGCTAAGGGAAGAAAAGTATTATCAGCATAGGCCGCAAATAATGTGGCCTTTTACTTTCTCACATTATAATAAGGAAAGAGAGAGTTTTACATGAACGGATATGAATCTTTGAAAAGTAATGCTGATTTTCAAAATGTATATAAGAATGGTCATTCTTATGCCAATAAATATCTGGTTATGTATGTTTTGGAGAATCGAACGGATATTTTAAGAATTGGAATATCTGTGAGTAAAAAGGTCGGGAATAGTATTGTCCGACACCGGTTAACACGGCTTATCCGTGAGAGCGTCCGGTTGAACAGCGAAAAGGTTCTTAAAGGATATGATATTGTTATAATTTCGAGGGCAGGACATAAAGGAAAAGGATATGCTGAGACTGAAAGCGCATTTCTTCATCTTATAAAACTGCACGGAATTATGGTAAAATGATTAAGGAAGATAATTATGAAAAAAATTCTTATCGGAATGATTAAATTTTACAGGAAGAACATTTCACCGCTTAAAAAACACGCAACATGTATATATACGCCTACCTGTTCGCAGTATGCAATTGAAGCATTAGAAAAATACGGAGCAGTGAAGGGCGGATTATTGACGATATGGCGGATATTAAGATGTAATCCTTTTTCAAAAGGAGGATATGATCCGGTACCATAAATAAAATTGAATAAGGAGTTAATATGATTTTATTAACAACAGAAACAGGATTTCTTAAGCCTATAGCATGGCTGCTTGGACAGATATTTAATGGACTTTTTAACCTGTTTAATGCTATGGCGGGGTGGTTTACGAGTACTCCATGGAAGGTACCTATCATAGGTATAAGTATTATTTTCTTTACAATAATAGTAAGATTAATACTTCTTCCAATGACCATTAAACAACAGAAATTCTCTAAGTTATCAAGTATTATGAATCCTGAACTCCAGCAGATTCAGGCAAAATACAGAGATAAAAGAGACCAGGTTTCCATGATGAACATGCAGGCAGAAACCAAGGAAGTATATGCCAAATACGGTACATCACCGTCCGGCGGATGTCTTACAATGCTCATACAGCTGCCTATAATGTTTGCACTTTACAGGGTTATATACAAAATACCGGGATATATTACCAAAATAGGAGATATATGCGGAGATGTAGTAGATAAAATCCAGGGCACAATTAACTGGAATTCCAATCTTGAAGGAATTGCAAATATAAGCAGTGATATTTCAAGAAATTCATTCATTGATAAAGTATATAATTTTTCAGCAGACCAGTGGAATAATCTTATTGACAGATTTCCGTCATTAAACCTTGGAGAATCAGCCGAAAAAATACAGGGATACAATAATTTTTTCGGAATATCACTCACAGACAGTCCGGGCTGGAGAATAAGCTGGGCTCTTATAATACCAATACTTGCAGGTCTTACACAGTGGCTTAGTGCAAAATTAATGGAGAATAAGCAGAAAAAGGTAATCGGTGCCCAGAACGAGGAGCAGCCGGGAGCAAATTCTCTGAAAGTAATGAATACGATCATGCCTGTATTATCAGCAATATTCTGTGTGTCTTTCCCGGCATGTATGGGATTATACTGGATTATATCAAGTGTGGTTCAGATAGTAATACAGTTATTCATTAACAAATCAATGGATGGCATTGAAGTTGAAGAAATGGTTAAATCCAATATAGAAAAGACCAATGCAAAGAGGGCAAAAAAAGGACTCCCGCCATTAAAAATTTCTAATGTAACATCTGATTATGTTGAACAGGTTAAAAAAATGGAAGCAAGAGAAGCAAGAAAAGAAGAAAGGGATGCCGAAATAAAAAAATCAACAAGCTATTATAACAACACAGGCAAATCTTTAAGTCTTGCGGATAAGGCTAATATGGTAAAAATGTTTAACGAAAGAAATAACAATAGTAAAAACGAAAACAGGTAATAGAGGAATTGTTATGGAAAAAATAGAGGTTGTAGGTAAAACATTGGAGGAGGCATTAACAAATGCCGCCGTAACATTAAAGACAGCAAGTGAAAATCTTGAATATGAGGTTATTGATAAAGGTTCTAACGGATTATTCGGAATTTTTAACAGTAAGCCTGTTAAAATATCGGTAAGTGTTAAAGAAACTCCATCTGACAGGGTTGAAAAGTTTTTAAATGATATATTCAATACAATGAATATAGAGGTTAAGACGGAAATAACCGTTGATGAAGAAAAAAATACGATGGACATTAATCTTGTAGGTGAAGATATGGGTGCTTTAATAGGAAAAAGAGGACAGACTCTTGATTCACTTCAGTATCTTACAAGTCTGGTTGCCAATAGAGAAGGCGAAAAGTATTTCAGGGTAAAGCTTGATACGGAAAATTACAGAGAGAGAAGAAAAGCAACTCTTGAATCACTTGCCAAGAATATTGCTTACAAAGTAAAAAGAACAAGAAGATCCGTATCATTGGAGCCTATGAATCCTTATGAAAGAAGAATTATACATTCAACGCTTCAGAATGATAAATATGTAATAACAAAAAGTGAAGGTGAAGAACCTTTCAGACATGTAGTTGTAATATTAAAGAAATAACGGACATGGAGGGATGTGATTAGTCACATCCCTTTTTTATCCATAAAAATAAAATGCGGCGGAAAGGAAATAAAATGAAGGAAACTATAGCAGCCATTGCAACGGGTATGGGTAATTCCGGTATAGGAATTGTAAGAATAAGCGGTGAAGACGCTTTAAAAATAGCTGATAAAATATTTGTATCAAAAAAAAATAAAGGAAAAATATCTGAAAAAAAGAGTCATACAATTCATTATGGCAATATCGTTGACAACGGAGAAATAATTGATGAAGTGCTGCTTATGGTAATGAAAGCTCCTAATACATATACATGTGAGGATGTTGTTGAAATAGACTGTCACGGAGGAATGTATGTAACAGGAAAAATCCTTGAAACTGTAATTAAAGCCGGTGCAAGAGCAGCAGAACCGGGTGAATTTACAAAAAGGGCATTTTTAAACGGAAGAATTGATCTTACTCAGGCGGAAGCAGTAATAGAAGTAATTAATTCAAAAAATAAATATGCATTGAAGAATTCAGTAAAGCTTCTTAACGGAAAACTATATGAAAAAATAAGTAATCTGAGAGCAGAAATACTTAATAATATTGCTTATATTGAAGCTGCACTGGATGATCCGGAGCATATTTCATTGGAAAACTTTGGGGATAAGTTGAAAAACTTAGTGGATAACTGGCTAAATAATGTAGATAACCTGTTAAAAACGATGGAAAACGGAAAGTTATTAACAGAAGGAATAAAAACAGTAATAATAGGAAAACCGAATGCCGGAAAATCAAGTATCCTTAACATTCTTTCAGGAAGAGACAGGGCGATTGTTACTGACATTGCAGGGACAACAAGGGATATTATTGAAGAACAGATAAATCTTAATGGTATAACACTTAATCTTATTGATACTGCGGGCATCAGAAATACAACGGATAAGGTTGAAGAAATAGGAGTTGAAAAGGCTAAGAAGATGGCAGGTGAAGCAGATTTTATCATGTATGTTGCCGATTCTTCCACGGAGCTTGATGAAAATGATTATCAGATACTGGAATACATAAAAGACAGAAAAATGATAATTCTTTTAAATAAATCTGACCTTGAGAAAAAAACTTCTGAAGAAGATTTCAAAAAAATAACCGAATCAGAAATATTTGAAATATCAGCAAAGGAAAATACAGGATTTGAAAAATTATCCGATTATATTGTTAATATGTTTACGGATGGAAAATTAGAATATAATGATGAAATATATATTACGGGAGCAAGAAATAAAGAGGCACTTGACAACGCGGCTGAAAGCCTTAGACTTGTAAAGAGAAGCATAGAAAATAAAATGCCGGAAGACTTTTATACCATTGATTTAATGAATGTATATGAAGAACTGGGAAAAATAACAGGCGAATCAGTTGAGGATGATCTTGTTAATGAAATATTTGGCAGCTTTTGCATGGGAAAATAGAAGGGAATGATACAGCAATGAATCTTGTGGAAAAATATGATGTAGCAGTAGTAGGTGCCGGACACGCAGGCTGCGAGGCAGCACTTGCCTGTGCAAGACTCGGACTTGAAACAATTATTTTTACGGTAAGTGTGGAAAGCATAGCTTTAATGCCCTGCAATCCTAATATAGGAGGTAGCTCTAAGGGTCATCTTGTAAGGGAAATAGACGCACTTGGCGGAGAGATGGGAATTAATATTGACAAAACATTTATCCAGTCAAAAATGTTGAACAAGTCAAAAGGTCCGGCAGTACATTCTCTTAGGGCACAGGCTGATAAAGCGGAATATTCGTCCATGATGAGAAAAACGCTCGAAAATACAGAACATCTGACGATAAGACAGGCAGAGGTATCAGAACTGTTGGCTGAAAATGGTGTAATTAAGGGTGTAAAGACTTTTTCAGGAGCAGAATATTACACAAAGGCAGTTGTATTATGTACGGGAACATATCTTAAGGCAAGATGCATATATGGTGACGTAAGTTATGAAACAGGACCAAACGGACTTCTTGCGGCAAATCATCTGTCAGATTCAATGAGAAAGTTAGGAATAGAGATTTTACGGTTTAAAACAGGTACTCCGGCACGTGTTGACGGCAGAAGCATTGATTTTGAAAAAATGGAGGAACAGTTCGGAGACGAAAGAATTATTCCGTTTTCATTTACCACGAACCCGGAAGATATTCAGAAAGAGCAGAAATCCTGCTATCTTACATACACTAATGAAGAAACACATAAAATTATAAGGGATAATATAGACAGATCACCTTTGTATTCGGGGGTTATTCACGGAACAGGACCGAGATACTGTCCTTCCATAGAGGATAAAGTAATGAGATTCAGCGATAAGGACCGACATCAGGTGTTTATTGAACCTGAAGGAAATTATACCCATGAATGGTATCTTGGAGGAATGTCAAGTTCACTTCCTGAGGATGTTCAATATGCGATGTATCGTACCGTTCCGGGACTTGAAAATGTAAGAATCGTAAGAAATGCATATGCCATTGAATATGATTGTATTAATCCGATGCAGTTAAAATCATCTCTTGAGTTTAAGAAAATAGAAGGACTGTTTTCAGGAGGTCAGCTGAACGGAAGCTCAGGATATGAAGAAGCAGCCGCCCAGGGACTTGTTGCCGGAATTAATGCGGCAATGAAAATAATGAATAAGGAACCTATGATAATCGACCGATCCGAAGGATATATAGGTGTATTGATAGATGATCTCGTAACCAAGGTTAACAAAGAGCCGTACCGGATGATGACAAGCAGGGCGGAATACAGGCTTCTGTTAAGACAGGATAATGCAGACATAAGAATGTGCGAACACGGATACAGGACAGGACTATTGTCCAAGGACAGATATGACGCCGTTATTAAAAAAATTGAAGATACTGAAAAAGAAATAGACAGACTTAACCATGTTATCATAGGTGGAACGGTTAAAGTCAATGAATTTCTTGAAAAGCACGGCAGTACGGTGCTTAATAACGGAATCTCACTTGCAGAGCTTATCAGACGTCCTGAGATTAATTATGAAATGACTGCAGAGCTTGACGCGGACAGACCGAAGCTTGGTAACGGGGTTGCAGAACAGGTTAATATTAACATAAAATATGAGGGATATATATTAAGGGAAAAAAAGCAGGTAGAACATTTTAAAAAGCTGGAAAATAAATTGTTGCCTGAAAATATTAATTATGATGACATAAGCGGCATCAGGAACGAAGCCCGTCAGAAGTTAAAGGAATATCAGCCGAGGTCAATCGGACAGGCATCAAGAATTTCAGGAATATCGCCGGCGGATATTACGGTACTGTTAGTATATATGGAGCAGCACAGGAGAAAGAATGGATAATTTTTTAAATAATTATTTGATTAAAACAGGTATAACAGCAGATGATGATAAAATAAAAAAACTTAATACTTATTACGAGATGCTTGTTGAAAAAAATAAAGTGATGAACCTGACGGCAATAACCGAATACAGGGATGTCGTAATAAAACATTTTGCTGACAGTGCTGCCATTATCAATGCAATTAACATTAATAATGTGGAAAACGTTATTGATATCGGAACAGGGGCGGGATTTCCGGGTATGGTTATGAAAATTTTATTTCCTAATTTAAAAATTACCTTACTTGATTCCCTGAACAAAAGGATAAATTTTCTTAATGAAGTAATTGAAAGACTGAATCTTGACGGGATTAAAACCATTCACGGAAGGGCAGAGGAATTTGCTCAAAATAAATTGTATCGAGAAAAATACAATTTGTGCGTATCAAGGGCGGTAGCAAATCTGTCCACACTTTCTGAATATTGTATTCCGTTTGTTGCAATAAACGGAAATTTTGTTTCCTATAAATCAGGTGAATGTGAAGAAGAAGTGCAAAAAGCGGAAAAAGCAGTACACAGACTTGGGGCCAAGGTGAATAAAATCGTTGATTTTTTACTTCCGGATACGGATATTAACAGAAAATTTATTGTAATACATAAATTATCAGCTACTCCGGGTATATATCCGAGAAAAGCGGGAATACCTTCAAAAGACCCAATAAAATAGGCTTGTTTTTTAACGATATTTGTTTTAAAATTATATTAATAAGCTATTTGAGAGGTATTCATGAACAGGTTATTGTCTTTCATTTCTTCATATGAAGAGGAACTCGTTCTGCAGCTGGAATTTATAGACAAGTCGGTAAAGCGATTGAAGAAGCAGATACGCGATACTAATTTGTCAGTTAAGGAAGCTGAGAATTCAATTGATACGTCATACAGTATTTTTTCAGCGAGTCAGAGCAATAATGAGACTGATACGGCAATCAGTACAATGAATCAGATAATAACAGATAAGAATAAGCAGATAGAAGATCTTGAGATTAAGAAGACGGAGATTTTAACTCGCCTGAACGAAATTAAAAGTATCAATGATGATATTATGGCAGCGGACGTAATGAGAGGAATATCTGACCGATTGAATCAGATTAAAAAGTATATAGGTGTTGATAATCACAGGGCACGAACGGAAATAGATATACTGATTAAAAAAATAACAGATGCGGAGGACAAATGATAGATGCCGGTAAATATTTTTATTGCGGATGACCAGAAACTCGTAAGACAAGGTATAATAAGTCTTCTGGAAGGTAATTGTGATGTTGAAGTTATTGGGGAAGCATCCAATGGATTTGAATGTCTTAGTGAAGTGAGTAAAATTAATCCTAATGTTGTGATAATTGACGTTAATATGTCCGGTATGGATGGTATTAAGACACTCAGAATAATGAAAGAACAGAATTTTTCTGTAAAAACACTTATGTTGGCGGATGATAATTCACCTGACAGCATTATTAATGCAGTGGAGCTGGGATGTGACGGATATGTGGTCAAGAATTGCGATGTATCGGTTTTAAAACGAGCGATATACAGTATATATAATGGAGAAAGATATATACAACCTGAGGTTCAGGAACTGTTGAAGAAATCAATAGAAATCAGATCCAATATAGAAGACAAGCTTAAAGAACTTACCAAAAGAGAAATTGATGTTTTGAAGCTGCTTGCAGAAGGACTTTTTAATAAAGAAATAGCAGTCAATTTACATATTTCAGAACGAACCGTAAAAAATCACGTGTCGAACATATTTAAAAAAATACAGGTAAATGACAGAACGCAGGCGGCTGTTTTTGCAATAAAAAATAATTTAATTTCTGTATAAATGTTTCACGTGAAACTTTTGTAAAAGGTTGCTGCATGAAAGTGCAGCAGCCTTTTTATATAAAAGGCACTTTACGTAGAATTTACATCTCACAAAACAGAGCTTTTGCCATTAATATTATAAATGTTTCACGTGAAACATAAATTTGTCTTAAAATCTATGGAATTAAGAACGGATAAGTGATATAATAAACATTGCCTAACAGCAACGGAGGTGAACATGGGAAGAATAATAGCAGTTGCCAACCAAAAGGGCGGCGTAGGAAAAACAACAACAACAATCAATCTTTCAGCGTGTCTGGCAGAAGCCGGACAGAGAGTTTTAGTCGTAGACGTTGACCCGCAGGGAAATACAACGAGCGGACTTGGAATTGATAAGACCGGTGTGGAAAATACAGTTTATGAATTAATGCTGGGAGAAGCTAAGGTTAAAGACTGCATTCATAAAAGCGTAATGGAGGGACTTGATGTAATACCCTCCAATGTTAATCTTGCAGGAGCTGAAATTGACCTTATAGATATAGAAGACAGAGAATATGTTTTGAGAAATATAATCAATGAGATAAAAGAACAGTATGACTTTATTCTGTTAGACTGTCCGCCTTCACTTTCCATGCTTACCGTAAATGCAATGACGGCAGCAAACACGGTTCTTGTGCCTATACAGTGCGAATATTATGCACTTGAAGGTTTATCACAATTAATCAGAACCATTGGACTTGTAACTAAAAAACTGAATCCTGAGCTTGAGATAGAGGGAGTTGTATTTACAATGTATGATGCAAGAACAAATTTGTCTCTTCAGGTTGTAGAGAATGTAAAAGCAAACCTTAAACAGACAGTGTATAAAACAATAATTCCAAGAAATATAAGACTCGCTGAAGCTCCGAGTCACGGATTGCCAATAAATCTATATGATTCAAAATCAGCGGGAGCAGAGAGTTACAGACTGTTGGCAGAAGAAGTTATACATAGAGGTGAAGAAGAATGGCAGTAAGTAAGAGAGGATTAGGAAAGGGATTAAGTAATCTTATTCCGGTTAATGAAGAACCAAAGGTCGTAGAAAAGATAATTGAAAAAGCCGAAACAATAGTTAAAATTAATGAAATAGAACCAAACAGAAACCAGCCAAGAAGTAATTTTGACGAGGATGCATTGCAGGAGCTGGCGGATTCTATAAAACAGTATGGAGTTATACAGCCGATAGTAGTCAATAAAAAAGATAATTACTATGAAATTATAGCCGGTGAGAGAAGATGGAGAGCTTCCAAGATAGCCGGGCTTAAAGAAGTGCCCGTTATAATTAAAGAATATTCAGATCAGGAAGTAATGGAAGTTGCTCTTATAGAAAACATTCAAAGGGAAGATCTTAATCCTATTGAAGAAGCACTAGCATTCCGCCGACTTATAAAAGAATACAATCTTAAACAGGATGAAATAGCAGAAAAAGTATCTAAAAGCCGTGCAGCAGTTGCAAATTCTTTAAGACTTCTCAAGTTGGACGAAAGAGTACAGAAAATGCTTGTAGAGGATATGCTCTCAAGCGGACACGCAAGGGCATTGCTTGCTATTGAAGATGGGGATGCACAATATAATCTTGCAATGAGGGTGTTTGATGAAAAGTTAAGCGTACGAGACATAGAAAATCTTATGAAAACCATGTCCAAGGAGCAAAAGAAAAAAGAAGCAAAAAAACCTCAGAATGATTTTGTGTACAGGGATATGGAAGAAAAGCTTAAAGATATCATGGGAACAAAGGTAGTAATACATAATAAGGATAATAACAAAGGCAAAATAGAAATAGAATATTATTCGCAGGATGATTTTGAAAGAATAATGGATATAATAAGAAAATAACCGGAGATACGAGAGATGACTGATTTTTTTGGATTATTTGAAGTAAAAACATTATATATAATTTTAGGCTTAATGGCTGTTATAGCAGGACTTATAGCAGTATGCGTTGTTAATTCCGTAAAAATAAAAAAAATGAACACCAGTTATAAAACATTTATGGCAGGGAAGAAAGGCAGAGATTTAGAAAAAATAATGCTTGAGAGGTTCAAAGAAATAGACAGCCTCAAGGATGCCAATGAAGAAAAGACAAGACAGATTGAAGAAATCAATGAAGCATTAAAGATAGCATTTTCAAAAATAGGAATAGTTAAATACGATGCATTCAACGAAATGGGAGGAAAGCTGAGCTTTGCCCTTGCACTGCTTGACAACCGAAACAACGGATTTATAATCAATGCAATGCACAGCAGGGAGGGATGCTATACTTACGTTAAAGAAATTATAGGCGGAGAATCCTATATAACACTGGGAGAAGAAGAAAAAAAAGCATTGTTAAAAGCAGTAAAATATGAGAATGGACAGGAGTAAAACCACACAGGGGTGATGATATGAAAAAAATTGGACTAACAGAAATAGAAGAAGGATTAATTCTGGCAAGGGAAATCGTTAACGAACAAAATCAGCTTCTTTTGAGTGAAGGAGCAGTTATAAAAAAGGAACATATGGAAAAATTCCTTGAAAATGGAATATTTGAAATATATGTAGAAGAACCGGAGAAAAATCCGGTGCTTACGATGGAACTTAAACAGATAGAGGATGAATGTATAAGCAGAATAAGGGACACGATAGAAAACCGTCTTGAAAGTGATGATATGAATGAAATATCAGAAATTGCATCAGGGATAATTCGGGATGCACTTTTAAAGCCGGGAATGAAAGAATGTATGCTCGATATAAAGAGAGACAGAACGGATATATATTCACATCTGATAAGTACGGCGGTTATGTCCGTGATAATGGCGGTAAAGCTTAATTTCAGACAGGAACAGTTGATGGACATAGCAGTGGGAGCACTTCTTCATGATATAGGACTCAGGGATGTTGAGGTAAAATATGAAAATGTTGAAGTGAACAGTCTTCCATCAGAAGAGAAGCTTGAGTACCGTGTACATGTTTTGAAAGGTTATGAACAGGTAAGGAAGCTTCCATGGATAACCCAGGGGGCATGTGAGGTAATCTTATCACATCATGAAAAATCAGATGGAAGCGGATATCCGTTTCATAAAGATAAGACCGGTATATCTAAATCCGTAAAATTAGTTTCAATCTGTGATGTACTTGATGAAAAGGTAAATGGCATAGGATATAAAAAGAAAAAAGTACATGAAGTGGTAGAATATTTTAGAACGACAGGTACATATGAGTATGATTATCCGATTTTGTCAAAGGTACTGCAGAATCTTGCCTGGTTTACAACAGGAGCTGTTGTAAAAACAAATGATGGTGAAACTGCACGGGTTATCAGACAGAATAAGGGGCTGCCTGACAGACCTGTTATAAAAATCATTCGGGATAAAAACGGAAATGAGGTCGGGGAAGAAATTGTTAAAGATTTAACGAAATGCCTGACGGTATTTATAACAGATACATTAGAATGACATTAGGAGGAAAAGAAAATGTTAGACATGAAATTTTTAAGAGAAAATCCTGAGCTGGTAAAAGAAAATATAAGAAAGAAATTTCAGGACCATAAACTGCCAATGGTAGACGAGGTTATAGCGCTTGATGAAGAGTTAAGAAAAGCAAAACAGGAAGCTGACAGCCTTCGTGCAGACAGAAATCGTCTGTCAAAGCAGATTGGTGCATTGATGGGACAGGGTAAAAAGGATGAGGCAGAAGAGGTTAAGAAGCAGGTAAGCAATAACTCAGCAAGGCTTGCCGAGCTTGAAGTCATGGAAAATGAGCTTGAAGAAAAGGTAAAAAAAATTATGATGGTAATACCAAACATAATTGACCCAAGTGTTCCAATCGGAAAAAATGATGAAGAGAATGTTGAAGTGACTAAATATGGGGAGCCGGTCGTTCCTGATTTTGAAATACCATATCATACGGAAATAATGGAAGCACTTAATGGTATAGATCTTGACAGTGCAAGAAGGGTTGCCGGTAATGGTTTTTATTATCTGATGGGAGATATTGCCAGATTACATTCAGCCGTCATCTCATACGCAAGAGACTTTATGATAGACAGAGGATTTACTTACTGTGTTCCTCCGTTTATGATTAGAAGTGATGTTGTTACCGGGGTAATGAGCTTTGATGAAATGGAAGCAATGATGTACAAAATTGAGGGAGAGGACCTGTATCTCATTGGAACAAGTGAACATTCAATGATAGGAAAGTTTATAGATAATCTTCTTGAAGAAAAAAATCTTCCTTATACACTTACAAGTTATTCCCCTTGCTTCCGTAAGGAAAAAGGTGCACACGGAATAGAAGA
Organism: uncultured Butyrivibrio sp.; assembly: GCA_964405265.1. Lineage (GTDB taxonomy): Bacteria > Bacillota > Clostridia > Lachnospirales > Lachnospiraceae > Eshraghiella. The sequence continues at coordinate 22,681 of CAYONC010000009.1, forward strand.
ACGCGGTGTATACAGAATACACCAGTTTGAAAAGCAGGAAATGATTGTGGTGTGTAAACCTGAAGACAGCAAAATGTGGTTTGACAGACTCTGGCAGAATACGGTTGATCTGTTCAGAAGTCTTGATATTCCTGTAAGGACGCTTGAGTGCTGTTCAGGAGACCTTGCAGATTTAAAGGTTAAATCATTTGACGTTGAGGCATGGTCACCAAGACAGAAAAAATATTTCGAGGTCGGAAGCTGCTCTAACCTGTCTGACGCACAGGCAAGAAGACTCGGCATAAGGGTTAAGGCAGAGGACGGAAGCAAATATTATGCACATACTCTTAACAACACCGTTGTGGCGCCTCCGAGAATGTTAATTGCGTTTCTTGAAAACAATCTTAACAGAGATGGAAGTATTAATATTCCTAAGGCACTCCGGCCATACATGGGTGGAAAAAGCAAGATAGAGAAGAATATTGATTGACTAAATCAGAATACAGTGTTATAATGACATTCGTATCACAAAGAGCCTTCTTAGTTAAATGGATATAATAAACCCCTCCTAAGGGTTAGTTGTGAGTTCGATTCTCGCAGAGGGCACCAGAAAATACGCCGAAAACACCTGTTTTTACAAGTGTCTTCGGCTTTTTTATTTTTTTACGACAGTTTTATTTCCGCCAAAATCGGCTTTCGTGCTCAGAAGAACTTATGCGGAAATTAGCAAATTGACTAACACCTTCAAGGCGGAAGGTCTGCTAATTTGCAAGGCGGTTGTCAACGAAATTTCACAGTCTTTTTCAAGCTCTTTTATTCGCATACTTTCCTTATTATCGGAAATTTATATAATGAAAGTATCAGGAGGTGGTTCAATGAGAAACAGAGATTATCACATATATCTTACTGATACAGAATACAGTAGAATTGTTACAGCACTTATCAATTTGAAGAATGACCTTATTGCACAAGGCAGATACACAGATGGTGTCGATGATGTTCTATGTAAAGTCACATCTGCCAAAAAGAAGAAAATGAAAATCACTTATATATAATGAAAACAGTCGTCTATACGGAAGATTTTCAAGCTGTATATGTATACAGCACTTACCCCTATCCCTCTTTCTACTTTTGCCGGAGAGCCGACGCAGAATGTAGGAAAGAGTTTTATTAAAAGTTATTGTGCAGTTCTGCTTGAAGGTGCAGTGATAGTCTTAGCCTGTATCATCTTTTCGCTCTTTGCTTCTTCAACGCCGGGCTTTGATGAAGAAGCAGCCGCAGTAACGCAGGTATGGCAGTATGTAGGCGAACTGGTCTTTAATATGCTGGTGCTTGTGGACAGCGTGAAAATGTCAGACAGGATTATCCGAGAAATGATGTGATTGTAGTTGAAAGTTAGGTGTTTTGTGCAGTAAGTTTCAAATCAAAGACTTGATTTTTTTGAAAGCTGACGGTATAATTTACTTGAAAGTTAGGGTATAATACACTTAAGTTTCAAGTAAATGGAGGAGGTCTATGAAAAATATCATTAAAAGAGACAGTTATCTGAACAGAATCATTGATAAAAAAGAAAACGGTTTGATTAAAGTAGTTACCGGTATAAGAAGATGCGGTAAAAGTTATTTACTGTTCAATTTATTTTATGATTATTTGATTGAAAACGGTGTGAAGGAAGAGCAGATTATAACAATAGCACTTGATGATGATATTAACATTCAGTACCGTAATCCGGATGAGTTGTCAAAATATGTTCGTTCCAGAATCGTGAATCAGGATATGTACTACATCCTGATTGATGAAGTTCAGTATGCTATCTCAAAAGAAGAATTGAAAAATCCGGAAAATATAAAACTCTATAATGTGTTGAACGGTTTATTACGACTTCGCAATGTTGATATTTATGTTACAGGAAGTAATTCAAAAATGCTTACAAAAGATGTGCTTACTGCATTTCGTGGCAGGGGTGATGAAATCAGAGTTTATCCAATTTCGTTTAAGGAATATTATGATTTTACAGGTGGAGATAAATCTGAGGCTTATGAAGAATATGCTTTGTATGGAGGTATGCCGCTTGTACTCACAAAAAAATCCGATGCAGAAAGAATAAGTTACCTTCAAAGTTTATTCACTGAGATGTATTTTAAGGATATTGTTGAGAGATACGAGATAGAACTTTCGGATGTATTAGAAGAACTGACAGATGATTTGTGTTCATCAATCGGTTCTCTTACCAATGCGAGCAAAATTGCTAATACTTTGCAGACCGTTAAAAATATAAAAGTTTCCAGCACTACGATTTCAAATTACCTGAATTATCTGATGGAATCTTTCCTATTCAATAATGCTAAAAGATATGATGTGAAAGGGAAAAAATATTTTGAATACCCATCAAAGTATTATTGTACGGACATCGGACTTCGTAATGCAAGGCTGAACTTCCGACAACAGGAAGAAACTCACATAATGGAAAATATTATTTACAATGAACTTATGTGCAGGGGTTATTATGTTGATGTAGGAGTTGTAGAAATTGTGGAACAAAATGATGGGAAAAGGTCAAAAAAACAATGTGAAATAGATTTTGTGGTAAATGCCGGAGCAAAGAAATATTATATACAATCGGCATTAAATCTCAGTAATACATCTAAAATGGAAACAGAACTCAGACCTTTGAAAAACACCAGAGATTTTTTTAAGAAAATTATCATCAGCAAGACTTCAATGAAGCCCTGGACGGATGAAGATGGAATTCTTCATTTAGGATTATATGAGTTCCTTTTGAATGAGAATTCATTGGAAATATAAATACAGTTATAATATATACGAGAATCGTCACTTGATAATCAGGTGGCGATTTTTCTATCCAAAAGAGGTTGAAATTTAGGAAGTTAAAATCAACAGAGAAATACGAAATTATACAGAATCAATGTTTTTTGGACTGTCACTCAGGCAGTTCATCTTTTCTGTCTGCGCCTGTGTGGTTGCAGTAATGCAGTAAATGCTACCCTTGTGCAAAGAAACTGGTTGATTGGTTATCGTATTGCAGAGGAAGAATTGCAGGGAGAAAACAGAGCTGAATATGGTGCAAGTGTAATTAAAAAACTCGCTAAGGAATTAACTGCAGAATATCAAAATGACAAGTTGGAATTTATTAAGAATCCGGTTGTGGCAGAATTTTTGGGACTTTCCTCTAATACAGACCTTGCGGAAAGTGACCTTGAAACAAGTATTCTTTCAAATTTACAGAAATTTCTGACGGAATTAGGTAAAGGATATGCTTTTGTAGCAAGACAGCAGCACATCATACAGAAAAGAAGGATTATTATAATTTGTCAAGTATGGGATATGAAAAAGAAACAGGTAAATAATGGAACGTATTCAGAAATTTCGCAAAGGCAATGACTTATCTCTTGACGGGTCCATTCCCGGAATGACAGCATTTCGGGAAATCGGGGTTGAAGTGTTTGATGATGCTGATACCGATACAATTTTCTTTTTGGATGTGAAAAGCGTTCTTATGGAAAAGTAGTTGCAACAGAATACTGAATGAAGAAATAATGTCCGTTTCTTATGATGTGCCTGAGATGAGTGGAATGGAAATATAGCAGACAGCTTGTCCGCTGTGTTATCTCTGCACGAATATGAGGAATAAAAGCATTATCCGTCATGTTCTGCCAGCGGTTTTGATTACGGCAGAACCGATAATCAGGACAGCTCCGGCAATGCTGTAAATGTTCATGCTTTCATTCAGAACTGCTACTGAAAGTAACAGGGCCGTAACCGGGTCAATATAACTGAGGAATGCCGCTGTCTGTGCATTCAGACCTTTTAGCGCTGAAAAATACAGTGCATAGGCTACACCCGTATGTATGAATCCGACTGTCAGCATAAGAATAAATTCGGAAGCTGACAGCGGGAGAAAAACAGTCTGACGGCTGATTATTAAATAAGGAATAATAGCAGCTGAAGCGGACAGGAGCTGTATGATTGTCTTCTCATATATGCCGGTATCCGGAAGCTTTTTGTTAAGAAGTATAACTGCGGCGTATACAACGGCAGCACTTAAGGACAGCAGGATTCCTGCGGTATCTCCTGCTTCCGGTAATCCGTTTTCAATTATTCCGGATATCATAATCATGCCCGTAACAGATGCGGTAATACATATAAAGGATTTCAGAGTGAATTTTTCACGCAGGAAAAGCGGCGAAACAAGCACAATAATGGCGGGCTGCATATAATAGCACATTGTGGCCGTTGATACAGAAGTATAATTGTATGCTTCAAACAGCAGAATCCAGTTTATTCCTATCAGAATGCCCGTGATGGCGAAGAGAATAAAGCTTTTGAATCCGATTCGGAAATTGAGGCGTGTCTTTCGGACTATGCAAATTAAAAGCAGCAGAAATGCACCGGAAAATCCACGAAAACACGCAAGGACAGCAGAAGACATAGGTATGTACCTTCTGAAAATTCCGATACTTCCGAATATTATCATTGCAAGTATCATGGCGAACAGTGATTTTGATTTTGATTCAGTCATACCGGACCCTCCGTAAAATTCTTTTGCTATTATATACCCATACAGATGTCATGTACAAGAAAAACTTGAATTGGCAGATATTGAATTAAGCCTTATTATATGGTATAATCATACAATTACATGCATTTACAGAGGTGAAAGATGGCAGGAAGAATCCGCAACGAAGAAGAATTTAATAAAAGAAAGAATGAAATAATGGAAGCCTGTTATAACTGTTATGCAGAGAACGGTTTTCAGGGTACGGGAATAAAACAGTTAGCAGCAGAATGCGGATGCACATCTGCCAATCTTTATCTGTATTTTAAAAATATTGATGATTTGATAATTCAGTCTACCGAACATTGCATGACCGTTGTGGAAGATGAATTTATGAAAAAAGCACCTGCAGATGCGTCCGAACTGGAAAAATTTATTGATGAGATACCATATTGGACGGCAAAAGAGCATGGAAAAAAGTACAGGCTTATGTATCAGATATATACACATCCGAAGTACAGGGAAAACGGAAAAAGATTCTTTGACGGAGTGGACAGTCGGTATACTGAATATGCAAGACAGCTTGAAAGCAAAATAGGCATACCGTATCAGGAACTTACGGCATTGATTTTTATTCTGATACGTGCGTGTGTTCATTATGCATTGTTTGAAGATGAATTTTATCTGAAGGCACAGACAGGGGTGCTGAAGAAAAGCATCAGACTGTTTATGAAGGAAAATGAGAGAAGTCACAAAGCATGAATTATATTGTATTGGATTTGGAATGGAATCAGTGTCCGGATGGGAAAGAGAAAGAGAATAAGAAGCTTCCGTTTGAGATTATAGAAATAGGTGCGGTAAAACTCAATGCAGACAGGGAATACGTTGATTCGTACCACAGTCTGATATCTCCCAGGGTGTATCAGAATCTTCATCATGTGACAAAAGGGCTTCTGAATGTGACCATGAAGGACTTGAAAAAAGGGGAGGAATACGGACAGGCAGTAACCGGTTTTCTGGACTGGTGCGGTGATGATTTTATGTTCTGCACATGGGGCTCAATGGATTTGACGGAGCTTCAGCGCAACAACAGATATTTTGGAATTAAGTATAAATTTCCGTATCCTTTTTTATATTACGATTTACAAAAATCATACAGCCTGTGTTATGATGACGGTAAATCAAGAATATCGCTTGAAGCAGCGATAGAACAGATGGGACTGAGTAAGGAAGAATCGTTTCATTCGGCATACAGTGATGCCGGATATACGGCCAAGATAATGGCAGCCATGGATTTTAACAGGGTTAAAGCATATACATCGGTGGATACTTATGTTATTCCGTCATCAAGAAAAGAAGAAATAACTCTTAATTACGGTACTTACAGCAAGTATATATCAAGGGGATATGCGGACAGGGAAGCCCTGTTAAAGGATGGATACGTCTTTTCGACCGAGTGTTGCCTGTGCGGTCAGAATATGAAGAAAAAAATAAAATGGTTCTCCGGGAACCAGAGGACATATTATTGCATTGCCATATGTAATGTTCACGGATTGGTAAAAGGAAGACTTAAGATTAAGAAGTCAGAAAACGGGTCTGTATATGCGGTTAAGATTCTTAAGGTCACTGATGAGGAGGGAGCTGCAGCCGTGAAACAGAAACAACTGGCGGCACGGGAGCATCGCAGGGAGAGACGTAAAAAAGAAAAAAATAAAGAATTGTGAAACAGAAAATTCTGCATATTATTCATAAATTAGTGAATAATATGCAGAATTTTTTTTGTATTCAAAAAAGATTTTACATAAAAACAAATAGTACAAAAGTACTAAAACTTTACCGTTTTTTCCCAAAAATCAACTATTTTTTCCCATTGCCCCACAAAATTGATGATTTAGTATATAATCTGCATAAAAAAAACAATAGAAAGGGTGTAATAAAAATGCATAAAAAAAATGTATTAAAAACAATTGTATGCGGACTTGCTATAACCATAGCCGCAGGAAGTGCAGTACTGGCAGGAACGTCATCCTACGCATTGACAAGTGTACAGAATACGACAAGCTCAACCTGCTATTACAGATTAAGAGTAAGCTGTTATGATTATTCAGAATTAGCTGAAACGAAAATTAGTTGTAAATCAGTAAAATTAGAACCCGGCAGATATTCGTCTGTGTCTGTTTCACGTACCATATCCGGCTTTACGATTGATTACAGACATCATGTCCAGTCAGCAGTGTCAGAATCGTTTTCCAGCGGAACAACAATAGATACATATGACATGGTAGCAATGCAGTATTACAGGTAAGGGAAGTGACATAATGATTAAGTTGGCATTTAAAAATATATGTAATTCCATGAAAAGTCACAGGAAAATATATATTCTGCTGATAGTATCCCAGCTGTTTTCAGTTATCAGTATGTTTTTTGTTTATGGAATTTATGGGAACTATACTGAAAAGATGCATGACCTTGATATAAATAAAAAAGGTATACTTGCGAGGTATGATGATACCGATGCGGCACTGGTTAAAAAGTGTATGGACGAGATAATGCCTGAAATAGGAGAAAAGCTGGACTATGTATATATAGGTCTGTATGAGGAAAATTTCAATGCAGCATCATATGTCAAATACAAAAACGGTGATTATGCGGTTTGGTACAGTTATGCGGCAGAGAACGAACTGAATATCGGCAGACTTCTCACGGATGAGGATGAGAGGGAAAGCAGAATGACGGCATACAGTTACAGGGCTTATACGGACACTGTCGGTGAAATGGTAAGTATTGGAGGAAAGGAATTCGAGATAGTGGGTGTAGCGAAAGAAGATGTAAATCTAATCATGATTCCTTTCAATTCCTGTCCTGATGATACCGAGGTATTTATAATGAAGTTCTTTTTCAAAAATATTCCGACGACCCGTGATTACTACACTATTACAGACAGTCTCAGGGAAAACATGGGTGATAAGCTTGTATATATAGACGAATTTGACGGAATTCCGGAAGAGAAAGTAATAGCATACAGAACCATAATAGTAATATCGGTTATCATAGGGATAATGTCGGCACTTAATACCTGCGTATTATTCGGGTACATACTCAGCAGAAGAACAAAACTTATGGCGGTATACGGTATAATTGGTGCCACGGATGCAAAGAGGATACTTATAAATGAAACAGAAGTGCTGTTTATAAGCATTGCATCGGTTATTACGGGATATGCATTATTTAGGGGTATTTTTCAGAATATCCTTGCTGATTTCTATGAATATACCGACCTGATATACAATGTTAAATCGTATGGAATAATGGCAGGCATATATGAATCATGTATTATAGTATTTACGCTGATACTTCTGAATCTGTTTAACAGAAGCAGGCTGACGGTTATATTGAGGAGGGCTGAAAGATGATTAGATTTGCAGGAAAAGAATATTACCGAAACTTATGGTTTAATTTATGTATAATCGTACTTATAACGGTGATGATGCTGATTTCGGTAACTCTGATTTCAAATGTTTATGCACAGACGAGAGTATACAGATATGGCAAAAAGCTTATTACTGAGGATACAATATTTATCAGTGAGGTATATGCGGATAAAGCTGAGGAACTCAGCAGGTACGGAACATATACGGCAGTACGGAAATACGACGGATTTATCGGAGAGAATATTCTTGTAAATGTTATAGTGTATAGTGATGAGGCAATGAAATTTCTGCCGCCAAGTCTTGATGCCGGAAAATATCCGGATAAATGTCGGAAAGGCAGTGATACGATATGCGTATTGATAGGCGACAAGCTTCTAAGCGAGGGAGTCAGTGTCGGTGAAGAATTTGAACTTAAGATGCATACACATGATGACGCAGTCAGCTTAAAATTCTATGCTGCCGGCATAGCTTCTTCAGGTCAGCATCTGTATATGGACATGTATAACTGGTCATCAGACATGACATATGGGGATTTTTTTCCGATATTCGGGAAAGAAGAAAACAATTACACTACAATTCTTGTACCTGAAAGCGAGGCATGGAAGCTTCCGGATGAATTAATCTGCCGTCTCAACAATATAATGCTTAATCCATATGAAAAGCTTTCGGATGATGAGAGAAATGAAGCGATACGTGAACTGTGGAGCTTTGATACAAATGGAAGCTCTCCTATATATATTAATAACGAAGATGTGATTGAGCTTAGCAGAACAATATATGAAAATGACATGATGAGAAATCTGCCTCTCTGTGTAGTGATTCTGTTCCTGTTCGGTATTGGATTAACAGGTGTGATTATCGTTAAAACCGCAGTCAGCATAAGGTGTTACGGAATAATGTATATAGCAGGGATGAGTCCTGGAAAGGCTCCTCTTATTTCAGGTATGGAAATTGGATTTAACTGTATTATTGCAGGTATACTTTCGACATCACTGCTTAAACTGCAGCAGAAGCTGAAAATTATCAAAGCAGTTAACTGCAGCATCGGTAAGGCGGAAATGTTATTCATTGCAGGCATATGTCTGGTAATTATTGCGGGAGCAGTTCTGACAACAAAAAGCATATTAAAGAAAAATACTCTGGTAACTATCATAAGAAACAGAGAATAAAGAGGAGGCATAAAATGATAAAAATAAAAAATCTTGACAAGACATACAATTACAGAAAGGTAAACGAGTTTAAGGCATTAAGTGACATAAACCTGCATATTGAAACCGGAGAAATGGTGGCGGTAATAGGAAAATCAGGAGCCGGAAAATCGACACTGCTTCATATAATAGGCTGTATTGATGATTACGAAAAAGGCGAGTATCTTCTTGACGGCAGAGACATTTCAGGAATAAAAGAACGTGAAAAAGCAGAGATACGAAACAAAGAAGTTGGAATTATACTGCAGGATTTTGCGTTGTTAGAACAGTATACGGTAATGGAAAATGTCATGCTGCCTCTGTATTTTGGCAAAAAAAGCGGAAGAAATTTTGAAAGAAAAATGAAAGCGTATGAAGTGCTGAAAGCAGTAGATATGTATGACCTGCTTGAAAAACCGGTAAAAAATCTGTCCGGCGGACAGAAACAGCGTGTTGCAATAGCAAGGGCAATGATTAATAAACCGAAGGTGCTTCTTGCGGATGAACCGACGGGAGCACTTGACGTAAACACGTCGGAAGAAATAATGACAGTATTCAGAAAACTTAATGAGCAGGGAATGACTATAATCATAGTAACACATGATATGGATGTCGCACGCAAATGTGACAGGATAATAACCATATCAGACGGTAAGATAGAAGAATAGCTGAAAATCATTAAAGCAATTAATTTCAGCATTAATGAATCGGAACCGGTATTCATTGCCGCCATATGCCTGCTGCTTGCAGGTGCGGTTCTGACAACAAGAAGCATATTGAAAGGAAATACACTGATAAGTATTATCAGAAACCGGGAATGATGCCATTCCCGGTTTATAATACGGCTGTAACGGTAAAATTATATTCACCTTCTGAGTGTGCATGGATTTTTCCGTTATGTGCTTCTGCGATTGCTTTGGCAATGGAAAGACCGATTCCGTTGCCGCCGGTGGCAGAATTTCTTGAACTGTCGGTCCGGTAGAACCTGTCGAATACGTTACTGAGCTTATTTTTTTCAACGGGGATACATGTTTCATTGGATATTGATAAAACATTCTGTTTTCCGGAGGCGTGTAATGTTACCGATATTACACTGCCTTCCGGAGAATATTTAAGTGCGTTGCTGATAAGAATCGTAATCAGCTTTTCCATTGATTTGATATCTCCGTGCATTGAAAGCATCGGCTGTATTTTTGATTCAAATGTTTTGCCCTGAGTGAGTGCGGGGGCTTTAAATGAAGTTATCGTTTCGTTCACAAGGTCTGAAAGAGGGAAATCAATCATTGATACGGGATTATCCTTTTCGTCCATCCGTGACAGATATACAAGGTCATTGGTAAGGGTTGTAAGCCGCTCCGTCTGAAGCTTGATGTCATTAAGACATTCATTGCCTTCATATTCCATTTCAAGAATGTCAACGTTGGCATTGATTATCGTAAGCGGAGTTTTCATCTCATGTCCGGCATCCGTTATAAAACGCTTCTGTTTCTCATGGCTTTCGGCTATCGGTCGGATGATTCTGCCGGCAAGAATCGTTACAATTACAAATACCATGGCGCAGGCAGCAAGGGAAATAATAACTCCTGAAATGAGAAAACGGTAAAGGGTTTCCAGCTTCCTGCCGCAGTCAAGAAATGTTATTCTGACAAAATCATTTTCCGTATATATGCAGTAACGGAAATTTTCGAAAAAATCCCGTGTCTTTCCGGAAGAAAGTATTTTTGTGGCAAGAACGCCGGCTTCGTCCGGAGTGACGGATGCTATGTGTGTCGTATCGGTTTTAATAACTGTTCCGTCTCTATTTAATACCACGGAAAAGAAACGGGATTCATATGGGAGCTCCGGTGACATGGGTCTTCCGTCACCGGGAAATTTTCCGTTTCCGTCAGATATGATGGAAAGTATGGTATCTGCTTCATTTTTCAGGGAATTATAATTTATCAGGTTCATTACCGTGACAATTACGGTAAGAAGTGTAAGCAGTGACCCCATAATCAAAAATATTACTTTAATTTTCAGCTTTTTAATCATTGTTTTTCTCCAGTGCATATCCTGAGTTGCGGTATGTTTTAATGCAGATGTCTGCATTGAGTGCCGCAAGCTTTTTTTTCAGATAAGAAACGTATACCCATACAACATTAATTTCTGCTTCGCTTTCAAATCCCCAGATTTTTTCCATGAGCTTTTCCGGGGAAATTATATGTGACGGATTGGACATAAATAACTCTATCATCTGAAATTCTTTATTGGCAAGTCTGAAGCTGCCGGCAGGGGATGACAGCTCATATGTGGCGCGGTTCAGGGTTATGTTACCCATGCAGAGTCTTGAATCCTGAGACGTCCGGCTTCGTGTAATGGCACGTATTGTTGCCAAAAGCTCTTTGGTATTAAATGGCTTGGTAAGATAATAATTGGCACCCGTATCGAGCCCTTTTACTTTGTCATCAGTCTCTGAGCGGGCGCTCAGAATGAGAACCGGAACACTGCATCCTGCCTCTCTTATTCTTTTTAATACGGTAAAGCCATCCATTACAGGCATCATTATATCAAGGATAACTACATCATAGTCACCCGACATGATGTAATCACAGGCATCCCTGCCGTTGTATACGGCGTCTGCCGAGTAATTGTTTTTTTCAAGAATTTTTATTATGGCACGAGAAAGAGAACGCTCGTCCTCTGCAAGTAAAATACGCATGATTATCCCTCCTGTACATATTATAATACTCTGCCGGGTTTAAATGAAATTAAAAAAATTTTTTTAGTACATTTAAGTTTGAAAATATATACTTATCGTTACAAGGAGGAAAAAGTATGGGCAGTCAGATGATCTTTAAGAGATATGAGCTTAAATATATGCTTAGTCCGGAGCAGTATGACAGGGTACGGTCGGCAATGGAACCGTATATGCAGCCGGATGAATACGGGAGGGTAACAATACGGAATCTGTATTTTGACACGGATACATATCTGTTGGTGCGGCGTTCGACGGATAAGCCCATATATAAGGAAAAGCTGAGGGTAAGAAGCTACGCCGCGGCGGATGGCGACAGCAGTGTATTCGTTGAGCTTAAGAAAAAATACAATGGTGTTGTATATAAACGCCGTGTAAAAATGAAGGAACGTGAGGCAGCCGGCTGGCTGTGCAACGGTAAGGAGCCGCCCTTCCGAAGCCAGATAGTTGATGAGATAGATTATTTTAAAGAAAGTTATGATAATCTGCTGCCGAGAGTGTATCTTTCATATGAAAGAGAAGCTTTTTTTTCAAAGGACGGCAGTTCATTCCGGGTTACGTTTGACAGTAATGTTTTATGCAGGGAGAACAGACTGACATTACGCAGTGAACCGGATGGGGCAGGCATACTTGAATCGGGAAAAATTCTCATGGAGCTTAAATGCTCCGGCGGAATGCCGATGTGGATGGCGGAGGTCCTTTCAAGGGAAAAAATATATAAAACATCATTTTCAAAGTATGGTACGGCGTACCGTACATTAATATATCCGAAACTGAAGGAGGAAAAAGTAAATGTTTGAAGGAATATTTGACAATGGGGGCGTAAAGGTAATAAGCGTGCCGGATTTTATTTTATGCGTAGGTGTATCTCTTGCCATAGGTCTTGTAATGGCCTTTGCATATATGTATAAGACAAGATATACGAAAAGCTTTGTGGTAACGCTTTCAATACTTCCGGCGATAGTCTGTGTGGTCATAATGATGGTCAACGGGAATGTGGGTGCGGGAGTTGCCGTGGCAGGAGCCTTCAGTCTTGTAAGATTCCGTTCAGTACCGGGTACGGCGAAGGAAATCGGAAGCATATTTATGGCAATGGGCGCGGGACTTATCGCAGGAATGGGGTATCTCGGATATGCCGCACTGTTTACCGTTATACTGTGTGTGGCACTGTTAGTATATAATCATTTTGATTTTGGCACGGAAAAAAAACGTGAAACATACAGGACCATAAGAATTGTCATACCGGAGGATTTGGATTACAGTGGTGTGTTCGATGATATTTTTAATGAGTACACAAAGAAAAGTGAACTGACAGGCGTAAAGACAACCAATATGGGAAGTATGTTTAAGCTTTCATATGATTTAATATTAAAGGATGTGTCAAAAGAAAAAGAAATGATTGATAAAATCCGTTGCAGAAACGGAAATCTTGAAATATCCGTTTCAAAACAGGCAGCAAACTCTAATGAGTTGTAGGAGGCAGATGGTATGAGAAAAATTCTTGCAGGTACACTAATTGCAATATTAATGTTTGCAATTAGTGGATGTAGCGGTAAACAGGTAAAGGTTCAGGAAGAAACCGGAAAAGAAACTGCAGCATTTCCGGATGAATCGGATATGTTCTCAAAACGAGACAGCGATACGGATTACAGTGAAGAAGACAGCGTAAAGCTGACGCTGAACGGAGAAAGCGTGACTATCAGCGAAGAAGGAACATATATAATTTCCGGAACGATTGCCAACGGAATGATTAAGGTTGAGGCTGATAAAAAGAGTAAGATACATCTTGTATTTAAAGGAGTGTCAGTGAATAATGATACTTCGGCGGCACTGTATATCGTGTCGGCAGATAAGGTATTTGTAACGCTTGCGGAAGGGACTGAGAACATTCTTTCAAGCGGTGACGAATTTGTTCAGACGGATGAAAATAATGTGGATGGAACGGTGTTTTCCAAGGACGACCTTACCTTCAACGGAAGCGGAGACCTGAAAATAAATTCAGGTGCAGGACACGGAATCGTATGTAAGGATGAGCTTGCCATTATGGGTGGAAATTACGTCATTACAGCCAAAAAACATGGAATTGACGTGAATGATGCAGTTAAAATTTCTGACGGAACATTCAGTATTACATCCGGAAAGGATGCAATACATTCAGATAATGAAGATGATACAACGGCGGGATATGTCTATATTGCAGGCGGGAAATTTGAGATTACGTCAGAAGGAGACGGAATAAGCGCATCAGGGTGTATACAGATAAATGACGGTGAATATGTTATTACTGCCGGAGGAGGCAGTGCGAACGGCTCCAAGGACAGAACGGATGACATATGGGGAAATATGGGCGGACATATGTGGGGGAATAAAGGCGGCGATATGCCTGAGGGTATGGAGTCCATGGAGAAGCCTGACAATATGCCTGAGGGTATGGAGTCCATGGAAAGGCCTGACAATATGCCTGAGGGTATGGAGTCCATGGAAAAGCCTGACAATATGCCTGAGGGTATGGAGTCTATGGAAAAGCCTGACAATATGCCTGAGGGTATGGAGTCTGCGGAAAAGCCTGACAATATGTCGGGTGGTATGCAGTTTGGAGAGAAGCCCGGCAATACGCCTGGCGGCATAAATCAGGGAAACAGCGGAACAATACAGGATTTCGGGGGAGAAAGCAGTACGTCTGCGGACAGTGAAAGCACCAAAGGAGTTAAAGCAGATGGTTCAATAAAAATATCCGGGGGAAGCTTCAAAATCGATTCGGCGGATGATGGTATACATTCTGATGCATCCATTGAGATATTGGGCGGAACATATGAAATTGCATCCGGAGATGACGGAATTCACGGTGATGATTCTGTTGAGATAAAAGCCGGAACCATAAATATAACAGAATGTTATGAAGGTATTGAAGCCGTGGACGTAAAAATAAGCGGCGGAACCATTAGCATCACGGCTGATGATGACGGAATAAATTCTGCAGGCTCATCGGACGGAAATACAATGTTTGGCGGCGGTATGCAGGCAGGAAACGGAACAATTCTTATTTCCGGCGGAACCATCAATGTTACGGCTTCGGGAGACGGAATTGATGCAAACGGAAGTCTTGAAATTACCGGAGGATATATAACGGTTACAGGTCCTACAACGGGAGATACTGCAACACTTGATTTTGACAGAACGGGAGTGATAACCGGAGGTACGTTTATCGGTACGGGTGCTTCAGGAATGGCACAGACGTTCAGTGACTCCGAACAGGGAGTAGTATCGGTGAAGACGGAAAAATGTACGGCAGGAACACTTATTACTCTGAAGGATGCTGACGGTAACGTAATAATAAGTCACAGTCCGGAGATGGATTATGAAATTGTAATTATCAGCTGTCCGGAGCTTAAAAAAGGCGGACAATACGTGCTTACAATCGGAGATTCGTCCGAAACGGTAGAGGCATCATAAAAAAATCAAGCTGCATTTCAAATCAGAAATGCAGCTTTTTTGATGCATAATTAAAATGCTTTCTCTTTCTGCGCATGATAAAAATTATAATGCCCGCAACAAGTACCAATGCGGCGGTACCGCACCAGACGTATATTGTGTTAACATAAATGATGTCAGGTTCAGGAACGGGAACGGACCCGGAATTGAGCGGGACTCCGTCGGTTCCGGGAATTACACCGGAAGTCTTTATGTTGCAGTATACCGTAATATTACCTGCATTAAGCTGTCCGCAGTAAAAGCTTATACATGCAAAGCCGCCCTCGTCACCGGCATATGCCGGGCTGTTGGAGTAGGTAACAATACCTGTAAGGGATTCTGCAGAGGTTCCCTTTGGAACGAGAAGATATGCATTTTCACCGAAACTTAAGGTTGTGTCGGAGGCAGAATCAAGACCGGAGGTAATTTTTAATACATCTATGCCTCCGGCTGTAATGCCGTCATCATATTCATCAAGATATAACTTATAATAATTATTAAAATAATATTCAAAAAGTTTTATGGTATCTGTATATCTTGTCTCTTCACCGGAATTCATTATGACGCATATGAGACGCAGACCGTCCTTTTCCGCAAAGGAAACGAGGCAGTTGCCGGCAGCATCAGTGTAACCGGTTTTTCCGCCGCAGGAATATTCATATTCATAAATTCCGCCTTTAACCATCTGGTATCTGTGACGGTAATACCGGGTAAAATTACTTTTGTTGGTGGGCGGAATGGAATAAACTTTTGAATATGAAATAATGTTCATGAGGTATTTATTGTTAAAACAGGCTCTTCCAATTAATGCCATGTCATAAGGCGTTGTGTAATGGAATTCATCGGACAGACCGCTTGGGTTGGTAAAATGTGTTCCGGATGCACCGTATGAGGCTGCTTTGTCATTCATCAGTGCTGCAAATCCGGAGATGCTGCCGCCTATGTGTTCCGCGATACCGTAAGCAGCATCATTGGCGGAACGAAGAAGAAGGCAGTAAAGGGACTGCTCCATGGTAAGCTGTTCACCGACTGATATTGATACATTGGCATCACCGTAGGTAATACTGTTTACGGCATCTTTGCTGTATGTAACCACATCGGAGGGAGACGAATTTTCAGCGGCAATAAGTGCCGTAAGAAGCTTGGTAGTGCTTGCGGGATAACATTTTGCGTCACCGTTGTTCTGATACAGAACCTCGCCGCTGTCGGCATCCATCAGGACAATATATTCTGAATCTGTTTCCGGAAATTCGGGAAGACTGTATTCACTGCCGTATGAAATTCCGGGAAGGGATATAATAATCAGTATAATTGAAATAAATAAAGCAGATTTATTCATAAACGGTTCACCTGTGTAAATAGTATATGTTTATAATATAATGCCGTAATTTTATTTGCAAGGTTAATGTGTTTTGTATATACTATATAGTAACAAAAACAGAGAGGTTGAAGATATGAGACTGAGAAATGTCAGAGGTGCGAGGGAGACACTTGAAGAGAGTGATTTTACGGTTAACGAACCGGAAGAGTACCGAGGGAGATGGAGAGAATTATTTGAGAACGGTAATGAGCTGCACATAGAAATCGGAACGGGTAAGGGAAGATTCCTGACTACGCTTGCGGAACAGAATCCGGACATTAATTATGTCGGAATAGAAAAGTTTTCGAGCGTTCTGGTGCGTGCAATAGAGAAGCAGAGGGAGCTTGCACTTCCTAACCTTTTTTTTATAAGAATGGATGCCGAGCACATAGGGAATGTTTTTGATAAAGGAGAAGTGGACAGAATATATCTTAATTTTTCAGATCCGTGGCCGAAGGACAGACATGCGAAAAGGCGTCTTACTTCGAGACAGTATTTTGCACGTTACGAACAGATACTCAGTTCACACGGACAGGTGGAATTTAAGACGGATAACAGGGCGCTGTTTGATTTTTCGGTTGAAGAGGCGAAGACGGCAGGCTGGACAATTTCGGATATTACATACGACCTTCACGGCAGCAGGATGAATGATGGTAATATAATGACGGAATATGAAATAAAGTTTTCACAAATGGGTAATCCTATACATAAACTTATCGCTGTAAGACAGGGGGAACAGGTACGAAAAACGGTATGAGGGACAGAATCTGCGGATTCTGCTATTCACACAAAAGGATTAACCTTGAACTCATAAGGATTAAGAGAGGGTTCAGGGATCTTATAAAAATATTTTGTGCAAAATAATATGCACGGATAATGGAGGATGACTGTATGGGAAACAGAAACACGAAATACGCAGGAACCAAAACGGAGAAGAACCTCGAGGCGGCTTTCTCGGGTGAGTCACAGGCAAGGAATAAGTACACTTATTTTGCATCCGTTGCAAAAAAAGAAGGCTACGAACAGATAGCAGATATATTTCTTAAAACGGCTGACAATGAGAAGGAACACGCAAAAATGTGGTTCAGGGAGCTTGCAGGAATCGGAGATACGGCATACAATCTTGAATCTGCCGCCGAGGGAGAAAATTACGAATGGACCGATATGTATGCGGAGTTTGCAAAAACAGCGGATGAAGAAGGCTTTCACGAGCTTGCTGAGAAATTCAGGCAGGTGGGAGAAATAGAAAAACATCATGAAGAACGTTACAGGGCACTTCTTAAGAATGTAGAAATGAAAGAAGTGTTTGAAAAGAGTGAAGTTAAGGTATG
This sequence comes from uncultured Butyrivibrio sp., assembly GCA_964405265.1. GTDB lineage: Bacteria > Bacillota > Clostridia > Lachnospirales > Lachnospiraceae > Eshraghiella. Next base: position 40,690 of record CAYONC010000009.1, read on the forward strand.
GGAGTGCAGGAACTGCGGGCATATTGTGGTCGGAACCAAAGCACCGGAGGTATGTCCGGTATGCAGTCATCCTCAGGGCTTCTTTGAGTTATGTGAAGAAAATTATTAGGAGGTATCAGGATAATGAAGTTATTCAGATGTGAACATTGCGGTAATATTGTTGAAATGATTAATGAAAGCGGCGTGCCGGTGGTATGCTGCGGAGAGAATATGAAAGAACTTGTTCCGGGAACGGTTGATGCATCACTTGAAAAGCATGTTCCGGTGTACACTGTGGAAAACGGTCATGTGAACGTAAAAATCGGAGCGGTGGAACATCCGATGATACCGGAGCATTATATTCAGTGGATTGCAGTGGAGACACAGAAAGGAATTCACAGAAAATACCTGACACCGTCAGAAGCTCCTGAGGCATGCTTCTGTTTAGATGAAGGTGAGGATATTATTGCCGTGTATGAATATTGCAACATTCACGGTTTATGGAAGGCATAGTTATTATATCCCTGTGCCGGATGTTATGCCGGTACAGGGAAAATGCAGAATAATTAATGCACGAATATTGTCGATGATACAAAGTGAAAAAAGTGCTTGCTTTTTAAAAAACATTGTAATATAATAACACTTGCGTCAAACAGAGACGGACAATTTAACAGATATGCGTCTTTAGCTCAGTTGGTAGAGCACCTGACTCTTAATCAGGGTGTCCAGGGTTCGAACCCCTGAAGACGCACTTTGAAAGTCGAGGACTACGCGTAACGCTGGTTTCCGGCTTTTATTTTTTTTCTGACGTAAGAATTGACGGACATGGGAAATGCCCGCCTTTTTTGTATTGACAAATTAGTATGTATGGACTATTTTTTAATAAAAAAAGAAAGAACGGAAATTACATCCATGAAGCAGGAATATGAGGTGAAACCGGTCAAACGTCCGATTTGCGGCACGGTAAAGGTTCCGGGGTCCAAGAGCATAACGAACAGGGCATTGCTGTTAGCGGCATTAAGTGAAGGATATTCTACACTTACGGGAGTGCTGTTCAGTGACGATTCAAGATATTTTTTGAACAGCCTTAAAGAACTCGGATTTGAAGTATCCGCTGATGAAGAACATACTACGGTCGTAATTAAGGGCTGCGGAGGAAAAATACCTGCCGAAACGGGAACAATTAATGTGGGAAGTGCAGGTACTGCAGCAAGGTTTTTGACGGCGCTTACTGCCTTGTCCGATGGTGAATATGTAATTGAATGTTCGGAGCAGATGTCAAAGCGTCCCATGAAAGAGCTGTTCAGGGCTCTTACTGAAATGGGAGCGGAATTTGAGTATTATGGGGAACCGGGATATCTTCCTGCACGTGTCAGGGGAAATTCGGGAAGGTGCAGGGATATTACCATGGACATCAGCGGCAGTACACAATTTTTAAGTGCGATGCTTATGGTGACACCGCTTACGGCGGATGGCATACGCATTACCATACCGGGAGACAGAAAAACCGGTTCATATATAGAAATAACCCGCCGTATGATGTCGGACTTCGGGATTGCTTCCGAGTTTGACGGAAGCACTTACCATGTCAGAGGAAATCAGAAAGTCCGGTCGTTGAGCTATGCAATAGAACCGGATGTATCTGCGGCGTGCTATTTTTATGCTGCGGCAGCAGTCACAGGCGGAAGCGTTACGGTGGAAAATGTGTTTTTTTCCTCAATGCAGGGAGATATTGAATTTATCAGACTTCTTGAAAAGATGGGCTGTAACGTTACGGAAACGGTACGAGGAATTCGTGTTGACGGTCCGGAAGACGGCAGACTGCATGGTGTGGAAGCAGACATGAAAAATTATTCGGATCAGGCACTTACGCTTGCAGCACTGGCACCATATGCGGATAAGCCGGTAATAATAGGAAACGTGGGACACATACGTGGACAGGAATGCAACCGTATGGAAGCAATTGAGAGTGAACTGTCGGCGGCAGGTATTAAATGCCGGATACACGGAGATGACATACATATTACTCCGGGGGAAGTAAGGCCTGCACGAATCCATACCCATGATGACCACAGGGTGGCAATGGCGATGTCGTTACTGGGACTCAGAAGTGAAGGAATTGTAATAGATAACCCGTCATGCTGCAGAAAGACATTTGAAAATTATTTTGAAGTACTGGATGATTTACTGAAGGAGAACCGGACGGATGGATAAAGAACAGGAATACTGGGATATATATGACGTAAATAAAGAACCTACGGGACGTATTATGAAGAGAAACGACTGGTGCCTGAAGGAAGGGGAATATCATCTTACGGTATTAGGCGTGATTATGAACCGTGAGGGAAAATTCCTTATTACGAGAAGAGCCGCAGATAAAGCATGGGCAGCCGGCTGGTGGGAAGTGTCCGGCGGAGGCGTGATGGCAGGAGAGACATCGGCGGAGGCGGTAAAACGGGAAGTGCTTGAAGAGACGGGATTAGATGTTTCGGAAGCGGACGGAGGATATGTATTTTCATACAGAAGGGATAATCCGGAGGAGGGAGACAATTATTTTGTTGACGTGTACCGTTTTGTCCTGGATTTTGATGAGACAATGGTGCATCCCCAGGAATCTGAAACGGATGGCTTTATGATGGCCGGTACGGAGGAAATAAAAAAATACGGCGATCAGGGGATTTTTCTGCATTATGACAGCATAAAGAGCGTTTTTTCCGTGACGTAAAACTTGAAATAACAGGATGTATGATGTAAAATACTATGAGATTATTTTGCCAGAGGTAAATGGATGATGGAGGCAGAAGTTTTGACTAACAAAGAGATGATGGAACTGAAACCGGAGCTTAATGCACAGTTTGAAGAACTTGTGAATTACTGCCGGGATTCGGGCGTGATTGATTCAAGTCTGTATATTGACTATGATGTTAAGAGGGGACTGAGGGACAGCAACGGAAAGGGTGTTCTTACCGGACTTACGGAAATATCGGATGTGGTGGGCTTTGACGTAGTGGATGGTGAACGTGTACCATGTGACGGAAGGCTGTATTACCAGGGACATAATGTTAACGACCTTGTTCACGGTGCCGGTAACAGAAGATTTCTGTTTGAAGAGGTTACATACCTTCTCCTGTTTGGTGCACTGCCGACTGCAGAACAGTTAAAGCAGTTTATTAATATAATAGGTGATTTCAGGGAACTGTCGGGACATTTTGTAAGAGATGTAATCATGAAGGCACCGAGTGCCAACATTATGAACGCTCTTGAAAAAAGTATCGTTACGTTGTATTCATATGATGAAGCCCCGGAAGACATATCGGTAGGCAACGTATTGAGACAGTCACTTCAGCTTATTGCCAAGATGCCGGCGATTTCGGTTTTTGCATATCAGTCTTATATGCATTTTAAGAAAAATGACGTGCTCATCATAAGAAATCCGGATCCGGAATGTTCAACGGCGGAGAATATTTTAAGAATGTTAAGACCGGACGGAAAATATACCGAGCTTGAGGCAAGGGTTCTGGATGTGGCACTTGTGCTTCATGCAGAGCATGGCGGCGGTAATAATTCAACCTTTACCAATCATGTTGTCACGTCGTCCGGTACGGACACATATTCGACGGTTGCAGCGTCGATAGCATCACTCAAGGGTCCTAAGCACGGCGGAGCCAACGGTAAGGTCAAGGCAATGTTTGATGATATCAAGACACATATCGGAGACTGGGAGAATGAGGAGGAGCTTACGGCATATCTTCAGAAAATCCTTAACAAAGAAGCATTTGACAAAGCCGGACTTATATACGGCGTAGGTCATGCGGTATACACCGTATCTGATCCGAGAGAAGTACTGCTTAAGGAATATGCAAGGGAGCTGTCCGTTGAAAAAGGACGCACCAAGGAATACGAGCTTCTTGAGAGAACGGAGAATATTTCCAAAAAGTTAGTGGCAGCTTCAAGGAATACCCTGAAGCCTATATGTGCCAATGTGGATTTTTACAGTGGATTCGTATATGAGATGTTAGGAATACCGGAAGAACTTTTTACACCGATTTTTGCAATAGCAAGAATTTCCGGATGGAGTGCACACAGGCTTGAGGAGCTTGTTAATAAGGGAAAAATAATACGTCCTGCGTATAAGTATGTAGGATGTCATAAAGATTATGTCGAACTTGAAGACAGAAAGCAGTGATGAAGGTAACCGGGTATCCGTAAGGGTACCCGGTTAAAAATATCCCCATTTTAAGGTGGAAAAAAGTAATCCATAGTGATATAATGGCTTTATATAATTATTTTGTACGGATGAGCGGAGGAAAAAGCATGCAGGCAATTATTTTAGCCGCCGGAATGGGAACCAGACTTAAAAAATTAACAGCGGGCAATACGAAGTGTATGGTTAAGGTTAATGGTGTTACACTGATTGAACGTGCACTGGGAATACTTGACAGGAAGAAGCTTTCACGTATTGTTATCGTGGCAGGTTACGAGGCACAGAAGCTCAAGGATTTTATCGGAACACTTAACATAAATACTCCGATCGTATATATAGACAATGATATTTATTATAAGACCAATAATATATATTCACTGATGCTGGCGAAGGAATATGCCTGCAGTGAGGATATGCTTCTGCTTGAATCCGATCTGATATTTGATGAGTCACTTATTGACGCACTTATTGAAGATGACAGGGAAACGCTTGCATTAGTGGACAAATTCGAGAACTGGATGGACGGAACGTGTACCATTCTTGATGACAATGACTGTATAGTTGATTTTGTCCAGGGTAAGTATCTGGATTTTAAGAATAAGAATGAATATTACAAAACGGTTAACATATATAAGTTCAGCAGACATTTTTCACAGAATACATATTTTCCGTTTCTTGAAGCATACGCAGCGGCGATGGGCAATAATGAATATTACGAATCCGTCATAAAGCTGATATCGATGCTTGAAACTCAAGAGATACGTGCCAAGAGACTTGAAAACGGAAAGTGGTATGAGATTGATGATGCACAGGACCTGGATATAGCGGAATCAATGTTTTCGGACAGCATGGGAAGGCAGCTTGATGCCATAGCGGGCAGATACGGAGGATACTGGAGATATCCGAAGCTGCTTGATTTCTGTTATCTTGTTAATCCGTATTTTCCGACTGATAAAATGACGGATGAGATAAGCTCCAATTTTAAGGAGCTTATGACACAGTACCCTTCGGGTATGCGTATTAACAGTCTTCTTGCCGCAAGAAATTTTGACGTAGAGCAGGAACATGTTGTTGTGGGAAACGGAGCGGCAGAGTTAATTAAAAGCCTGATGGAGAAGGGTGGATTTAAGAAGGTCGGATTTATAAGACCGACATTTGAAGAATATCCCAACAGGCATGAATATGAACAGGTAATATTTGATTCATCCCTGAAGAATTTTGAATATTCTGCAGATGATGTGATTGAATTTTTTGACAACAGCGGTATAGATGCACTTGTACTTATTAATCCTGACAACCCGACCGGCAATTACATTAATACGGAAGGCATAATGAAACTGGCGGAATGGGCAGATGAAAAAGCCGTTTCACTTATTATGGATGAGAGCTTTGTGGATTTCGTATCGACGGACTCCGGCAGCGCATATACGGATCATACCCTTATAAAAGAGGGCATACTGAACCGGTATAAAAATCTGTATGTAATAAAAAGCATATCCAAATCTTACGGAGTTCCGGGACTGAGGCTCGGTATCCTTGCCGGTTCGGATGAGGATATGATAGCCGCAGTTAAGAAAGATGTGGCTATATGGAACATTAACTCCTTTGGAGAGTTTTTCATGCAGATTTTTCAGAAATACAAAAAGGATTATGCAATATCCCTTAACAGGATAACGGCAGACCGTGAACAGCTCATGAAGGGGCTTGGCGGAATATCATGGCTGAAACCGTATCCGTCACAGGCAAATTATATTATGTGTGAAATTATGACGGAGAAGTATACCGGAAGGACACTTGCGGAGAAGCTGCTTGCGGATAATATTCTGATTAAGGATCTTACGGGAAAAATTAACAACGGAAGGCAGTATGTAAGATTTGCCGTCAGAGATACGGCTGACAATGCACGTCTGCTTGAAAAGCTTATGGAAAGTATGTAGAAGGATTTGATGTTTATGGCAAACGAAAAGAATGAACCGATGGTGGACGGACTTACCGGAATTTATAATTTCAGAAGCTTCATTAATGAAACTGAGAAGCTCATCAATGAAAATGCTGACAGGGAATATGATATTCTGGTGTGGGATATTATCCAGTTCAAGGTAATTAATGATTTATACGGTGTTGAGGCAGGGGATCGTCTCCTTAAGGAAATAGCAGACGATTTTGCAAGAAAGCTCAAGGGAAAGGGAACATACGGACGCCTTGGAAGCGACCGGTTTGTGTGTTGTACGCCATCCGGCGGATACCGCAGTGACAGCCTGACCAATATATATGAATTTCATGTAAGCGAGAAGACCGGAATACATAAAATGTTAATGCAGGGAGGCTGTTTTCACATTACAGACCGTAATGTGCCGGTCATTAAGATGTGCGACAGGGCAATACTTGCACTTAACAGAATCAAAGGTAAATACACCGAAGTTGTATCCGAGTATTCAACGGACAAGAGAGAAGATATTCTCATGGGACAGAGACTTGCCGAAGACCTTGAAACCGGAATCAGGGAGAGACAGTTTAAGGCATATGTCCAGCCTATTTATTCGGCAGCTGACAATAAAGTCTCAAGCGGAGAGGTGCTTGTCAGATGGGAGCATCCTGAACTTGGATTTCTTGCTCCGGGGCGTTTTATAGGATTTTTTGAAAAAAACTATCTTATAACCAAGCTTGATAAATATGTCTGGGAAGAAGCCTGCAGGATGATAAGGCGTATGATGGACGAGGGACGTGAAGTTATTCCTCTTTCCATTAATGTATCAAGAACGGATTTCCTGTTTGATGATTTATGTGATGTGCTTGTTAATCTTGTTGCCAAGTATGGAATCAATCCGAAATCCTTAAAAATAGAAATTACGGAAAGTGCATATATAGATAATCCGGACAGGATAATTTCCATGATGACAAGACTTAAGGAATATGAGTTTATGATAGTCATGGATGACTTCGGAACCGGATATTCTTCGTTTAACACGCTGAGAACCCTTCCGTTTGACGTATTGAAAATTGACAAGGGACTTATTGATGAAATTGATACCTCCAATAAAGCAGGCAATGTTGTAAGCTCGGTTATTAAGATGGCAAGCTGGCTTGGAATGGATGTGGTAGCCGAAGGCGTGGAGCAGATAAACCAGCTTAACTTCCTGAGGCATATGGGATGCAAGTACATTCAGGGATATTATTTCTCAAAACCGCTTCCGGAGGAAGAATTTTTTAAGCTGAGTTTTAATGATGAATATGTAACCGACAGAGATTCGGATAATATCAATCTTGACGGTGTATTCGGAGTCGAAGATCCGGAAGGCAGGGCGTTTCTTGATAAGCTTGTGGGTGCGTTATCCATTTATGAGCTTGACGGAGACAGCCTTGAAGTGAAGCGTGTTAATGATGAATACTGCAGACTGTATAATGTCACACCGTTTGAAGTATATCAGGGAAGACTTTATGAGCTTGATGAGAACAGGCATAACAAGGAACAGAAGCTGATTAAAAACTGCAGAAAAGCCATGACAAGGTCAGAATCGGTAACCATGCATACATCTGCCGTAAAGAGCGGCGGTGAGCTTATACATCTTATGGTACGGATATATTATATAGGCAAGCAGAAAGGTGTTCCGCAGTTCCTTCTTAATACCGTTGACATTACGAAGGAACATATAAGACGGAATCTCAGGCAGATGACGGAAATAACTCCTGTTTTAAAAAACCTGTATACGGAGATTCTTAAGATGGATTATACGGACGGAACGGTATCTACAATATGGTGTAATGAAGCTCATGTTAGTAAAAAACATGATAATGCCTCTCTGGATACCGCATTGGATATACTTTTCAACAGGTTTGTGGTTCCGGAGGACAGAGAACGGGCAGTCAGAGAATTTTCGTATGAAGAGATAAGCCGGTTCTGTCATTCGGATAAAAGAGTGAAGGTAATAGAGCTTAGACTTGGCAGAGGTGAGAATGAACGGAGATGTGAATTTACACTGATACGGAATGATGACGATACATCACATGTTGCCATTACCAGCTGCAGCAGGATATTGGAATAAAATATGATAGCTAAAATAATTAATTTTATAAAAAAAGAAACAGTTTTATGTATGGCGGGTGTACTTGCAATAGCGACGGCTTTTGTGGTACACCCGTCCAAGGCGTATATGGAATATATTGATTTCAGGGTACTTGCACTGCTTTTTTCACTGATGCTTGTGGTTGCAGGTCTGAAAAGCATGGGAATTTTTACGCATATTATTAAAAAAATTACTTCAAAGGTTCATTCAACCCGTGTGATAGAATTAATACTTGTATTTATGCCGTTCTTTTTCAGTATGCTGATTACGAATGACGTGGCACTCATTACATTCGTTCCGTTTGCCATAGAAATGCTTCAGATGATTGGAAGAGGCAGGGATATGATTTATATTGTGGTTCTGCAGACGGTAGCCGCAAATCTGGGAAGCATGGCAACACCAATCGGAAGTCCGCATAATATTTTTCTGTTTACGGCTTATGACATGAATATCGGAGTATTTCTGTCAGATGTCATGCCATACGTAATTCTTGCAATGGTGCTTCTTGCAGCGTGCGTGTGCATCATAAAATCCGATGGCACGGAAATGATTGAGATAAAGGAAGAAGGCGGAAAATTCAGCATAAAAAAGCTTGTTGTATATATTATTATATTTGCCGCCTGCACGGCATGTGTGTTAAGACTGTTAGATTACAGGATAATGCTTGCCGTTGCCGTTGCCGGAATTGCCATAACCGATTACGGGCTTTTTAAAAAGGCAGATTACATACTGCTGCTGACGTTTGTTGCGTTTTTTATAGCAGTTGGAAATATCCGTTCCATTCCGGCGGTAAGCAGTGCACTGTCAGGAATTGTAAAAGGAAGAGAAACGGCAGCAGGCATTCTGTGCAGTCAGGTTTTGAGTAATGTACCGTCAGCTATGCTTCTGTCAGGCTTTACCGATAACGGGAGGCAGCTTCTGATAGGAGTCAATATAGGCGGGCTGGGAACCATCATAGCATCAATGGCAAGTCTCATATCGTTCAGACTGTATGCCGCTTCGGAGAATGCCTCCAAAGGGAAATTTATGGCAGTATTTACGGCAGTCAATCTGATATTTATGTTATTTATGATTATGCTGACGATAATAAAAACATTAATTGCGTAAAGGAGAACGTAAAAAATGCTGCTTAACGTTGAACATCTTACACACGGCTTTGGAGACAGGGCAATTTTTAATGATGTGTCATTCAGGCTTTTAAGAGGAGAACATATAGGTCTTGTGGGAGCAAACGGCGAAGGTAAATCCACATTTATGAATATGGTAACCGGAAGGCTGACTCCTGATGAAGGCAAAATTGAATGGGCAAAGAACATAAAAGCCGGATATCTTGACCAGCATGCCGTGCTTGAGAAAGGAATGACAATAGGAAGTGTTTTAAAATCCGCATTTTCTTACCTGTATGAGCTTGAAGACAGAATGACGGGGATTTTTGAAAAAATGGCAGACGCTTCCCCGGAAGAGATGGAAAATCTGATGGAAGAGTCGGGAACAATACAGGATATACTTACAAATCATGATTTCTATGTAATTGATGCCAAGGTGGAAGAAATTGCAAGGGCATTCGGGCTGACGGAGCTCGGACTTGATAAGGATGTGACGGAGCTGTCGGGCGGACAGAGAACCAAATTACTTTTGGGAAAGCTGCTTCTCGAAAAACCGGATATACTGCTTCTTGATGAACCTACCAATTATCTTGACGAAAATCATATAGAGTGGCTGAGGCGTTATCTGACCGGATATGAAAATGCTTTTATACTTATATCCCATGATACGGAATTTCTGAACAGTGTCGTAAATATCATATATCATATGGAAAACCGGGAGCTTAACAGATATGTCGGTGATTATTACAAATTTAAAGAAGTGTATGAAGTAAAAAAAACGCAGCTTGAAGCGGCATACAGAAGACAGCAGCAGGAAATAAATGAACTGAAGGATTTTGTTGCAAGGAATAAGGCAAGGGTTGCAACGAGAAACATGGCAATGTCACGTCAGAAAAAGCTTGATAAGATGGAACTGATAGAGCTTGCGGGAGAAAAACCGAAGCCGGAGTTTAATTTCAGGGAGGCAAGGACATCCGGAAAGATTATATTTGAAACCTCGGACCTTGTGATAGGATATGATGAAACGGGACCTCTTTCAAAACCGATTAACCTCCGGATGGAACGCGGTGAAAAAATAGCGGTAACGGGAACCAACGGTATAGGTAAGACTACCTTCCTCAAGAGTGTACTCGGGTTAGTGCCTCCGGTAGAAGGCAGGGCTGAGCTTGGAGATTACTTATATACGGGATATTTTGAGCAGGAAATAAAGCCGTCAGACAATACGTGTATTCAGGAAATATGGGATACTTTTCCTTCCATGACGCAGTATGAGGTGAGGTCGGCACTGGCAAAATGCGGACTTACGACTGACCACATAGAGAGTAAGGTAAGAGTGCTGAGCGGCGGTGAACAGGCTAAGGTAAGACTCTGTAAGCTTATCGGTTCAGAGACAAATGTTCTTCTTCTTGATGAGCCGACCAATCATCTTGATACCGATGCAAAGGATGAACTTAAAAGAGCCCTGAAAGAGTACGGCGGCAGTGTACTTCTTATATGTCATGAACCGGAGTTCTATCGTGAAATTGTGGATAAAGTATGGAATTTAGAGGAATACTCTTTACTGGATTAATATAACTGTGTTAAAATAACAGTTACGATTATGATGAGAGGGAACATTTATGTTCAGATATGATGGAAGTAAGACATACAATTTAATACTGTACATTATGGACATCGTAAGTGTTACCGTAAGCTATGTGCTTGCCACCCTGTTCTGGGTCGGCATCGTAAGGCATGAGGTAATGGCGGCAAGAGAACGAGTGGTTAATGAAATCGGGCTTGTCATGGTTTCGTTCATTATCGTAATTTTTCTGTTTAACATGAATAAGGATTTCCTTAAGAGAAGCAGGCTGGAAGAACTTCTGTATATTATTAAGATTAACCTTATTTTTCTTGCGGTTGCGTCGGTTATCATGTTCATAGGAGATGACAGCAATTCGGTATCAAGAGGTGCATATATTTTTGCCGTCCTGTTTAACATAATAATCATGTATGCATTTCACTTTCTTTTTAAGATATATGTCAAGAACGTATATGCCGGCAGGAAGAAGAATACACAGATGTTCGTCATAACGACGGAAGACAGGGCAGAGAAGACAATAAGGCGTTTCCTTGACAATCCCGACTGGATTAACAAGATACATGCAATGGCTGTTATTGATGCGGAAGCAGTAGGCACCGAAATTCAGGGGGTCAGGGTTGTTGCCGACGTATATTCGATGATTGATTATGTCCGCAAGGAAGCAATAGATGAGGTGTTTATTGATGTTCCGTATCATACGGGACGTTCAATGCGTAAGTATATAATGGAATTTGAGAATATGGGTGTGGTTGTCCACCTTAACATAGAGAAATTTGAAGCGTTTGAGGATTTTAATAAATCACTTAACATGCTCGGTGACATACCGGTGGTTACGTTCGCCAATAATTTTTATGATGTCAATAAACTGATGATTAAGAGACTTATTGACATTGTCGGTTCACTTGTCGGAATTATTATTACCCTTGTTCTCGGAATTTTTATTGCTCCGGCAATACTTATTGAATCAAGGGGACCTCTTGTATTTAAGCAGAAGCGTGTAGGTAAGAACGGACGCTATTTTTATGTGTACAAATTCCGCTCCATGTACAGGGATGCGGAGGAACGTAAGAAAGCCCTCATGGACAGGAATGAGATGAAAGGGCATATGTTTAAAATGAAGGATGACCCGCGTGTTACGAAAGTGGGAAAATTTCTTCGCAGGACAAGTCTTGATGAGCTTCCGCAGTTTTTTAACGTATTTCTGGGAGACATGAGTCTTGTGGGAACAAGACCGCCTACCGTTGATGAATTTAAGATGTATGAGGGCTACCATAAAAGGCGTCTCAGCATGAAGCCGGGAATAACCGGAATGTGGCAGGTAAGCGGAAGAAGCAACATTGAAGATTTTGAAGAGGTTGTAAGACTTGACCTTGAATATATTGATAACTGGAGCATCGGACTGGATTTGAAGATACTTATCAAGACTGTTGCGGTAATTTTTTTCAGAAAAGGTGCCAGATAGTTTGTTATGGAGGAATATGGTAATGAGTACCAATACAAAAGAGTCGGCAGACAAAGCTAAAATACGCAGGATACTTATGATATCAGGCTTTGTGATGGCCGGTATACAGCTTGTGGCTTCTGTATTTTTTATGTATATACTGAGTGCGGTTAAGATTGTACCGAAGGATTATGTCGTACTTGTGGACATTCTGCTTGTGCTTCTTTTCTTCGTGATACTGATTGCACAGCGTTGGAACGTACCGGGAATAGCGGCGAAAGCCATATCGGTGCTGCTTACGGTTGTAATCATTGCAGGAGGCGTATATCTTAACATTACGCACGGGGCATTTAAGAAGATAACCGATGTCACATACAAGACCATTAAGGTCAATATTTACGTGCTGAAGGATAATCCGGCAGAGCAGATTACGGATGTTAAGAATGAGACCTTTGGTATAATCGGCGGTGGTGCCGACAAGGATGCGGATACGGCGTTAGCTGAAATAGAGGACAAGCTTCAGAATAAGCTTCAGGTTAAGGAATATGATGATGCCATTCTCCTTGCAGATGCACTTATGAGTGGAGAAGTGCCCGTAATCATACTTAATGAAAGCTATGTCGGCATGATAGAGGCGGAAGAAAAGTTTTCTGATTTCAGTGAGCGTGTAAGAAGTCTTTCCACATATACAAGAAATGAAGAAATAGACATTTCCGGAGGAGATGACGGATATCTCAGCTCGGATGACGTGATTACGATATATATAAGCGGTGTTGACGTGGATGGAGCACCTACTGAGAACAGAAACAGTGACGTTAATATCATATGTACAGTTAATTTTAAGACACATCAGATACTGCTTCTTAATACTCCGAGGGATTATTATGTTCCCCTCAGTATCTCAGACGGCGTGCCGGATAAGCTTACCCATGCCGGCTGCCGGGGAGTTGATGTGTCCGTACAGACGCTGGAAATGTTATATAATGTTAATATTGACTATTATTTTAAAATGAATTTTACCGGCTTTGTAAGCATAATTGATGCGCTTGGCGGAGTTGACGTCCGGTCGGATTTTGATTTTATCGGAACGCACGGAAAGTATCATTACGTTGTCGGAATCAACCACCTTAACGGTATTCAGGCGTTGGGCTTTGCAAGAGAGAGATATGCTTTCCCTACCGGAGATAACCAGCGAGGCAAAAACCAGATGGCAGTCATTAATGCAATGATTAACAAGCTTGTTTCATCGGAGCTTCTTAAGAATTATAAGGATATAATCAGTGCCATATCCGACTGTATGGTTACTAACATGACAATGGATGAGATAGGGGAAATAATAGACATCCAGCTTAAGAACAACATTTCCTGGGATATACTGCAGTATGCGGTAACAGGAACAGGAGACAGCCGTGCAGGATATTCATATACAACGCCTAATTACGTTATGATACCTAACCAGGATACCGTCGATACTGCGAAGGGCTATCTTGAGGCAATGCACAAAAATCAGCTTATCAGCGTGGAATAACCGGGAGGAGATGCCATGTATCAGAAGAAACAGTACATCCAGAATACCATTCTGTTCCTGACAGATGTGATTGCGGTGCTGGTAAGTTATGCGGCAGCTTCGTTTTTTTGGATAGGATTAATAAAGAAAATGAATTTTTTAAGCCACACCGGACCTTTAAACGGTCTTGGCATGGTTCTTATATCATATGTTGCCGTTAATATAATATTTAACGGCAACGGCGACTTTATTAAGAGAAAAATATACGAGGAATTTTTTTACTGTATTAAAATTAATCTGATTTTTGCCGCAACGTATGCCGCGCTGCTTTTTATAAGCGGAGTATTGAATGAAGCATCAAGAGGCGTATATGTATTCACGCTTCTGCTGAATGTGCTGGTAATGTTTTTTTTACATTTAGTGGTAAGGTATTATCTCATTAAGATATATAAGAAGAACAGAAAGAACAGCCAGATGTTCATAATTACCACCTTGGAGAGAACAGAGCATATAATGCAGGAGATGAAGAGGAATATAGAGTGGGCTAACAGAATAAGCGGAATGGCGGTTGTGGACAAGGAGATGTCGGGCAGCGTAATAGATAATGTTCCCGTTGCGGCAACCAGGGAGAACATGGTAGAGTATATTAAGGGTCAGGTTATTGATGAGGTTTTTATTGATATTCCGAATATGAGCAGCAGGGAGCTGAGACCGCTCGTTATGGAGCTTGAAAATATGGGTGTGATTGTTCATCTGGCAACGGAAGAACTGGAAATATTTAAGGATTTCAATAAGTCACTTGCAATTTTAGGAGACGTACCGGTTATAACTTTTGCCAACAGATTTTATGACATCAATAAGCTTATACTAAAGAGGACGATGGACATAATCGGTTCGTTAATCGGTATAATAATTACCGTTATCATCAGTATTTTTGTAGTGCCGGCAATACTGGCAGAGTCCGGAGGACCGGTTATATTTAAGCAGAAGAGAGTAGGCAAGAACGGGCGTTATTTTCATGTATACAAATTCCGCTCAATGTACAGGGATGCGGAAGAACGGAAGAAAGCTCTTATGGAGAAGAATGAAATGAAGGGGCTTATGTTCAAGATGACGGATGATCCGAGAATTACGAAGGTTGGTAAATTTATCAGAAAGACCAGTATTGATGAACTGCCTCAGTTTTTTAACGTGCTTAAGGGGGACATGAGTCTTGTGGGAACAAGACCGCCGACCGTGGAAGAGTTTAAGCAGTATGAAGGCTATCATAAGAGAAGACTCAGCATGAAGCCGGGAATTACGGGAATGTGGCAGGTAAGCGGAAGAAGTAATATTCAGGATTTTGAAGAGGTTGTGAAGCTTGACCTTGAATACATAGATAACTGGAGTATCGGCCTTGACGTGAAGATTATTTTCAAGACAATAGGTGTGATTTTTTCCCGCGGTGGAGCAAAATAGCAGGAGAAATATATGAAATATGATTATTTGATTGTAGGTGCCGGGCTTTTTGGAGCCGTTTTTGCACATGAAGCTGTCAGAGCAGGAAAAAAATGCCTTGTAATTGACAAAAGGAACCATATAGCGGGCAACATATACACAAGAGAAACAGAAGGAATTAATGTTCATGAATACGGTGCACATATTTTTCATACGTCAGACAGAAAAATATGGGAATACATAAACGGATTTGCGGAATTTAACAATTATATCAATTCCCCTGTTGCGGTATACAGGGATGAAATATATAATCTGCCTTTTAATATGAACACCTTTTCTAAGATGTGGAATATAAAAACACCCCGTGAGGCGGAAGCTATCATAAAGAGACAGATTGAAAGTCTTGGCATAACCGAGCCGGCGAATCTTGAAGAACAGGCGCTTTCGCTTGTAGGACGGGACGTTTATGAAAAGCTTATCAGGGGATATACCGAAAAGCAGTGGGGAAGACCATGCAATGAGCTTCCGGCATTTATCATTAAGAGACTGCCGCTCAGGTTTACCTATGACAATAATTATTTTAATGACAGATTTCAGGGAATCCCTGTGGGCGGATATACAGGGATTATTTCAAAAATGCTTGAAGGTGCTGAGGTACTGACGGATACGGATTATTTCAGTTTTATCAGGGACGGAAAAAATATTGCGGAAACGGTTATTTTTACCGGGATGATAGATGAATATTTTGATTTTTGCTATGGACATCTTGAATACAGAACCGTTAGGTTTGAGACTGAGCTGCTTGACATGAAAAACTATCAGGGAAATGCCGTTGTTAATTATACGGACAGTGAAGTTCCGTGGACAAGAATTATTGAGCATAAGCATTTTGAATTCGGGAATCAGAAAAAAACGGTTATTTCAAAAGAATATTCAATGGAGTGGCAGCCGGGAATGGAACCGTATTACCCCGTAAATAATGACAGAAATAATGAGTTGTACCTGCGTTACAGAGAGCTTGCGGACAGAGAGAAAAATGT
Source organism: uncultured Butyrivibrio sp. (assembly GCA_964405265.1). GTDB lineage: Bacteria > Bacillota > Clostridia > Lachnospirales > Lachnospiraceae > Eshraghiella. Next base: position 57,050 of record CAYONC010000009.1, read on the forward strand.
GATTTTTGGCGGAAGGCTTGGAAGTTACAGATATTATGACATGGACAGGGTTATATCAGCTGCTCTTGAAACTGCCGGCATATGTTTGAAGTGAAGAGGATGTTATATGAATTATAATGAAGCAATGAAAAAACTTGAAAAATTTGGTCAGGCACATGTATTACGGACTGCGGAGGCTTATGGCCGTGAACATGACAAGGAGCTTCTGAAGCAGATTGAGGAAACGGATTTTTCTGTTATAGAGCAGGGAATTAACTGCACGAAGACAATTTCAAGGGGAAAGATTACTCCGATAGAAGTTCTTTCGATTGATGAAATTCAGAAGAATGAGGATGCATACCGCAGCCTTGGCAGGAAAACGATTGAGTCGGGAAAGGTTGCAGCCGTGCTGCTTGCAGGAGGAATGGGAACCAGACTCGGTTCTGACGAACCAAAGGGTGTATATGACATCGGAGTTACCAAAAGAGTGTATATTTTTGAAAGAATTGTATGCAATCTTAAAGAAACCGTTAATGAAGCCGGAGCATATATTTATCTTTTTGTCATGACCAGTGATAAAAATAACGATACAACTGTTGATTTTTTTAAGCAGCATGATTATTTCGGATATCCGGAGGAATACGTACGTTTTTTTAAGCAGGAGATGGCACCTGCAACGGATTACAAAGGAAAAGTCTTAATGGAAACACCTTCAAGGATGGCAGCTTCACCTAACGGTAACGGCGGATGGTACGGTTCACTGCTGCGGGCAGGTCTCGGTGAGATAATAAGCAGAGAGGGAATAGAGTGGCTGAATGTATTCTCAGTGGACAATGTTCTTCAGAGAATTGCAGATCCGTGCTTTGTCGGAGCTACCATTGCCAATAAATGCGTGAGTGCTTCCAAGGTAATAAGAAAGGTATCTCCTGATGAGAAGGTAGGTGTTCTCTGCCTTGAAGATAATCATCCTTCGATAGTGGAGTATTATGAGCTTACGGACGAGATGAAGAATGAACTCAGTGAAAAGGGCGAACCTGCATACAATTACGGGGTAACACTTAATTATCTGTTTGGAGTGAAGCAGCTTGATGAAATAGTGGCAATGAACCTGCCGCCCCATGTTGTAGAAAAGAAAATACCGTGTATCGGTAAAAACGGGGAAACCGTAACTCCTGAGGAGCCGAACGGATATAAATATGAAACACTTATTCTTGATATGATTAAGCTCCTTCCGTCATGTCTCGGATATGAAGTGGTAAGAGAGAAGGAATTTGCTCCGGTAAAAAACAGAACCGGTGTTGATTCAGTGGATACTGCAAGAAATTTATTGAGACTTAACGGAATTGAGATATAGAAAAAAAGAAGCATAACGCCATTAAGGAGAATGCTTCTTTTTTTACTATCTTACACGCCTTTTTTTCAGACAAAACAGTTCGCCAAGAACTGCCGGATGCAGCATTATAATCAAAGGGAACAGCTCAAGCCTTCCTGCAAGCATATCAAATATAAGTACTATTTTGCTTAATACGGAAAAATGGCCGAAGTTTGCGGCGGGACCCGAAAGTTCAAGACCGGGACCGATATTGTTGAGGGTGGTAAGAACTGAAGTAAAATTGGTTACAAGGTCTTTTCCCTCAAAGGAAACAATCAAAACTGACAGGGCAAAAATAATCATAAATGTAATGAAATAAACATTTATTGAGCGGACAACGTTATGTTCTACAGGCTTGCCGTCTAATTTGATTTTTTTTATGCTTTTAGGATGTATAAAAGACATACATTCCTTACCTATGGTTTTTATGAGTATTATAAACCGTGATACCTTAATACCGCCTCCCGTGCTTCCGGCACAGGCACCGACAAACATAAGCATTACGAGAACCGTTTTTGCCGTCTGGGGCCAGAGGTTAAAATCGGTTGTGGCATAACCGGTACTCGTTATGACCGAAGCAACCTGAAATGTTGAATCAGTCAGTGAATTGAAAACACCTGCTGATGTATTCAGTATGTTAAAGAAAATAATCACAACGGATGTGATTATGATAATGAGATACCATCTGACCTCCTCCATTGCGAGGGCACTTTTGAATTTGCGGTACAGTATAAAATAATATGCATTAAAGTTAATTCCGAATAAAATCATAAATATTGTGACAACCCACTTTATATAAGGAGAAAATCCTGCAAGGCTGTCATTTCTGATTCCGAATCCGCCTGTGCCTGCAGTGCCGAATCCGGTCGTTACTGCTTCAAAAAGTGACATTCCGCCGAACAGAAGAAGCAGTATCTGAAGCATCATAAGCCCGATGTATATAAGATAGAGGATTCGTGCCGTATATTTAAGCTTAGGGACAAGCTTGCCGAATGACGGCCCCGGACTTTCGGCTTTCATTATATTGACATTTGAGCCGCCGCTCAAAGGAATAACGGCCATTAAGAATACAAGCACTCCCATTCCGCCAATCCAGTTTGTAAAACATCTCCAGAAAAGCGAGGCATGGGAGAGTGCTTCCACGTTGCTGAGGATACTTGCCCCCGTAGTTGTAAATCCTGATACGGTTTCAAAAAGTGCGTCTGTAAATGACGGTATTTCTCCGGTGATTATGAAAGGAAGGCATCCGAAAATACTCAGCATAATCCAGCTCATTGCCGTAATTACACAGCCTTCCTTCAGGTAAAAAACGGTATTGTCAGGTTTTTTGACTGTCATCAGAAATCCTGTGATAAAGCATATAAGTGCAACAGCAAGATAGGCAAGTCCCTCCTGCTCCGTGTATATTGCGGATACTATCGCCGGAAGAGTGAGAAAACATCCGCCTAACTTTAGTACATATCCTAAAATGTATCTTATTATAGAAGTATTCATATCATTATTTCCTATTTGCTGATGATGTCCCGTATATCGTTAAAGCCTGTATGGGTTGTAACAATCATTACGGTGTCACCCACCCGGATACAGTCATTACCGCTTGGAATAATTATGCTTCCGCTGCGGTTTATAAAGCATATGAGGAGATTTTTGCGGAGATTCAGGTCTTTAAGGGAAATATCCGTAACGGGGGATTTTTCCCTGATACTGAATTCGATTGCTTCAGCCCTTGAGTCAAACAGGTGATACAGAGTTTCTATATTGCTTCCCATGGAATCCTTTTTTGCGCGGGCATAGGCAATTATTGCTTCTGAAGTTATATATCTCGGATATACTACACTTCCGAGGTCAAGACTGTTGATTACCTCCTTAAAGTTGGAACGGTTGATTTTGGTAACAATTTTGGCATTACTGACCTTCTTTGCAAAAAGTGTTAAAAGTATGTTTTCTTCATCCATGCCTGTAAGCGGAACAAAAGAATCTGCCGTTTCAATGCCTTCTTCAAACAGAGTGGCTTCATCCGTGGCATCGCCGTTAATTATAATTGCCTTTGGAAGCTGTATACTCAGCTGTTCGCATTTGTCCTTATCTTTTTCAATGATTTTTACGGATATTCCTTTATTGATAAGCTGCTCCGCAAGGTAGTAGGTTGATTTGCCGCCGCCGGCTATTATGGTATTTCTGACACGCCATGTGTTAAAACCGATTTTCTTCAAAAAAGTGGCTGCTTTATTGCCCTGTGAGACAAAAGATATTATGTCGCCCTTTTCAAGAACAAAAGTTCCTGACGGTATGTATAAATCGTTTTCACGTTCTACGGCACATATCAGCACATCCGAATCATGACTTTTAAGATTCATAATGGTCATTCCGTCAAGAATGTTGCCCTCAGGTATTCGGAATTTAATCATTCGTGCCTGCCCATGGGCGAAGGAGTTAATCTGAAGAGCCGTCGGAAGGTAAAGTATTCTTGCGATTTCCTTGGAGGCTTCAAGCTCGGGATTAATGATGAAGGTAAGCCCTAACTTCGTTCTCAGATAATTGACATCCTTGGTGTATTCAGGATTTCTTACTCTTGCGATGGCGGCACAGTCACCTGCTTTTTTTGCAACCGTACAGCACAGAAGGTTAAGCTCATCCGAATCTGTTACCGCTATGAATAAATCGGCATTGTCTATTCCTGCCTCCGACTGTATGCTGAAGCTTGCACCATTTCCGACAACACCCATAATGTCATAGGAAGATGACAGGGTACGGACCTTATCAGGGTTCGTATCAATGATAGTAATATCATTTCCTTCCGCACACAGCTGCTCCACAAGCGTTGTGCCGACCTTGCCGCAGCCTACTATAATTATGTTCAGAGTTCTCTTTTTACCGGTTTTAACTGACATTTTTAAATCCTCGCTTTATACTGTGTAATATAGCACTTTTGTTTATAAAAATAAAGTGGATTATCAGAGATGCCCGGCTTCCGGCATTAAGGAAAAGATTTACGGAAATATCATAATATAATTTCTTCTGCATAGAATGTAAAAAAATGCAGGGGCTTTTCATGAGAAAATACATAGAGGAAAGAGCGGTAAGAATGGCACAGTATATAGTGGATAATAATGCTACCGTAAGGCAGACCGCAGGAGTTTTCGGAATAAGCAAGAGTACGGTGCATAAAGACGTAACGGAACGGCTGATATATATAAATCCTCATCTTGCTTCAGAGACCAGAAAAATTTTGGATGTTAACAAATCGGAAAGACACATAAGAGGCGGACTTGCAACAAAGGATAAATATTTGAGGGAAAAAACTAAATAAATCAATCAGGTATGCCGATAAATTTAAAAATATCTAAATTCCCTCTTTTAAAATGAAGGAATATTGTTTATAATATTAGCGTGTGTGTGAAAATTGCAAACCATGTTAATAGATGATAATCCGAAGATGAAAGGGGATTCAGTTATGATCAGCGCAGATATTGGAATTGATTTAGGAACAGCCAGCATCCTTGTATACATTAAAGGAAAGGGTGTAGTACTCAAAGAGCCTTCAGTGGTGGCTTTTGACAGGGATACCAATAAGATTAAGGCAATCGGCGAAGAAGCAAGGCTTATGCTTGGAAGAACTCCCGGCAATATTGTGGCGGTAAGACCGTTAAGGCAGGGAGTAATCTCAGATTATACGGTTACCGAGAAGATGATGAAGTATTTTATCCAAAAGGCAATAGGAAGGAAGATCCTCAAGAAACCGAGAATCAGCGTATGTGTGCCGAGCGGTGTAACGGAGGTTGAGAAGAAGGCGGTTGAGGATGCAACATATCAGGCAGGGGCAAGAGAGGTTGCAATAATAGAAGAACCCATTGCTGCAGCGATAGGAGCCGGAATTGACATTGCACGTCCGTGCGGTAACATGATTGTTGACATCGGCGGCGGAACAACTGATATAGCCGTGATTTCACTCGGCGGAACGGTTGTAAGTACATCAATAAAAACTGCCGGAGATGATTTTGATGAGGCCATCGTGCGTTATATGCGTAAGAAGTATAACCTTCTTATCGGTGAGAGAACGGCGGAAGACATCAAGATTAAAATAGGCAGCGCGTATCCGAGAGCAGAAGCTGTTTCAATGGATATCAGAGGACGTAACCTTGTAACGGGACTTCCTAAGACCGTAACGGTTACATCAGCAGAAACGGAAGAAGCACTTAAGGAAGCTACGGCACAGATAGTCGAAGCGATCCACAGTGTTCTTGAAAAAACTCCGCCGGAGCTTGCGGCAGACATTGCAGACAGAGGCATTGTGCTGACAGGCGGCGGAAGTCTCCTTCAGGGACTTGAAGAACTCATAGAAGAGAAGACCGGCATCAATACCATGACGGCAGAAGATCCTATGACGGCAGTCGCAATTGGAACAGGAAGATTCATTGAGTTTCTTGCAGGAGAAAGGTAACATACAAAATACATTATAAGGAGTCGTGAGAACATGGTTAGAGGTTTGTATACTGCAGCCACGGGCATGGTTAACCAGATGAACAGAATGGATGTTATTACCAACAATCTGGCTAATTCATCGACTACTGCTTATAAGAAGGAAGGAGCCACGTCACAGGCATTCAGAAATCTGATGGCAATTAAGATTAATGACAGTTCTGTTAATTATCTGAGCCAGCCGGTAGGCAGGATAAGTCTTGGTGTAAAAATCGGAGAGACATATACCGATTACGGCACCGGCAATCTGCAGGAGACAGGGAATACCTATGATTTGGCATTAGGCGGGAATGGATTCTTTGCAATTTCCTATTCTGACAGGAACGGAAATGAATCAGTCCGATATACGAGAGATGGCAGTTTTACCATCAATTCGGAAGGGATTCTGATGACCAAGGATGGTGACTTCGTTTTAGACGAAAGCGGTGGTCTTATCAGTATTCCTGATGGAACGGAAGTTTCCATTGACGAATACGGAGTAATTGAAGCAGACGGTATGGAAATAGCGAAGCTTCAGATTACGGATTTTGAGGATTATGATTATCTGAAAAAATTCGGAGAGAATATGTATATTGCCGTTGAAGGCGCTGTACAGAAAGAACCGGAAGGCAGGGTTTATCAGGGATATCTTGAATCATCCAATGTGAACGTGGTTTCAGAAATGGTTGACATGATTTCCACGTCAAGGGATTATGAAAGCAATCAGAAGGTCATACAGGCGATAGATTCAACCCTTGAAGTTGCGGTAAATCTTGGCAAGATGTAGAAAGGGGCAGATAACCTATGATGAGAGCATTATATACTGCGGCATCAGGTATGATAGCACAGCAGACCAATGTAGATGTTATATCCAATAACCTTGCAAACGTTAATTCTACCGGTTATAAGACGTCAACGGCAGAATTTAAGTCTCTGCTTTATCAGACACTTCAGAGCCGTTCGACAAGTGCCAACGGCGACTATAAACCGATTCCGGCACAGGTCGGAACAGGAACGAGGAACTCGTCCATTACCACACAGTTTACCCAGGGAACCATAGTGGATTCAGCCAATACTTTTGCATTTGCAATACAGGGAAGCGGGCTGTTCGGACTTATGGGGACAGACGGAGAGATATTGTATACGAGAAACGGAAATTTTGGAATGTCCGTTACGGAAGACGGAGGATTTATGCTATGCTCCTCCGAAGGATATCCGGTGGTGGATACGGACGGAAATCCGATAGAATTTGATTCTACATATGAAATGTCACAGATAACCGTTACGGGTGACGGCACGTTCTGTTATCCGGATGAGACCAATAATCCGCAAAGCCTCGGTATCAGAATAGGCATATTCCAGTTTACGAATCCGTCGGGACTTGAAAGTACGGGCAGTTCAATGTACAGGGAAACGGAAGCGTCCGGATATGCAATGGAGGAAACCGCATTTGCGGAGCTTAAGAAAAGCACGATTTCCCAAGGCAGACTCGAAGCATCGAATGTGCAGGTGGCAGATGAAATGGTTAATCTTATAGTTGCACAGAGAGCTTATGAAATGAATTCAAAAGCCATACAGGCAGCGGATGATATGTTAAGCCTTGCCAACCAGCTCAAGAGATAAACGGAGGAATGTTAAATGAGCGATTTCATATCAGGAATAAATGATTTGAATGCCACGTCATATGATTCATACAATAAATCCGTATCAGAACTTAAGGATAAACTGGCATCCGCAGATTATTCAAATGCTACTGATGAAGAGCTGATGGAGGCGTGCAAATCGTTTGAGCAATACTTCATAGAACAGGCCTTTAAGGGAATGGAAAAAATGATTCCGGATGATGACGAAGACAGCGGAATGACACATCTTGATATGTTCAAGGATACCCTGTATGAGGAATATGCAAAAAGTGCAACGGAACGCGGTGACGGAATAGGCATTGCGAAGCAGTTATATGAGCAGATGAAGCGTAATTATGATATATAAAGCCGGCGTGTTGTAATGGAAGAACTTAAAGGATATGTTGAGAAAATAATATATACCAATTCGGACAACGGACATACAATAATGGAGGTGTCTCTTTCGTCCGAAGAGGTAAAGCGGTTAAGGGATTCCAATGACGGGTATAAGGATGATATATATGACCTTATGACCTGCGTTGGAATCCTTAATCTTATTAACCCCGGAACGTATGTAACGTTCAGGGGTGATTTTGTCGTACATCCGAATTATGGTGTACAGTTTAAGGTGGTGTCATATGAAGAAGCTGAACCCGAGGACCTTGATTCAATGGAAAGATACCTGGGTTCCGGTGCGATAAAGGGTATAGGAATGGCTCTTGCGGGAAGAATTGTAAAAAAATTCAAGTATGACACCTTCAGAATAATGGAAGAGGAACCGGAGAGGCTTGCCGAGATAAAGGGTATAAGTGCGAGAATGGCAATGGAAATCGCCGACCGTATAATAGAAAAAAAGGAAATGAGAAGTGCAATGCTGTATATGCAGAATTTCGGCATCAGCATGAACCTTGCAGTAAAAATATATAAAAAATATGGCGAAAGGCTGTATGAAATTATGGAGAATAATCCATACAGGCTTACTGATGATATTGAGGGAGTAGGTTTTAAAATTGCAGATGACATAGCAGCACGCATGGGAGTGGAAAGAAATTCACCGGACAGAATAAAGAGCGGACTTTTGTATGTACTGCAGCAGGCAACGGGATGCGGACATGTATATCTTCCCAAGGATATGCTGCTTGAAAAGACTGAACAGCTCCTTGAAACCGTAATAGACGAGCCGGAAGAACTTCTCATGGACATGATGATTAACAGCCGTATAACCGTAAAGAATACGGAGGACATAACGGCAGTGTATCCGCTGTCGCTGTATAATACGGAAACGGCAGTGGCAGGCAGGCTTGTCAGTCTGAACGGCAGGTATGGAACGGATGAAAAAACCTTTAACCGAAGAATTTCAGAAATTGAAGATGAAGAAGGAATAAAGCTGGATGACCTGCAGAAGCAGGCCGTACGGGAAGCCGTAAGCAACGGACTGCTTATCATTACCGGAGGACCGGGAACCGGAAAGACAACAACCATAAATACCATAATCAGATATTTTGAAATAAAAGAAATGGAAATTCTTCTTGCAGCACCTACGGGAAGAGCAGCAAAAAGAATGACGGAGGCGACAGGACATGAAGCACGCACCATTCACAGACTTCTTGAACTGAGCGGTATGATATCCGATGAATCTGACAGGGCTGAATTTGAACGTAATGAAGATAATCCGCTTGAGGCTGACGTAATAATAATAGATGAAATGTCCATGGTTGACATATTTCTCATGAACAGCTTCCTAAAAGCCGTTCCGGAGGGGACAAGACTCATACTTGTAGGAGATGCCAACCAGCTTCCGTCGGTGGGACCGGGAGCAGTGTTAAGGGACATTATTAATTCAGAAATGTTTCCGGTGGTTGAGCTTACAAGAATTTTCAGACAGGAAGAGGCGGGAGACATAGTGAATAATGCACACAGGATAAACGCCGGGGAAATGTTTGAGATAAGCACCGGAAGCAGGGACTTCCCCTTCATAAAGCGTTCTGATGCAAATTCCATAATAAATGCCATGATAACGCTTGTGGGAACAAAGCTGCCGGCATATACCGACTGTAAAACGGATGAGGTTCAGGTACTCACGCCCACAAGAAAGGGAACGCTCGGAGTTGAACATCTTAACATGGTACTGCAACAGTATCTCAATCCGGAAGCACCTTCCAAGATACAGAAGGAAATAGGAGGCGTGATTTTCAGGGAAGGTGATAAAGTAATGCAGATAAAAAATAATTACAACCTTGAATGGGAAATAAGGGGATATAACGGAATCCCGGTAGAGACCGGAATAGGCGTTTTTAACGGAGACATAGGAATAATTGACAATATCAACCTGTTTCTCGGTGAACTGACGGTAAGATATGAAGAGAATAAATATGCGTGCTATTCATTCAAAGAAGCGGACGAGCTGGAACACGCATATGCAGTAACCGTGCATAAGTCACAGGGAAGCGAGTACCCGGCGGTGGTATTTCCTCTCTTTGACGGGCCAAGAATGCTGATGAACCGTAATATTCTGTATACTGCGGTAACAAGAGCAAAAAAATGCATATGTGTGGTAGGAGACGAAAATGCGTTTTACAGAATGATAGCTAACGAAAGCGAGCAGAAGAGGTATACCTCGCTTGCATTGAGAATAAGGGAGGCATCAATATAAAAATTATAAGAAAAATAAATGAAATACTGTTTCCGCCGAGGTGTCCGGTATGCGATAACATACTTTATGACGTCAAAAGCGGAGCAAGACCGGAAATATGCAGCGGATGCAGGAAGAAGATAAAATACATAGAAGAACCGGTGTGTTACAGATGTGGCAAGCCGCTTGATGATGATACGGCGGAATACTGTCATGACTGCCGCAGGAAGGAATTTTATTTTGAAAGATGCGTAGCAGGCTTTGCATATTCAGATGCAATGAAGTCGTCGATGTATGCCTTTAAATATAACAACCGACGTGAATATGCAGGATTTTATGCACACGCCGTCATGGAGAAGTGGGGAAAAATCATAACTGGCTGGCGAGCCGGAGCGATTGTGCCGGTTCCGCTTCACAGGGCAAGAATGAGAAAAAGGGGATATAATCAGGCTGAGGTTTTTGCAGGGGCACTGTCGGTATACTCCGGTATACCGACAGACGGAGACGTAATAAGCAGATGCGTTAATACGGCACCGCTAAAAACGATGACAGACAGGGAAAGAGAGAAAGGAATAAAAAATGCTTTTCAAATCCGTCAGAAACCATTACAATATAAGAAGATAATATTGGCAGATGACATATATACCACAGGGGCAACCGTTAATGAATGTGCAAGAGTGCTTATGGAAGCGGGAGCAGAGGCCGTATATGCTGTGACGGTATGTGTCGGACGAGGCTTTTAAGCAGGCAAGGAGGGCAGTTATGGAAGTTAAGAACTGCAGAATATGCGGAAGACTGTACAATTATATAGGCGGCAGGAATTATTACTGTCCGGCATGCACGGAGGAAATTGAGAAGAAGTTTTCCGTTGTCAAGAAATATATTCAGGAGAATCCGCGCGCTACCATGAAGCAGATATCCGAGGATACGGAGGTTACCATACAGCAGCTTGAAAAGTGGATTAGGGAAGAGAGACTGGCATTTACGGATGATTCACCTATCGGAATTGATTGTGAAGGCTGCGGGGTAAGCATTAAATCAGGAAGGTTCTGCCCGTACTGCAGGGAACAGATGCAGAGAAACCTTGGCAATATATATCATGAAGAACGGCATATGCCGGAGAGAAAGAATTACAGGGACCCTTCAGACAGAATGAGATTTCTTAATAAAAGATGAATCAGGAATATCCGGAACGGAAAAATAATCCGTTTCGGATATTTTTTTTATCTAAGGGTTACGTTTTTTTGAAAATATCCGATAAATAGAATATAACCCGGTAATATTGCGGTTATTTAATCTGTTCATGGAAGGAGAGATTTAAGATGAGAGTTGATGCGTATAACCAGATTAGCCAGATATATCAGACTAATAAGAGACAGTCCGTGACCAAGTCAGGAACTGTATATGGAAGCGATAAGCTCGAGATTTCTCAATTTGGAAAGGATTACCAGATTGCGAAGCAGGCAGTTGCCTCTGCACCTGATGTCAGAAGCGGAAAGGTTCAGGATGTCAGGACTGAAATTAAAGCAGGAACATATAATGTAAGTAATGATGATCTTGCGACAAAATTAGCAGAGAAATACGGAACTGTAATATTTTAGTTTAGGAGAAAGTTAAGTGGCAAGTTTAATTGATAATCTCATTGCAACACTCCGCAAGGAAAATGAAGAATACCTTACCCTGTTGAAGCTGTCAATGGATAAGACGGGCATTATTGTAAAAGGCGATCATGCTGCACTGAATATCATGGTTGAGAAAGAACAGGAAGTTGTTTCAAGAATTATTGCACTTGAAAAAAAACGTACCGAAGTGACGGGAGACATAGCGGTTGTCCTTAACAAAGATCCTAAATCCCTTACACTGACAGGATTGACGGAGATGCTTGCAGGGCAGAAGAATGAAGCTGATGCCCTCAGGGATATCCACGACAGGTTAAGGTCGACAATGTCACAGATGGTCAAAGTCAACGAACACAACAAAGTGCTTCTTCAGGAATCGCTTGATATGCTTGAGTTTGAGATGAATCTTGTTCAGAGTATGAAGCAGGGACCTGCAACTGCCAACTACGCAGGTAAGGATTATGCCGATACTGATTACGGCATATCCGGTTCTTTTGATGCAAAGCAGTAAAAAATTATTATGACAGGAGGAAAGTCCCATGGGCATGGCAGCACTGTATGTCGGATTGTCGGGGATACAGACTAACAGTAATTCCCTCAATACGACAGCCAACAATCTGACAAATGTAAATACGACCGGATATGTGAGACAACAGGTAGTTAACCGTGATTTGGGATATAACTTCGTCGGTACATCATCTGCCACAACAACGGGACAGAAGGGACTCGGTGTATCCATACAGACAATAAACCATGTAAGGGATATGTTTTTGGATACGGCATACCGCAAAGAATCCGGCAGACAGGGCTTCTACGATAAGATGTATGATGCCGTATATGAAATTCAGACACAGATGGGAGAAACGGATTACATTACCGGTATAGGATTCCAGCAGAATATAACGGATTTCCTTGAGGCACTTCATGAGGTGGCCAAGACACCGGGAGAGTCCACGGCAAGGTCGGCACTTGTGCAGAGTGCGGTACAGTTTATAGACAGTGCCAAAACAATTTATAAAGGACTTGTTAATTATCAGAATAATCTGAATGAAGAAGTCAAGGAAGTTGTGGGAAGGATTAATGAAATAGGGGCATCACTGGTGGAAATTAACAGAAGCATAGCCAAAATTGAAGGCGGCGGATATGAAACGGCATCCGATTTAAGAGATACAAGGGACCTGCTTCTGGATGAGCTTGCGACATATTGCAAAATATCTTACAGCGAGGATGATACGGGAGCCGTGAGTGTATCCATTGAAGGTGTAAAGTTTGCAGACAAAACGGGATATACGGAAATGGGACTGGATGTATTTACGGGAACAACGCTTGTAAGACCGGTATGGCCGTCACTTAATAATGAAGATGTGTACAGCTATTCTGAAACAATATCGACGGCAAAGAATACGGATATTGGTTCATTAAGAGGGCTTCTGACTGCCAGAGGTTCGGTTGTACCGACATATCAGGACACAAATGATCCGTCTGCCGAAACTTCAACACTCGTAAATACCATAGCTAATTTTGATAAGCTTATCAGCACCATGGTTACGGAGATAAATGACATATTCTGTCCGGAGACGGAGATAACGGATGCAGCCGGAAATACATATACGGTTCTTGATATGGAAAATGCACCGCTGACGTCAGACGGTCAGTTTGGTTTTGAACTTTTTACAAGAAATTACTGCGACAGATACAAGATTCAGACTATTGACGGCACAGAGTATTATGTGAGAAATGATGTAAATGATTTTGGCAATACCTCATCATATACAATAATGAATCTTTATGTCAATGAAGATATAATTCAGGACTATTCAAGAATTCCGCTTACAACACAGGCAGGACTTGATGATTATGAAAAAGCTGAACAGCTTGTAAGCCTTTTTTCACAAAAGATAATGAAACACAATGACAGGCTTGAGCTTCTTAATTTTGAAATGTTTTATGAAAGCATGGTCAATGACCTTGCCAATACGGGTAAGGTATACAGAAGCATGAGCGAGAATGAAGAGATACTTACGGCACAGCTTGATGAACAGAGACAGGGAGTTATGGGAGTTTCCTCAGAAGAGGAACTGTCCAACATGATTAAATACCAGCAGGCATATAATGCATCCTCACGTTATGTGAATGTAATAGATTCAATGCTTGAAACACTGATTAATACCATGGGAGCAGGGTGACTGATATATGGCTAATACTTTTTTCGGACTTACAATCGGAGCGTCAGGACTGGCGGCAAGTAATATCGCGATTAATACAACTGCACATAATATTTCCAATGTAAATACCACCGGATACAGCAAGCAGGTGGCTAATCAGACAGCCAATTCTTCAATCCGTGTATATACGAATTACGGAACCGTCGGAACAGGCGTAAGCGTGCAGTCGATAGACCAGCTGAGAAGCTCATATTACGATACGAAATACTGGCAGGCGGCTACCAATTACGGACAGTACCAGTCGTTAGAGGTGTATTCCGTAATGCTTGAGGATTATCTTGATGAATTTAATCTTAACGGGTTCACAACGGAATATACCAATCTGTTTAATGCGGTTAATGACCTTCACAGGGATCCGACCAGTGCGGTTGCAAGAAACCAGTTTATGAATTATGCCCAGAGTATATGTGACTACTTTAATACTCTGTCAACTAATCTTGCCAACATTCAGAAGCAGGCAAATGACGAGGTTAAAACGACGGTTGACGCAATTAATACCATTGCTGAGGAAATTGTATCACTTAACAAGCAGATTAATACCATTGAGGTAAGCGGAGGATATGCCAACGACCTCAGGGACTCAAGGGCGCTTCTTATAGATGAGCTTTCAAAATATGTTAATACTTCTACGGACGAGAAACAGCTGGGAAACGGTGCGACGGAATTTAAGGTGTTTATCAATGACCAGGAGCTTGTGGATACCTATAATTATAATAAACTGTATACCGTTGCAAGGGAGAACGGACACAGAAGAAATGCAAGTGACATAGACGGGCTGTATGATATTAAGTGGGGTAACGAGCTTGATTTCAACGTATACAGCAGTACAATAAAGGGGTCGCTTAAAGCGGCGGTAGACATGAGGGACGGCTGCAATGAGTCCTATGAAATTTTAGGGCTTTCGGATGCCGACGGCAATATGCTTACCGATGCAAACGGTGATATTGTAAATGTGCAGGATATTTCTGAGCAGGAATATAAGGATTATCTGGCAGCAGGCTATAATAAGAAAATGACAACAGTGCTTGAACCGGAATTTAATTCGGAATATAAGGGTATTCCTTATTACCAGTCGCAGTTTAACAGATTTATACAGTCAATTTCAGATATGTTTAATGACACCATAATCGGAGAAGGCGTCAGGGTAACCGATATACCGGTGGAAGAGCTTTTTGTATCAAAATACGGGGATTCGTATATTACGGCATCCAACGTGTGCATTAATCCGGACATACTTAATGATATGTCGAAGCTCCCTTACTCGTATGACACGACTAAGGGTGTTGCCAATGTGGATATGGTTGAGGAGCTTTTAGCGTTAAAAGACAAGATTGTAATCAATAACGGAACATTTGAGGATTTTCTTCAGTCAGTGGTATCCGTTGCTTCAATAGACGGAGGAAGAATAAAAACCTTTTCCACAACTTATATGAACATTAAGGACACAATAGACAACCAGAGAATGTCCGTAAGCGGCGTGGATGAGGATGAAGAAGCGGTTGACCTTGTAAAATATAAGGAAGCATATAACCTTTCATCAAAAATAATATCCGTAATGCAGCAGATATACAGTAAGCTTATAGAAGAAACCGGAGTATGATGAAGGAGGATTCAGCATGAGAATAACCAACACAATGATGAATAACCAGACTCTGAGAAATGTCAGTAAATCAAAAAACAACCTCAGTACGGCGGAAAATCAGATGTCTACCGAAAAGAAAATAACGCGTCCTTCGGATGATCCGATAGTTGCCATCAGGGCACTTTCGTTAAGATCAAGCATATCGGAGATAGAACAGTATCTTAAACATAACATACCTGATGCCGAAGCATGGATAAGCGTAACGGAAACTGCAATGGACAACATGGACGGACTGCTTACGGACATAACCGAATACTGTAATCAGGGTGCATCCGATCAGTTCACGACGAATGACAGAAGTTCAATTATTGCCGTACTGAAACAGTATAAAACTGCAATTTATTCAGAAGCTAATGCTGACTACGCAGGAAGGTACTGCTTTACGGGATATAAGACGGATACATCATTTACATTTCTGACGGCACTTGATGCACAGAAGAAGTATCAGATTACGGAAACATTTACGTCTGATGATGTGACTACCATGGAAGTAATGAAGGATTCCGTGGATGTGGCGGACATTAAAACCATACATGCGGCAGATACACCGGAAACTGAGACCGTATACAGAATAAGGCTTGCATATGACAACTGTGCCAAGGCACTTGACAGTGGGGAAGAGCTTGAGCTTTCCGTAACAAAAATGGACGGAAGCACGGATACCTACATACCGAAGGCTGTGACACGGAAAGAATTTGAGAATCTCGTGGCTGACGGAACGTTTGAAGCGGCGGATAAGTCGGTATACTATATATATGACACCGGAGAGCTTGCGTTTACTGATGACCTTTACTCTGATTTTATTAATTGTCAGGGAATGACATATACATTTCAGAAGGACAGATTTGACACGGGAGATCCGAGACCGGAAATGTATTTTAACTGTACGGATATAACGGATGCAACGGCACCGATTGAATATAAGGTTAATCCGGAAGGCCAGGCAATAAATTATACCATTAACTTCAGCCAGTCAATGCAGGTTAATACGCTTGGATGTGATGCATTGAGCTATGATGTGGGAAGAGACATAGATGATTTGTGCACGGCACTTCAGAATGTTTCCGATATTGAAGATAAAATTACCAAGCTTAAAGAAATGCAGGAAAGCGGTGCATATACGGACCAGGAAAAGGAAGATATAGGCACGATGATTGAAGCAGCTGAAAAAGAACATGATTATGCTGTAGCGGCAATGGAGCAGCTGTTCTCTGCCGAACTCACAAAAGTCAGCGGATATAAAGAAGTCATAGGACTTGAGCTTGCAGACCTTGGAGCACGAAGTACGAGAATTACACTGACAAAATCAAGACTTGTGCAGCAGAATACTACTTTTAATGATTTAAAATCCCAGAATGAGGATGTAGAGCTGGAAGACGTTGTAATCTCGTACACATCGGCACAGACTCTGTATCAGGCGGCACTTACGGCAGCGTCAAGCTGTGTACAGAAGTCCCTGTTAGATTATATTTAAGGAGAAATGACATGCAGATTGAATCAAGAATTTTTGGAAGCATAGAAATTGATGAGGACAAGATAATTACAATACCTGACGGAATAATGGGATTTGAGCAGTATACGGGATATACGCTTGCTTATGACAGTGAAAAAGAATCAAAGAACGGGATTATGTGGCTGCAGTCCATAGAGGAGCCTTCACTGGCATTTCCGGTAATGGATCCGGCACTGATAATCGAGGATTACAGCCCGATGATTGAGGATGAATGGCTTGCACCGATCGGGCACTTTGAAAGCGATGATGAACTCTGCCTGTTTAACATACTTACGGTACCGTCGGATATTGAAAATATGACTATTAATCTGAAAGCACCGCTGATAATTAATACCAATACAAAAAAAGGCTGCCAGCTCATCGTAAATAATGATTATTCCGTAAGATACAAGATATATGACATCATCCGGAGCATGAAAAAGGAGGCGGAATAATGTTAGCATTATCAAGAAAAAAAGGTGAATCAATAGTTGTTAACAATGATATAGAAGTAACAATACTTGAAATAAAAGGCGACCAGGTAAAAATAGGAATTTCCGCACCTAAGTCAGTGCCTATATACAGAAAAGAAGTATATGTCCAGATACAGGATGCCAATAAGGAAGCAAGTGAATCGGCAGGGCTTGAAGCACTTAAAAATTTATTTGAATAAATATTAACTTATTTATGTGTTGTGCCGAAATATACAAAACAAAGGTAAAGTTGTTTTTCATTTTCAAATACAAGGAGGTATAACATGAAAATCGAAGGAACGGGAAATATTAACGTGGCAACGCAGGTATATGTGCCGGATATAAGTACGGATACACCGGACATACAGACAGAACATGAAACGGCTGAGGTCAGGACACAGAAGAATGTGCCTTCCGAGAATACGGTAAAACAGGCTGTATCAGACATTAACAAGAAGATTAATGCCAATACAATCGCAAAATACGGATATCACGAAGAGACCAACAGGGTTACGATTAAATTAATAGACAAGAATTCAGACGAAGTCATTAAGGAATTTCCGGCAGAAGAGACACTCGACATGATAGCCAAGGTCTGGGAGCTTGCAGGAGTATTTTTGGATGAGAGAGGATAGAAAGGAGGCAACCGTATGGCAATAAGACTTACAGGTATGACATCGGGACTTGATACCGATTCAATAGTACAGGAGCTTGTGTCTGCATATTCTACCAAGAAGGATAATTATGTGAAGCAGCAGACGAAAACCACATGGACGATGGATGCATGGAAGGAAGTTAATACCAAGGTGTACGGATTTTATACGGGAACCCTTTCAAGCATGAGGTATTCGACGGCATACAATCTCAGAAGTGCGACGATAAGCAATTCAACGGTAGCACAGGTCAGTGCATCATCAGGTGCCGTAACCTCTTCACAGAGCCTTGCCGTAAAACAGCTTGCAACCTCCGGATATCTTACCGGCGGTAAAATACAGGGAACCAAGGTTACCAATTCGACAAAGCTTTCCGAGCTTGGAATAACGGAAGGCACAATTATGATTAATGACCGTCAGGTAGAGCTTAAAGGGGACATGACGCTTGCAGGGCTGACTTCCCAGTTAAAGGCAGGTGGAGTAACGGCAAATTTTGACGAGGGAACAGGAAGATTTTTCATCAGTTCAAAAATATCCGGAGCAGATGATGAATTTGTACTAACGGCAGGTGATACCAACGGATTTGATGCACTTCAGAAGCTGGGGCTTATAAGCTTTAAAGATAATGAAGGCAATGAAACCGCTGAGATGCAGAAGTACAGGAAAATGGCTGCTTCTGATTTTGATGCACAGGCACTTATTGATACAAGGTACGAATCATCCAAATGGACAGTTGAATCGTACAGAAAGTCTCTTGAAACCAAGGTTAAGACAGCCACAGAGAGTAACGAGTCACTTGTCAAAGCGAATAAAAGCGCACAGGAGAAGTTAGATAAGCTTCAGGCGGATGATTATTCATGGGAAGATGATTACGCAACAGAAGATGAATACAAAAAGGCGATAGAAGATCTTAACAAGAAGATACAGGATAACAGTGATAAAATTGTTGATAACCAGAAAATCATTAATGAGAATCAGTTATATCTTGATAATGATGAAATGCTTTCAGCGAAGGTTGATGAGCTGAATGCCGATATCCTTGCCGGTATAGAAAGCGATGTTGCGGATGAAGTCGCAGCGGCAAAGGATATTGTGAACCGTTATGACTCAGGTGCACTTTCAGGCTCTTATGATGCCGTCAGAATTAATGCACAGGATTCAATAATTAAGCTTAACGGTGCAACCTTTACATCCAATACCAATACATATTCCATAAACGGACTTAATATTAATGCGACTGCGGTAACTGTTACAACGGAGACTGATTCAGAAGGAAATGTAATAGAAAAAGACAATGCTGTCAGCATTAATGTCACTATTGATACTCAGGGAATATATGACAAAATTGTGGATATGTTCAAGCAGTATAATGAGATGATAGAATATATAGACGGGCTTTATAATGCCGATTCTGCAGACGGATATGACCCTCTTACCGAGGATGAGATGGAGGGCATGACGGATAAGCAGATAGAGACATGGGAAGAAAAAGCCAAAAGTGCACTTCTCAGGAAAGACAGTACGCTTGGAAGTATTTCTTCATCGCTGAAGTCTGCAATCCTTGGAACTAAGGTGACCATAAACGGGAAGGAGTACAGCCTTTCAACCTTTGGCATCGCAACAGCCGGTTATTTCAGCGCAAGTGCCAAGGAAAGAGGAATATTCCATATTGATGGCAATGAAGATGATGCTACCGTTTCAAGTAATGAAGATAAGCTTATGCAGATGATTTCGCAGGATCCGGAAGGAACTGTAAGATTCTTCCAGGAACTTGCCGGAAATTTATATGATACGCTTTCCAAAAAGATGTCATCCAACTCCATGAGCAGTGCCTTTACAATATATAATGACAAGCAGATGTCCAGCCAGTACAGCGAATATACCAAGAAAATAGAAGAATGGGAAGAGAAGATTGAGAATATGGAAGAGTCATATTACAAGAAATTCTCAGCAATGGAAACGGCCCTTTCAAAATTACAGTCGCAGTCAAGCTCGCTTTCAGGGCTTTTAGGCGGACAATAAAAGGAGGGATTATGAATGACTTCTAATGCAAACGGATATGAAACATACCAGAAACAGAAAATACTTACTGCAACACAGCCGGAGCTTACGCTTATGCTCTACGAGGGTGCGATAAAATTCCTGAACATAGCCGTAATGGCGATAGAGAAGAAGGATATTGAAAAAGCCCATGTTAATATACAGAAGGCCCAGAGGATAGTAGACGAATTCCGTGCAACGCTTAATTTTAAATATCCGGTTGCCAAAGAATTTGACAGGGTGTATGAGTATATCCAGTCAAGACTTGTATGGGCCAATGTGAAGAAGGACACAGAGATACTTGAAGAGTGTCTCGGACACCTCAGAGGTATGCGTGATACATGGAAAGAGGTTATGAAATCAGCAAAAGTTATGCCTGCGGTAAATTCTTAGGAGGAATAATGGAGAATACATCAAATTATCTTATGATACTTGAAGAAAGTCTTACTAAGAAAAATCTCATACTGGATGAGCTTACAAAACTTACATCGGAGCAGAAGGATATCGTGACGGCAGAAGATTTTGACGACACGGAATTTGAAGGCAACATTGAAAAGAAAGCAGCTCTGGTTAATGAGCTTGTTAAATTAGACAACGGCTTTGAACTTTTATATGCAAATGTAAGGACGCAGCTTGAGGCTGACAGGAATGCCTATGCAGCCGATATAAAGAGACTCCAGGAACTTATAAGACAGATAACGGATAAAAGCACTTCGCTTCAGGTGATGGAGCAGCGGAATAATGACCTTATCAGAAAACGTTTCAGTGAGCTTAAACGGGAAACCAGACAGATTAAGAAGAGCAGGGAAATGGCGGCAAGCTATTACAGAACCATGAACAATATTTCATCGGAACCCTATTTTCTTGACAAGAAAAAATAATAAAATAAATTATTATCCGGGGTTAATTTTAAAAAATTGATTCCGATATATAATACAAGTAAGGATAACTTACATCAAAAAGCAATCATGCTACTAATTTAACGAATCGGCAAGGATGCCGAGGGACAAATTCAAGGAGGAATACATATGGTAGTACAACACAATCTTACAGCAATGAACACGAACAGGCAGCTTGGCATCGTTACGGGCGCACAGGCTAAGTCAACAGAGAAGCTTTCGTCAGGTTACAGAATTAACCGTGCAGGTGATGATGCGGCAGGCCTCTCAATTTCAGAGAAGATGAGAAGCCAGATAAGAGGTCTTAATAAGGCTTCCAACAATGCTGAAAATGGTATTTCACTTATTCAGACGGCAGAAGGAGCCCTGAATGAAGTTCATTCAATACTTCAGCGTATGAACGAGCTTGCAACACAGGGTGCCAATGATGTTAATACATCAATAGACCGTTCGGCAATCAACAAGGAAATGTCATCACTGAGCCAGGAGCTTGGAAGAATTGCAAGCACAACCCAGTTTAACGACATGAATCTTCTTAACGGAGATTTTGCGAATAAGAAGCTTCAGGTTGGTGCAAAAGAAAATCAGACCATTACGGTAGATATCAGCAAGCTTGTGGATATTGCATCCAATACGGTATCGGATGATGGGGATATTTCATCACTCGGACTTACCAAGCCGACGGATTCAACAACCGGTGTGACGGATGACAATGATGCGTATGCGGCAGCCATGACACTTATCCAGACTGATATCAAGTCAGTATCAGGTTTACGTTCAGATCTTGGAGCAATCCAGAACAGACTTGAGCATACGATAGCCAACCTTGATACGACATCCGAGAATACGCAGTCAGCTGAATCTCTTATCCGTGATGTTGATATGGCTTCTGAAATGGTTGAATACAGTAAGAACAGTATTCTTGCACAGGCAGGCCAGTCAATGCTTGCACAGGCTAACCAGTCAACACAGGGCGTTTTGTCATTGCTTCAGTAAATGGAGTCTATCACGAATAGGATCGGTATACATCGGTCCTGTTCGTAATACGAACGATTTCCAAACATCTTGACAAAATAACATCCCGGAGTTACAATTAAATTAATTGTAAATCAGCATATGAAGCAATTCAGACTACTGATATATAATACAGTAAGACATCTTACACAACACGGCGGGCAACCGCTACAACTCAATAACCGGCAAGGATGCCGACATTAATTCAAGGAGGAATTATTATGGT
>CAYONC010000010.1:0-60730 GCA_964405265.1 uncultured Butyrivibrio sp.
TTGGCGAGTATTTCCGTAACCTCAACCGCCTTATCACCCTTCATCAGCGTAAGCATATAGTCTTTTACACCTTTGTTCCAAATCTCATGAATTAAAGATATTTGTTGCATAATAATTCGTTGCCCAAAATCAAATATTTTTCATTTTCGGGGAAGTGGATGATTATTTAACAGCAAATCAGCCACATTCGCAATTTTAATTCCTTCGTAAATGCATTCAGGTTATGCCACAAATTTCGCCAATATCACTTTTTTCAAAAGTGACTGACAGAATATTTTCGTTAAAAACAAAGTGGTTCAGTGAATTGCCCTGACGAGAGCAGCATTTTTTTGTAAAAGTGAGGCATAAACGGTCTGCTCACTAACCGTCACAAAAAAACCGGTGCAGGCTTTTATCAGTCTGCACCGGGTTAATTATTTAACCACGATATTCACAATTTTGTTAGGAACATATATTTCTTTTACAATAGTTTTTCCGGCAATAAGGGCATTGATTTTTTCATCCGCCTTTGCTGCCTCAAGCACCTTATCCTTAGCTTCATTATTGGCAATCTCTATTGTGGATTTTACCTTGCCGTTAATCTGCACTGCAATTTCAATGCTTGCGTCAACGGTTTTTGCCTCATCATATTCCGGCCATTCAGACAGTGACAGCAGTCCCTCTCCGCCGACTGACTCGTATATTTCTTCACATATATGAGGTGCGAACGGACAGAGCAGCTTAATAAAAGCAATTAATGCATCCTTAGTTATGTGTCCGGCTGAATATACGTCATTGATAAGACTCATGAGAGAAGCTATTGCCGTATTAAACTTCATATCTTCTATATCAGCGGTAACCTTCTTAATCGTCTTATGCAATGCTGATTCAAGTCCCGACGGCATAGGCTCATCTGTTACCATATCAGTCATTGCGGCAACTCTTTCTATAAAACGCTTGCAGCCCTTAACCGACTTGTCATTCCATGGAGATGCATCTCCGTAATCTCCCATGAACAGCACATATGTCCTCAGGGTATCAGCACCATATTCTTCCACTATGTCAAGCGGATCAATGACATTTCCCTTGGATTTACTCATCTTGTCACCGTCCGGTCCGAGAATGAGGCCCTGTGCCGAACGCTTTGCATACGGCTCCGACGTATTGACAAGCCCTAAATCATACAGAAAATGATGCCAGAAGCGCGAATATATCATGTGTCTTGTAACATGCTCCATTCCGCCGTTGTACCAATCAACCGGCATCCAGTAATTAATCTTGTTCCTGTCTGCAAAACATTCTGCATTATCCGGATCAATATATCTCAGATAATACCATGAAGAGCCTGCCCATTGAGGCATTGTATCGGTCTCCCTTTTTGCATCCCTTCCGCACTTAGGACATTTGCAGTTTACAAATGATTCAATTTTCGCAAGCGGTGATTCGCCTTCCTGTCCCGGTTCAAAATTTTCAACCTTAGGAAGTCTCAGAGGAAGCTCCTCGTAAGGAACGGTAACGTCTCCGCAATATTCACAATGAACAACCGGAATAGGTTCTCCCCAGTATCTCTGACGGTTGAATGCCCAGTCCTTCATCTTGTACTGAACGCCGCTTCTGCCTGCGCCTGTTTTTTCAAGTTCTTCATTCATTCTGGCGATGGTCGCCTTCTTGCCGCACATACCGTTAAGGAAATCCGAATTAATCATTTCTCCTTCGCCCGTATATGCACATTCTTCAATATTACCGCCCTTAATCACCGGAATAATGTCTATATTGAACTTCTTCGCAAAATCATAATCTCTCTGGTCGTGTGCGGGAACTGCCATGATTGCTCCCGTTCCGTATCCCATCATTACATAATCTGCAATAAAAACAGGTATCTTCTTACCGCTTATCGGATTAACGGCTTCTATGCCTTCCACCCTTACACCGGTCTTATCCTTAACAAGCTGTGTTCTCTCGAATTCCGATTTCTTCGCACACTCATTCCTGTAGTTAATAATTGCATCCATATTCGTAATCCTGTCAGCATAACTGTCAATGAGAGGATGCTCCGGTGCAATTACCATAAACGTTACCCCGAACAGTGTATCCGGTCTGGTGGTATATATCTTAATCTTATCATCTGTTCCATCAACGGAAAAATCAACAAATGCACCCGTTGACCTGCCTATCCAGTTAACCTGCTGCATTTTAACATTTTCCGGATAATCCACGTCATCCAGTCCTTTAAGAAGCTTGTCCGCATATTCCGTAATTCTCAGATACCATACAACCTTCGACTTCTGCACGACTTCACTGTGGCATATGTCGCACCTGCCTCCCTGACTGTCTTCATTTGAAAGAACAACCTTGCATGACGGACAGTAATTTACAAGTGCCTTATCCCTGTATACAAGTCCGTTTTCAAACATCTTTATAAAAATCCACTGGGTCCACTTATAAAAATCCTCATCCGTGGTATCTATGACCCTGCTCCAGTCAAAAGAAAATCCGACCTTCTTAAGCTGCTCTGTAAATTTCTTAATATTGTTATCCGTTATGATTCTCGGATGTGTCTTGGTCTTAATGGCATAATTCTCAGTAGGAAGTCCGTATGCGTCAAATCCGATAGGGAATAATACGTTATATCCCTGCATACGTCTCTTTCTTGAAACCACTTCAAGGCTTGAATATGCCTTAATGTGACCCACATGCATTCCCGCACCGCTCGGATACGGAAATTCTACCAGTCCGTAGAATTTAGGCTTATCAGAACCGTCAACAGCCTCAAATGCTTTTTCCTCGTCCCATTTTTTCTGCCACTTAGGTTCAATCTTCTTAAAATCGTGTCTCATCATTACCCTCCGTCAGGTTTTGCTTTCAATAATTCTATCACAAAAAGGTGCATTGTCAAGTCAGCAAAAAATCACTGAAAACGTAATTACTGACGTCGATTCCTTTTTCCGTTAATCTGATACGGCTGCCGTTCCTTGCAAGCAGTCCGCTGCTTATATGCTTTTCCGTTATTTTCCCGTATAACTCATCATAATCCGCATTGAATTTTTTATTAAAATCTTCAACGTCAACACCCTTCATCATACGCAGTCCGAGAAACATATATTCCGCCATACAGTCCTCAGAATTCAGTTTTTCCTCATTAACTGCCGTTATACCGTTATATATATATTCTTTAAGTTCAGGTGTATTTGTATATCTTACGTTATCAATAAGCGATGCCGCACCTGTTCCGAAGCCCTTATAATCTCCTCTTTCCCAGTACACCCTGTTATGCACGCTTTCATATCCCGGTTTTGAATAATTTGAAATTTCGTACCTGTTAAAGCCTGCTTTTTCAAGGAATCTTCCGGTCTCATGATATATTCTTCTGTCTTCATCTTCATCCGGAAGGACCAGCAGACCCTTTCCATGCATTTCGCCAAACGGCGTACCTTCCTCAATAATCAGGCTGTATGCCGATATATGGGTTACTCCGGATGATATGGTATTCTTAAGTATTTCCGTAAATTTTTCCGCCGTCTGCCCCGGAAGTCCTGACATAAGGTCTGCATTAATGTTCACAAATCCTGCCTTTTTGGCATA
The DNA here is from genome assembly GCA_964405265.1 of uncultured Butyrivibrio sp. GTDB lineage: Bacteria > Bacillota > Clostridia > Lachnospirales > Lachnospiraceae > Eshraghiella. The sequence continues at coordinate 3,562 of CAYONC010000010.1, forward strand.
CTCAAGTGATTCCATATAATCCTCATATGTATGTATTCTTCCGAGCAGTTTCAGGTCCGCATTGTCTGATGACTGAAGTCCCATGCTTATTCTGTTCACTCCATGCTCCGCATACATTCTGAGTTTATCATATGTAACCGTACCGGGATTACATTCAACCGTTATTTCACAGCTGTCTGAAAGCACATATTCATCATGTATCACGTCTAACAGCATTCTCATCTCATTATCCCCAAGCACGGACGGAGTTCCGCCTCCGAAAAAGACCGATTTCACCCTGCGGTGCCGGTTATTCTGTGCAAATGTCCGTATTTCACGGCATAAAGCTTCTGCATATTGTACCTTCACGCCATCATCACACGGGGCTGACAGGAAATCACAATACCGGCACTTTGAAATACAGAATGGAATATGTATGTACAGGCTTATTTCCATACTTTTCTCCTGAGATATCTGAATACATATTCTTCTCCGCGTACGGCAAGCATTTTCAATACTTTTTCAAGCTCCCTGTACGTCTCTTCACTGATAAGCATACGCTGTTTTCCTCTTTTAAAATATTCAAGCGGTGACGAATCCGTATAATTCTTACCGGCATATATTTTACTTGCCGCAATCCTGTCGCACACCATTTCCGCAAAATATTTCGGAGGCATTTCCACCCCTTCAAGGCGTTTCGTTACAGGATTATAGTCCGTCCAGTATTCGTAATGATGTCTGTTGTGGCCTTTGTGGTGCAGCCATGCTCTTGAGTATCCGAACAGTTCGCGTTCTCTTTCATTGGGACTTCTGTCTCCCTGATAATATCTTACTCCCTGAAGAAATTCCTCCGGTGAATATTTTGACAGGTCATGAAACAGCCCCTGAAATCCTATTCCTGCCCTGAAGCAGTTTTTGATTACTTCGTGTCTGTGCCGTGTAATGGTTTTAAAATGATTAACCGCATTTTTTAAATACAAACTCATATGTCCTTCCGTTTCTATTCATCATCTAACTTCAATACACTCATAAACGCTTTCTGAGGTATCTCCACGTTGCCTATCTGTCTCATACGCTTCTTGCCCTCCTTCTGTTTCTCAAGGAGCTTTTTCTTACGTGAAATATCTCCTCCGTAACACTTGGCAAGTACGTCCTTTCTCATTGCTTTTACCGTCTCCCTCGCTATTATCTTGCTTCCGATTGCTGCCTGTATAGGTATTTCAAAAAGCTGTCTCGGTATTTCCTCTTTCAGCTTTTCACACATCTTTCTTCCGCGTTCGTATGCATTACCTTCAAATACTATAAATGATAATGCATCCACTTCTTCCTTGTTGACAAGAATATCTAACTTACACAGTTTTGATTTTCTGTATCCCTTCATCTGGTAATCAAAGGAAGCATATCCCCTTGACCTTGATTTAAGTGCATCAAAAAAATCATATATTATTTCATTAAGCGGAAGTACATATTTAATCAGTGCTCTTGTTCCTTCAATGTATTCCATTCCGACATATTCGCCCCTGCGTTCCTGACACAGCTTCATGATTGCACCGACATATTCGGATGTAACCATTATTTCCGCATCAACCACCGGTTCTTCCATATAGTCAATTTCCGACGGATCGGGAAGATTGGACGGATTGGTAAGCTCCACCATGGTGCCGTCGGTTTTGTATACTCTGTATACTACCCCCGGTGCCGTCGTCACAAGGTCAAGATTGTATTCTCTTTCAAGTCTCTCCTGAATGATTTCAAGATGCAGAAGTCCTAAGAAACCGCAGCGGAATCCGAATCCGAGTGCAACGGATGATTCAGGCTCATAAAATAATGATGCATCGTTAAGCTGGAGCTTTTCCAGTGCATCCTTCAAATCCTCATAGTGTGCACCGTCTGCCGGATAAAGTCCGCAATATACCATTGGATTAACCTTTTTGTAACCCGGCAGTGCTTCACTGCACGGACGGGATGCATCGGTTATCGTATCTCCCACCCTTGTGTCCTTAACATTTTTGATGCTTGCCATTATATATCCTACAAGTCCTGCATACAGCTCATCACACGCTATGAACTGTCCGGCACCGAAATAACCCACTTCAACAACATCCGCTTCGGCTCCGGTAGCCATCATCCTTATTCTTGTTCCTTTTTTTACGGTTCCTTCCTTAATGCGGCAAAATACAATGACTCCCTTATATGAATCATATACCGAGTCAAAAATCATTGCCTGAAGCGGTGCATTCTTATCGCCTTCCGGAGCAGGAAGCTTTTCTACTATTGCCTCAAGCACATCTTCAATGTTAAGGCCCGTTTTTGCCGATATAAGGGGTGCATCCTGTGCCTCAATTCCTATGACGTCTTCTATTTCATCCTTCACCCGCTGCGGGTCGGCACTCGGAAGATCTATCTTATTAATTACGGGAAAAACTTCAAGGTTGTGGTCTATTGCCATATATACATTGGCAAGAGTCTGTGCCTCGATTCCCTGGGCAGCATCCACAACCAAAACGGCACCTTCACACGCTGCAAGACTTCTTGACACTTCATAATTAAAATCCACGTGTCCCGGCGTGTCTATAAGGTTAAAAATATATTCTTCCCCGTTCCTTGCCGTATATACGGTTCTTACGGTCTGTGCCTTGATTGTAATGCCTCTTTCCCTCTCAAGTTCCATATTGTCAAGAACCTGCTCCTGCATTTCCCTGCTGGTAAGAAGTCCCGTTTTTTCTATTATTCTGTCTGCAAGTGTGGACTTACCATGGTCAATGTGTGCCACAATACAGAAATTTCTGATTTTACTCTGGTCAATATGCGACATATATGCGTTCTTCCTTCCAAAAAATTCAAAGTTCGTTTAACAGTATACCATAACCTGCAAAATATTCAAAACAATTTGATATTTATCCCATAATATTCTATAATTCAGATACGGCAACGTACGAAAAAAGTTTATGGAGGATTTTATGAAATTAAGAAAAAAAATACCTGCACTTTTTTGTGCAGCAGTTATGGCTGTATCATCATTATCCGGCTGTTCAGGCAAACCGGAAAAATCACCTGAAACGCCGTCAGCTTCCGTTTCCGGCGAATACGGACTTGCGTCACGCATTAAGGACGGTGCAATACTTCACTGCTTTTCATGGTCTTTTAATACCATAGCGGAAAGTATGGAGGATATTGCACTTGCGGGATATACCGCAATTCAGACCTCTCCCATTAATGAGTGTTATGACGGCGGTGATGCCGGAATGGATTTATTCGGTTCCGGTAAATGGTATTACCACTATCAGCCTACCGACTGGACCATCGGTAATTACCAGTTGGGAACCAAGGAAGAATTTACCGATATGTGCAGAATTGCACACGAATACGGAATCAGTGTAATCGTTGACGTTGCGCCAAATCATACAACCAAGAATACTGATGCCATAAGTCAGAAGCTTATCAATGCGGTAGGCGGACTTGATAAATTATACCACTCAAACGGTATGGACGCCATATCTGATTACACGGACAGAGCAGAGTGTACACTTATGGCAGTGGGCGGACTTTATGACGTCAATACCGAGAGCAAGGCATTTCAGGATTATTTTATCAGTTATCTGAATGAATGTATTGCCTGCGGTGCTGACGGCTTCCGTTTTGATACGGCAAAGCACATAGGTCTTGCGGATGACCCTCAGGATGACCCTTCTCTTCCGAATAATTTCTGGGAAAGAGTCCTGTCGGAGGTTAATAATGCTGATGTTCTTTTTAACTACGGAGAAGTTCTCCAGGACGGCGGAGAACGCATTGCGGATTATATTACCGCCATCGGTGCAACAACTGCCAGTTCTCACGGTTTTACCGTAAGGAATGCAATATATGCCAGCAACCTGAATGCTTCACAGATATCTGACCTGCAGATAGGAAGTGCCTCACCTGATGTCGTTACATGGGTGGAATCGCATGATAATTATACCGGTGACGATGCGACATATGCCCTCATAGACAATACGGACATTACGCTTGCATGGACGGTAATTACGGCATCTGCCGACGGAACCCCGCTGTTCTTTTCAAGACCTTATGGTGCAACTGAAGACATGAAATGGGGAACCTTCAATAAAATAGGCATGGCAGGGGATAATCTGTACAAGGCTTCCTCCATCGCCGCCGCAAATCATTTCCGTAATGCAATGGCAGGCGAAAGCCAGAATATGTTTAATCCCGGCGAAAACACCTCCGTATTATGCATTGAGAGAGGGACAAAAGGACTTGTTATCGTAAACAGCTCCAAAAAGGATTTTGATTTATCATTTGATACGATGCTTGCCGACGGAAAATATACTGACAGAATTTCCGGCAGGGAATATACCGTTTCAAACGGACATATGGATATTACAATATCAGGAAAATCAAGCATCATACTGTATAATGAAGGATATATTGACATTCCTTCCGCTGCCCTTGTAAAGGTGGCAGATGATACTAAAGGCAATTATGTCAGCGATTCGGTTGAAGTGACACTGGTTGCGGAAAACACATCCGAAGCTTATTATTCAATCGACGGCGGAAGTGATATTTCATTTAAAAACGGCGATACCGTGAAAATAGGCGAAGGAAAGAATGTTCTTGAGACAACCGTTCTCACTCTCAAAGGAGTTAACGCTTCCGGAAAGACATCAACCGTTTCATATATATTCAAACGTCTTGATACCGTTCATGCAGGAACTAAGATTTATTTTGAAAAGCCTGACGGGTGGAAAGACAAGATATTCGCATATGTATACGACGAAACCTCTTCTTCCACGGTCAAGAAAAACGCCGCATGGCCTGGTGTTGAAATGGAACTGAATGATGACGGTACATATACATACACGTTTGAAGATGAATGGACGAATGCACTTGTAATATTTACCGACGGTGAAAAGCAGTCTAACGGACAGATGGAACCGGGTGCTGCCGTTGAAGCAGATAAATTATATTCCGCAGAATAAGATTGGAGAAAGAATGATGAATATTACCGCAGGATTTGTAGGTCTCGGACTTATAGGCGGTTCAATCGCCAAAGCCTTAAAAAAGGCCATTCCTGACATATACATTATTGCATATAACCGGAGCAGGCAGTGCCTTGAAAGGGCAGCCTGCGAAGGAGTAATTGATGAAATTGCCGACAATACAGGAGCTTCCTTTGGCGGCTGCAATATTATATTTTTATGTACTCCCGTGGAATATATTTCTGAATATCTTGCCGCTCTCGTGCCTCACATAAGACCGGACTGCATACTAACGGATGCCGGAAGCGTTAAAGGATATATTCATAAAGCCGTGAAAGAATTGAATCTGGAAAACCGGTTTATAGGCGGTCACCCGATGACCGGCTCTGAAAAAACCGGTTATGATGCATCATCGGAGCTTCTCCTTGAAAATGCCTACTATGTTATAACACCTACGGCAAATACCGCACCGGAGGCACTTGATTTTTATATTTCACTTATTAAAAAATCCGGTGCAATTCCCATAATATCAGACCCCGATACACACGATTATGCTGTTGCAGGAATCAGCCATGTTCCGCATCTGATTGCTTCCTCCCTTGTCAACATGGTACGGGAAAATGACACGGATACGTGTCTCATGAAAACCCTTGCGGCAGGCGGATTTAAGGACATAACAAGAATAGCATCCTCTTCTGCCGAAGTATGGTCTCAGATATGCCATACCAACAGGGAACAGATTTCACTGATGCTTGGAAAATACATGGATATTCTTGCTCAGGTAAAGGAAAATATCGACAATGACAGAGAAAGAGAGATTTTTGACATGTTTTCCGAGTCCAGAGAGTACAGGGACTCCATAAGTATTAATAAAAAAGGTGCAATATCAGGAAGTCATGACCTGTATTGTGACATTGAAGACAAAGAAGGTGCTTTAAGCCGCATTACTCTCCTTCTTGCCGATAACCACATCAACATTAAGAACATTGAAATAATTCATAACAGGGAATATAAACAGGGCGTTCTCCTTATTGCATTTTATGAGGAAAAGGACTGCACGGCTGCCGCTGTTCTGCTTACGTCAAACGGATATCTCATCCACAGGTAAATTCCCTGTCAAGCATTTCTGCAAGGGGTTCCATGGCATTATATACCTCCTCATAGGTATTGGTCTGGGCCCCTGCTTCTATAAGCATTGATTTTGCCCTGTGATACAGACAGTATCTGTATCCTTCTATATATATGCATCTTATAAAATCAGGATAAAGCATTTCTCCCAGAAGATACAGTTTATAAGACATTGCAAGATTTTCCGTAATATAAGGATTGGGAAGCTCCGCAAGCTCTCCCTCGGCATTTGTATAGCTTATACCATTAAAAAGCATAATCTGAGCCGTTGCTTTTCCGTTTATCTCCGTTATAAGATGTCTGTCCTCACTTACCCCGTCCCTGTGCAGGTCTATTACGACTTCAATGGACGGATACAGCTCCAGTATTTCTTCAATTCTGTTGTTGGCATATGTATATGCCATGCTTCTGTCAAGTACTCCGTTGACAACGTCAAAGGAATCCGTAAGATGCATGACGGCGTATCCATATTTTTCCCTGAGAAGCTCTGCAAGATATGCTCCCGCATCGGTAATTGTCTTGCCGTTTTCTTCCGAGTCGGTAAAAGTCTCATGCCCGTGTGTATGCATAATGAGAATCCTGGGTTCTGCAGTATTTTTTTCTGTTTTCAGGTCTGTTTCTGCCATTTCCGCCAGATTTAATTTTTCCTCAGAAAGGTTTGTTGAAGAAGGCACTACATAAAAATTTTTTATTACATAATCATAATCCATAAGCTTATCCATTCCATAAATACCTGCGGCAGTCTGAATAACGGAGACATTTCGGTCTTCCCGTGCTTCTGTCTCCGGTTCTTCTTCCGGCTTTTCTACGGTCTCTGCTTTGGCCGCGGCTTCCATATCCACCGGCACAAAATTTCCGACAGCCTGTACTGCAATATAATTTATTCCGTATTCTGCCACGTACGCTGCCGCTTTAAAAATAACTTTTCTGAATATTATAACAAGTAAAATGCCGGCAGCAGCCGGCAGAATGTATATTTTAGGATTATATCTGCGGATAATAAACGTCTCTTTTCTGATCATTTATATATTATATGCTTCTCCGTCATAACTGATTACTCATGCACATGTTAATTGCCTCCGATATGGTATAGCTTATTCTTTTAATAAGTGAATCAATGTCTTTAGAGGTAACATACATGCTTTTGTATTCCTCTTCATCCGCTTCACCGCTTTTTTTATTTTTTTCGCAATCATATATAAGAGTTGCCGCATCCACTACGGTAGGCACGCCTATTGCAATTACAGGTATCCCCATTATGCTGCTGTTAATGGCTTTCCTGTTATTTCCCACTCCGGAACCCGGCTCTATTCCGGCACTGCTTATCTGTATGGTTGTCGTAAGTCGTGACAGCTTTCTTGCAGCAAGTGAATCAATAACCACAAGCATGTCAGGCGATGTTTCCTTAATTATGCCCGTTATGATTTCTGATGTTTCCATTCCGGTCTGTGCCATTACACCGGGGCTTATGGCGCTTACAGACGCAAACATGTTATTTTCATCTTTATTCAGATGACGTGTTATCATCAGATTTGCCACGGTTTTCGGTCCGAGTGAATCCGGTGCGGCTTCTATGTTGCCAAGGCCTGCAACCAGTATCTCCGGTATCCTTCCGCCGTGAATATTCATTGATAAAATTATTTCTTTAATTTCCAGGGCAAGTGCCTCCGATACGTTTTTATGATAATTTTCATCATCCGTCATAAGCTCCGGAACTTCCAACGTAATATATGTTCCAATGGGTTTGTGTATTGCCTGACATCCTTTTTCGCTTACAACATCCATTCGTATAATGTTTATGCTCCCGGCTTTCTTTTCAAGTATTATTATTCCTTCATGCTCCTGCACGTCTATCGTATCATTTGCTTCCAGTGCCAAATCGGTTCTTATTTTCATTTTATGCTCCACATTCTGTTTATGACTATATTATGCCTTGTTTTTTATTTTTTATATTGACATTTTAAATTCTATATACTAAAATACATTCGTATGTTTACATTGAATCGTCCGTGTCCGACTTTTAATGTACAGTATGCGGTCATGTCGTCGTTATGGCTGCAGCATATTCATTATTTATATAACAGTACAATGGAGGTATCTAAATTGGCTAATATTAAGTCTGCTAAGAAGAGAATCTTAGTGAATGCCGCTAAGGCAGAGAGAAACAAATCAATCAAGTCTGCAATTAAGACATATACCAAGAAGGTTGAAGCTGCAGTTGCTGCAGGAGATAAAGCGGGTGCCGCTGATGCTCTCAAGGTTGCATCTACTGAAATCGCCAAGGCTTGCTCTAAGGGTGTATATCACAAGAACAATGCCGCAAGAAAGGTTTCACGTTTAACCAACTTAGTTAATGGAATGAACTAATATAGAATTTTTAAAGCTTAGATTGAAACGGCTGCTCAATCTAAGCTTTTTTATTATTGCCCCGACATTAAATTTCTAAGCCATTTTCCTGTATCCGAAATTTCTGAATCACTCCACCCGTACAGCTTGTCTACACCTGCTTTTATAATCGCCGAGCTTTCGTTTTTATTGCCAAGATTCCAGCCTGCATATGACAGATTATACTGCTTAATGAGCTGCTTCCATTTCTCTGCCGAGTTATAATCAATACCTCCGTTTCCGGATGCGTCACATATACTGAATTCAGATATAAATACCGGGGTTCCGGATGATATTGCCTGAATCACTTTGTTTCTGATATTATCACCATGAGTTGCCGCATAAAAATGAACTGCATACATGACATTCCTGCGGTTGCCTTCATTAAGAGGATTCGCTGCTACCGCATCAGCATCCTGGGACCACGTGGGAGTTCCCACTATAATGATTGCATCCTTGTCATTTGCTCTGATTACCGGGATTATTTCATCTGCATATTTTTTAATTTCATCCCAGCCCGTTCCGTTGGGTTCATTGCATATTTCGTAAAGGACATTTCCGTATTCTGCGTATCTTGAAGACATTTTTGCAAAAAAAGCCTTCGCCTGTTCCTTATATGTATTGGGATTTCCGTCTGACAGAATATGCCAGTCTATTATTACATACATTCCAAGCTCAGTACATGCATTCACGCCTCTGTCCACAACCGCCTCAAGCGTCTCTGCCGCTGAGGCACCCGAGCAGTAACCGCCTTCTGCCGTATACATGGCAAGTCTTATCATGTTGGCTCCCCAGTTATCCCTCAGATACTTAAATGTGTCTTTATTGACATATTGCGGCATCCACTGAAGTCCGAACGTGCTTATGCCTTTAAGGCAGTATGCGTTGCCGTTACAGTCAGTTAAATCCGTGCCTGACAGCATAAGCTTTCCGTGATTTTCAAACGGTGTTCCGCTTTCCGTAACAGGAGGCGTATACGGACTTTCAGTTGATGAAGCAGTAACAGTCTCCGCCGGCATTTCCGGCTGTTCCGTACCGCTAATGCTTCCCGTATATACAAGTTTTCCTGTTTCAACATTGCTTTCCAGTATAAATCCGCATATTTCCGTACCGGTTCCCGCCGGAATTACCGAATTCCATTCGCATGGGGTTACGGTAAGGACATTTCCTGAAAGCGTACATGTGCCGTTCCATGATGAGGTTATCTCACAGCCTTCCGGCAGTACATATTCCCCCTTCCACGAATTAATTGTATATGCGGAATTATTGGTTATTTTACCGTTATACTGCATACAGTATCTGCCGTTGTTTTTCCATGAATTAACACATTCAAACGTAATCTCGTATTCTGCACTTTGTACGGATGCGGTTTCTCTTATCGTTTCACTGCTCTCTTCCGGTGCCGTTACACTTTCCGTTTCATCACTCTCTTCCGGTACCGTTATACTTTCCGTTTCATCACTCTCTTCCGGTACCGTTATACTTTCCGTTTCTCCGTTGTCTCCGGATGCTTCCGTACTTTCCTTAAGCTGTGAGGTGGTATCAGTGTCTGTTTTCTCCGATATGCCCTTACGGACGTTAATCAGAATCAATATTACCATAATTACGCTAATCACAGCCGATGCGGCAATTATTATTTTTTTGTTCTTCATCATATGTCACCTGTTCTGCCTATTGTGTACAATACTTCATTATAATCAGCTCAACCGCATATTTATCCTCAATCTTACCGGTTTTAACATCATTATCCGCATTAACACAATCTTCTATTCCCTGTCTTAATTCTACGGCTGAAAACTTCTGTGCCTGTTTAACATATTTAGACACAAGAAAAGGTCTTATCCCTAATTTCTCAGCTATTACGGCATTGGGATTTCCCGACACCGCCATTTCTTTTACAGCCATAAGAACGGCAAACTGTCTTCCTATAAGTACAAGAATTTTCATCGGGGGTTCTTTTAGTGCAAGAAGCTCCCCATACAGCTTAATAACCCTGTCCCTGTCTTTTACCGCAATGGCTTCAATCATGTCAAAAACCCTGTCCTGAAGCCCCGGAACACACATTGCATTTATGTCTTCTGCCGTAATTTCTTCTCTTCCGTATGTATAATCAATCAGCTTGTCCGTTTCATTTCTGACATTGTTCATGTCACATCCTGTTACCGACAGCAGAAGCTTCATGTTATTACCGGTTATCTTCTTTCCGTTCTTTGATAAAACGGTAAGAATCCATTTAATAACATCATCTTCACCCGGATTTTTTATTTCGCATACATAACCGTTTTCAGCAATATATTTGTACAGCTTATTACGTCTGTCAGCCTCTTTCTCTACAAATACAAAATATGTGGTATCAGGTGCTTCCTTTATTATCTTAACCATGTCATCGGACGTTGTTTTGAACAATCCGCTGTCTTCCATGATTATCAGTCTGCGTTCCGCAAAAAAAGGCATTGTACGGCTTAAATCACTTATTTCTTCCGTATTAGGATTCTTACCTTCATAATAGGAATAATTCATTGTATCTTCTCCCGTAATCCCGTTACGAAGCATATTTCTGTAATTTATCTTGATATAATCTTCTTCTCCGTATAACAGATATGCATGTCTGTAATCATTTTCCCTGATATGCTTTTTTATATTATTCATTGGTGTAATCCTTTCATGCTGCCTGATTATTCCATAACCATAAGTATAACATTAACCGTTGTTTTTTGCCACCTTAACACTTTTTATATTCATTTTACCTTTATCCATTGTCACTATAATCCCGCCGTTTTCGTCCGTACGGTATATATATGAACCTGAAGCAGCTATTCTTTCAAGTGTTTCCTTATGCGGATGCCCGTATGAATTATCCTCTCCTGACGAAATAACCGTATAACATGGTTTTATATATGATAACAGTTCCATGCTGTTTGAATATTTTGAGCCGTGATGTGCCGCCTTGTATACCGTTATGTTTTCCGTCAGATTACCGTCTCTGAGCAGCAGTGCTTCCTCATCGGATGATATGTCTCCGGTGAGAAGTGCCGAAAAGCTTCCGTATGCAATCCGCAGCACGGTGGAATACGCATTTTTTTCTTTAAATGAATAATTTTTTTCCGGATGCAGACACTCAATTTTTAAAGAGCCGCTGCGCATAACCATCCCCCTGTAAATCATACATACTTCGGTTCCCGTATTTTCAGCCAGCTCCTTTAACAGACAGTATTCTTCATCCGGACTGTCCACGGAAGGCATATACAGCTTTTTTATTTTTATGGTGCCTGCTTCAAGCATATCCTTTATTCCTGATATGTGGTCATTATCACAGTGGGTTACTATGGCATAATCAATTTCCGTTATTCCGTTTGATAAGAGATACGGCTCAAGCGTGTACTCGTACAGTTTTCTGTTATCAGAGCTTCCCGAATCCACAATTACGGTATTTTTTCCGTATTGTATCACCATCCCGTCTCCCTGACCCGTATCAAGAAAGGTCAGACTGAATTCCGGATAAGTTTTTATAAGAAGCAGGGCACACATAACGGGAATAATGGTAATATATCTTTTTTTACCGTATTTTTTCATAATTACCACAAATATGATAAGCAGAAAATAATACAATATTATCTTTATGGCGCAGGGCCTTCCCGGAGTATATGTACTCCATGGTATCATTTCATTCATTCCGCACAGTTTTTCATATAACCTGAGGACAGTAACGCCCGGCGACAGGAAGACTTCCCCCGCTGACGTACTGAATATTCCGATAATTCCTCCTGTAATTCCTGAAATCATTACCACCGTCATTAACGGTATGACAATCAGGTTCAGAAAAACGGATAAAACCGGTATTTGAAAAAAATAATACAGTGTCACCGGCAGGGTTGCAAGCTGTACCGAAATTCCGGATATAATGCTGTCCGTAATTTTATGCGTTTTCTCAAACAGACTCTTAATACTTTCTGATACATAGGATATTCCGATTATTGCAAGATAGGACAGCAGAAACCCGCAGTTATATATAAGCATTGGCGCATCAAGAAGTGAAATTACGGCAGCAAGGGAAACTGCTGACGGCATATCATATGTTCTTCCCACGGTATTCGCATAGACGGCAGTTATGAACATTATTGCCGCCCTGACAGCTGACACACTGTTACCGGTCATCAGTCCGTAAAACAGAATAAACATACTGCTTATAATCATGGACAGGACGTATCCGGCACCCGTTTTTCTTATTAATCTGTACAGCCCCATGCCGATAAGTGATATGTGCAGTCCCGAAATCGCAAGAATATGTCCTATTCCTCCTGACGAAAAAAGTCCGGATATATCCGTATCAAGTTCGTCCTTTCTTCCTAAAAGCATTGCCTTGTATACGGACGCATACCTTTCCCCGGTCATTTTATCAAGGCTGTCACTTAAAATGTCCGATACCCGATAAGCAAGCCGCAGTACAGGGTGGGAATTTTCTTCTTTTACGGTAATTTTCCGGACTTTCATGCGGGCATATATTTTCTGCGAATTATAATATCTTTTTAAATCAAATTCACCGGGATTAGACGGTTCACTGAATTTCTGAAGAATCCCTTCTGCCGTTATTTCCGTACCCGGAGACATAAATACTTCTGAAGAGAGAATAATTCTCTTATGGTCAAAAAATCCCTGTTTAATATACAGGCTGTATCCGTAGGAATTTTCCGTTACTTTATATACGGTACCGGATACCGTACATTCGCCCTCCGGAACCGCGTCATATATTTTTATACTGCAATTCATTGCAATGCATCCTGACAGATAGAGTATCGGGAATAAAAAATAGAGATAATGAATTTTTTTGAATTTGAAACTCAGAATGACGAGAACCGTAAGAATGATTCCCGTCAGAATAATTAATGGCGGAGCGGCGAAACTTCTGAGAACACAGCCTGAAATCACACATACCGCCGCTCCCGCAAGCGGTCTTTTTATATTATCACTCTTCCTTCTTTATTAAATCAAGATTTCTTTCATAAAGCTCCGACAGGGAAAATGTTTCACGCAGAAAATAATCGGAATTTCCGTTTACGAGAAACTGAACGCTCTTTACAGACGAAAGCTCACAGAGCGAATTTACTATTGAATACAGTGTTACCTTTGCAGACACATCGGCAATGGAGGTTAAAAAAGCAGAATTAAAATTGACATAGCATACTCCGTCCCTGGTTGACGCACTGATGACTTTCAGACTTGAAGGCAGTGTTTTACGGTGTCCGTTTTCTGACGGTCCGTTCATGAGATATTCTATTACAACTTTTTCTATGGACGTATTTTTGTTATATGCAATTTCCGTTACCTCACCGACTAATTTTTCTCCCTTTTCGTCAGAAAAATAAAGTGTCGTGCTTACCCATGTTATGGATTCGTCATATGAATTATTGTCATCCAGAAATGTCAGATTATTCATATATCCGACATCACTGCCGTTCTGACTTGTAAGGGGCTGTCCTTTTACATAAAAGCTGACATAATCTATTCCCTCTATCTGAACCATGGTTTTTACGACGGCAGCCTTGAAAAAGGCTTCATCCACACTGCTCATGTCATTGTAGTTTTCAGAAAAATCCATATATAGGACATTCTTGTCTATTGTATATGTCTGCAATATGACATTAGTGGGAACCGTCGAAACCGATGAAGCATCCGGTGCTTTTTTCAGGGCCTCATAAAATTCTTTTACTATGTCTGCCGATTCCGTCCCGGATGTATCCGTTCTCCTCTCAACGAGTTCGTTTTTGGAAGGATGTGCATAATACAGTATGTACTTCCCTTCTGTTTCGCCGGATTTTCCGCTGCATGCCGTGCATATCATCATCAATATCAGTATATATATTAACAGTTTTTTCATACTTCGGTTCCTCCTACGTAATTAAGAGGCACACGGATCGTAAAGGTGGTTCCTTCATTTTCCTTGCTGTATACTTTAATGGTTCCTTTATGCAGGATGATTATATTCCTTGTAATGGAAAGTCCGAGTCCGGTTCCTCCCGTCTGTCTCGACCTTGCCTTATCCACCCTGTAAAATCTTTCAAATATTTTGTCTATGTATTCCGCCGGAATACCTATTCCCGAATCGGATATCCTCAGATAAAAAAACTTATGGTCCGCATTGACGCTGACTCTTACATACCCGTTTTCCCTGTTGTATTTAATCGCATTCTCAAGAAGATTATTCAATGCCATGGTAAACTGAAGTTCGTCTATCTGTGCAGCCACCGGTCTCACACTTTCAAGGACAAGCTCCACATTTCCCGCCACTGCTATGGGTTTGAGATTTTTCAATATTCTCTCAACCAGTCCGTTAATGTTAACCGTTTCAATATTCAGAACCGGATTACTTCTGTCCGTCTTAACAAGGGTAAGGAGATTATTGATAATATGGTTTTCCCTGTCCACTTCGGATACTATGTCCTGCAGGAAGTCCTTGTATATGTCTTCAGGTACATTATCCTGTGCCAGCAGTGAATCTGCAAGTACCTTCATGGAGGTCATCGGTGTCTTCAGCTCGTGTGATACATTTGATACAAATTCATCCCTTGAGCTGTCTATTGTATTAAGTCTGTTAAGCAGTCCGTTTACTGATGATGCTATATATTGATATTCATACAGCTTTTGCGGTCCGATTTCCGAATTACTCACACCTACCGTAATTCCTGATATTGCCCTGCCAATTTTCATTGCCGGACGTACAAGCATATGTGTCAGAACGGATGACGCTGTTATAATTATAAGTACAAAGACAAATTTCAGTGCATCCGTCACTTTATCAATGTATGCTGCCGTTGACAACATATTATGATCCGTAAGATTTACATTAATTACTCCTGCCGTTCTTCCATCAATGTCCACTATGGGCATGCTTATCTCTGCGGTTCCCCTGTCTGCCTCACAGGATGAATTGATATTTCCCTTAAATGCACTGAGAACAGACTCCGTTATAATGATTTTTCCTTCATCAAAGACATAATTATCGCTTACTATCGTAAATTTTGAATCTATAATCATTATTCTTGCGGAATAGATATTGGAAATCAGCTCTATTTCCGTTTTGATAGCCGTATCATTCTGATCCGTAAGGAATGTTCCGGCGGCAATCTCCTTGGACAGGATGCTGCACTGCTTCTTCACGTCCGCAATGGTCTGCTCCATTGAATTTACCCTGAATGCGTAACCGGTAATCTGTTCAATAATAATTATCGGCACAAAGCTCAAAACAGCTATCGTAAGCATGACAAAAAATCTCAGACTTATTATTTTTTTAAATTTTGCTGACATCTTTCCTCCGGGTTATCCCTGATAATAATATCCCACTCCCCATTTTGTATGAACATACTTAGGTGATGAAGGATTTTCTTCGATCTTTTCCCTGAGACGTCTTATATGTACGTCAACGGTTCTTGCGTCTCCCGGATATTCATATCCCCATACAATATTAAGCAGATTATCCCTTCCGTATACCTTGCCGGGATTCATGACAAGAAGCTCCAGTACGTCAAATTCCTTAGCCGTCAGATTAATTTCACGTTCATTTATGTACAGCCGTCTTCCGTCCCTGTCAAGCTTCAAGTCGCCTGAGGTAATCATTCTGTTTTCTTCGTTTTTTCGAGAATTATTGGCATTACGTCTCATTATCGCTTTCATTCTCGCCTTAACCTCAAGTATGTTAAACGGCTTCGTTATATAATCATCCGCTCCGTATTCGAGTCCCATAATTTTATCCATATCTTCTCCCTTTGCCGTAAGCATGATTATAGGAACGTCGGAAAATTCCCTTATCTGTCTGCATACGGACAATCCGTCAACAATCGGGAGCATCAGATCCAGAAGTATCATGTCATATTCATTATTACGGGCATACCTGAGTGCTTCTTCTCCGTCATATGCACAGTCCGTTTCCATATTATCCTGTTCAAGACTGAATTTTATTCCTTTTACAATGGCTTTCTCATCATCTACAATAAGTACTCTGCCCATACGTCATCCGCCTTTCATCAAATACAGATATAATCCTTTATCCTGTTAAATGCCGCCGTCTTAATTCCGGATACATTCATTATTTCCTCAGTTGACTGAAACTTTCCGTTTTTCTCCCTGTATGAAATAATTGCCTCTGCCCTGCTCTGTCCTATTCCCGGAAGGGTCATCAGCTGACCGCTGTCGGCGGTATTAATGTTAATTTTACCGTTATTTACGTCCGGTTCCGTATATTCTTCACTTAATGCGGGAACATATACCTTCTCTCCGTCATACAGAAGCTCTGCCTGATTAAGTATGTTGACATCTGCTTCTCCCGTCATTCCTCCTGCTGCCTCAAGGGCATCATATATCCGGCTGCCCTCGCTTAAGCATACCATTCCCGGGCTGTTTACACATCCGCATACATAGACATACAGCATCTGAACAGTTGCTTCTTCCGGCACATATGTTACTGCGGATTCCGTTTCAATAACAAATCCTCCGGTTTCTTTCCTGCCGTTACCCGACACAAAATAAACCGTTCCCGCGGCTGCCACGCACACTGCCGCCATAATTACGCAAATTACTTTTTTAATATGCATATTCTTCTCCTATCTTCCGATAAGCCCCATGATACGCACACAATCATTTTACTCAAATAATATGTTAATTACAACCGTTTTTTTCACCACTCAGGCAAAAAACAATTATTCCGGCAACTGCTATAAGTCCGCCTATGAGCTTACCCCAGCAAAATTTCGTTTTTTCCGTCCCCAGAATACCGAGAAGCTCTATTACATAAGCAGACACAATCTGCATGACAACTATCAGCATCACTGATTTTGCCGGTCCCAGTGCCGCCATGCTCTTTATTACGGTAATCGTTATAAATGCTCCGATAACGCCTCCTAAAAGCATATATTTCGGAGTTACCCTTAACAGCCCGCTGATTTCATTCCTTCCCGAAATAAACCATGCAATTACACATACGGCAAAAGCGCTGAGCTGTACAAATCCGGCGGATACCCACAGTCCTGTCTGCTTAGTCACGCCGGTGTTCATTACCCCCTGTACACTCATTAACAATCCTGACAAAAGCGCCGTTATTATTCCCCACATAAAAAAACCTCCCAAAACCATTATTATTATAATATCCGTTTTGAAAGGTTTAATTCTTAATTAAGCTGTTTTTTCATGTAAGATTCTACTTTTTCAAGTTCTGTTTCCGCATCCTCTCCTGCAATTATATTGTGCAGTGCAATTTCTATCAGAGGATATACCTGGTCACCATACTGAAATTTATTTTTGCTGTCAGATTTCATGTATGATTTATATATGCCTGAATATCTGTCATCCGCGAGGGTTATTTTTTTGTTGGCTGATAATATGCCTGAATCCTCGTACAATTCATGTGACATTGTTTCCGTCGAATACGCGGCAAATTTTTCCGCAAGCGTGACGTCCTGTGAGTAAGGATTTACTGCCAGTGCCGTTGTTACTGAAAGCGGTGACGTCTTAATGTCTTCGTCATAATCCGGAAATTCACTGAACATAAGCTTCCGGTTTTCCTCTTCCTCCAGTATGCCGAGACTGTCAGTGGACAGTATCGTAAACACATTCCTGCCGTTAATAAATTCCTCAAAAACATCATCATAGGACTTTTCCATATCTATGGAGAAATAGGCAATAATTGCAAGATACTCCTGAACTGCTTCCATTGTTGTATTATTGTTTATTGAAAAAATACTGCTGTCACTGCCATATGTGCCTCCGATTTCAAAACCGTTACCCACATATCCGTAATTCATGAACAAATCCGTAAGGTTACATGAAAAAATTTTATCAATATTCAGTCCCGTTTCAGTTCCCGTAATTTCAGTGTTATCGGAATAGTCCGTTATGTCACTGAAGGTAAATCCGTCCGCTCCGTCAACATATTCCGAATTATAGGCAAGGAAAACGGTTTTGAAGCCAAGCGGATATGCCGTAAGGAATCCGTTATTGCTGCAGGCATTTATGGCAGTTTCACAATACAGTTCATCAAAACTTCTTCCGCTTCCGACCCTTTCTGCAAGTCCTGCAAGATATGCCGTTCTGAGCCTGCTGCTGTCGGTAAGATACACATCCGGTATTTCCGTTCCGCCTTTTGAACGCTCCATTATGTTCTCAAGATAATTTTCGTCCTCGGCATATTCTATTATAACACTGACATTATCATATTCTTTTTCAAAGCCGTCTGCACATTTCTGAAGATATTTTTCATAAGCCGTGTCATTGTACAGTACCCGTATGGTTCTGCCCTCCTGCTGCTCCGGCAGGACATTTTCTTCATGCGATGTCTCCGTATCAGCCTCGTATTTTATCTTACAGCCTGTCGTACATAACGATATTATCACTGCCGTCACGGCAGCCATGGTAATTCTTTTATTCATTAATACATTCCTTAAGTATGTTAATCATGTCGTCAACATTTTTCCTGCTGATTACAAGCGGCGGAATAAATCTTATTACATTGCTGCCTGCCGCAAATGTGACAACTCCTGCTTTAAGAAGCTTCTGTATAATTCCGGAAACAGGATGGTCAAATTCGAGCCCCTGCATGAGTCCGAGTCCCCTGTGATCGGTAATATGCGCACATCCCGACTTAACCTCTTCAAGTTTCTCATACAGATAATACCCTGTCGCTTCGACATTTTCAAGTATATTGCTGCTTTCAAACATTTCAAAGACCTTATATACCGCCGTACAGGCGAGCGGATTTCCACCATATGTCGTTCCGTGGTCACCGGCACACAGTACGTCTGCAGTTTTTTCAGATGCAGCAAACGCACCTACCGGCACTCCGCATCCCAGAGCCTTGGCACTGGTAAGTATATCCGGCATTATACCGTATTTCATATATGCGAACATTTTTCCGCTTCTTCCCATTCCGCACTGAATTTCGTCCATTATAAGAAGAATATCATTATCATCGCATAATTTTCTTATGCCCTTTATAAATTCTTCCGTTGCCGGTCTCACCCCGCCCTCTCCCTGAACCGTTTCCATAATTATCGCACAGGTTCTGTCCGTAATCAATGATTTTACGCTTTCAAGATTATTATATTCAGCAAATGATATCCCCGGAATAAGCGGATTAAAGCTTTCTCTGTAATGCTCATTGCCCGTAACCGAAAGCGAACCCGTGGTCCTGCCGTGAAAAGAATGTTCCATGGCTATGATTTCATATGCATCAGGACCTTTAGTCATTTTTCCGTATTTTTTTGCAAGCTTTATTGCACCCTCAACAGCTTCGGCACCGCTGTTGGTAAAAAACACCTTCTTCATCCCCGATGCCCTGCAAAAGCTCTCTCCTGCCTTTGCCGCCGGCTCATTATAAAAATAATTTGATGTATGTATGAGTCTGTCTATCTGTTCCTTGAGAGTATCATTATATTCCCTGTTGCCGTATCCGAATGCGAATACTCCTATTCCCGAACCGAAGTCAAGATATTTTTTTCCGTCCGTATCATACAGATATACACCTTCTCCTCTTTCAAGGGCTATGCTATATCTGTTATATGTGTGAATCAGATTTTCTTCAGCCACACCGATAATTTCATCAGTCTTCATTGTAAAATTTTTCTCCTCCCTTATTGAGTATTGCCGTACCGATACCTTTATTGGTAAAGATTTCAAGAAGAATACAGTGTGATATTCTTCCGTCCATTATATGAACCCTTGAAACACCGTTTTTTACGGCATCTATACAGTTGTGAAGCTTCGGGAGCATACCGCCGCCGATATATCCGTTTTCTATAAGCTCATCCGCTTCTTCAACGTCAAGCTCTGAAATAAGAGTGTCTGCATTATCCCTGTCTCTGTACACACCTTCAATATCCGTAAGGAAAGCCAGTTTTTCTGCCTTCAGTGCTTTTGCAATGGCACATGCCGCGTCATCCGCATTTATGTTGTATGAATTAAATGCATCATCAACACCTATCGGACATATTACCGGTATGTAATCCTTTTCAAGAAGTGTTTCTATAACACCGGTGTTCACTTCGTGTATTTCTCCGACAAAGCCTATATCCTCGCCGTCAGACAGTTTTTTATCTACTTTAAGCATTGCACCGTCTTTTCCGCTTATTCCGCACGCTTTCATTCCGAGCTGTTCAAGATGGGTTACAAGCTCTTTATTAACCTTGTTGAGAACCATTTCCGCAATTTCCATTGTCGGTGCATCAGTAACCCTGAGTCCGTTGACAAAATGTGTTTCCATTCCGCATTTGTCCACCCATCTGCTGATTTCCTTACCGCCTCCGTGTACGATTACCGGTTTGAAGCCTACCAATTTGAGCAGTGCGACATCTTCTACAACCTTCATCTTGAGTTCTTCGTCAACCATGGCACTTCCGCCGTATTTTACCACTATTGTCTTACCGTTAAATTTCTGAATGTACGGGAGTGCCTCAATAAGCACCTCCGCCTTTGCCTGTTCCGTATCTAAATTTATCATTTTCTTTTTTCTCCTGTATGTATATATTATGATCTGTAATCAGCATTAATATTGACATATTCATGCGTAAGGTCACATCCGTATGCCGTGGCATTAAAGTTACCCTGATGGCAGTCACATTCCGCAATCACATGTTCTTCAGACAGTATTTCCGTTGCAAATTCCTCACTGTATTCCGTTGCACGTCCGTCCTTGACAATCTGAAGTCTTCCTGCCGCACTTTCAAAATATATGTCAACAAGTTCCGGATCAAAATCTCCGCCGGAATATCCCATTGCACACAGTATTCTTCCCCAGTTGGCATCATGTCCGTATACGGCAGCCTTGGTAAGACTTGACGTAACAACGGATTTTGCCATCTTTCTCGCATCTTCATCCGTAAGTGCGTTAAGAACCTTAACCTCAAACAGACAGGTACAGCCTTCTCCGTCTCCTGCAATTTTCTTAGACAGTTCTTCCATTATATAATGAAGTGCTTCACAGAACTTTTCGTAATTTTCATCCTCTGATTCAATAATGACATTTTCAGCCATTCCGTTTGCCATGACAAGCACCGAGTCATTGGTTGATGTATCTCCGTCAACAGAAATCATGTTAAAGGTATCCCTGACTATGCCGCTTAATGCCTTTTGAAGAAGCTCCTTCTTAATCATGCAGTCCGTTGTTATGAAACAGAGCATTGTCGCCATATTGGGATGTATCATTCCCGAACCCTTGCACATTCCGCCGACCGTTACCGTTGTTCCGTTTATGTCAGTCTGTACAGCAACCTGCTTGCTTTTTGTATCGGTAGTCATTATTGCTTCAGCTGCAAGCTTCGCACCCTCTTCATCAGGTCTGAGTCCCTTTGGAAGTTCTTTTATTCCTGACTTAATGACATCCATCGGAAGCTGTTTTCCGATCACTCCGGTTGATGCCACAAGAACACTGTTCTCAGGTATGTTCATTTCTTCAGCAACCGCCCCTGCCATGTCACGGCAGTATCCGTAGCCTTCTTCTCCCGTACATGCGTTGGCGACGCCGCTGTTAACGACAACTGCCTGTACATAAGGAGATTCATGCACTACACCGTAATCCCACTTTACAGGTGCCGCCTTCACCCTGTTGGTGGTAAAAACTCCTGCGGCAACACATGGTCTTTCACTGTATACAAGTGCCATATCCTTCTTAACATTATTTTTAATACCCGCATTAAGTCCATTGGCAAAAAAACCCTTTGCTGCGGTTACTCCTCCTGAAACATCTTTATACATATATATGATTCCTCCAACGTATGATTTTTTATTGTAGCCCCTTACTCCCGTAAAGTAAAGTCTTTTGTGATTATACATCCATTATGCATATTATGCAAGTTTTTTTAATAATTTAAAGGTTTTATGCATTATTTTTTCAATTTAATGCATTTTTCATTTTATATATTGCATAAAAACGTTAATTGGTGTATATTAGCTTTAGCTTAAAATATAGGAGGAAATACATATGAAGGAAAAAGTAATTCTTGCATATTCCGGTGGTCTTGATACCACTGCCATCATTCCCTGGTTAAAGGAAAATTTTGATTATGACGTTATCTGCGTATGTGCAGACTGCGGACAGGGAGAAGAACTTGACGGTCTTGAAGAAAGAGCACTTTCATCAGGTGCTTCCAAATTATATATAGAAGATTTAACTGATGAATTCTGTGATGATTATATTGTTCCTTGTGTTCAGGCACATGCAGTATATGAGAACAAGTACCTTCTCGGAACATCCATGGCAAGACCGGTAATCGCTAAGAGGCTTGTGGAAATTGCAAGAAAAGAGGGTGCATCGGCAATCTGTCACGGTGCAACCGGAAAAGGCAACGACCAGATACGTTTTGAACTTACAATTAAGGCTCTTGCCCCTGATTTGAAAATCATTGCTGCATGGAGAAACGAGAAATGGACAATGAATTCAAGGGAGGAAGAAATCGAATACTGCAGACAGCATGGAATTAATCTTCCGTTTTCAGCAGATACAAGCTACAGCAGGGACCGTAACTTATGGCATATCAGCCACGAGGGTCTTGAACTTGAAGACCCTGCCAACGAGCCGGATTTTAATCACCTTCTTGTACTCGGAACAACTCCGGAAAATGCTCCGGAAGAAGGCGAATATGTTACAATGACCTTTGAAAAAGGTGTTCCTGTTTCGGTAAACGGCAAAAAAATGAAGGTTTCGGATATTATAAGAGAGCTTAATGTATTAGGCGGAAAGCACGGAATCGGAATTGTTGACATTGTTGAAAACCGTGTTGTCGGAATGAAATCAAGAGGCGTATATGAAACACCGGGCGGAACAATCCTCTACGAAGCTCACCAGCAGCTTGAAGAGCTTATTCTCGACCGTGACACTACGACTCTTAAAATGGATATGGGCAACAAATTTGCACAGATAGTATATGAAGGAAAGTGGTTTACTCCTCTTCGTGAAGCGGTGCAGGCTTTTATAGAAAAGACCCAGGAATATGTAACCGGTGAAGTAAAATTCAAGCTTTACAAGGGTAATATCATAAAAGCAGGTACAACATCACCATATTCACTTTACAATGAATCAATTGCCTCATTTACGACCGGTGACCTCTATGACCACCATGATGCCGAAGGCTTTATCAATCTTTTTGGTCTTTCATTAAAGGTTCGTGCGATGAAGCATGCAGAGAATGAGAACAAATAATTTTACTAATAAAAACTGCCGTCATCAGTTACGATGACGGCAGTTTTATTTTGATACATTATGATTTATTGCATTTACAGCCCATGGGGCAGCTCTTACAGCCGCCGGCACATGAGCATAAGCTTTTGCCCTTCTTTTTATTCTTTATCATGCCTGCAATAACAGCCCCCACTGCAAGCATTACAATTACCGTCCCTATTGCTGTCGGTAAATTCATATGTTACTCCATCTCCTTATATTTATTCTTTCTGAAAATAAGCCACATAAATGCTGCAAACGTAAGTATTGCAATGGCGGTCCATACCGTAAATCCGTGACCCGTAAACAACATTCCGAACTGATATACCATAAGTGATACCGCATAAGCAAACAGACACATATAACCTATTGCTCCAAATGTCCACTTAGGACTGTTCATTTCCCTTCTGATTGCTCCCATTGCCGCAAAGCACGGTGCACATAAAAGATTGAATATAAGGAATGAATATGCTGCAAGTCCGCTTCCGGCAAAAAATTCTTTTCCTATTACCGTAAGCTGTGAAATATTTCCTGCTTCAACAAGCTCCGCAAGATCTCCGGTTACCATGGACGAAAGTGAACCGAATACACCTACAACCTCTTCCTTGGCAACAAGACCGAGAACGGTTGCAACCGCTGACTGCCACCTGCCAAATCCGAGCGGTCTGAATATCACGGCGATTCCTTCACCTATTACATTAAGGATGGACATTTCATCGCCTTCTCCGATGTAATGGAATCCGCCTTCAAACGTAAGGGAATTAAGTATCCAGATAAGCACACTCGCTGCAAGAATAACCGTTCCTGCCCTTTTAATAAAGCTCCATCCTCTTTCCCATGTAGCCATAAGAACGTTTTTCACGGTCGGTGCATGATATGCAGGAAGTTCCATTACAAACGGTGCCGGCTTTCCGGCAAACGGTTTGGTCTTTTTGAGTATGATTCCTGAAATTATAACCGCTGCAACACCTATAAAGTAAGCAGATGTGGCAACCCATGAGCTTCCGCCGAAGAGTGCTCCGGCTATAAGTCCCACAATAGGCATTTTGGCACCACACGGAATGAATCCGGTGGTAATTACCGTCATTCTTCTGTCACGTTCCTGCTCAATGGTTCTTGAAGCCATGATTCCCGGAACACCGCAGCCTGATGCAATAAGCATCGGGATAAAGCTCTTGCCTGAAAGACCGAACTTACGGAAAATTCTGTCCATAATAAATGCCACACGTGACATATATCCAACATCTTCAAGAATTGAAAGCAGCAGAAACAGTATAAGCATCTGCGGAACAAATCCTAAAACCGCACCTACACCGCCTACAATTCCGTCAGCAACAAGACTTACAAACCATGCGGCACAGCCTGCACTTTCAAGGCCTGATGACACGGCCGGAACAATCCACTCTCCAAACAGGGTATCATTCATGAAATCCGTTACCATTCCGCCGATTGTTCCTATCGAAAGCATATATACAATCCACATTACCGCCACGAAAATCGGAAGTGCAAGTATTCTGTTGGTAACAATTTTGTCAATTTTATCAGAAACGGTGGTCTTGCCTGCCGCTTTCTTTTTATATATTCCCTTGAGAACGGATGCAATATATATGTATCTCTCATTGGCAATAATGCTCTCCGCATCATCCTCAAGCTCTTCTTCCACAGAGACAATATCTTTTTCAATATGTGATGTTATCTTTGAATCAACCTTAAGCTGCTCTTTTATTTTTTCATCACGCTCAAAAAGCTTGATTGCATAAAATCTCTGCTGCTCCTCCGGAAGCTCATGAACAACTGCTTCTTCTATGTGTGCTATGGCATGTTCAAGTGTTCCGGAAAAAATATGCATCGGAACAGTTTTCTTTCCGGCTTCTTCCATTGCCGCCTCTGCCGCTTCTTCAATTCCCGTTCCCTTGAGTGCAGATATTTCCATTATTCTGCATCCAAGCTGTCTTGAAAGCTCTGCAGTATTAATTTTATCCCCGTTCTTCCTTACCACATCCATCATGTTAAGTGCAATCACAACCGGTATTCCAAGCTCCATAAGCTGTGTAGTAAGATATAAATTTCTCTCAAGGTTGGTTGCGTCTATTATGTTAAGAATTACATCCGGTCTCTCCGTTATAAGATAATTCCTTGCAACAACTTCTTCAAGCGTATAAGGAGAAAGTGAATATATACCCGGAAGGTCTATTACCGATACGTCCTTGTTGTGCTTTAACTTTCCTTCTTTTTTCTCAACGGTTACTCCCGGCCAGTTACCAACATACTGATTGGCTCCGGTAAGTGCATTGAACAGCGTGGTCTTTCCGCAGTTGGGATTTCCCGCCAGTGCAATTTTAATGCTCATGTTATACCTCTTTCCTACTCAACTTCTATCATTTCAGCATCAGCTTTTCTAATGGACAATTCATATCCCCTTACATTAAGCTCCATAGGATCGCCTAAAGGTGCAACCTTACGGACATAAATTTCCACGTTTTTGGTTATTCCCATATCCATTATCCTTCTCTTAACCGCACCCTCGCCGCCTACTCTGACAACTGTCGCGGTTTCCCCGACTTTTAAATCCTTTAAAGTTTTCATATCAGTTTCCTTCCTCGGCTACACCATTATTTTGCGTGCCATGCTTCCGTCCAGGGCAACTCTTGTTTCTTTTACGTTAACGATGACATTATCTCCAAGCGAGTTAATTACCGTAACCGTTCCTCCCACAACAAAACCGAGGTTCTCAAGATGTTTTCTGGTTTCCGGAGTTCCCCCTATCTTCTTAATCGTGTTCTCTTCCCCTGTTTCCGCTAAAATTAAAGGCATCATGACATCTCCTTATGGTTAGTCCGTGCTAACCATTTCGCAAAAAAGTTAGTTAGTTTTTGCTAACCATAACCAAAATACACTCATTTTCAGTATTTGTCAACTGTTTTTTTAATTTTTTTCAAAGTCATAAATTTGACACTGTTATCCAATTATTATATAATTATGATAATTGTGCTTATCTGTACAATATTTTATGCTCAGGTGGTAATTATAATGAAAAAAATTGATATTATCGTGCCCTGCTATAATGAACAGGACGTTCTGACATCATTTTACGCCGAAACTGACAGAGTAACCCGTGAAATCGAAAATTATGATTTTAATTTTATATTTGTTAATGACGGAAGCCGGGACGATACCCTCATTATACTGAAGGGGCTTGCTGCCTCACATGATAATGTAAAATATATTTCTTTTTCAAGAAATTTCGGAAAGGAATCTGCTCTTTATGCAGGTTTTTCCGCTTCAACAGGTGATTATGCCATTGTGATGGATGCTGATTTGCAGCATCCTCCTGCACTCATTCCGCGTATGGTAAAAAGTGTTGAAAGCGGACATGACTGCTGTGCCGCAAGGCGTACCTCCCGCAAAGGGGAGAAAAAAATTACCAGCTTTTTTTCACGTATTTTTTATAAATTCAACAGCCGGCTGACGGATTCCAAAATTCCGCACGGTGCCGTCGATTACAGAATTATGAGCAGACAGATGGTAGAAACCATTGTATCACTCGAAGAGGTACAGCGTTTTTCAAGAGGCCTTTTTTCATGGATCGGTTTTGACACGGATTGGATACCTTACGAGAATGTCGAACGCACCGCCGGCACGACAAAGTGGAATTTTAAGAGTCTTACTCATTATGCAATGGATGGTATTTTTTCCTTTTCCATTAAGCCTCTCCGCTTTGTATCCGTAATGGGATTTATCATTTCAGCCGCTGCAATCGTGTACGGGCTGTATATTCTTATTAAAACACTTGTTACCGGAATTGATTCTCCGGGATACGCCTCAACCATGATTGTAATGCTGTTTCTCGGCGGAATTATTGAGCTGTCACTTGGTATAGTAGGTGAATATGTTGCAAGAATATTTACCGAAAGTAAAAAAAGACCTATTTACATTACTAAGGAAACCAACATTGAGAATAACGGAGTCGGAAAAGCCAATGAAAAATCTGATTCATAAACTAATTAACCGGGAAACCGTAATTTATCTTGTATTCGGCATACTGACCACGGCGGTTAATTATCTTATATTCTATCTGTGCAGGCGTATGTCGGTTCATGTGCTTGTTGCAAATATAATAGCGTGGACAGGTGCCGTAATGTTTGCCTTCATAACCAACAAGCTGTTTGTATTTGACAGCAGGAGCTTCCGGCTTAAGCTGCTGATTCCGGAAATCGCCGGCTTTGTGAGTGCAAGACTCCTTTCATTACTCTTTGAAGAAGGCTTCCTTAGCATAACCTGTTATGCCGGCATAAATGAATATGCCGCCAAGCTTGCTGCAGCTGTAATTGTAATCATACTCAATTATTTTGCAAGTAAATTTATTATTTTTAAAAAAAAAGAAAACCAGCACCAGGAGGTATCCGATAATGAAAAGCAAAACCAAAAAGAAGGGTGACACAATAAGGGTCCTTGATGAAATAATCCGCAGCCGTGCGGTTTATGTTCTTTCATTCATTGTACCGCTTATCATCATGCTTGCAATCTATATAATGCGTGACATTTTTCCGGGCGGAGATAATTACTATCTGCGTTCTGACATGTATCATCAGTATGCACCGTTTTTTTCGGAATTATGGGAAAAAATAAGAAACGGTGAGAGTCTGTACTACTCATGGGACATAGGAATGGGAACCAATTTTCTTGCCCTGTTCGGTTACTACCTTTCAAGTCCGGTCAACTGGTTTATTGCACTTTTCCCGCAAAAATACATGGTCGAGATAATGGACATGATAATTGCCTTCAAAATTGCGGCAGCCGGATTCACTTTTACCTATTATTTATGCAGACATAATAACAGCCGTCACATATCTGCAGCAATTTTCGGAATGTTTTATGCACTGTCCGGCTTTGTCACTGCATACAGCTGGAATCTCATGTGGCTTGACAGCGTGCTTCTCCTGCCCCTGATAATACTCGGACTTGAGCGTCTCGTAAATGAGGGAAAAGGTCTGCTGTACTCAATTACTCTCGGATTTGCCATTCTTTCAAATTATTATATTGCGATTATGATATGCCTTTCACTCGTAATATATTTTGTTGTCATAATGGTTTCAAGACCGGTTCCGGATGACAAAAAAGAATATCTTCGCAGTGCAATGCGTTTTGCGGGGTATTCTCTCCTTGCGGGATGCTTTGCCGCCGTTATCCTTCTTCCGGAAATGGCAGCACTTGAATATACGGCGTCAGGATCTTTTTCGTTTCCTAAGACGCTTAACAGATATTTTTCATTTTTTACCGTATTTAAACGCCATCTTATTAACACTGACGTTCATTTGGGACTTGAACACCTGCCTAACATATACTGCGGTGTTGCAGTATTTATACTTGTTCCGCTTTACCTGATGTGCAGTAAAATTTCAAAGCGTGAAAAAATCGTAAAAACAGTTACTTTATTTATATTTTTAACGGCTTTTAACCTTAACATCCCTAACTTTGTATGGCATGGGCTTCATTTTCCTAATTCCCTGCCGTGCCGTCAGTCATTTATTTATGTATTTCTCTTACTGACCATATGCCATGACGCAGTCAGGAACATACGCGAATTTACCAACAGACAGCTTTCAGTCAGTCTGTGGGGTGTGCTGTTCTTTTTGATGTATCTTGGCAATACGCTTGAATCCGGAGATGATTTTAAACCTCTGTATACAAGTGCATTATTCATAGCACTGTATATGCTTTTCATATTTTTTATCAGAAAGTGGAAAAAGCTTACATCCTGCTTCCTGATAGCGGTATTTGCCATATCCATTGTGGAGGTGACAATTAATACCGATAAAACGGGTTACGGTACTACCTCCAAAGAATATTATCTGGAAGACTTCGATGCCGTAAAAGAGCTTATGAATAATATCGAAAATGAAGATACCGGCTTTTACCGCGTAACCAAGCTTCGCGGATACCGTTCAAAAAATGATGCGGCATGGCATAATTTTCATGGAACCTCCACGTTTTCTTCCACGGCATATGCCGGAATGTCCTCTTTCTTCGGAACCCTCGGACTTGAACATTCCACAAATGCCTTTGCAAGCAACGGAGGAACGCCTTTTATCTATTCACTGTTTAACGTAAAATATCTTCTTACCGACAGTACCATGGCTGATAATGACATATACAGCTTCCGTTCGGGTACCGGTGAAGAATTTTTATACACCAATGAGTACGTACTCCCTCTTGGATTTATGACGCCTGCCGGCATGGATGAGCTGACTGCTTATGAAAATACCACCAATCCTTTTCAGGTTCAGAATAATTTTATAGGAGCCTGCACGGGAATTTATGATGTTTTTGTACCGCTTTCATATACGGACAATACAACTTCCGCCGTCATTGATGTGGACAGTGATATGTTCATCTACGCATACGTACAGAACAAATCAATAGAAACAATCAGTGTCTCATGCAGCAAAGGCTTTGAAACCTATACCGGTGTTAACCACGGAAGAATGATAGACATCGGCTATGTAACCGCAGGAGAAATCCTGACGATAACAGATAAAAAACAGAATGACCGTTACCTTAACCTGCTCGTGTATACCATGAACATTGAAAAATATAAAGAAGCAATGACGATAATGGCATCACAGGGACTTAACGTTACGGAATATGATGAAACACACATAAAAGGTGAAATCACGGCAGAATCAGACGGTTATATGTTTACGTCAATACCTTATGATGAGAGCTGGACAATATATGTTGATGGTGTTAAAATTTCATACGAATCAATGGGTAATGCATTTATTACGGTTCCCATGCAGGCAGGAACACACACCGTTGAAATGAAATATGTCCCGCGAAATTACCATGCAGGACTTGTCATAACAATAATATCCCTTTCAATAATGGGATTTATGATATTCTTCAGAATAAAATACAAACGTGAAATTACTGAAAACGGTTCTGTTAAGTTATTTATTGAATCCATACGAAAAAAAGAAAGCGAGGAAATCAAAGAATGAAGCTCTGGGGCGGACGTTTTACCAAAGAAACCAATGAACTTGTACACAATTTTAATGCTTCACTGTCATTTGACAGGAAATTTTACAGACAGGACATCGACGGAAGCATTGCCCATGTCAACATGCTTGCAAAACAGAATATTGTTACCAATGAGGAGCGTTTCACAATTCTTAATGCCCTTGAAAAAATTAAGAGTGACATCGATTCCGGAGTTCTTGAAATCAGTCCTGAATATGAAGACATCCACTCATTTGTGGAAGCAACACTTATCGAAAGAATAGGTGATACGGGCAAAAAGCTTCACACCGGAAGAAGCCGTAACGACCAGGTAGCACTTGACATGCGTCTGTATATAAGGGATGAAATTACGGAAACCGATGTGCTTCTTAAAGAACTGCTTAAGGTTATACTGCGTATAATGAAAGAAAATATTGAAACATACATGCCGGGATTTACTCATCTTCAAAAAGCACAGCCTGTAACCGTTGCACACCACTTCGGTGCATATTTTGAAATGTTCCGACGTGACAGAGGCAGACTGAAGGACATATATGCAAGAATGAATTACTGTCCTCTCGGTGCCGGAGCACTTGCCGGTACGACATACCCTCTTGACAGGGATTTTACGGCATCATTCTTAGGCTTTGCCGGACCTACGCTTAACAGCATGGATTCCGTTTCAGACAGGGACTATGTCATAGAATATTTAAGTGCACTCTCAACAATAATGATGCATTTAAGCCGTTTTTCAGAGGAAATAATAATATGGAATTCAAATGAATACCGTTTCATAGAGCTTGATGACGCATACAGCACCGGAAGCTCGATTATGCCTCAGAAGAAGAATCCTGACATAGCAGAGCTTGTAAGAGGCAAAACCGGCAGGGTATACGGTGCGTTAATGTCAATGCTCACAACCATGAAAGGTCTCCCGCTTGCATATAACAAGGACATGCAGGAGGATAAGGAGCTTACCTTCGATGCAATAGATACCACAAAGGGCTGTATTGCTCTTTTTACCGGTATGATTGATACAATGACATTTAACAGGGAAATAATGGCTGAAAGTGCAAAGTCCGGATTTACCAACGCAACAGATGCCGCAGATTATCTTGTAAATCATGGTGTTCCTTTCAGGGATGCCCACAGTATTATCGGACGGCTCGTATTAGAATGTATAGAGAAAAACATCTCACTTGATGAACTCTCACTTGAAGATTATAAAAAAGAATGTGAAATCTTTGAAGAAGACATTTATGATGCCATCAGCCTGAAAACCTGTGTTGAAAAGCGACTTACAAAGGGTGCTCCCGGAAAACCTGCCATGCTTGATGAGATAAAGGCATGTGAAGAATATCTTGAAGCAACAGAATAAATCAGACAAAAAGAGAACCGGTACAGAGGCACGTCTGTTCCGGTTCTCTTTCTTTGTTACAGATAATTATATTTTTTTCTCTTGGCCATAATAAATACCGTGCTTACCACAACTGCCATGATTTCTGCCATAGCTATCGATATCCATATTCCGTCAATCTGCCACAGCTTAGGCAGAATAATGATTGCTGCCACCTGGAATACCAACGTTCTGAGGAAGGAAATCAATGCCGATGTAAGTCCGTCGTTCAATGAGGTAAAAAAGCCCGAAGAATATATCGCAAACCCCATAAATACGAAAGAAAGCGAAAAAATCCTGAATCCGTATACCGTGAAATCCGTGAGGGCCGCATCATATCCCACAAATATTTTTACAAAAGGAGCTGCAAAAACCTCTCCTGCCGCTACCATCAGAATTCCCATTATTCCGATAATCATAATGCTCTTTTTGAATATTCCCTTTAACTCATCATGATTTTCCGCTCCGTCATTATACCCCACAATCGGTGCCGTTCCTATGGTATAACCTAAGAATGCCGCCGCAAAAATTGAGCTTACATACATCATAACACCGTATGCGGCAACTCCGTCTTCTCCGGCATATTTCATAAGCTGTCTGTTATAAAGCATTCCTACAATGCTCATTGATATATTGCTCATAAATTCGGATGAACCGTTTATGCATGCCTGAAGAACTGCTTTACCATCGTAATGTGTTCTGCCAAGTCTGAGTATACTGCTGTTTTTACGTGCAAAATAAACTACCGGAACAATTCCTCCTGCCATCTGGCTTACAGCCGTTGCCACAGCAGCACCTGCAAGCTTATATTCTTTCGGAAGAAGTATTACAAGCACGGCATCCAGAATTATGTTAATGAATCCTGATACAAATGTAGATACAAGACCCAGATGAGGTTTTTCAGCCGTAACAAAAAATGACTGGAACAGATACTGCAATATGTTAAACGGAAGTACAGCAAGAATTATCCTTGCATATATTATTGCATATCTCAGCATTTCTCCCTCCGCGCCAAGAAGGCGTGCCACAGGCTCAATGAATACAATTCCCAAAACGGCAAGTACGACACCTATAATAAAGGAAATGTATACAAAGAGTGAAAAACAGCGGTTTGCTTTTTCTTCATCGCCTTCTCCAAAGGTCTTTGCAACTATTGCAGAACCTCCCGTACCGAACATAAAACCTACCGTACTTAATATGATAAGCACCGGCATTATAAGATTAATTGCCGCAAAAGGTGTTTTACCGGCAAAATTTGATACAAAAAATCCGTCTACAACACTGTATACAGATGCAAAAACCATCATTCCTATGGAAGGAAGTGTAAATTTAATAAGTCTTCTGCATGTAAAATGGTCTGATAATTTTATCTGCTTTTTCATTTCTCCCTCCTAAACCGGCTGCAGGCAAATTCTGCCGTCGCCGGTATCAGCTCTTTAATATTCCACCCCGTTGTATTTATTGTGAGATTATATGTGCTCCGTTCACCCCATGCACTGCCGGTTACAAGTTCCCTGTATTCTTTTCTTGCACCGTCAATCTGCTTCATGCTCCGGATTATCTGCCTGTCCGTAAGCTTTTCATCTGCTGTCGCACGTTCCCTGCACCGCTTTATCTTAGTTTCCGTATCGGCACATACAAAAATACTGAACGGCTCTGATTCTTCCAAAATTACATCCGCATTCCTGCCGACAATTACACAGTTTCTTCCAAGAGACGCTATTCCTTCAATTACTTTCTTCTGCCGGACAAGAAGATTAACCTTCACCTTCTGTGAGTATACAGCTGACCGCATTGTATTGCGAAAAGTAAAATTATATTCTTTCAGACCGCTTTTTCCCAGAATATTTTCAATATATCTGTCATCCATACCGCATTTTTCCGCCAGCATGGATATTATTTCACTGTCATAATAATCATAATTAAGATAATCAGCCAGTCTTTTCCCCAATTCTCTTCCTCCGCTTCCGAATTCGCGGCTTACGGTTATTACATTCATTTCATTCTGCTCCTTTCAGCTTATCTATCTCCATACCAAAGGACCTGTTATATTTTTCCATAAGACTTATATATGACGTAAATTCTTCATCCGTCCAGTCAATGAATGCATTACACTCTGCTTCATACAGCAGAGCTGCGGTCTGCTCCATAAAAGTCTTTCCAAGGTCTGTAAGGAACACTCTTTTATTCCTGCCCTTCTCCTGCTTAAGATACAGTATTTTACGCTCTTCAAGATTACGGATTGCCGAATTAACCGTCTGTTTGCTTACACCGCTTTCATTCCATATATCATAAAGAAGACATCCGTTTCCCTTATCATGTATCATATACATGACAATCAGTACACTGTCAGCAACGCCAAGAATCCTTGCTGCCTTATGGTACAATGCGTTAAGGTCATTGGTAAGACAGTTTACTCTGCTTACAACATCACGATAATCTATTCTCATGGTCTTCCTCCGGTATGAATTCATACCGATACAGTATAGTACGAATTCGTACTCGTGTCAACGTTTACATAAAAAAAAGAACCGTCAAATGACGGTTCCATGTGTTTTTTTATTTAAGATTTGCCTTAGCTGTTTCTGCTAATTTCGTAAATGCAGCAGCATCATTAACTGCTATGTCGGCAAGCATCTTTCTGTTCATTTCGATACCTGCATTCTTAAGTCCGAACATGAATTTGCTGTATGAAAGACCATTCATTCTTGAGGCAGCATTAATTCTTGCAATCCATAACTGTCTCATCTGTCTCTTTCTCTGCTTTCTTCCGGCATATGCTGTTGTTAAAGCCCTCATAACAGACTGCTTTGCTATTCTGTACTGCTTAGACCTTGCTCCTCTGTATCCTTTAGCCAGCTTTAAAACCCGGTTATGTTTCTTCTTAGCGTTCAATCCGCCCTTAACTCTTGCCATTTCAAATTCCTCCTAATATTAGCTTTACCAGATTAGATGTATGGTAAAATTTTCTTCATATTCTTTTCATTCGTTGAATCAACAAGAGTCGATTTTCTAAGGTTTCTCTTTCTCTTTGTTGTCTTCTTGGTTAAGATGTGGCTCTTATAAGCTTTCATTCTCTTTAATGAGCCTGAACCTGTTTTCTTAAAGCGCTTTGCAGCTGCTCTGTTTGTCTTCATTTTTGGCATTGTAATAATCCTCCTTAAAAGTATACAAAATCTATTTTAACGTTTCTCAGCTAAAATCATGGTAATGCTTCTGCCTTCAATCTTGGCAGGCTTCTCCACTGTTGAACAGTCAGAAAGTCTCTCGGCAAAATCGTCAAGTATATGACGGCTTGATGACATGTGTGCCATTTCCCTTCCCCTGAATCTGAGCGTAATCTTAACCTTATCGCCCTTTTCAAGGAATTTTCTTGCCGCATTAACCTTGGTATTAAGGTCGTTAGTGTCAATGTTCGGCGAAAGACGTACTTCCTTAATCTCAACTGTCTTCTGCTTCTTCTTCGCTTCCTTCTCCTTACGGATCTGCTCGTACTTATACTTGCCGTAATCTGCAATCTTACATACGGGCGGCTGTGCCGTCGGTGCTATCTTGATTAAATCAAGCTCTGCTTCCTGGGCAAGCTTAAATGCTTCCCTTGACGACATAACACCAATCATCTCTCCGTTCTCTCCGATAAGACGAACCTCTTTATCTCTGATCTGTTCGTTAATCATTAACTCGCTAATGGTAGTGTACCTCCAAAAAAAATGTACGGATAAATCATATCCGCACACATAAGAAACATAGACATATAATGTCTTAATCTCATCATATTAACCCGGGACATCCATATGCCAGGGTGAGAGCGGATACTCTTCTTCCTTTCAACAACTTCTATAATATATCATCATTCATTGTGTATGTCAAGAAGTTTTTGGCAAAAATATATACAGTGAAAATATATACAGGAGGTAAAATAGTGAAAAAATATATTATATCTGCCGACAGCGGTACCGATTTGCCGGAAAATCTGTGCAGGGAGCAGAATATAACACTGCATCCCGTACCATACTGCTTCGATAACATAATATACGGCACGGATAAAAAAATGTCAACGGAAGAATTTTACTCAAGAATACGAAAAGGTGAAACAGCAACAACGATGGCTGTCAACACGGAATCTGCAAAGGAGCTGTTCCGCAAGAGCATTGAAGACGGCTGTGACATAATTCATATATCATTTTCATCAGCCCTGAGTTCTACCTGCCAGAATGCCTGCATGGCCGCACGCGAGCTTATGGACGAATATCCCGGCACAAGAATTACGGTTATTGATTCCCTGTGTGCTTCATTGGGTGAGGGACTCCTTGCATACAAGGCATCCGTATACAAATCCCACGGGCATGATTATGACGATACGGTAAATTACATTCTTTCCGTAAGGCACAGAATTGCCCACCGCTTTACGGTGGGCAGTCTCGAATATCTGAGAAGGGGAGGCAGAATATCCGGGGCTGCCTGTATTCTGGGAAGTATTATAGACATAAAACCTCTTCTTCATGTAGATGAAGACGGCAGGCTTACCCCTACCGGTAAAGTCAGGGGCAGAAAAAAATCAATTCATGCAGTCACTGATATGCTGATAAAATCGGTAAAGTCTGAAAATTATGATAACAAAACCGTTGCGGTCTGTCATTCAGACTGCATAAATGATGCCATGTATGCCGCAGAATTAATCAGGGATGAGACCGGAATAAAAGATATCATAATAAATGACATAGGTCCTGCCATTGCATCCCATTCAGGTCCGGGAACAATTGCCGTCTTTTATGAAACCGATACGAGATGATAAAATAAAATGGCACAGTCTCCGTTACGACTGTGCCCTCTTTTTTTAAAAAATCTTGAATCCTTTGTAATATCTCAGCCATGCCTTGGCGAGTATGGCATCCCTTTTTACGGGTCCCCATACCCTGGAGTCAGATGAGTTCTTTCTGTTATCACCCATCATAAAGTACTCATCATCACCAAGCGTAACGGAAATAACCGTATTGTCAGCCGAATCGTAAACATTAGTCTGGTCTTCCGTAAGATAATCCTCATCAAGCTCGGTTATCTTACCGTATTTATCAACAATCTTCACGCTGTCCTTTGATATTACAACCGTCTCACCCGGAAGTCCTATAACCCTTTTTATATACAGCTGTCCTTCATTGGCAGGATCGGGAGTTTTAAAAATTACCACATCTCCTCTTTCAGGGTCCGTAAAATAATATGGTATTCTTAAACCGATGATTCTGTCGTTTTTCTTGATTGTCGGCGACATTGACAGGGTCGGCACCACTGCATTTATAATTACAAATTTACAGATAAGAAACGCTATAAGTGCCGCTCCCGCAATTATCCTTATGTATTCGCCCACCACCTGAAGAGTTGTTTTATTCTCTTCTTTTTCTTTCTTTTTCTGTTTTTTTATTTTTCTGAGAAGCTTCTTCCTCTCCTTCGGATCAACCGGTTCTTCCGGCTCATCATCCTCCGTATTTTCCGAAGCAAGTATCAGTATTTCTTCATCATCTTTTATTTCTGTCTGCATAAAATCCGCTCCTACTTAAAATATGCAACTCCCGACTCAAATATCTTAAGGTCCTGTTCTCCGTATATATTAACCGCAACGGATTCTCCTCTTCTCTCGGCATGTGCCATCTTTCCGAATATTCTTCCGTCAGGACTTGTAATTCCTTCAATTGACATATATGAACCGTTTACATTCCATTCTTCGTCCATTGTAGGATTACCGTCAAGGTCAACATACTGTGTTGCAACCATTCCTTCTGCAAAAAGCCTGTCAATCCACTCTTTACCGGCAACAAACCTTCCTTCTCCGTGTGATGCAGGGCTGCAGTATATACCGCCCGTTTCAGCTCCGGCAAGCCATGGCGACTTATTGGAAACGACCTTCGTATATACCATTTTGGAAATATGTCTTCCTATGGTATTCATCGTCAGAGTCGGCGAATCCTTGCTCTGCTCCGTAATTTTTCCGTATGGAACAAGGCCCAGCTTTATAAGGGCCTGGAAACCGTTGCATATGCCGAGTGCAAGCCCGTCTCTCTCATTGAGGAGTCTGTCAACCGCTTCTTTTATTTTGGCATTTCTGAATGCCGTGGCAAAAAACTTTGCGGAACCGTCCGGTTCATCTCCTGCCGAGAAGCCTCCCGGGAACATAATTATCTGTGCTTCATTAATTGACTTTTCAAATATTTCAACCGAATCCCTGATATCATCAGCCGTAAGATTCTTAAACACTTTTGTAATTACATTTGCCCCTGCTCTCTCAAACGCCCTTGTACTGTCATATTCACAGTTCGTACCAGGGAATACCGGTATGAATACCGTAGGCTTTGCCGTCTTATTTTTACATATGTGTACTTCAGATGTATTATACAGAGGTGTGTCTAACTTCTCACCGCCTGCTGCCGATACTGACGGAAATACTTTTTCTAAAGGCTTTTTCCATGTGTTAAGTGCCTCATGTATGTCAATCCTGACGTCTCCGTACATAAATGCCCCTTCTGAGGTTACTTCACCGACCGTCCTGAATTTTCCTTCCATACATTCAATTTTATCCGCACTTACTTCTGCGATTATGCATCCGTATTCCGGTGCGAATAATTCCGAAGCCGTCACGGCGTTTTTATATATTTCCGCACCGAGCATGTTTCCAAATGACATTTTGCTTACTGCCGGAACAATTCCCTTTGCATCAAGCACATATGCACTGATGATGGCTTTATTCCTTATTCCTGCGGCTACGCTCTCATACATTGCCTTAACCTGTTCATATACCGGAACGTCATATTCATCTTTTTCTATTTCAAAAAGAACAATTTTATTACCGACGTTCTTAAATTCCGGTGTAATGATATCGCCGGCAGAAGCCGTGTCAACTGCAAATGATACAAGAGTATTAGGAACATCCAAATCGTTAAATGATCCGGACATACTGTCCTTACCTCCGATTGACGGAAGTGAAAAGCCCATCTGTGCCTCAAATGCACCTAAAAGTGCTTTCACCGGTTCGCCCCACCTTGAGGCATCTTCCGTCATTCTTCTGAAATATTCCTGATATGTGAATCTTATTTTCCTGTAATCTCCTCCTGCTGCCACTATTTTGGACATTGATTCAATTACGGCATATATGGCTCCGTGATATGCACTCCATGATGAGAGATACGGGTCATATCCGTAGCTCATCATTGTAACCATATCTGTCTTTCCTTTAAGAACCGGAAGCTTTGCAACCATCGTCTGGACTTCGGTAAGCTGGTATTTTCCGCCATACGGCATAAATACGGAGCCTGCTCCGATTGAACCGTCAAACATTTCCACAAGTCCCTTCTGAGAGCATACGTTAAGGTCTGAAAGCGTATCAAGCCATTCTTTCCTGACATCAGTTACATTTTTTCCGTTCATCGGACTGTCTTCACGTGACGGAATCTCAACATATACATCTGTTTCCTGATGTGCACCGTTTGTATCAAGAAATGCCCTGCTTAAATTAACGATTTCCCGTCCTCTCCATTCAAGGATAAGCCTCTTTTCTTCCGTAACAACGGCAACCTCCGTTGCCTCCAGGTTCTCTTCTGCCGCATACTTCAAAAATTCCTTTACATTGGAAGGGTCAATTACGACTGCCATTCTCTCCTGGGATTCTGAAATTGCAAGCTCGGTTCCATCAAGGCCCGCATACTTCTTAGGTACCTTATCCAGATTAACCCTGAGTCCGTCAGCTAACTCACCTATTGCCACTGACACTCCGCCGGCTCCGAAATCGTTACATTTTTTAATAAGAACGGATACTTCAGGACGTCTGAAAAGTCTCTGAATCTTTCTTTCGGTAGGTGCATTTCCTTTCTGAACTTCTGCTCCGCAGGTATCGATTGATGTCTCCGTATGAGCTTTTGACGAACCTGTGGCTCCTCCGCATCCGTCACGTCCGGTTCTTCCGCCTAAAAGAATGATTATATCTCCCGGATCTGATGTTTCACGGATTACGTCTTTCTTAGGTGCCGCACCCATTACCGCACCTATCTCCATTCGCTTTGCCGCATATCCCGGATGGTATATCTCCTTGACATATCCGGTTGCAAGTCCTATCTGATTACCGTATGAGCTGTATCCGTGTGCAGCTTCACGCACGATTTTTTTCTGCGGAAGCTTGCCTGCCATGGTCTTATCCATTGACACCGTAGGATCAGCAGCACCGGTAACTCGCATTGCCTGATATACATATGTACGTCCTGAAAGAGGGTCCCTGATTGCTCCTCCGAGACAGGTTGCCGCACCTCCGAACGGTTCGATTTCCGTTGGATGATTATGTGTCTCATTCTTAAAATTAATCAGCCATTCTTCTGTTACCCCGTCAATTTCAACAGGCACGACAATACTGCAGGCATTTATCTCGTCAGATACCTCCATATCCTGAAGCTTACCTTCTTTTTTAAGCTTCTTCATAGCCATAAGTGCAATATCCATGAGGCATACGAATTTATCGCTGCGTCCTGCATATACATCTTCAAATGTTTTTTTATAATTATCAAAAGCCCTGCTTACAGGCACTTTGTAATCGCCTTCTCCAAAAGTTACATTTTTAAGCTCCGTTGAAAACGTCGTATGACGGCAGTGGTCTGACCAGTATGTATCCAGAACACGTATTTCAGTCATTGACGGATTGCGGTTTTCTTCATTTTCAAAATAATTTCTGATATGAAGAAAATCCCTGAATGTCATTGCAAGTCCAAGTGAATCATACAGCTTCTTCAGTGCCTCCTCATCCATGGTTATGAAATCATCAAACACTTTTACATTCTCAGGCTCAGGAAATACCGTAACAAGGGTATCAGGCTTCTCCATGGATGCTTCCCTTGAGTCTACGGGATTGATACAGAAATTTCTGATTCTGTCAAATTCCTCATCCGAAAGATTTCCCTCCAGTACATAAACCGTTGCGGTTCTGATAACGGGATTTTCATCCTCATTAAGCAGTCTTACACACTGAACGGCACTGTCTGCCCTCTGGTCAAACTGTCCCGGCAGATATTCCACCGCAAATACATGTTCACCTTCATTATGTATATAATCCTCTTCATATACATAATCCACCGGCGGCTCTGAAAAAACCGTAACAAGTGCTTTTCTGTATGTCTCATCCGTGATGTTTTCAATATCGTATCTTATCAGCACCCTGACATTAATGTCGGCACGGATATTAAGATAACTGCTGATTTCCTCTTTCAATTCTTTCGCCTTAACTGCAAAATCAGGCATTTTTTCGGAATAAACTCTGACTACCTTGCTCATTTTAATCTCCTTATGGTAAAAAATTATTCATGTAATCTGCGGATTACTTTGCTGACAACCGCATCTTCCATTACGGTTGGTGCCGTATGCATAAAAAAGACAAGTCCCTCCGTAGGGGATATAATCTGGCTCTTAACGGTTCCTTCATAAGGATCCGTTACCTCTCCTATTACCGTTCCGCGGTATACCGGTTCTCCCGGTTCAATAAGTCTCTTATACAGACCCGCCGTTTCGGCTTTTATGGAGGTCAGATCATCTTCATTTATCACTTCCGCAATATAGCCGCTGTGATTATTGTATTTTATGATTCCCATTCTTGTAAGAAATCTTAAAATTGATGCCACTGCCTGTCTTGCGGAGACATCATCTATATAATCTGTACAGTGGGTATATATTGAAAATGCATTTGTTCCGCCCATCTGCCAGTTATAATTAAGTGTTGTTGTATCCATAGGCTTCGGTTTCCTGATGACAACGTAAGGAAGTCCGAAAAGATTTGCGAGGCTCGGATTCTGAAATCCGGTTTCCATCATTCTCACATGAGGAACAAATTTTCCCGGCATATAAAAGCTCGTAAGCTGTATTCCATAGTTAAAACCTCTTATTGCTTCCATTATTTCAGAAGCAATCTGCTGCGTTGTGTCTCCGTTGGGAAGTCCCGGAAATCTTCTGTTAAGATCGGAATCATCAAGCGGCCAGAATCTCCTGTCTATATTGGTTGCATACTGGTTCATGCACGGTATTACAAGTATTTCCTTGCCTGCCGCTATCTGACCGTGTTCCTCAAGCTTCTTCAGTTCCTTAATCAGCTGTGAACATATATACGTCTGCTGGTATTCATTGCCGCGGAGCGAGCCTGCTATGCATGCCGCACGTTCCCCCCTGCCGAATCTGAAGCCTGTTATCTTAAAGTCTTCACGGTATATTCCTTCAAGTGAATATAATGTCTCCTTAATCACGGTCTTCACCTCCCGTTTCCCATTCACATCTGCATATACGTGCAAGTATTGCACCCTTATATACAACAGGATGTTCTCTTATGGTAAACAGAAGTCCGTCCTTGGGAGCTTCTATCTCTTCCAGCACTTCACCTGTAAGGGGTTTGACGATTCTGCCTATCGGAGTTCCTTTTTTTACATACGAACCCGGTATGTCATGACTCTT
The DNA here is from genome assembly GCA_964405265.1 of uncultured Butyrivibrio sp. Lineage (GTDB taxonomy): Bacteria > Bacillota > Clostridia > Lachnospirales > Lachnospiraceae > Eshraghiella. The sequence goes on from CAYONC010000010.1 coordinate 46,088, forward strand.
AATAAACAGTCCGGAGCGTTCTGCGTGGATTGCAGATACATCACCCTTGGCAGCCACAACCGGTTTTCTAACCTCTTTCACCTCACCGAGCCATATTCCAAGCTCCTTCATGACCCTGAATATGCCATGCAGGGTCTGTTCCGCATAATCCGCAGTTATTGCCGAGCCCACACCCATTTCAACCACGAGCGACGGAACATTAAACATATTAAGACAGTTGGCAAGTGACGATTCAAGATATGCTGCTGAGGACAATGCCCATATGATATCCGCATTCATCAGCTTGGCATAAGGCAGCAGCGAATCAAAATTTTCAGGATTCATTCTTACCTGCGGAAGCTCCCTTATGAAAATATTGGACGAATGTACGTCAATACACATATCACTTCCTATAATGTCATGGATGATTCTGTATGCCACATGCTCTGCCATTGCTCCGGAATTATTGCCCGGAAATACCCTGTTCATGTCAAGGTCATTCATCGGAATTCCACGGCTTCCCGTATCAATTCCCAGAGGATTAATGGACGGATACACGTCAACAATCCCTGCCAGATTATCCTGCTCCGATTTAAGCATTTCAATCAGTCTGTAGCATACGTACTGTCCGTTAAGCTCATCTCCGTGAGTACCGGTAACAATGGATATTCTCTTGGTATACTTATTAACTTCCTTAGGCATAATCCGGTTCTTTTTCAGAACAAGTCTCTCTTCTACCGGCATCTGCAGCGAAACAATTTCTTCTATCATAATGTCAATCCTTTATCTGAAGACACTCTCCGGAATATTATAAAACATATTATCATAAAAATCCAGTATTTCTTCCTGTCAGCTGTATGCAGCTTAAAAAGCTGCCGCTTCATGATTATTTTCATGAATACGGCAGCCGTATGCGTCATTTTGTCACTGTGTGCTGACGGTTATTACCGTTCTCACTCCGATTTTATCATTGGTAGCAAGCTCTCCTCCGGCTGAAATTGTTCCGTCATAATTTACATATACATATGATTTATTATTGCTTCCATTTGATGATGTCCACCATTTTCCCCTTCCCTCTTCATCCGTAAATACGCCTTTTGCCATGGCATATTCGGTTGCATGGGCAATTCTTCTTTCCTGCTCTTCATCACGCAGCCCGTACTGACTGTTTACCAGACTTCTGCATGACAGAATTACGACATAATCTTCTGAGTCACTTCCATTAAACGTACTGTAAAAATAGTTTTCCGGTCTGGTAACAAGCGTTTTTCTTATCAGTGCGTGTTCTTCATCCGTAAATGCAATACTGCTGTACACGGTATTAAGCCATGTTCTTAAATGACTGACATCCCATGATGAATCCGTCATGTTCTCCATAAACGGTTCACCGTCAAGTATGGAATCCGTCATGAGAATACAGCTGTCATCACCGCTTACAAGTATTTCCCATTTTATGGGACTGAATGTAAAAAAGCCGTTTCCTGCCTCAGCATACCTCTTCCCATATATACAGGCGGTTCCGTTTTCATCAAATTTAAAATTCCTCACGTACTCAGGAACATCTTCATCTGCAATTCTGTCCTGCGGATATTCACCGAAATACATATATCCTTCTCCGGCTGAATAAGGCTTTTCTTCCGGTACCGTTATACTTCCGTCCGAGATAAGTTCTTCATATCTTCCCGGATATTCCTTCCCTGCCATGACAATAAGCCTGTATGCAGCATCATTATCATTCATTTCCATATAAGCTTCAAGCAGTGAATCATATGCCCCTGCTCTCATGCCGTCGGTATTCTCTCCGGCTTCGGTTGCATCAAGAACTTCATACAGCATTGACAGCTGTTTTCCGGTATCTTCCTGCCTGCCATACACATCGGCTAATTTTGACATTACTTCAACACTTCCGTTAAGTGCATACGCCTTTTCATATTCCTGTGCAGCCCTGACGTATTCACCTGCAGCATATGCTTCGCTGCCCTTCTCCATCAGTTCTTCGTATGTATCCACATGTTCCGTGGTTTCGGATTTAGATTTTCCGCCATTAATTATAAAAACGGATATCACTGCCGCCGCTATCAGGATACATAATGCCGCAATTACAATATATTGTATCTTTATGATATTTTTCTTTTCTTCCAATGTACCGTGCCTCCAAAACATATGGTAATTCTATTTCTTTTTTTCTTCTTAGTCAATATATTTTTGACACATTCGTTTTTTGGAATTATAATCATGGAATGAAGGAGACAGCAATATGAAAGTACTTATTACAGGAACATCTTCAGGAATCGGGAAAGCAACGGCTCTCCTTCTTATACGCAGCGGACACGAGGTATACGGTATAAGCAGGACTCCGTCAGGAATTGACTCGCCTTATTTTCACGAATATACGGCTGATCTTACTGTCCCGTCAGAGCTTCTGCGTATTACGGACGGACCGTGTACGGAAATTGATTTTGACGTACTGATTAATAATGCAGGCTGCGGATATTACGGACTTCATGAAAATATACAGCCTTCCGCAATACATGAAATGGTTGTATTAAACCTTGAAGTCCCAATGGTTTTATGCGGTGCACTGATGAAAACCCTTAAGAAGAATTCAGGAAGAATTATTAATATCTCAAGTGTTACGGCAAAACAGCACAGTCCGCACGGTGCAGCCTATGGTGCCACCAAGGCCGGACTTACGGGATTTTCAGCAAGCCTTTTTGATGAAGTAAGAAAGCATGGAGTCAAGGTAACTGCCATACATCCTGAAATGACGGCAACAGGTCTGTATCGCAATGCTGATTTTGAAGCATATACCGAGGACGGTTATTATCTCTCTCCGGAGGATGTGGCTGATGCAATACTGTATGTCATAAATTCCCCGGCTTCACTTACCGTTAATGACATAACACTTAACCCGCAATATCACCGTATCCGGAGGAAACAATAAAATGAACCATTATACGCATATATTTCCGGCAGGGCATACCGTCATATTCAACAAAATATCTGACCCGCGTACGGGTGCGGTCTGCTATCCGGATATTCTTATAAGACATAATTTTCAGGAAGCAGAGGTATCAGATGAAGCATTATACTCCGTTGCTGCAGCGGCCATTGCCGAATATGGAACAAGCCACGTGCTTATTGCAGCCGCCTCTTCCGAAGAAGACCGGAAATATCTTATTAATGCAATGGCAGAGCTTCATGCCGGGCATAACGCACATATATTTGACAGGGCTCTTTATGATGATATGTGCCGGAATCTTATGCTGACCGACAGCATGAAGACGGATTTTCTCAGACTGCTGACATATTATTCGGAAACCGGAGGCAGCATGTCTGATTTACTGTGTCCTTTCATTAACGAATATGATTTTCCGGTAAAGAATAAAAAAGAAGGTAAACAGATATATGAAATCATCAGAAACTCGGTTCTTGGCTGACGCTTTTTCCCACATATATGTGGAGGAGCAGGCATTTTCTTACGAAATCACGGACAGAATACTTAATAAATTCTCCAATTCACATATCATTTCCATTAAGCATTATAAAGATGTCTTTAACCGTGGGAATCAGGATTTTATGCTCCAGAAAAGCAGCCAGGCGCTCATACTTGCCGTAAACAACGGTGAACTTATATATCCGGGTGCCAGAGTATGTCAGAGCTTTGGCAATGAATATTTCTATTACACTCCGGAAATTATGAACTGCATATATGACTGTGAATACTGCTATCTTCAGGGAATGTATCCGTCAAGTAATCTTGTTATATTTGTCAATATTGATGACTATTTTAAAAAAATCAGTGAAATTTTAAAGCAGCATCCGGCATATGTCTGCATATCATACGATACCGATATTCCCGCCCTTGAAGGTATAACGGGAATTGCAGAAAAATGGATTGATTTTACCCGTAAAAATAATAATCTTACGATAGAAATCCGCACAAAATCAGCATATATGCTTCATGTCTCCGACTCTTCATCCAATGACCGTGTAATCTATGCATGGACACTGTCTCCCGAAGAAATAATATCCGCATATGAACATAAAACCCCGTCTCTTTCCTCAAGGCTTAAAGCCGTCCGTGCGGCAGCAGAGGCCGGTTACAGGGTGCGTCTGTGTTTTGACCCTTTAATATACGTTAAAAACTACCGCATGATATATTCTGCCTTTTTTCATGATGTATTTGCCTCGGTAAATTCAGAGCTAATACAGGACGTAAGTCTCGGTCTGTTCAGGATACCAGCAGGATACATGAAACAAATGAGAAAAAAAAGAACCTGTGCGATAACGGCATATCCGTATACGACAACCGGCGGCGTATGCTCATATGATGAAAAAAAATCCGGCGAAATGCTTGCTTTCGCCGAATCTGAACTCAAAAAATATATTGATTCATCAAAAATATATACCGTTTAGTTTCCATCCCATTCCGTATACTGCCTGTCAATGTCTATCACTCCGAAGCAGTTGCCCGGAAGCTCCTCTACAATCTTCCCAAGGTGTGCTTTTACCTCTGCCGGAGTTCTACGTGAGCCCATCGGCAGGACGGCATCAAAAATTATATTGGTATTATTAGGTCCTGCCACAACCCTAAAATCATGAATGGTTATATGACTGTCATATTCATGTATTCTGCTGACCACCATTTCTTTAAGGGCATTGACCTTCTCATCATTGACTGCCACCGGATCCATGTGGATTATTGTCTCACACTTTAATTCTTCCCTTATTTTTCTTTCACAGCTGTCAATTACTTCATGAAGACGGTTAATGTCTCCATCCTCCGGGACTTCGCCATGAAAAGAAATCATCCTTCTTCCGGGACCGTAATCATGTACGACAAGGTCATGAATACCTACTATCTCTTCAAAGCTTTTTACAAGGTCATAAATTTTTCTGACAAAATCCCTGTCCGGCGGTTCACCTAACAGAGGACCTATTGTATCTTTTACTGATTTTATTCCCGTAAACAGAATAAATGCTGATACCGCCATTCCAGCAAAGCCATCGATATTAATACCGGTGAACCTGTTAATAATAACTGCTGCAAGTACAACCATTGTTGAAACGGAGTCACTTAATGAATCTGCTGCCGTCGCTTTCATTGATGCGGAATTAAGCAGCCTGCCGTAATGCCTGTTGTAGAAGTTCATATATATTTTAACCATAATAGATACGGCAAGTATTACAATGGTTATAATATCCGTCTCCGGTGTCACCGGTGAGATGATCCTCTTTAACGAGGTTTTACCCAGTTCATATCCCATCATTATTATCATCAGGGATACAATGAGTCCGGTTATATATTCTATTCTGCCGTGACCATACGGGTGCTCTGCGTCAGGTTCTTTATATGCCATCCTGAAGCCTAAAAGCGATATTAGTGACGAGCCTGCATCTGAGAGATTGTTAAATGCATCTGCCATAATTGACACTGCTCCGCTTATCAGTCCTGTAAAAAGCTTGCCTGCAAAAAGCATCACATTGAGTATTATACCTACAATCCCCGTCAGTGTGCCGTAACCTCTCCTGACGTTAGGGTCTTCATAATCCCTGCTGTTTTTTATAAATATTCCTGATAATATTTTAATCATAATTACTGCGTAAGTCCATCCGTTCCGGCAGTCTCTTTAAGCGGATTTTCCCCTAATCTCGGATTCGGTATTCTGATCGGCACTCCGATAAGTGCACTCACGGACCTGATTTTTTCATTTGCTGACATTATGATGACTGACATATAATTATCCTTTATGAACTGCTCTATATCATCCACAAAAGTACTCAGTGTAACTCCTGTTATCGTCTCAATAACCATCTGTATGCTTTCTGCCGGATCCGTAACAATCATTTTGACAGCCACGAGTGCTGCAACAGGATTTGCGGTATTTGGCTTGATTGCAGCTTCCGATCTGACACTGAGTGCAATTTTTTCACCCGGCTTAATTGAAAAATTATTATTATAAGTCAGGCTCCTTATTTCAGTCGGGTTAATTGTTACTGTTATGTTTTTCATTCTGTTTCCTCCATAATCTTAACGGTTGCATTATTGTCCGTCTTTTCTCTGTTTAAATAATTAAAATATACCGTTGTCGCCTCCGGCACGATTTTTCCGCTTTTTACATATTCTGCTACATTCAGACTGAAAACCTCGGCATGCTCCGCCTTGGTAAGTCTTTTGCCTGCAGGATTCGGTCTCATAAAATCCGGCATGTTCTTTGCATTATCACGCAGAAGCATGTCATACTTCAGAAGTTCTGCCATGATACCGGTTTCATTCTCTCCAAGTCTTTCCGCCGCAAAGTCATACAGCAGCCGGTACCTGTCCGTTCTTGAAGGAAGGCTTCCGTCATGATATCTTGCGTTATAAAATTCCCCCAGCTGTACATACATATCATAGGGGCTCTCAAAAAATTCCTGAAGATACTTAATGCTGCCCGGATACATACGGCTATTATAATACATATCAAGAACATTTTCCACTTTTTTCAGCTGTCTCATGTCATCATATGACATATAATCCGTATACAGCACTTCATACGGAGCATAGCTTCTGCATACCATGCCGTACCGCCCTGCCTCATTCCTCATCCGTGTTCCGTATAAAAGCTTTAAAAATCCCAACTGCAGGGCATGCGGATGCAAAAGATATATTTCATTAAATGACTTTCTGAATGACTTCATGTCTTCATAGGGAAGTCCTGCAATCAGGTCAAGATGCACATGTATGTTGCCTTCCGCCAGAATTTTTCTGACATTCTCCATAAGAACATCCAATTTAACGTTTCTGTGTATTGCACGGAGTGTTTTTTCATTGACTGACTGCACACCTATTTCAAGCTGTACAAGTCCCGGCCTCATACCGTTAAGTATTGCTATATCTTCATCCTCCAACAGGTCAGCAGATATTTCAAAATGGAATCCGGTTATACCGTTATCATTTTCAATTATATATTTCCATATGGTTCTTGAATGTTCTCTGTTGCAGTTAAAGGTTCTGTCCACAAATTTGACAAGCGGAACCCCTGCATCAAGGAATATTTTCAAATCTGTCTTAACCTTATCACAGCTTCTGAATCTTAATTTTTTATCAATGGATGACAGACAGTAGCTGCAGGAAAACGGACATCCTCTTGAGCTTTCATAATACATGATGCGGTTTCTGTTTTCTGCAATGACGGGCGGCGGAAGCAAATCCGGTTCAAGCGGTTCCGTACAAGGATTGCATACAAGCCGTCCTTCTTCAATATATGCCATTCCCGGAATTTTTCTTATATCCTGCCTTCTGTCGCTAAAACAGCAGTCCGTAAGCATATTAAACGGTATCTCTCCTTCACCGCATATTATTCCTTCCACATTATCATATTCCCTCAGGTACGGCTCTGGATTATATGATACCTCCGGTCCGCCAAGCCACACCGGAACACCCGGAAGAAGCCCGGCCGTTTCCGGAAGAAGTTTCTTCACATAGTCAATATTCCATATATAACACGATATTCCGATTGCATCCGGATGCTCTTCGTATATTCCGTCTATAATGTCATCTATACGGCTGTTAACGGTATATTCGAGTATTTTGATTTTTTCCGGATGTGGCGATACCGCTTTAAGGGAATATACTGCCGGATTGGAATGTATATATTTTGAATTTATGGCAAGCAGCAGAAATTTATTCATCAGAAGCTCCTCAATTCATCATTGTCGTCCGTATTTTTTTCAATGGAACGTATTATGACATAATATCCGCTTCCCGGAGAAATTTCCACATAGACACGATCACCCGCCCTGTGTCCGAGGACTGCCTTACCGATTGGAGATTCATTGCTTATCAGCCCGTTCAGTGAATTACCTCTCACGGTGGTTACTATTTTGAAAGTTTCCGTTTCATCATCATCTTCAAAATACAGCTCAACACGATTATTAAGTCCTACCTCGTCATCTGCCGAATCATCACTTATTATCCGTGCCGTTCTTATCATTTTTTCCAGATATCTTATCCGGCTTTCATTACGGTTTTTTTCTTTTTTGGCAGCATGATACTCAAAATTTTCACTTAAATCCCCATGTGCCCTTGCTTCCTTTACGTGCTCAAGAAGTTCTTTACGAAGTGTTACCTTCCTGTATGTAATTTCTTCTTCCATTTTCTTTATGTCATTATCCGTAAGTTCATCAAACATAATCCGCCTCCGGTTAATATATCATGATTTATTTTTAATTTTCCTGTTATATGCAGCCGTTTCCGCGGCAACAACCCCGCTTAGTGCAATAACCGCAATGAGATTCGGTATTGCCATAAGCCCGTTAAATATATCAGCTATGGTCCACACGGCTTTTATCGTCATAAACGGTCCTATGAAAACACACAAAATATATATGATTCTGTATACCTTAACCGGTTTCATTTTACCCCCTGTAAGGTATTCCAGACACTTCTCACTGTAATAATTCCAGCCTAAAATGGTTGTAAAAGCAAAAAATATAAGACAGAGCATCAATACAAATGATGAAATTCTCTCAGGTATAGGAAGTCCCATTCCGAATGCTGCCTCCGTCACTGCATATCCGTCGGCTCCGCCCTTCCATGCACTGGTAATTACAATGGCAAGTCCCGTCATTGTACATATAATTATTGTGTCAAAGAACGTTCCAAGCATTGACACCGTTCCCTGTCTTGCAGGTTCATCCGTCCTTGCTGCTGCAGCAGCAATCGGTGCACTTCCGAGTCCTGCCTCGTTGGAAAAAATTCCTCTTGCTATTCCCTTCTGCATAACGACGATTACCGAACCTATCACACCTCCCGTAACGGCTGACGGGTTAAATGCACCTTCAAAAATCTGCCTGAAAGCTTCCGGTACTTCTTTTATGTTAAAGATAATTATAAGCAGTGCAAAAACCACATAGGTAATTGCCATAAAAGGCACTATTACCTGTGCAACGGATGAAATTCTCTTTAATCCGCCAAGAAGGACAAGTGCAACAAATAACGTTATGACAATGGCAGTAATAAGCGTTACCCACGAATACTCCCTGCCGAATATGCTCAGCATATGACTGTTCTCCGGGTCAAAAAATGTAGTGGTAGCGTTAGCTATTCCGTTAATCTGTGTAAAAGTGCCTATTCCAAGCAGTCCTACTCCCACTCCGAATACCGCAAATAATGCGGCAAGCCATTTCCATTTTCTGCCCATTCCGCTCTCTATGTAATAAAACGGTCCTCCCACTATATGTCCGTCTTCCGTTACCTTACGGTACTTAACGGAAAGAAGACATTCAGCATACTTGGTTGCCATACCAACAAGTGCGGCAAGCCACATCCAGAACAGTGCACCCGGTCCTCCGGCAACTATTGCCGTCGCAACTCCGACGATGTTTCCCGTTCCAATGGTTGCGGAAAGTGCGGTACATAATGCACCGAAGCTTGAAACCTCTCCCGCTTCACCTTTTTCCTTGGAAAACATATGCTTCATTCCATGACCCAGCTTGTGAAACTGTACACCCTTAAGTCTTATCGTCAGGTATATTCCGGTAACAAGGATCAGAATAATGAGCGGAAGCCCCCATACCACATCATTAACCTTTAAAAGTACTTCATTAATCTTATCAAACATTTCCGTTTCTCCTTAATACATCATCCTTATCAGAATACCATTTATAACATCTTTTTGCAAAGAAATATTAGTTGATTATCGTGCAAAAATATTATATTCTGTATATATAAAGAATTAGCGAGGCGTAAATTATGAAAAAATATAGAAATCACGGATTTTCACTGGTGGAACTTCTAATTGTCATATGTATCATGGCGGTCCTTATGGGCATACTTATTCCGACACTCGTAAGACATACCAATAAATCCAAGCGTTCCGTGGATGCCAATACGGCAGATGAAATCGTAAGATGCTTTACAAGGGTAATTTCAGCGGATACGGACCTGTACAATTCTCTTACGTCAGAAGGCGGTTCAGCAATACGTTTCAGCTGGAATTCATCAACCTCCATGGAAACCTTACAGACTTTACAGGTTGTATATGATACATTTCAGGAATTCGGTTCAATACCCGTTTCAAGATGGGACAAAAACCTCAACTGGATTATTACCTTCAGCGGAACGGACGTACACATATATCTTGCAGACAATGCCGGTGATTCCTACGGGTATGAGCTGTATCCCGATTCGGACACCTATGTGAAGAAAAAGACCAAAGTAAAAATCGCATCCGGAACGTAACTTACACAATATATAAAAGCAGACATTCAATTTTATGAATATCTGCTTTTTTTCTTATTCTTCCTTATTGGCGGTATCTTCCGTTTCCGTTACTTCATCCGCTGCTTCGGCAACGGGCTCATTAGGAACAAATTCCCTGCCGTGCAATTTAATATGCATGAATACGGTAACCGCCAGTGCTGCAATGAACAATACAACCGAAAGCACCTGTGACACGGCTATGCCGTTACCAAACTGCAGCTGATCGGTCCTGAGGCCTTCCACAAAAAATCTTATGACGCCATATCCCATCAGGTATCTGCACAGGGTCTCTCCGTGGAATTTCTTTTTATCCCTGAATACAAGAATGAGAATCAGTAATATAAGATTAAGCACACTTTCATACAAAAATGTCGGATGGACCTGAACATACTTAACACCGTCTACAAGAACCAGCATTCCTTCATTAACGGTATCAGCCGCAACGTCACTCAACGGAAGCTGCATGGCAAAAAGGCTGTCGGTATATCCTCCAAATGCTTCCCTGTTAAAAAAATTCCCCCATCTTCCGATAATCTGTCCGATAAGAAGCCCCGGCATTATGGTATCTGCCATTTTGAAAAAATTCAGCTTCTTAACACGTGTAAAAATAAATAATGCTATTGCTCCGCCTATCACGGCACCGTAAATTGCTATTCCGCCCTTGCGGATATTAATAATTTCTTTAGGGTGGACTGAATAATAGTCCCATTCAAATGCCACATAATATATCCTTGCACATATAATCGCACTTATTACGGCAAAAAAGGTATAATCAATATAATCATCCACATTCTGTCCCGTACGCTTTGCTTCATGATAAGCAAGAAAAGCTCCGGCAAGAAGACCCAGTGCTATAATTATACCGTAAAACTTTATTTCAAAATTCCCGATACTGAAGCCGGTCGGAAGATTAAACTCCAGCCCGAGATGAGGAAATCTTATTGCTCCCATTTTTTATCAGCTCCTTAAATATTTTCTTTACAAAGTATACGTCCTTTTTACAAATCAGGCAACTGTTTTCTTTCTTCCGCATACATAACTGACAACAAAGGAAAGCAGCAGGGTAAATGCTTCCGATACGCCAAAAGCAAGCCATACGCCCGTAATTCCTGCTGACCAGGAAAGAATAAAGGCAAACAGCACTATTGATACAATACCTCTTGATACGGATATTACCGATGATTCAACGGCACGTCCGGTTGCACTGAAAAATCCTGCCCTCACGATGTTAAATGCCGCAATAAGAAACCCCGGGAAATAAATTTTTATTCCCTTTTTAGCATAAGCGGCAAGAATTTCAGAGTTTTCGCTGTTAAACAGTGCTGTCAGTTCCTTGTTGAATATTATTACAAGTGCAGTAAAAGCAATGGAAATAAGACTTCCCACAACAAGCGAATATCTGTATATTTTCATTTCGCCATCCCTGTTTCCTTCTCCGTGTACACGGCTTGCAAGCGGCTGAAGTCCCTGTGCCACACCATTCAGCAGTGCCGTTCCGACAATGGCAATATTGGCAATAACCCCGTATGCTGCCACTGCTTCATTGCCTGTCAGTCTCAAAAGAATAAAATTAAATGCAAAAGTTGTAACCGCATTCGATATTTCACCTACAAATGCCACTATTCCCAGACTCCATGATGAAAACAGCATCCTGAGGGACGGTTTCATTAATACCGGATGTACCGTATTTTTTGAAGAAAAATAATGTATCATGCATATAAGCATACTTACAACCGGTGAAAATGCAGTTGCAAGTGCGGCACCAACAATACCCATTTTAAGAGGAAACATAAGTACATAATCAAAAATTATGTTGAATATTCCGCTTGCAAAGGTTGCCGCCATGGCAATATTTGGAGCACCGTCATTTCTGACAAATGCCGTTACGGTAAAATTAATCATGAAAAACGGAGCAAAACACAATACTATACGCAGATATGCAAGTCCTGTATCCATTATTTCATCATCAGCCCCGAGAAGCCTGAATACCGGCTCGGTAAAAAATATTCCCAATATCACAAAAACAAGGCTTATCAAAAGTGTCCATATTATTGAATTTGAAAAATACCGGTTAACATCCTTATCTCCAAGTGCCTTCCTGAGTGAATATCTTGTTGCCGAACCGATACCCGTCATTGCTCCCATGGCATAAATAAGTCCAAATACCGGAAGTATGAGGTTTAATGCCGTAATTCCTTTCATTCCTGATGCTTTTGAAATAAAAAAGGTATCGGCGATAACATAGCATGACACTCCTACCGTCGCAAAAATGTTAGGCATGAGATAGCGTCTCAGCTGTTTTTCCATACTGTTCTTTTTATTCATTGAATACTACTCCGAATGCTTCATTCATCACACATATATACGTCTTACCCACGGCAAGCTTAAGTGGAGTACCGTCCTTTGCCGTCATTCTTAGCGGATTTCCGTATTCCTGTTCATTATTATAATCTCCTTTTTTCCAGCTGATTTCCATATATTTTCCGCCGGACACATAATACCCTGTTCCTCCGGACATGTTATATTTCTGTCTTACCTTATTCCATGTATCCGCCGCAGTCCAGTTAGGTACTGGCAGTATGATTATATTGGTCACATCTGCCTGACACCCTGCTGCTTCATCCATATACGGTTCATTATCCCAGAAATATATATCGTATTTTTTCTTTTCTGAATTATAAATAAACGTTGTGGACTTATATCCTGAAAATGTAACTTTTACGCTCTCAGCCGTTTCTTCCATGTAATTATCCGGAAGCACATCAGTAAATTCCAACATCGTAACATCTCTGCCCGTCTTACCTGTCTGAATGTCAGAATTATCTATCCATGTTTTAAGATTTTCAGATGAGGTATATAACGTGTGTTCCATGCTGAGATATGTAAGTCTGTCCTTATCCCTCCAGAAGGCTCCCCGGTTATTGGAAACAGAGTCAACCGTAAGGCCGCCGTCCCTGCTAATCTTGTCAAGAACCCACGAATCACCGCCGGCATGAACCATTATTGCATCAAATGCCAGCACCCATGAATAATAATATTCCCTTGTGGAGCGTATTGTCCCAATGGTTCCGACATCCGTAATATCCTGATACAGCCCCATTATTCTTGTTATTCCTCCCTCTTCTGCCATTTCAAGATATATATCTGCCTTGGAGTTTCCGCTCTGAGGCAATGCCTGCTTTATCGTGTTAAACATGATTGCATATGGTCTTATGCTGCTGTAATCTTTATCAGTTACCTCTCCCGTCAGCGGATTCGTATATACGGTTTCTTTTTCTGTCTCAGGCTCCGTCGGTGTCTCCGGTTCAATGCCCTTCTCCGTTGTCGCGTTTTCTTCTGACACTTCTTCCGTCGTGCTGTTTCCTCCTGCTGTGTTACTCTTTTTTCTTATGCAGAATGTCACACACAGTACAATAAGCACCGCTGCAATAACTCCCGCCGCAGTAATGATTATCTTTTTATTTTTAAGTAAAATTTCTTTCAGTCTGTCCATGATAATACCTAAAGTACCTTCTTCAGTTCATATATTATTCTGTCAATGTCTCCCGGAACTCCTGATATGTTCTGTGACATGTCATCAAAAAGTGTGCAAAGATTCTCTTCAAAATCTGACGGAAGCTTACTGCACTTCTTCTTACACAGCTCAATAAGCCTTTTTTCTCCCGGATGGGTCTGCTTATTTATTGCAAAAATAATATCAAAATAAGAAGCCAGAAATTCCGTAACACGATGATTAATGCTTACCCTGTCACCACGGGTAACGGCTTTCCGTATCTGACCGTCATACGCCGGCAGGGTGCCGGTTAAGAGCTTCATGTTACGCTCCGTTATGTTCTTCTTAAGTTCCTCCGGATATTCAAACGAATACTTTAACTGTGCGGCTGCAAGCCTTCCGTCCCTGTCATGAATTATTCTGCATGTAATTAAGTTATGCCACATACATGTGGTATAACAGTTGGATGCATTGTACCTGTCTGCCACCTCCGACACTCCCATTATAAAATCGTCTAAGTCTCTCCACAGTATATCTATGTCAATACCGTCATTAAGTGTACAGTTATCTTCATATTCCCAGAAATGATTGCCTATTTCCGTATATCTGCAATATTTTGATAAAATCTTCTTCCTTACTTCATCCGGAATATTCTCCTTTACATACACATATACATCATAATCTGACTTTTCATCATAATTATCTCCGCTTCTCGAACCTCCGAGCGCTATTGCTTCCACCTGCGGCATGTCGGCAAGCTCTTCAAACAGACCTTCAACCGTGTTCTTCATACCATTCCTCCTGAATATTTTTCTAAAAAGATTTTATCAGATGTACGACTGCCTTTCAAGACTGACGCCGGTAAAACTTAGAGTATAATTATCATTGGCAAAATAAAGAAAAATAAAAAGGAAGAGGCAAA
>CAYONC010000011.1:0-51470 GCA_964405265.1 uncultured Butyrivibrio sp.
GCAAAATACGTTTTGAATGGAATGTGTTGCAAAAGTGTTGCAAAAAGTTTTTGAAGAAAAGGAAAGCCCCCGAAAACCCAGCATTTATGCGGGTTCCCGAGGACATCTAAACTAAGTGGGTCTATTCAAACTCAATCGTTGCCACCGGTTTCTTCGTCAATTCAAAGCATACCCTGTTCACGCTCGGAACCTCAGACGTAATCCTGTCAGCAATTTTTTCCAATATGTCATAATCAATCCGTGCAATTGAAGCCGTCATGGCATCCACGGTATTGACGGCGCGGATAACAACCATATATCCCATGCTTCTTGCATTATCCCTGACACCGACAGCCTTAAAATCAGGTACAACGGTAAAATACTGCCATACCTTTTTGTCAAGACCTGCTTTGGCAAATTCGTCACGTAGAATTGCATCTGATTCACGAAGCGCTTCAAGCCGGTCACGCGTAATGGCACCAAGACATCTCACGCCAAGGCCCGGACCCGGGAACGGCTGACGGTATACCATTTCCTCCGGCAAACCGAGTTCTACGCCACAGGCACGAACTTCGTCCTTAAAAAGCTGTGCAAGCGGTTCAACAAGTTCAAACTTAAGATCTTCCGGAAGTCCGCCCACATTATGATGTGACTTAACACACTTAGCCGTTTTGGTACCGCTCTCGATAATATCCGGGTAAATTGTTCCCTGACCGAGGAAATCAATACCTTCAAGCTTCCTTGCCTCCTCTTCAAAGACACGGATAAACTCACCACCGATGATTTTACGCTTGGTTTCCGGATCTGCAACATTTTCAAGCTTGGTAAGGAAACGCTCCGTAGCATCTACATAAATAAGGTTTGCATTTAATTTATTTCTGAAAACTTCAATGACACTTTCCGACTCATTTTTTCGCATAAGCCCATGATTAACATGCACGCATACAAGCTGTCTGCCGATTGCCTTGATTAAAAGTGCAGCAACCACGGAAGAATCAACGCCTCCTGAAAGAGCTAAAAGAACCTTCCTGTCACCGACCTGACGCCTCACAAGCTCAATCTGATCCTCAATAAAATTCTTCATGTTCCAGTTAGCCTCTGCCCCGCATGTGTCAAATAAAAATTCACGGATCACCTGCTCGTCCGGCATTTCGGAATATTTACGTCCGCATGATGCCGTCGGATGGTCAATTGCCATAACCGGGTAGTCACAATTATATATTTCCGCCCTGACGTCAATCGCCTCACCATCCACAATGCGGTTCTCTCCGCCGTTGATAATGATACCTTTAACATTGTCCAATGCATTAAGCTCTTCAAGCGTAATGTCATGCGGATGAATCTCACTGTATACACCCATTTTGCGAATCTGTCTTGCTAAGGTTGTATTCTCCGTACTACCCAAATCAAGAATTACAATCATATCCTGTTTCATTGTCGTTCTCCTTGTACGTTTATTTTGGCTTATAACCATAGATGATTATATTACAAAACTATCAGAGAAAAAAGTATTTTTTTAAAAAAATTATATACTCTCTGCTTTCCTCCTGAAACGTGAATCAAACTTGTCTTCGCCACAACAATGCTTCTGATTGCCCTCCTCTATTATTATGTAATCTCCCTCGCGGATAAAAACAATCCCCCGCCTGTTATGCACAAAAGGACATACAACCGCACCATCATCTCTTGTAATCCTTACCAGCCCATCCGTCGCTACCCATCCGTTCGTAACAACGTCTTTCCAGAATTTAAAACCATCCTCAAGCCCCTTACCCTGTTCATATTTTACAGCCTCAACCTCAAATGAAGCTCTTATATATTTATCCGGCATACAACGCACCTCCTATATTAACTTTATTATAACATATCATGGAAGTTTTTATATAAAAAAATTAAATATTAACCGTAACGGGCGGCAGCCCTGTTCTGCCGCCCTCCCGGATTATTCAGTCTCCGTACCGCAACCTGTGCCGTTACCGGCGATACAGTCATTTTTGCAGTCCGTGGAGCAGTCTTTTTTCAGTCTTTCCTCATACGACGGCATACCGAGGTCGAGCGGTTTAATAGCGAGGTCAAGCAGGTCACCCGCAACAAATTTCATACATGCCGATTCATCCGTAGGGAGTATGCAGCCCTTAGGTATATTAATTTTTCCGGCACTCGGAACACGGTATCCCGAAAAATAGAGGCTCTGCAGAACAAGAGTGATTCCAATCGTTGCCGTACTGTCGTCCTCATCGAAATTAAGCACCTTCGGAATTGTGTACAGATTAATTCCCTGTCTCACATAATTATCCGTTGATAAAAAACCCACATTATTGAGTGCATAGGTAAAAGCTCCGCCCGTTCCGCTGTTGAACGCAACGCCGTAAGGAGCAAATATTTCAAGCTCCACGGAAGACGGGTTAGTATCTTCATCATAGGTCGCAGCGGCGGTATCCGACGGCAGATACAGCACAGTCTGGTATAGCGTATCAAGCAGCCTGCAGTTTGCATCATAGAGACCGATTGCCAGCGTAACCGTCAGATTGGACAAAATAACCGAATAACAGTTGGTTCTTCCTGAAATTGAAGACACCTCAACATTGCCGTCTCCATAATCATATGCCACGTCAATAACCTGTACCGAAATATTGGTGGCGGTAGGATAAGCGGTAGGAACTGCAACTCCCAGGTCAAAGGTAGTACAGAGATTAATACCTATCTCATCATAAATAAGCGGTGCAAAGATGCCAAGATAATCCGGCGAACCGCAAATCGGGTTTGTACACACATCAAAACAGCCCTGCCTGTTCATACTGCTTACGGCGTCGCTGACAATCCTCGTTCTGCAGCCGCACTTACCGGATTTATTTTTTGCCATATAATCATATCCTTTTCTTTTTTAATATAATATATGTTCTGTTTTTTTCATTGCCACCATATACATAAATAAAAAAGAGTTCCTATGGAAAAATACTATATCTATAACATCGGCAGCCGGATATATGTAAAGCAGGCATCTGCCGGTCCCCTGAACCACGTATATGCAGTTGCCGGCGACTTTGTCTCAGATCTTTCATCATGCAGTCACAACAACACCGTTTACTATGCCTATATTAATTCCGGGGATACGCTTGTAATTAAAAATCTGCTCAGCAGCTCGGTTCTGTACGAATTTAAAAATACGGGAACGGCCAGAATACGCTTCCCTCATATTTCCCTTGACGGAAAATATATTTTTCTTACATATGCCCTGTATGAACCCTCGGAAAATTCGTACGAGACAAAATTATACCGTCTGAAGGAGCAGCCTGAAGAAATACCCTGCAAAAATAAAACAGCAGCCTTCTCCGGGCTGCATAAAATGCTGTCAGAAAAAGATGCCGTTATTAATGATATAAAATTACAATATGACGAGCTTATGGACGTTGCGGAAAAATACCGTGACGAAGCCCGTAAATGGTATAAGAAATATACCGAACGCTTATGAAGCATTAAATTTTTTAACATAATCAAGAAAGCTGTCTGCCGGAAGAGGTTTTGAAAAATAATATCCCTGAATATAATCTATTCCGAGATTTTTCATCATATCCACCTGAGGTGCCTCCTCTATGCCCTCCGCCACAATCTTGTTGCCCAGTTTTTTAACCATTGTAACGGAGCTTTCAAGTACCTTATAACCCTGACCGTTTCCGGATGCCATATCAATAATTGATTTATCAAATTTGATTATATCAAGAGGAAGTGCGATAAGTGCACATATATTGGAATATCCCGTACCAAAATCATCCATCGAAAATGATATTCCCCTGCTGCCAAGTGTATTAATGTTCTCTATAAGCATTTTATGCGAATCCGCAACCGCAGTTTCGGTAATTTCCAGATTAATCATTTTTTCATCTATTTCATATTCCCTCATCATTCTGATAAGGTTATCCGCCATTTCCCTCTGCATACACTGAACCACGGAAAGATTTATCTCTATGTATTCGATACCCATGCTTCTTATGTCATTTTTCCTCATAAATTCGAAAACTTTTTTAAATACAATTTCTCCCACTTTGATGATGGTTCCGTTTTTTTCGGCAACAGGTATAAAATCTCCCGGAGGTACAAATCCGCATTCCGGGTCAATGAGTCTTATAAGTGCCTCAGCCGATACGATTTTCTCATCTTCAACAGAGTATATTGGCTGAAAATATACCTGAAAATAATCATTATCAATTGCCCTTTTTATGAGCTGTTCCATTTCGATATTCTTCTTTGCATTGCCAAAGTCAATATCCTCTATCCGCACCAACCCCGATGCATCCGGAGTCATTCCTGAAAAAAGAGATTCCACGTAATAGAAGCCCGGAACGTCATTTATGTGCTCCGGCATATTACAGTACATCATTTTATAATTTATGTGCAGCTCTGTGCCGCTTACCTTCCATCTCTCATCCAGTGCCTTCCTGACTGCCTTCTCATAACCCGTGAATTTCTCCGAATCCCATTCTCCAAGTATTACAAAAGTACCGCCGCCAAAATAATATGCATTACAGCCGGTAAGTCCGTTAAGAAATTCCGCAACACCGGCCAACAGCTGTTTTCTGCTGTCCGTTCCGAAATTGTCCATTATAAAGCTTAAATCCTCAAGATGTATAAACAGAAGTCTGAGCCTTCGTCCTGCTTCCATATCCTGCCTTACAATTTTCAGGAGAATCATTTTATTAAAAATATCTATTTCCGGATTAACATAATCATCCGTTTTCTGGACATTAAGAAAAATAACAAGCTCTCCCAGTGCAATTCCAAAAAACTGAAGAAGAAGACCGGGAATAAAAAACTGTATGACTGCCGCTAACAGAGCCATTCCAAGTGAAATGCACACATATGCCTTCGTTGACCTTCTTATGTTATCCCCGGCTGTCACCACATATGCGGCACCATATATTGTATAGAAAAAATTGATTATATACAGAACTATCTGATACTTGCCCCTTGTATATTTCCCGTCCACAAATCTGAATGCCGCATCCGTCCACGGATTAGACGACACAAGGATTATTGCAGCCGTAAGCGGAAGGAATATCAGCAGCTTTGTAATAAGTGACACATTGCGCAGACTGCTCTTAACCAGCAGAACCGCATACAGCTGGAACAAAAATGTCGGAATGCTAAGCATATAAAAGAAGGCATAATTCAGCCCATACAGCACCGGTCCGCCCGTCTTTCCGTAATTCAGATTACACTCCGTCGATATAATGTTAAGAAATGCACCTGCAATGGTGGCAAGAATAAACAAAGTAAATACCAGGTTATATTTTTCTTTGGTTTTCCGCTTGATAAGATGGGTGGTAAGTATAACCGTACATATTATTATTGCAGCAACGTTATAATGCGGTTCATAATTCATAAATACACCTTTCTTCCCCGAATCAGTTTTAAGATAATATATTTATGCCTTTTTTACTTCGTCAAAGATTTTCTGAACATCCTCATCCGGTGCCTTCGTACACAGACTCACAATTACATTGACGGCAAGTGCCGCAACAAATGCCGGAAGAAGTTCGTATATTGCAAAAGGACCGCCAAAACCGCTTATTACATATTTCCAGAGAAATACCATGATACCTCCGGTAATCATGCCGGCAAGTGCCCCTGCCATATTACTTCTCTTCCAAAATAATGCCAGCAGCACCACAGGTCCGAATGCCGCACCAAATCCTGCCCAGGCAAAGCTTACTATCCTGAATACGCTGGAATCCGGATTCCATGCGAGAAATACCGATATGATACTGATAACAACGACTGTTACCCTTGCCGTAATAACCTCAGCCCTATCGCTCATTCCGATTTTGAAAAAATCCTTTGCCAGATTCTGTGATACGCTTGATGATGCAGCAAGGAGCTGACTGTCTGCCGTTGACATCGTCGCCGCAAGAATACCTGCAAGTATAAGACCCGCCACTATTGCAGGAAGTACTCCGTTCTGACGGATTGCATTGGCAATTACAACAATTATTGTTTCACTCTCGGAGCCTGAAAGTGATGAAATCGCTCCCGCTTTTGTCATTCCAAGACCCACAACGCCTATCAGTATTGAAAGTGCCATTGAAATTACAACCCATACGGTTGCAATTCTGCGTGAAAGCGTAAGCTTCTTCTCATCATCTATTGCCATAAATCTCAACAGAATATGCGGCATTCCAAAATATCCCAGACCCCAGGCAAGAGTTGAAATAATTGATAACGCACCTCCGTATGAGGTCCCGGTTCCGGTTAAGGCATCATGAACATTTACAAGTGAAATATATCCTGCAAGGCTCTTTGCATTCTCCGCAACTGCATTAAAGCCGCCTGCCCTCGTGATTCCGTATCCCAAAACTGCTATAAGTGCAATTGTCATAACCACGCTCTGTATCAAATCCGTTGTGGATGCGGCAAGGAATCCTCCCAGAGTCGTATATACAACTATTACTACCGCACATATTATCATTGCCTGATGATAATCCATGTCAAAAAGGCTTCTGAAGAGCTTGCCGCATGCAGCGAAACCGCTTGCCGTATACGGTATAAAAAATACAAGTATCACAAGTGCCGCAACAAAGCTTAAAATATTACGATTATCCTTATATCTCTTTGAAAAGAAATCCGGAATGGTAATTGCATCTATCCTCTGACTATACCTTCTTATGCGTTTTGATACCAGAAACCAGTTGATCCATGTACCGGCCGCAAGTCCCAGTGCCGTCCAGAACGCCTCCGCGATACCCGTAAGATAAGCCACTCCCGGAAGTCCCATGAGAAGCCAGCTGCTCATATCGCTTGCTTCCGCACTCATTGCTGTCACAACAGGTCCCAATTTTCTGCCGCCGAGATAAAAATCATCCGCCGATTTATTTTTTCTTGTACATATAATTCCTATAACAACCATGGCTGCAAGATATACCAGGATTGTTGCAAGAACCGCTATTGATGTTTTTTCCATTACCTTCTCCTTATAAGCACACTTTTAAATATGATACCATAAATATATGCCTTATTACAAGGAAAAAGCGTCAGTCATTATATTCTGTTTTACCACGTTGCATTTTATCCTTAAACTTTCCCTTCAAAAGATATACTCCTGCCGGTATCAGCATAATACTGATTATCTGAGAAGTTGAAAAAATTCCTATTTTGCCCCTGATAATATCACCCCTTAGACATTCCGTACACATACGGATTCCTGCGTAGCTTAATATATATATACCCATCAGCTGACCTGTTTTCAGTCTTATCTTTTTCGTTTTTGATTTTTTCACAAGGACAAACAGGCACAGGCATAAAATAAAATTCAATGCTGCCTCTATAAGCTGAACCGGTACACGCGGCACATCATCCAGCTCCGGAATAAACTCATTATAATTAAATTTCACACTTCCAAATCCATGGTATTCTATCCCGTAACAACATCCGGCGCAAAAACATGATATTCTTCCGACACCGTGAACGAATGGAATAATCGGTGCCATTGAATCCAAAAAAGGTCCGAAAGGCAAATGATACTGCCTGCAATATATATAAATTCCTAATACAGTACCAAATAATCCGCCATAAAAAACCAGACCTCCGAATGAATAATTCAATGCAAAAGGCAAATCGGTTTTAATTAGCTCCACAAATACGTCAAGCCTTGTAATTATGGTTGGCAGTTTGGTAGCAAAATACATTAATTTTGCTCCTGTATACATTCCTATTAATGAATATACCGATGCATACAAAACATCAGCCTTCTTAATCTTATAATCAGCGCCTGTCTTCCCGGCAATAATTACAGCCATAATAAATGCAATCAAAAAAAGCAGGGTATATGTTGGAATTTCCAAATAAAAAAATTTAACTGTCGGATACATGGATAGTTAATCTCCTTAAATCAATACTAAAGGCTGTTGCACAGCAACAGCCTCCGCATAATATTCTTCATTTAAATTCTTACTTAAAAAAATCATAAATGGAACCTGATGCATCTTTAACATCTTTTCCAACACACATTGCGGCACCGCACGTACCATAACAGCCATATCCTTTTGTTCCCGAACCGCATACAGAACAGCCTATTCCAAAAAATGCCGCAAATACGATGCCCAGTATACCGCATACAAAACCTGCTGTGCCTTTTCTTCCATCGCTTTCCTTTTTAGCACCTATTCCCGTTACAACTGCTATAATGCCAAAAAGTGCTCCTGCCGATGCCCCTATTATACCCCATGTAATACCACCGGCGACAGCCGTTACAAGGCTCAAAATACCAAAGACTGTAGAGGCAGTTGCTTTACCTGATTTTTTCTCCATTTTTAAATTCTCCTTTGTTTATTATTAGTTTCAGAGCAGTATTTTTATAACAACAGCTCATGGCTTCATTATACCCCCCCCCGAAAAAAGTCAAGAATTATCGTTATCTTTTTAAAACTTCTTGCCGATATAACATATGATGAAACGGATTTCATGTAAAATACAGGGAGGTACTTATGAAACTAAATTCCAGTTACGCGGATTTTCTCCACCGATATGAAACGCAGCGGATTACGCAGGAGAACGATGGTACATACAAGACTGTTCTCACAGACAAAGCAAAAAAACAGATGCAGGAGGACCGTGATAAATACAATGATTACCTGTTCGTCCAGTATGATTATGCAAATCTGAAATCACAGGATGAAGCGCTGAAGAAATACTATGAGGACCTTGCCAAAATAATGGCAGTATTCCAGAGTATGTGTCATGGTGACATAGTTCCTTCCGAAGACGAGAAACGACTTATGGAATACGATGCAAAACTCTATCAGCTTGCCAAATCAGCCCAGACAATGGCAATACAGGAAGATCGTGAAGAAAAAGAATCCATGTGGGATGATGAGGAAGAAGCTGCCCATAAAGAGAAAATGGATATGCTTAACGGAGACTGCAATGAAATTCTGAGTGCCATACCCGGCAAAATTCAGGACTTTAAAGCTGCACAGGCAGCCAACATAATTGAACCCGGACAATCATAACGATTGCCCGGGTTTTTCAGCCGACAAGCCACTTATGCTTTTCCACGCTGTATAACGGAACAAGCGGAAGTATGATAGGTGTTTTTCTGACATATTCCCGATACTCCTCATCAGAGCCGTAGTTTTTATTCTGACGGATTTCAAGCCTTCTTGCACCGCCGAACATTATGTATACAATACATATATATCCTGCTGCTGCAGCAATCCACTGCCATGCACCGGTCATTGCCGTTACACCGGATACAAAAGTACCCGTCCAGAAAAGTATCTCTCCAAAATAATTCGGACATCTTACCATCTTATAAAGTCCGCTGTCGCAGAACCTCTTCGGATTTTTCTTCTTGGCACGGCTTTTCTGGAAATCAGCCAGTGATTCAACAAAAATTCCAATACCCATTATAATCACACCGGCAATGCAGCACCCGTCCGTTTTTTTCCCTGAAATCAGCCTGAAATATACTGCCGATACCTGACAGCCGTACAAAAGAACACAGCCAAGCCACGTTGCAACCATTGCTGCCGGCTTTACCGACCCCGTATCCTTAATTTCATTCTTCATAACATTCCTGTATGACAGGCTTTTCAGTTCCCTTAATGCAAGATAGCCTCCGAGTCTGCAGCCGTATATGATAAACAAAATGCATGCTGCAGCCGTCCCTGCCGAAATTTCATTTCTGAAAATTATCAGCATCGCCGCACCCATTGCCGCCACTGAAAACCCGTATCCTATGGATATAAACCATACAAAACGTATAAATCCTATGGATGACACAAGTGCCGCTATTCCCAGCAACACCGGAAACCAGATTTGAAATGATTCACCAAAGCCCATAAATAGTAACCTCCTTGATTTAAAGATATTTTTTTACATATATACCTGTATAAGATGCGTCATTTTCGGCAACCTCTTCCGGTGTCCCCTCTGCAATTACGGTTCCGCCGCCTTCTCCTCCTTCAGGCCCTATATCTATAATATAATCCGCTGTCTTGATTACATCAAGATTGTGTTCAATAACAACCACGGTATTACCGCTTTCAGTTAATTTACGAAGAATGTCGGTCAGCTTGTGAACGTCGGCAAAATGCAGTCCCGTTGTAGGTTCATCAAGTATATATATTGTTTTTCCCGTGCCGCGTCTGCTTAATTCCGTTGCAAGCTTTATACGCTGTGCCTCACCTCCCGACAGCTCAGTTGACGGCTGACCAAGGCGTATATATGACAGTCCCACATCATACAGTGTCTGTATCCGGTTTCTTATCTGAGGAATATTCTCGAAAAATTTCAGTGCTTCTTCTACCGTCATATCCAGCACATCATAAATGGACTTTCCTTTATATTTTACTTCAAGCGTTTCCCTGTTATACCTCCTTCCGCGGCATACCTCACACGGAACATATACATCCGGCAAAAAATGCATTTCTATTTTAAGCATTCCGTCACCGGAACAGGCTTCACACCGTCCTCCCTTCACATTAAAGCTGAATCTTCCCTTCTTGTATCCCTTTGCCTTGGCATCCGTTGTTCCTGCATACAAATCCCTGATAAGGTCAAAAATTCCGGTATATGTGGCAGGATTGGAACGCGGTGTTCTTCCTATGGGTGACTGATCTATATTAATTACCTTATCCAGTCCTTCAATTCCCTTAATATCCTTATGGAGTCCCGGTATGCATTTAGCCCTGTTAAGATCCCTTGCAAGTCTCTTATATAATATTTCATTGATAAGAGAGCTTTTTCCCGAGCCGGATACACCGGTCACACATGTCATGATTCCCAATGGTATCTTAACGTCAATATTCTTAAGATTGTTCTGTCTTGCACCGGTTATCTTCAGCCAGCCCGACGGCTTTTTTCTCACCTCCGGAACAGGTATTCTGAGTTTTCCGCTTAAATAGGCTCCCGTAACGGAATCCGGATTATTCATTATATCCCCGGCAGTGCCTGTGGCAATTACCTGTCCTCCGTTTTCTCCGGCACCCGGACCTATGTCCACAATATAATCCGCCGCTCTCATGGTATCCTCGTCATGCTCCACCACAATAAGCGTATTGCCTATATCCCTCAGCTGTTTCAATGCATTCAGCAGCTTATCATTATCTCTCTGGTGAAGACCGATACTCGGCTCATCAAGTATATAAGAGACACCCACAAGGCCTGAACCTATCTGTGTCGCAAGCCTGATTCTCTGTGCTTCTCCGCCCGACAGTGTTCCGGTTCCCCTTGCAAGTGTCAGATAACCGAGTCCCACGTTGTTGAGAAATCCGACTCTCGCCTTAATTTCCTTAAGTATCTGATCACCTATCCTGTGCTGCATCTCCGTCAGCTCAAGCCCGTCAAAATATTCCAGGAGATGCTTAACCGACATTTCAGTAACTTCATAAATATTCTTCTTTCCTACCGTAACGGCAAGTGAACTTTTCTTAAGCCTCATTCCCTTACATTCTTCACACGGCGTAATCTGCATATATGATTCATATTCCTGTTTCATAATATCGGAAGAGGTTTCCCTGTATCTCTTCCTCATATTCTCAATAAGGCCTTCAAAAACCACATCATATACTCCTTCGCCGCGCTGCCCCTTATAATGCACCTTAACAGACCTGTCCGTTCCGCATATGATTATATTCTGTATGCCGGCATCAAGGTCACAAAACGGTACTGACAGTGAAAATCCGAATTCATCAGCAAGTGCGGTAAGAATGGCATTGGTAAAGCTGCCCTTTTCACTGCTTGACTGCCATCCCATACAGCTGATGGCTCCGTCAGCTATACTGAGACTCCTGTCCGGTATAAGAAGCTCCGGATCAAATTCCATTCTGTATCCCAGTCCGGCACACACAGGGCAGGCCCCAAACGGATTGTTAAAAGAAAAGCTTCTCGGCTCAACCTCCTCAATACTCACATTACAATCGGGACATGAAAAATTCATGCTGAAATTAAGCATATCGCCGCCGATTACATCCACCATCATCAGTCCGTCCGACAGCTTCATCGCATTCTCTATCGACTCTGTAAGTCTTGATTCAATTCCTTCCCTTACCACAAGTCTGTCTATCACTATCTCAATATTATGCTTAATATTCTTATCCAGCGCAATATCCTCGGACAGCTCATATATACTGCCGTCTGCCCTTACCCTTACATATCCGCTTTTTGCCGCCTGTTCAAATACCTTTTCATGTCGTCCCTTTCTTCCCCTGACAACCGGAGAGAGTATCTGAAAACGTGTTCCCCGGGGAAGTGACATTATGCTGTCTGCCATCTGGTCTATGGTCTGTCTGTGTATCTCTCTGCCGCATGACGGACAATGAGGTACTCCCGTTCTTGCGTAGAGAAGCCTGAGATAATCGTATATCTCCGTAACCGTTCCCACCGTGGAACGCGGATTCCTGTTGGTAGACTTCTGATCAATGGAAATTGCCGGTGACAGCCCCTCTATGCTCTCCACGTCAGGCTTCTCCATCTGTCCTAAGAACTGTCTTGCATATGAAGACAGTGACTCCATGTACCTTCTCTGTCCTTCTGCATAAATTGTATCAAAAGCAAGCGAGGATTTTCCCGAACCGCTTAATCCCGTAAGAACCGTAAAAGAGTCCCTCGGTATGTTCACATCAATATTCTTGAGATTATGTTCCCTTGCTCCTTTTATCCTTATATATCTGACATCATTCATTTTCCTGCATATTCCTCTTAATTTCCGTTATCTTATCCCTGATTATTGCCGCTTCCTCAAAATTTAATTCTGCTGCTGCCTTATGCATTTTCCTGCCCAGCTCCTTAACAAGCTTCTCCAGTTCCCTGTTATCCATTGATTCTATATCCTTCTGCATAACGCGGCTTCCCGAATCCGCCGCACGTGATATGGATATCAGTTCCCTTACCGCTTTCTTAATGGTAACCGGTGTTATTCCGTGAAGCTCATTGTACTCATGCTGTATGCGTCTTCTTCTCTCCGTTTCCGTCAATGCCCGCCTCATTGATTCCGTTATCACGTCAGCATACATAATTACGTGTCCGTCCGCATTTCTTGCCGCACGTCCGATAGTCTGGATAAGCGACGTTTCCGAGCGTAAAAAGCCTTCTTTATCCGCATCAAGAATGGCAACCAGGGTTATCTCCGGAATGTCAAGACCTTCCCTCAGAAGATTGATTCCCACAAGCACATCAAAAACGTCCATTCTCATATCCCTTATTATCTCTGCCCTCTCGAGTGTATCAATGTCTGAATGAAGATATCTTACCCTTATCCCCACTTCCTTCATGTATGTAGTAAGGTCCTCTGCCATTCTCTTGGTAAGGGTTGTTATCAGTACCTTATTTCTGCCTTCCACTTCCCTGTTAACTTCAGAAATCAGGTCATCTATCTGTCCTTCCACAGGACGCACCTCAACATATGGATCCAAAAGCCCCGTAGGCCGTATAATCTGCTCAACCCTGCTCAGTTCATGTTCTTCCTCATATACGGAAGGGGTTGCCGATACGAACATCATTCTGCTGATATGACTCTCAAATTCTTCAAAATTAAGGGGTCTGTTATCAAGTGCAGACGGCAGCCTGAAGCCGTAATTTACGAGTGTGCTTTTTCTTGAACGGTCGCCAAAGTACATTCCTCTTATCTGAGGTATTGTGATATGTGATTCATCCACGATTATCAGAAAATCGTCCGGAAAATAATCCATAAGGGTACAAGGTGTGGCACCCTCGGCTCTTCCGTCAAGATGTCTTGAATAATTCTCTATTCCTGAGCAGAAGCCCGTCTCAAGCATCATTTCCACGTCAAATTCCGTCCGCTCACGTATACGCTGGGCTTCTATCAGCTTATCCTCGCTCCTGAAATATTCAGCCTGTGCATTCATCTCTTCTCTTATATTCTCTGCCGCTTTCAAAAGCTTCTCTCTCGGTACGACATAATGTGATGCCGGAAAAACGGCAACATGCTTAAGCTCTGAACGCACGGCTCCGGTAAGGCTGTCCGTCTCCGTAATCCTGTCAACCTCATCTCCGAAAAATTCTATCCTGACTGCAGAGCCGTCACTGTTAACCGGAAAAATCTCAAGAACATCTCCCCTGACCCTGAACGTTCCTCTCTTAAAATCCATATCATTACGCACATACTGCATGTCCACCAGCTGTCTTATGACATCATCCCTGTCCCTCTGCATTCCCGGTCTGAGTGATACCACCATGCTCTTATAATCAATCGGGCTTCCCAAGCCGTATATGCATGACACACTCGCAACAATTATTACATCACTGCGTTCTGACAATGCCGCCGTGGCTGAATGTCTCAGCTTGTCAATTTCATCATTAATTGCTGAATCCTTCTCTATATAGGTATCCGTAGAAGGAACATATGCCTCCGGCTGGTAATAGTCATAATATGAAACAAAATATTCAACGGAATTATCCGGAAAAAATTCCTTAAATTCTCCGTACAGCTGTGCTGCAAGAGTCTTATTGTGGGCAATTACAAGCGTAGGTCTGTTAAGCTGCTCTATCACATTAGCCATGGTAAAGGTCTTGCCTGAACCCGTAACTCCCAAAAGTGTCTGGAACTGGTTACCCTCCCTAAAGCCCTTGACAAGCTTCTCTATTGCCTGCGGCTGGTCTCCGGTAGGAGCGTATTCTGAATGTAGTACAAATCTGTCCATGTAAAATAACTCCCTGCAGAATGATTTTCATAAAAAAATAATATCACATGCTTATTATTTTGTCCATATTTTTCAGAACATTAGTTCGTATTTGTTTTAAAAAAGCGGATACCCTTTCGGATACCCGCTCAGCGTCTTTTTCATAAATTACTTATTAGGTGTTGAAAAAGCAGCTGCCATATGGCTCATTGGCATTGACTGTACATATATCTTACCCGGTCCCGTTACTACCGTGTTAAAGAAACCTTCTCCGCCGAAAAATGCATTTTTAACTCCTCCTGTTGATACGATATCCATCTGACAGCTTGCTTCCATTGCTGCAAGATATCCCGTATCCAGAACCATCTGCTGTCCCGGTGCAAGCGTATATTCCTTGCAGAATCCGTCAATTTCTATGAACACAAGTCCGGTTCCGGAAATTCTCTGCATAATAAAGCCCTCTCCGCCAAAAAAACCTGCTCCAAGCTTTTTCTGAAAATACATGGATAATTCAATGCCTTCAGTTCCGCCTAAGAATGCTGATTTCTGACATATAAGTTCCCTTCCCGGTCCGACCTCGAACGGTTTGATTGTTCCAGGCAGACTTGCCGCCATTGCAATCATTCCGGGTCCGCCTTCAGCCGTATAACGGTTCATGAAAAGCTTTTCACCGCTCATCATGCGTCCGAACATTTTACCCAGTCCGCCGTCACTTGTAGTAGACATACGCATATTCGGTGACATCCATGACATCGCTCCTGCTTCTGTTTTAATTGTCTCGCCTGCCTCAAGGTCACAGATAACCACCGGCAGTGCACCGCCTTCGATTGAATATCTCATTTCTTCATCCTCCTGTTAATTAATGTGATTTATAATAGTTAATCAGACATCCGTCAAGAATAATCTGCCTTTCATCATCCGTTAATGCGCCCATTTTAAGTTCAATTTCCTTCATGTCCTTATTGACAACATGAGCCTTTATTACGGTTGATTTATCTCTGATTGCATCAGCAATACCCGGAATAAATATATAATCTCCGTTTGCAAAAGGAAGCGGTCCCTCATCAATGAGGAAAGGAAGCATTCCCCAGTTGATAAGATTGCTTCTGTATCTCTTGGTTGCATATTCATTGGCTATATTAGCCCAGCCTCCGAGCACCTTCTGACATGACGCAGCCTGTTCTCTTGCCGATCCGTCTCCCGGTTTGACGGCAAAAATGGTACTTCCTACACCGGTGTTTTCCCTGCATACATCATATTGTTCTTTGATGGTATTCATGATGGTGCGGAGCTCAGGCAATGCCTCACCCATGCATTTTCCTTCTCTTCTTGCTGCTTCCGCCTTTTGAATTTCCTTAGCCTTTCCGACATATTCCGGATCCTTTCTTGAAAGGGTAAACTCTGCAAGTCCAAGCGGATTAGACCTGAATGAAGATGTCTCTCCCGAAGGAATAAGCTCATCAGTTGTTGTAACCGGATCATGTATTTCGGATACAACTTTAATAATAAGATTTTCCGGAAGTGCCGCCATCTCAGGCCAATCCTTAATATTCGGGCCGAACTGAATTTCCTGTGCCGGGTCTGCAACACCCCTGCTGTCAAATACCCTGTTCGCATATATTGATGCATCAAAATGATATTTAGGCCCCGTATATTCCACATCCATATCGGTTGCAGCCGTAAGATATCCCTTATTGGCTGCCGTTGCTGCTATTGAACGTGCATCCATAAGTGCAACGGATGCTATCTGTCCGTTCTGCACCTTCGAGCCTTCCCTGTTAGGGAAGTTACGCGTTGAATGCCTTATTGAAAAAGCATTATTGGCAGGAGTATCACCTGCACCGAAACACGGTCCGCAGAAAGCAGTCTTGACCACAGCACCTGTTGCCATAAGATCTGCGAGTCTCCCGTTTCTTGCAAGTTCAACATAAATAGGTGTACTTGCCGGATAAATGCTTAATGTAAACTCATCCGATCCGATTGAGCGACCTCTGAGGATGTCCGCAGCGTCACATATATTCTCATATCCTCCGCCGGCACATCCTGCAATTATACCCTGATCAACATATAATCTTCCATCTCTTATTTTATTGACAAGGCTGAAATTCACTTTATCGCCAAAGCTTACTTTTGCCTTTTCTTCACATTCGTGAAGAATATCCCTGAGATTGGCATTAACCTCTTCTATCGTATATGCATTGCTCGGATGGAACGGCATTGCAATCATCGGTTTAATGCTTCCGAGATCTACAAACACGGCTCCGTCATAATAAGCAACCTCTCCCGGATTAAGTTCCTTATATGCCTCACTTCTTCCGTGAATGTCATAAAATTCCTCTATCCTGTCATCCGTTTTCCAGATTGAAGAAAGGCAGGTTGTTTCCGTAGTCATTACGTCAATGCCTATTCTGAAATCAGCACTTAAACCGTCAACACCCGGTCCCACAAATTCCATTACCTTATTCTTAACATATCCGTTGGCAAATACAGCCCCGATAATGGCTATTGCAACATCCTGCGGACCTACACCCTTCATCGGCGTACCCGTAAGATATATTGCGACAACACCCGGTCTGTCAACGTCATAAGTCTTGTTTAACAGCTGCTTAACAAGCTCAGGTCCGCCCTCGCCCACTGCCATTGTTCCGAGTGCTCCGTATCGTGTATGACTGTCTGAACCGAGTATCATGCTTCCGCACTCTGCTAACATTTCCCTTGCATACTGATGTATTACTGCCTGATGAGGCGGTACATATACCCCGCCATACTTCTTGGCACAGGTAAGCCCGAACATATGGTCATCTTCATTGATTGTTCCTCCTACCGCACATAAACTGTTGTGACAGTTGGTAAGCACATACGGTATCGGAAACTTTTCAAGTCCGCTTGCCCTTGCCGTCTGGATTATTCCGACAAACGTAATGTCATGTGACGTAAGCCTGTCAAATTTTATCTGAAGCCTGTCCATATCTCCTGACACGTTATGACTGTTAAGTATTCCGTACGCTATTGTATTCTTAGCGGCTTCTTCCTTCGACGGCACATATCCCGCCTTCGCCTGAAGCTCATCCTGATTATCCTCATCTACGATATCCCTGCCGTTAATAAGGTATACTCCGCTTCTGCTTAATTCTACCATGATATCCTCCTAAACATTCTGCTACCGCATATTCTATAATATTTTATATAAAAAATCAATATTTGTATAATTTCCTGATTTGTGATGCATACTATGCAATATACTTTTTTATATGGGAGAAATATGATGAAAATTACATTTTTCGGAACAAAACCTTATGACAGATTATGGTTTGAACCTCTCAGTCATGATTATAACTGCCGCATCCGCTTTATAGAGCCCGGTCTTGAAGCCGATACCGTCCTTCTTGCCGGAGGCTCTGATGCCGTCTGTATATTCGTTAATGACTATGTTACTGAGGATATAGCCGCTGCCCTTGAAAAAAACGGTATAGGCCTTATACTGCTCAGATGTGCCGGATACAACAATGTTGACCTTGAAGCGGCGGCAAAACACAAGCTGACCGTTCTTCGTGTACCGAATTATTCACCCTCGGCAGTAGCCGAATTTTCCATGGCTGCCCTGCTCTCGGTAAACAGACATATACATCGTGCTTACTCACGTACAAGAGATTTTAACATGAGCATAAACGGACTTATGGGTCATGATTTAAACGGAAAAATCGCCGGTGTTATCGGAACCGGAAAAATCGGTCAGTGCATGATAGACATATTTAACGGATTCCACATGAAGGTTCTTGCTTATGACCCTTTTCCGAATGAAAATCTGGATGCGGTGTATGTGCCTCTTGAAGAATTGTTTGAACGCTCGGATTACATTTCACTGCACTGTCCGCTTACAAAAGATACTTATCACATAATTAACCGTATCTCTATTTCTCTCATGAAAACCGGAGTTATCATTGCCAATACATCAAGAGGGCCGCTGATTGAATCATCAGCACTTGTGGAAGGTCTTAAAAACGGAAAAATAGGCGGTGTTGCCCTTGATGTGTATGAAGAAGAGGATGAGGTCTTTTATGAAGATTTTTCCAGTGAAATAATACAGGATGATATCCTGTCACGGCTGTGTACCATGCCAAATGTCCTTATTACCTCGCACATGGGGTTTTTCACAAAAGAAGCCATGTATGCCATTGCCGTAACAACACTCGAAAACGCCGTTGCCTATGAACAGGGTTCCCGTCTCGTAAACGAGATACACTGTTAAAAAATACCGGATGATACCGTTCCTGCGGAACAGGTACCACCCGGCATAATTCGGATTCCCTTTCAGCCTAATCATATCCCTGCATGTAAATTTAATGCTTTCTATATGATAAATCTCCCGTCATATTAAATAACGCCGTAATGACATTATTAAATATTTTCTGACTTCTTAAGCTTATCAGCTTCTTTTGGAAATACCGGCTGATATGATAACCATATACATGCCGAATCAGCATTTCGTTTTACCATCTTTTTGGCAATTGAGTTTACGCCTTCCGTTAATTTTTTGTTAAGTTTTCCTTTCAACATCTTTGATGTCCTCCTTAAATTTTTTACACTCCGATTTTAATATTTTTTTTCAATTTTGTGGGGCAATGGGAAAAAATAGTTGATTTATGGGAAAATTCGGTAAGCGTTTAGTACTTTTGTACTATTGTTTTTCCATTTTCAGGCTGTAACCGGAAGTATCAAAACTGATACAAATTTTTCGTTTTCAACAAAATATTCCAGATATCCATCATACTTTTCTGCTGTCCTGTTCACACTTGACATTCCTATTCCGTGAAGGCCTCCGTCATTCTTCGTTGACCTGAGTCTGCCATCCTGTTCCATGAGTATGCCTTCAAAATCATTTACTATTTTTACCACACATATTCTTCCGTCATTCTGCATAAAAATTCTTACCTTTACGGTAGAATTTTCTCCCTTTCCCACGGCTGCCGTAACAGCATTATCAAGAAGATTTCCCATCATGGATATCATATCCATGTCTGATATATTACTCAGATCGGTTCCCTGCTCCACATATACGTCAAATACAACACCGTTTTTTTCTGCCCTTGAGGCGTTTTCAGCCAGAAGAGCGTCCAGAACCCTGTAGTTGCTGTATACGGTTATTACCTTCTTTTCAAAGCTCTTGTCAATATTTTTAACAAGATTATAGATTTCTTCATTCTGTTTCTCGACAGCCATTTCTCCTATTACCTTCAGGTAATGACTGGTATTGTGAACCATTTCCTTGTAGTTATCATTCATTTCCGCAATCTGGTTAAGACGCTGGATTTCCGATTTCTGGTGGGTTATTTCCATTCTGTATTCATTTTCCTTGTATAACCCCTCGGTATAAT
This sequence comes from uncultured Butyrivibrio sp., assembly GCA_964405265.1. GTDB lineage: Bacteria > Bacillota > Clostridia > Lachnospirales > Lachnospiraceae > Eshraghiella. Next base: position 19,988 of record CAYONC010000011.1, read on the forward strand.
TTTGGAACGCATAAAATACAAGTATATTACCTAACAGCATACATACAAAAAATACTGTCATCAGAAGCCTTGCCCATGTATTTCCGGAGAAATCAACCCCGGAATAAAAAATTGTAAGCATACATCCGATTGTACACAGCGGAAGGCACATATATGCTGCGAACATCCTGTTGGAAAGTCTGTGTTTTGCCTTTCCTGAGGTCTGTTTTAACACGGTAAAAATTATATAATTTAAAAACTTGACAAATACGAGCTGCCACGCATCCTCTGACAGCGGAAGAACCCCTGTTTCAGACACAAGCGACACCGTAGCCCTCGCCATTATGAGATGAAGGAACTCCACTCCTATCATAACGGCATATGCAATTACGAAATACCCTATTCTTACACCGGTTTTTGACTCAAACATAAGCGTTACAAATAACCACAGCAGTATGGGTACGCCTATCAGGTTCAGGTATCCGTTTTCAAAAGAATTGATAAGGAAGAGAAGCGAGCATGCTCCTGCCGATAAAAGCACACGCTGTCTTTTCTCCCACCTTTCCCTTACGGAAAAAAAATTATTAAAGTAATCAAATATAAGATAAATCTCTATTATACATCCAAAAAGCGTTATTACCCTGTCTAATGTATCCATTATTACTCTCCTGTTCTTTTTAATATTTTCTTGCTAAATTCTTTGCAAACCGTTCTTTAAATATCTTATAATAACCGCGTGCAACAGGCAGTTTTTCTTCGTTATACAGCACTAACTCCTGCGGCAGGAGCTGTTTGACATAACGGATATTTACCAGATAACCCGCGCTTATCTGTTCAAAGCCATGTTCCTTATACTGTTCATACAGCTCCGATACCCTGTCATCCAACAGTATCTGCTCGCCAAATTCATTTTCCCTGCAATCCGGTGCAACAACAATCCTGCTGCCTCTCTTGGCATTGGCTATGTATACGATATTGTTCAGATTAACCCTGATTGAGCTGTATCGGAAATGTCCCGTTATAAAATATTCCACATTATTCCTGTCTACTTCTTTCAATATTTCCCTCAGCTCTTCAATAATTTCCGCATCCGTATACGATTTCAGCAGATATCTGAACGGTGTTGCCTTAAAAGACTTTACGGTCGGAAGACGTACTCCTGAGCAGAACACAAGAACGGCATACGGATAATATTTTCTGAATATTCCTGCAACAGCATCACCATCCGCATCTCCAAGCTGCATGTCAAGCACCAGCAAATCAAACTTATTGCCTGTTTCAAGGTCAAATATGAATTCCGCTCCTGAGGTATACTCATAAAACATTACATTCTCCGTATTCTGTCCGGCAATGGTTATCATTCTCTTCATATACGATATAAAATTCTTATCATCATCACAAATTGCTATATGTATCATATGATTTTCCTTCTTAAACAGTCATATGAGAAATTATATCATAAATACCGGACGACTTCCATTATTCATTTAATTTTCCCTGCTATAAGCATTATGGTATGAACAGCATACGCATAAGCCGTAACAGCAGTTAATTTATAAATTCCGCATATGACCGATACAGACAGAACCGCAAGATGAACAGCTAAAATAATACCGGTTTTTCTTCTGCATGCCCTTTTCTCTCCTTCACTCAGAGGCTTGGCATCGCTGTCCGCCGGTGACAGTATAAAAACAACTGCCATACACAGCAGTGCTGTAAAAATGTATACCGGTACCGGCACATACTGAGGCAGAAACACAACCGCTGCCTCGCTTCCTGCCACTATAAACCCGGATATAACCGAACACTTCCACAGACTCGAAGCATGCCAGCCTCCGCTGTATGTCCTTATCGGTATATATATTCCGAGAAATAAAACAACCGTCAGCACATCCCTGAATACAATTCCAATTACCAAAGAAACAATGACATTAAACAGAACCTCAAGCAGTAAAAAATATCCGTACCTGTATATGCTTATTTCATCCTCCGGTATGGTATTGTTTTCGACCTGTTTTTTTATTATCCGGTCTACCATCTTCTGAACCATATTATTCCCTCCTTTCAGTTGGAAATAATATACAGTTTTTTCTCAATTTTGTGGGGCAATGGGAAAAAATAGTTGATTTATGGGAAAATTCGGTATGCTCTTAGTACTTTAGTACTGCAAAATTCAGCTTTGCAAAGGGCAAAAAAACAGAATGTGCCGAAACGGATTCTGCACATTCCATACATATTTTACTCTGATTTAATTAACATCATCATTGCACTGAATTGCGTGCTGAGCATCTGTCCGAGCTCCTTCTCCGAAAAGCTGCACGCTCCCGTGGCACACAGCGCACCTACTCCGAAGGTATATATCCACACATGTTCAAACAGCTGTCGTGCCTTCAGGCTGTCCAGTCCGTAATCTTTTTCTATGGCTTTAATACACATTAATGCCGTTTCTCCCAGTTTTTCAAACATATCCTCAAAGCTTGATATGCTTTCATTCTCACGCATGAAAAGCAGCTGGTACAGCTTAGGCTCACGACAGCCGAACATGACCATCTTCATTCCGGTTTTCTTGAATATCGGCATACCCGGCGTTTCCACTCCCGTAAATCCGTCAAAATATTTCATTGCGGCATTTCTGACATCTGCCTGAATTTCCTTCATACTGTTATATAATGTAAATATCGGACTTGATGAACATCCCAATTCATCCCTAAGCCCCTGTGCAGTAAGTGCGTCAATGCCATTTTCGGATACTATTTTCAATCCTGCCGCTGTTATTTCTTCTTTTGTAAATTTTGGTTTTGGTGGCATAAACTTTATTCCTTCCTTCCCATTGCCAGATAATTGTTATGGTATCTTATGTCTCCGCTTACATTTTTTCCAAACCATGAGGGTCTGTTAAATTTTTTCATATCTTCATACGATGCAAACTCCACCTCAGCCAGTACAAGTCCCTCGTATACACCGTTAAAAACATCAAGCTCCGCCCGTATTCCGCTGACACCGGTTTCCTCTGCATCAAGCGGAATGATATACCTCTTTTTGGTAATGATAATGCCGTCACATTTTGCAAGAAGCAGTTCAAAGGCTTCCTTCGTAAGTAGTGCTTCAATTTCTTCACTTATGCAGGCATCCCGCTCTTCCTGTTTTCTCCTGTCAGACTTATATGTAAAAATGTACCGGTTATTACTCTTTCTGACCCTTAATACCGGTGAATATGACAGATAACCCTGCACAATGTCAATGCATTCATATTCATCCAGCCCGTCCGGTAACCCGTTTACCAGAAATTTCTGTTCAATTTCCATATAACTGCCCTTTCCGCCCGTATCTTAATTTTATCTATAAAACAGTCTATCCGAATTTGCATATTCCGTCAAGGCTCCGCTTTTCGCAAAATTAATCGTCTCGATTTTCTTTACCATAACATTTTTTGAAGTGTTTTATGATATAATCCGTTTAAACAATTAATCGAGGAAGGATATGATTATGGATATTTTAGAATTAATGAAATCACGGCACAGCGTAAGACAATACAGGAATCAGCCCATAGAAGAGGATAAGAGAGCACTGATTAACGTATTGATTACGGAAATTAATGCTAAAGGCGGTCCGAATATGCAGGTATTCTATGATGAGCCGGAGTGCTTCGGCTCTTTCATGGCTCATTATGGAAAATTCAGCGGCGTTTCCAACTATGTCGTTATTACAGGGACAAAAAAAGACCGGGAGAAAGCAGGCTACTATGGTGAAAAACTTGTGCTCAGATGTCAGGAGCTGGGACTGAATACCTGCTGGGTAGCATTAACCCACGGTAAAACCAAAGCCGTTATTGAAAAGGGCAAAAAAATTCTGATCGTCATTGCACTCGGCTATGGTGAAAATCATGGTGCTGCTCACAAAAGCAAGGTGCTTCATGCACTCGGAAGCTCTGATGTGAATACGGACTGGTTTGAAACCGGTCTTATGGCGGCATCACTTGCACCTACCGCCATGAACCAGCAGAAATTCTTTTTTGAATTGAAGAACGGCAGAGTAAGTGCCAGGGCATTCCGCGGATTTTATTCAAAAATTGATTTGGGAATCGTAAAATACCACTTTGAAGCCGCAACAGGTCACGAGGTCTTATAATGGACAATGCGAAAATAGACCGGCTCGCCGCTGATTTTGAACAATGCAGGAAAATACTGCTTGCACTCGGTGATGAGAACAGACAGCACATGATTTTAGGCATGCTTAAATTAGGAAAATGTTCCGGCGTAAGAGTAAGTGAAATTACGGAAATGACCCATTTATCAAGGCCTGCCGTGTCTCATCATCTTCAGATACTGAAGAATGCCGGAATCCTTAAAATGAGGCGCGAAGGAACCAGAAATTACTATTATTTTGACCCGGACATGAGAAGCTTCAGCCTTCTTATAGACATGCTTCAGAATGCCGCAGCCATAACCTCGGAGCTTCCCGACAGAAGCGGAGAATAAACATTCTGTCCTCTATGAATAAGGATTAACGGAAATTTCCACAAATTCAAAGAAGCAGACGGTTTTTTCCGCTTCCGGACCGTCCTGCAATACTAACAAAACAGCCGGTGTCAATACATAAATTGACATCACCGGCTGCTTTTATCAGACTGTCTGTTTCTTAAAAACAATTTCTTTCCGATAATTGTTTATCTTTATTGTACTCTATATTTTTTATATCATTATAGAAAAACTTATTTATTTCCTTTCTTTCAACCCTTCTGCTATAATATCTTTTTTCTCTGTATACAATAAAATACTCTTTATAAAATATAATTTCTATTTGAGAAGGTACTCGTATATCTCCTCCCCCTGCAACAGTCACACTTATAATGGAAACTACAAATAGTATATTCGTTGACCAATTGAAATTTTTGAGAAAATTTTCCTTATATATAATAGACATTACTAAAACAACAAAAATAATTACCTATAGTATTTTTTTACTAAGTACAATACTTTACTTGTATTTTTAGGTTTTCTGACTAACTCTGTATCTTTACAAATATAAATCGGTTCATCCATAACTTTCCTCAATCAGCTCATGTTCTTCACCCCCCATTTTTGGAGGGTTATTCAGCTTTATATCCTTTCTCATTTTTTAAGGCTATCGAAATCTCGTCGGTTTTTCTCTCTATGGACGCCTCGTATTTGTGCGCAAGGTGTATTCCGATATGCCCAATTCCCAAAATAACAGCAGAAACAATCAATACTAAGTTTTTAGAATAAATGCCTAAAAGAATAATCGCCGACACCGGAAGAGTTGCCCCTGCAACCGGGAAGCCTGAATAGGACGAGTACATATTCTTCATCTCTCGCGGACTTTTAAAGTACTTAATCCAATAACATTCGTATAAAATCATCAATATGAACGCTTCAAGCCATATAGCTAAATTCCACCTGAAATACACACCGTCGGGAAGTTTTATTATAACCGGATTAATCGACGGAAATATAAGAAGCGATGCGGTTACAAAAACCTCGCCTATGCGTTCCAATGCAAGCAAAACTTTACTTTCTCGCTTTCCTGCTTGTCCGTAGCCTTTCGGTTTTTTCCCGTTAGCCCATATTATATTCGGCGTAAACAGCATTACGAGCAATATAAGTCCCGAAACGCAAAATCCCAACCTATATGGATTTTTATTAAAAACCATAAGTGAGCTTATTTTTACACTGCTTATAATATCCCCTAAATCGCATTTTAAACGGCTTACCATAACATCGGCGTTAACGTTTGTGTGATAGGAACCGTAAACTCCCATAATTTTTCCGCCGCCTTGCCGAGCATATGCGTTTTTAAAGTTAGAAACCATGTAAGCTTCCCTAAGTTCGGAAACGCCGCTGCTATCCTCGCGATTTTCATAAAATTCCTTTCCTTGCTTTATGCAATCTTCGGAACGCTGGTAGTTTTCGGAATCTTTTAATCCGTTATCTTCAAGATACTTTAAATACCTTGCACCCGTCGTATCGAATTGATGCCCTACGTCCGTTCCGTAAAACACCGTTTCAGGACAAGTCTTTTTTATTTGACAGAAAAAATCGTAATAATATTTGTTTCCCGATAATGTTCCGCTTATTTCTTCAAACCAGGTATCGAGCAAAACATTAGTATCTTCCTTCATCCAAACGTTTAAAAATTCGGCGGTGTAATACGGCAATTCGATGAAAAAGTCGCGTAATCCATCCTCGTAAAAATCTTGCCAAAGCTGCAATTCAACGTCGTAATATGCTTTTGAGCCGTGCGATTCTCCGTAAAGCATAATCTTAGTATCGTCAGCTGGATAAACGTCGTTAGATTTATCGTTTAAATCTAAAATAACCGCAACTAACGATATAACGAAAAGCAGTGTAAACGCAATTATAGTCTTAACTTTGATTTTCATATTTGTATTTTACTCCTTGATATGTATTTCTGTCGTCATTATGCTCTTGATTTTGAAATTTTTGACAAAAGACAGACCACCTCACAATGATACGTCTGGATACGCTGAATTTCCTCGCTATTTTTAGGTTCAAGGAAACATATCCGCAGCCTTTTTCACATTTTTCTGTTTGTGGGAATATGTCTGTAAAACTGAAATTTGTCAGTAGTATAAATCAGAAGCTACCCATTATAGTTTTGTTCAAGCCATTTGGCAACACCGTCATCATCGTTTGATGAAATAATTGCAGTAGCATATTTTTTTAAGTACTCATGTGCATTTTGAACAGCATAGCTTTCATCAGCCAGCTCAAACATATCTATATCATTTTTCCCATCACCAAAAACAACTAATTTTTCACATTTGAGAAGCGATTTTAACTGCTTTATTGCATTTGATTTAGAAGCTGATAATGGCATAATCTCAAGCCACTGTTCATTTGTATATATATCTGTCTGATAAACACAATGAAATCTATCTTTATATTTATCATATATCGGCTTCAATTTCTCTGGTTCATCTATACAAGTAATATAAAATATATCGCCTGTTTTCAAATCATTCATTGTATTTACAGTATTAGTTCGAATATCACCATTCCGGCTATTAATAAACTTTTTCATACCGACTGTGCATAATTCCGGCACGAATGAAAACTTCTCCTTTCCTTCTATATACGCATAAACAATTGGATATATCTTGTTTGTAAATAGTTCGTCTAATACCTCATAAACTGAATCATCAAAATAATTTGCAATCATTATATCTTCTGTAACATTATCAATTATGAATGCACCATTATATACAATTAACGGGATTTTTGCATTAATACCATTTGTTACTTTCTTGGCAGTAATTAACGAACGAGCTGTAGCATAAGAAAAAATCATTCCTCTTTCTGTTAGACTGTTAATGACATTATTTGTGTATTCCGAAGTTGCTTCATTGCTTCTCAATAAAGTTCCATCTAAATCAGATACATATAAAGTTTTCAATTTAAACACCCTCACAAATTCAAATTTTCTTCTTTATAACTTCTCATATATTTTCTAAACATCATTTTTCCTTTCTGTGTAGTGCTTATCCATTTATACACGTCTGGCAAAACAAAACATTATCATGTTTACTTTATGATTTCTTAAATTTATACTTTCCTTTTCCATATCCCGAAACACTTTCTATGATTTCGGCGGCAAGCAAATTTGCAAGTACCTTTGATGCACCCGAGCTTTTCAGTTCAAGTAAATTCATAACATTACTTCTGCCAAATACTTCTTCATAACCGAATTTTTCAAAAAGTCTTTGAATATGACTATTTGTTTTTATTGAAAAATCTTTTGCTTTTTCTGAAAGTGGATATTCAATGTCCACTTTTGCCTCCTCAATGTCCACTTTCGGAGCGGATAAACATCCACTTATGTGTAGATTACGATTATGCAGTTCGTTCTTTTCATTCATTAAAAGGTTTTTTAAAAACATTTCCAGAAATTCTGTAGTTTCGTAAATACCTTTCTGCAAATTTGTATAATTTGCACGAACAAGAGCATTTCTAAAATACCACGCATTTTCCGCAAAAATATCATTTGTCGCAGAAAAGCCAAGCGTTCTCAAATATTTGATAAAGAAGACCGCAGTTGTTCTTGTATTTCCTTCTCCGAAAATATGAATTTGCCACAACCTTGAAATAAACACCGCAAGATGATGTATAATTTCATTTATTGACAATCCTTTATAACTGAAAGCTTTTTCTTGTGAGAAATCATATTCAAGAGTTGCCCTAAGCTCTGAAGCACTGCCATAAATAACCGTTGCTCCGTCAAGCACCCATTCTTTTTTTGTGATGTTGTAATCTCTTATTCTACCTGCGTGTTTGTAAATGCCCTGAAAAAGCTTTCTATGAATGGAAATATATTCATTTGGTGCAAAAGAAAAAGCGGTTTCAGATAATATTTCTGCAATGCGAATTGAAACCTTATCTGCTTCTTCAGTACGCTCATCATCTGATAGATGTGCCGGTTTTTCTTCATAGTAGGTATCAATAAGCTTCTGTGCTTCTTTTAACGTAATTTCACCCTCAATATTTTTGATGGCGGTATCTATCAGATATTTTGATGGTGTTAAACCGTCAACGGCCTGCAAACCTATTGCCGTACTCCAAACATACCCTTTACCTGCTTTATCTTGTTCCGACTCTCTTAGATATTCTTTGAAAGGGTCGACATTCATTTTCTATACCTCCATTCATAAATATTAACAATCCTTTATTTCAAGCATTTTCTCGCTATTTACTTCTGTACTTTTGACATCAACACCACACACTCCATATGATACGTCCAGCAGAACAAATCCACGGGTCTGCATTTTACAGCTCTGTATCCGTTGCGTGTCATATAGTTTAAATCCCTTGCCAGTGTTTCGGGATTGCATGATATGTATACCACCCTTTCCGGAGCAAGCTTTATCATGGATGACATAAATTTCTCCGTGCTTCCGCTTCTTGGCGGATCCATAAATACTACATCATATTTTTTCCCGGACAAAGCCTCCTTCTCCATAAAATCACCGGCATCACCGGCAATGTACCATGCATTTTTCAGGTTATTATTTTTACAATTTATAACGGCATCCCTTACGGCATCCCGGTTCAATTCAACTCCCGTAACCTCCGCCGCCATATCAGAAGCAACAATGCCTATTGTTCCTATTCCGCTGTATGCATCAAACACTCTTTCTCTTCCGGTAAGTCCGGCAAATTCCATTGCCGCATTGTATAACACCTGCGTCTGAGCGTGGTTAACCTGATAAAAGGACTTTGAAGATATCCGAAAACGCTTTCCGCACAGGATATCTTCAACATACCCCTTTCCGTATAAAACGGTTTCCCTGTCTCCCAAAACCATGCTCGTACGCCTGTTGTTATGATTCATGACCACGGTTGTTATTTCAGGATGTATTTCCAATAAAACCCTGATAAAATTATTTTTTGACGGAAAAACAGTGTCACCGACTACAAGAGTTACCATAATTTCCCCTGTGGCATCTGCGGTTCTTATAAGAATATGTCTCAAAAAACCTCTTCCGGTATCTTCATTATACGGTCTGTAACCGAATGATTTCATCAGCTTTAAAATGGTATTTATTATTAAATCTGCCTTTTCATTATCAAGAATACAATGTTCAACCGGTACAATCCTGTGCGTGTTCCTTTCGTATGTTCCGGCATATACATTTCCCTTGCGGTCACCGCCCACGACGGCATGAACCTTATTTCTGTAATGGTACGGTGTATCCATACCCCTGACAGGCTCAACAGGGCAGAATGGTTTTATATATTTTTCAACCAGCTTCTGTTTCCGTGTAAGCTGCTCCGCATATTTCATTCCCATATAGGAACATCCGCCGCAGCGACCTGAATATCTGCATTTTTCCATGTTAGATTCCTTTCATGTCAAATTCAGGAATAAAGCTCTCTTCTGCCGTATCCCCCTCCTGTATAAATCCGTATTCAATACCGGCATCTATCGCATAATCCGTTATTCCGTCATATTCTTTTTTCCCCACTCTGCAGGCAAGTTCCGGAAATTGCTCTTTTACTGCTTCCACTGGGGTATACTGATTCATTATGCTTATGTATATATCATTACCATAGGTATCATGGAGATATTTTAATATTCTGCGTGAATCTTCTCCCTGCCCGGGAAGAACAAGATGCCTTACAATGACCCCTTTTTTCATGATACCGTCCGCATCAAAATCCGGACTTCCCACCTGTCTGACCATCTCCGCTATTGCGGATGATGCCACTTCAAAATAATTCTCTGCTCCGGAATATTTCTTAGAAAGTTCCCGGGAATAATATTTAAGGTCCGGCAGATAAATATCCACAAGGCCTTCAAGCATCCTCAGCGTATCTGTATTTTCATAACTGCCGGTGTTGTACACCACCGGTATTGACAGTCCCCGGTTCAGTGCCTTTTCAAGTGCCGAACGGATACCCGGCACAAAATGAGTAGGCGTCACCAGATTAATATTGTGTGCCCCCTGCTGCTGAAGTCCAATAAATATATCTGCAAGTCTGTCATCGGTTATTTCCCTTCCGCAGCTTCCGCAGGCTATTGTACTGTTCTGGCAGTATACACACCTTAATACGCAGCCGGAAAAAAATACCGTTCCGGAGCCTCCCGTCCCTGACAGGCAGGGTTCTTCCCACATATGAAGTGCCGCCCTTGCCGCCCTGATAACTGCTGTTTCTCCGCAATATCCTTTTTGTCCCGACATACGGTCTGCTCCGCACATTCTGGGACATAATCTGCATTTTTCATAACTATCCATAACTACTTGGTTCCAAATATTCTGTCTCCGGCATCTCCGAGTCCCGGACAGATATATGCAGATTCATTAAGTTCTCTGTCAAGATTACCCACAAATATTTTAATGTCCGGGTGATCCTTCCTAAGCTTCTCAAGTCCCTCAGGAGCGGCAACTATGCATAAAAATGTTATATCCCTTCCGCCGCGTTCCTTTATTAAATTAATTGCGTCCGAAGCCGAACCGCCGGTCGCAAGCATAGGATCCACCACATATACTTTTCGGTCTTCTATCTGTTTCGGAAGCTTGCAATAGTACTCATGAGGCTCGTGTGTTTCTTCATCCCTGTACATTCCTATATGCCCCACCTTGGCGGCAGGCATGAGTGTAAGCAGGCCTCCGACCATTCCGAGTCCTGCTCTCAATATAGGGATAATCGCCGGTTTTTTACCGGATATTACAGGACAAAGTGCCGTTTCTATCGGAGTTCTTATCTCCACGTTCTCTGTTTCAAGATCCCTCAATGCCTCATAGCCTATAAGAACTGCTATTTCCTCCACAATTTTTCTGAACTCGTTGGTTCCGGTCTCCGCCCTTCTTATCATTGTGATTTTGTGCTTAATAAGCGGATGATTACATATTGTTACATTCTCATTTCCTTCGTACATTTTTATTACCTCCGTGTTTTTTATTTTTGTGATATTCTATTTTTCGCGGAGGAATAAGGCATTTCTTTCCAAAGCCAATCAAATCCTCCCTGTGTTCTTTTATAAGTGCTTCCCTGACCAGTTCGTAATTTTCCGGTGCCCTGTATTGTATCAATGCCCTCTGCATGGCTTTTTCATGGGGATTTACGGCTACATATACAGGCTTCATATTCCGTGGATCAACTCCCGTATAATACATACAGGTTGATATTGTCGATGGAGTGGGATAAAAATCCTGCACCTGCTCAGGCATATAGCCTATGTCCCTCACATATTCCGCAAGCTCTATGGCGTCTTTCAGTGTTGAGCCGGGATGCGATGACATGAGATACGGCACAATATACTGTTTTTTGCCGATTTTACCATTGACGGCATTAAATTGCGCCCTGAACCGTTCATATACACTGTTTTTCGGCTTCCCCATAAGGCGGAGAACGTTATCGGATACGTGTTCCGGTGCCACTCTGAGCTGTCCGCTGATATGGTGACGGCACAGCTCATTCATAAATGTATCATCTCCGTCAGCAAGTACATAATCAAATCTTATTCCTGATCTTATAAATACTTTTTTCACTCCGGGCAGCTTTCTGAGCTTTCTTAACAGTTCCACATAATCCCGGTGATCCGCTTTCAGATTGGGGCACGGCTCCGGAAACAGGCATTGTCTGTTGGTGCAGGCTCCCGTTCTGTTCTGCTTATCACAGGCAGGATGTCTGAAATCTGCCGTAGGTCCTCCCACATCATGTATATATCCCTTGAAGTCAGGCTGTTGCGTCATCTCAACGGCTTCCCTGATGATTGATTCATGACTTCTTGACTGAACAATCCTTCCCTGATGAAATGCAAGTGCACAGAATGAGCATGAACCGAAACATCCCCTGTTGCCTGTTATACTGAATCTTATCTCATTAATTGCCGGAACTCCACCCATGCCTTCATACGACGGATGATATGTATTCATATACGGCAGTGCGTATACGTCATCCATCTCCATTTCGGTAAGCGGCTTTGACGGTGGATTCTGTACCACATACACACCCTTTTCGTATGCCTCTACAAGCCTTTTTCCGGAATACGGATCCGTATTGGCATACTGAACTGCAAAGCTCTTTGCATAATTAAGTCTGTCCGCCTTAAGCTCTTCGTAAGAAGGCAGCATAACATAATCATATACGTCCTCAATGCGTGTAGTGCGGTATACCGTTCCGTCTATAAACGTGATGTCCTCTGCCCTCAGTCCCGAATCAAGTGCCTCTGCTATTTCCACAATTGAGTGTTCGCCCATTCCGTATGACAGGATATCTGCCTGTGAATCAAGAAGTATGGAGCGTTTCAGGGCATCCGACCAGTAGTCATAATGTGCCATTCTTCTCAGGCTTGCTTCTATTCCTCCGATAACCACAGGTATTTTACGATACTTTCTGCGTATCAGGTTACAGTAAACCACCGTTGCATGGTCCGGTCTTTTTCCGGTAATCCCACCCGGTGTATATGCGTCCGTGCTGCGTCTTTTTCCGGATACCGTGTAGTGATTAACCATAGGATCCATATTGCCGCCCGATACAAGAAATCCAAGCCGAGGTTCACCGAACACGTCTATGCTGTTCTCATTCCTCCAGTCGGGCTGGGATATGATTCCGACCCTGTAACCTCTTGATTCAAGCACTCTGCTGATAATCGCCGTACCGAATGAAGAATGATCCACATAGGCATCACCCGTGACATACGCAAAATCCACGCGATCCCAGCCTCTTTTTATCATATCCTCCCGGCTGACAGGTAAAAAATCTTTCATAAATTTTATACGCTTTCAATAAACTTTTCATTTGATTATATCATAAATAATGCTATAATGATAGTAATTAAAATAAGGTATATGGAGGTTTTTATGAATTATTCACCAAATCCAACAAGATATAACTCAATGAAATACCGCAATGCCGGAAACAGCGGTCTCAAGCTTCCGCTTATCTCACTTGGTTTCTGGCACAATTTCGGTAACCATAATACGCTTCAGAGCATGAAGGATTTGTGTTTCACCGCATTTGACAACGGAATCACACATTTTGATCTTGCCAATAACTATGGTTCGGAGCAGGGTACGGCAGAACGAAATTTAGGCCGAATCATTACTGAGGATCTTCACGCATACAGAGATGAACTTGTCATCTCCACAAAAGCCGGTTTTGAAATATGGCCGGGACCGTACGGAAGAGGAGGAAGCCGCAAGTACCTTTCGCTTTGTATAGACCGTTCGCTTGACAGAATGGGGCTTGATTACGTTGATATTTTCTATCATCAGTGCATGGACAGGGAGACCCCTCTTGAAGAGACAATGTCTGCCCTGGACCAGATAACGAAGAGCGGTAAAGCATTATACATAGGACTTTCCAACTATGACAGCGACACATTAAAAAAGGCATCTGCAATCCTTAAAGAACTCAAATGCCCATATGTTGTTAACCAGAACCGTTATTCAATTTTTGACAGAAGCATTGACAACAACGGAGTCAAGAAGACAACCGCATCCGAGGGCAAGGGGCTTATCGTATATTCTCCGCTTGAACAGGGGCTTCTCTCAGGCAAGTACCTTGACGGTATGATTCCTGCAGACAGCCGTATGGCATCTGACAGTCTGTTCCTTACAGAGGATGCACTTACACCTGATATGCTTACAAGGCTTAATAAGCTTAATGAAGTTGCCGCTTTAAGAGGCCAGTCACTTTCACAGTTGGCTTTAAGCTGGGCATTAAGGGATGAAACCGTTGCCAGCGTCGTAATCGGTGCTTCCAAGCCGGAACAGATTATTGAAAATGTAAGGGCAATCAATCAGATTAATCTTAATCCGAGAGACCTTGCACTAATTGATCAGCTTGCCGGAGTCTGATTAAGATAATTCAACAATTCAAGCGGGTGCTTTATTATATCTGAAGCACCTGCTTTTTTTAACTCCTCTTCCGTTCGGAACCCCCACGACACGGCAATAAGACGAAGCCCTGCATTAGCCGCCGTCATTACGTCAACCTGTGAGTCCCCGACATATAAAACATCTTCCCTTCTGCTTCCCAGCTTCTTAATAAGACCATTAATCATGGACGCATCCGGTTTTGCGGGAGCACCCTCCGCAACACCCGCTGCCTCCTGTATATATCCTTTAAAATATATTCCGGTAAGCTCTGCAACGGCACTGTCCACTTTATTTGATGCTATTCCGCACTTTATGCCCATCTTCTTCAATTCCTCAAGAAGCTCCATAATTCCGGAATATGGTGCCGTCCTGTCATTGCAGTGTATTCTGTAATACTTTTTAAACTCCGTATATACCTTCTCAAATTCTTCCGACGGTGTTCCTGCAGGCAATGCCCTTTCAATAAGCTTTGCAATTCCGTTTCCCACAAAACTTCTGATTTCATCCGTGCTTCTTTGCGGATATCCGTATGCTGAAAGTGCGTGGTTAGCACTGTCCTTCAAATCCGTAATGGTATTAAGCAGTGTTCCGTCCAAATCAAAAATAACCGTATTATACATTCTTATATCCTTCTATCAGCTCAAGTACATGTCCTATGTCACCGTCCTCGAAAACAAACCTGCAGCCGGGTACGGGATCATTTTCCGGAGAGATTTCCGTGCGCACGTAAAAAGCATCCATTCCGGCTTCTGCCGCACCTGCAATGTCAGTAGTGCTGTCATTTCCAATCATTATGCACTCTTCCGGCTTAAGATTATGCCTGTCCGTTAATTTTTTAAAAAATGCCGGGTCAGGTTTTTTACAGCCTTCCTCCGACGATATAAAAATATCATCAAAGCATTCCGTTATTCCGGTTCTTTTCAGCTCCTGCCATGTAAACACTTTCTGCGCATTGGAAAGAAGATAGACTTTTTTTCCTGCTTTTTTCAGTTCATCAAGAACCCTCCGGCTGTTAGGATACAGTCTAATCATATGAGTTGTAATAATTCGGAAAGTCTCCCCGGCTTCCCACACTTCCTCAGGCGAAATATCCGGTCTGCGCCTTCTGCATATCGTATCAAACGCCGGCAGCACATCTATTTCACGATATCTGTATTCCGTCGGCTCTGCAGTGAGTCTCGCCACTTCTTCATCATATATTCTGTGTACCTCTTTTCCCGTATAGGACATTCCATGTTCCGTCAGCCAGCCGGCAAAACGCTCCCACGGTTCTTCATCCCATTCATCCGTCCGTATGTCAATAAGCGTGCCATACAGGTCAAAAATATAATTCTTATACATTGTATTTTCCTCTTTCTTACATAAGTGAAATTTATTATATCACATATCTTGACGGAAAGGTAAAATTCTGTAATAATCTTATTATCAGTTGCGTTACTGACGGAATATGAGAGATAACTCTTGGGGACCGCAACATAGTATCAGCCGACCGTCTGGGCGCCGTTTTGGTATACCCGGACGGTTTATTTATTACATGACGCAAGTCACACATAACAGGAGGAATTATAATGTTACAGAAATCACTGGCAGAAGAGCTTAGCGGGACATCTTATCCGGGAAGGGGAATCATCATCGGAAGAACTCCTGACGGAACGAGAGCCGCCATTGCATACTTTATAATGGGACGAAGTGATAACAGCCGCAACCGTATCTTCGTTCAGGACGGGGAAGGAATACGCACGGAAGCCTTTGATCCGTCAAAATTAGAGGACCCAAGCCTCATTATCTACGCTCCGGTCAGAGTGCTTGGCAATAAGACAATAGTTACCAACGGAGACCAGACTGACACTATATATGACCTGATGGATAAGCAGTATACCTTTGAGCAGGCATTAAGAACAAGGGAATTTGAACCGGATGCGCCTAATTACACACCAAGAATTTCCGGAATACTGCATTTTGAAAACGGCGGCTTTAATTATGCAATGTCAATTCTGAAAAGCAACAACGGAAGCCCTGATTCCTGCAACCGTTACACATTTGCATACACGGCACCGGCTGCCGGAGAGGGACGCTACATTCACACATATATGGGTGACGGCAATCCGCTTCCAAGCTATGAGGGAGAGCCGACTCTTGTAAATATACCGGACAGCATGGAAGAATTTGCGGAAACGGTATGGAACAGCCTTGATGCTGACAACAAGGTATCCCTTTTTATCCGTTATATCAACATTGCCGACGGAACATATGATACAAAAATCATTAACAAAAATATATAATACGAGGTATATGACATGAAAGAATTTCAATTAAAATACGGATGTAATCCGAACCAGAAACCTTCAAGGGTATATATGGCAGAAGGAGAACTTCCATTTGAAATACTCAACGGGCGTCCGGGCTATATTAATCTTTTGGACGCTTTCAACGGATGGCAGCTTGTAAAGGAGTTAAAAAAAGCAACCGGTCTTCCTGCAGCCACTTCTTTTAAGCACGTTTCACCTGCAGGAGCAGCAGTCGGACTTCCGCTTACCGATATTGAGCGTAAAATCTACTGGGTTCAGGATATGGGAGAGCTTTCTCCTCTTGCATGCGCATATGCAAGGGCAAGAGGTGCTGACCGTATGTCCTCTTTCGGTGATTTTATATCACTTTCAGACATATGTGATGCTGACACGGCAAAGCTTATCAGGAGAGAGGTTTCCGACGGAATCATTGCTCCCGGCTATGAACCGGAGGCACTCGAAATTCTCAGTGCCAAGAAAAAAGGCGGCTACTGTGTAATTAAAATTGACCCGGATTATGTACCGGCACCGGTTGAGCGTAAAGACGTATTCGGAGTAACATTTGAACAGGGAAGAAATGAGCTCGTTATAGATGATGAACTTTTTTCAAATGTGGTAACTGACAATCGTGAAATTCCCGAGTCTGCCAGAATAGATCTTGCCATTGCAATGATTACGCTGAAATATACACAGTCTAATTCCGTATGCTACACAAAAGGCGGACAGGCAATCGGCATCGGTGCCGGACAGCAGTCAAGAATCCACTGTACAAGACTTGCCGGTCAGAAAGCCGATAACTGGTTTTTAAGGCAGAACCCTAAGGTTCTTAATCTTCCTTTTAAGGACGGAATAGGACGTGCTGACAGGGACAACACCATAGATGTATACATCGGTGATGAATATGAAGACGTTCTCGCTGAAGGAACATGGCAGAATCTGTTTACGGAAAAGCCTGAAGTATTTACGAGGGAAGAAAAAAGGGCATGGCTTGATAAAATGCAGGACGTATGTCTTGGCTCGGATGCTTTTTTCCCATTCGGAGATAATATAGAAAGAGCCCATAAGAGCGGCGTTAAATATATCGCTCAGCCGGGAGGCTCGGTAAGGGATGACAATGTAATCGATACCTGCAACAAATATAACATGGCCATGTGCTTTACCGGAATAAGGCTGTTCCACCATTAATCCGCACCAGGAGGTTGTTTTATGATTAGTAAATTTTCTTTTGGAAAACCGTTTAATACCAATGCCGTTGTAAAAGACATTCCGTCGTCATCTGATTTTCCTGCTTATCTAACGCTTGAAAGCGGAAATCTTTCAATCAGCGCTTCACTTGCTGCTGATGAAATTATCTACGGGCTCGGCGAGACCGTCAGGGGCATTAACAAAAGAGGGCACCGGTATGTCAGCAACTGCTCCGATGATTTCAGTCATACGGAAGACAAAGCCTCTCTTTATGCCGCACACAATTTTATACTTGCTGACGGCTTCATAAAATATGGTATTTTTGTTGACTATCCTGCCATTGTAACCTTCGACATAGGATATACTGATTCTGATGTTATGACAATATCAGTTGAGGATGCCAATTATGACCTGTATGTAATTGAGGGTAATTCCTTAAAGGATATAATCAGAGAATTCCGTGAGCTGATAGGTCAGAGCTACGTTGCACCAAAATGGGCATTCGGATATCAGCAGAGCCGTTGGAGTTATGAAACGGCTGATAAGGTAAGAGAAGTTGTCAGAGGATACCGCGACAATAACATTCCTCTTGAGTCTGTATTTATTGATATTGACTACATGGACAATTATAAGGACTTTACAGTCAATGAAGCTGCTTTTCCGGATTTCTCCGGTTTTGTAGAGGAAATGAAGCAGGAGCACATACATCTTGTTCCCATTATCGATGCTGCCGTTAAGGCAGAGGAAGGTTATGAGGTATATGATGAAGGCGTTGAAGGCAATTATTTCTGTAAGGATGAAAACGGCAGCGATTTTATAACCGCCGTATGGCCGGGTCTTTCGGTACTTCCTGACTTTTTGAATGATGATGCACGACGCTGGTTCGGAATGAAATACCGTTATCTTACCGATATGGGTATAGACGGTTTCTGGAATGACATGAATGAGCCTGCACTTTTTTATTCAGAGAAAAATCTAAAGCACACCATGAATGAGCTGAAAAAATATGCTGACATGAAGCTTACGCTTACGGATTTATGGGCATTTAAAGACCTCGTAAACGGTCTCGCCAATAATCCTGAAGATTACCGGAGCTTTTATCATAATGTCAATGGCGAACGGGTAAGACATGACAGGGTTCACAACATATACGGATACAACATGACCGTATCGGCTGCAGATGCTTTCAAAGAGCTTGAACCGGATAAAAAAATACTCATGATATCGCGTGCTTCGTATATAGGTATGCACCGTTACAGCGGAATATGGACGGGTGACAATTCTTCATGGTGGGCACATATTGAACTTCTCATGCACCAGCTTCCTAACATTAATATGTGCGGTTTCATGTATGTTGGTGCCGACACCGGCGGATTTAACCAGAACACATCCGAAGACCACCTGATGAGATTCATGGAGCTTTCGCTTTTTACACCTTTAATGCGTAATCATGCTGCTCTCGGCACAAGGGATCAGGAGCTGTATAAGTTCAGACGCATTGATGATTTCCGTAATATAGTCCGCCTGAGATATGGTTTTATTCCATACCTTTACAGTGAATATATCAAGTCAATACAGACCGGCAGTCTGATGTTCACACCGTTGGGAATTGAATTTCCGGATGACGATATTGCCCGTCACATTGAGGATCAGCTTTTAGTCGGAGAGAATATCATGATTGCCCCTGTATACAAGCAGAATGCTTACGGACGTTATGTATATCTTCCTGAAGACATGACAATGCTCCGTTTCCGCAGTCTTGAAGACCTTGACGTCATGCCTTTGGAAGCCGGTCATCATTATATCAGTGTCGCACTTAATGAAGTTCTTGTGTTTGTGCGGAAGGATGCTTTCTTCTTCACGGGAAAGGCTGCCATGAATACGGATGAACTTGCAGATAATGAATATGTCTTCTACGCCGCCGATGGATTTAAAGGCTGCTACAGCCTATATACCGATATTAACGAGTATACCGTGTTGGAAAATTAATCCGCAGGCAGAATAGGTTTTTAACTTTACGCTGTTATCTCACAAAAAATTTAAAAGGAATGGTGTATCCCATTTTAGCGGGGCGCACCATTCCTTAATTATTTCTTATGTTCCTTAATCTACGGAATAAATCTCTGTATATAATTATAAATTATCATGGATGTCTCATAAGTATAATGAACTCCGTCAAACGTGTCAAAATCCACAACTTCATTTACAAGATATGAATAACAGTCTATTATGCTGATTCTCTTATCAAGCCCGTTCATCATTCTGACATTGAAGGCCTGAATATCCGAGGTCTGGGCATTATATTTTCCGCCCGAATCAACCATTGCCTGATTAACCGGATTAACAAGCATATAATATATGCGGCAGTCCATTGTAGCGGCCATCTCATTCATTGCGGCTATATACTGGTTATATCTGTATTTCATGTCATTAATACCCAAATTAATGATAAGTACGGTTGATGAATCACAGTATTCCCTGATTGTCTGCATATTTTCCATGAGAAAATCATATCCTACTCCGTTCTCGCATATAAATTTCTCATTCCATTTCATAAGTCCGTATACATTCAGGGCATCTCTCATTCCCATAAATCTTGAATCGCCTACATACAGATACTTCCATTGCTTCGGTGTCTCTGTCGGAGCTTCCGTCGGCGGTTCAGTCGGAGCTTCCGTCGGTGGTTCGGTTGTCGGTTCAGTCGGAGCTTCCGTCGGTGGTTCGGTCGGCGGCTCCGTCGCGACTTCCGTAGTGGTTTCCGTCATTGATTCCGTTTCACGCTCCTTGTCCTGAACACCGGTTACAATTCCTGACGGTACCGTTTCAACGGACACTTCGTATTCTCCCGTATCTTTATCACTTACATAAGGTGCATTCATCATTATGTCTTCGGTATTATTCACTTTTTTGCCGCCAAGTGCTGAAAGTGCCGAAATAACGGCTATCAGTACAAGTGCCGGTATAATAATTTTTCCTGCTGACTGTTTCATAATCTTTCTGCCTTGTTTTCTTACTAATTATTATATTTGAACACATTTTAATTGGTTTGTCAAATTTTACCTTACTCCCAGATAAAATTATCAATAAGTCTTGTTTTCCCGATATATACGGCAATCGCAACAAGCATAGGCTTCTGCACCCTGTCAGTCTGCCTGATCGTGATTCCGTCAACGGCTTTAACGTAATCGATTTTTGCAAGCGGTTCGCTGTTAATAAGCTCTTTCATCGCACCGGTTATTACCGATGTGTCTTCTTCTCCCGCTTCCACCATGCTCCTGCCAAGACGTATGCTTTTGCTCAGTATCAGTGCCGCTTTTCTCTCTTCTTCCGACAGGTAGGTATTTCTTGAGCTTTTTGCCAGACCGTCCTCTTCCCTTATAATGGGACATCCTATTACCTCAAGGTTCATATTTAGATCTTCAACCATATGCCTGATTATTGCAAGCTGTTGGGCATCCTTCTGTCCGAAATATGCCCTGTCAGGCTGAACAATATTAAAAAGCTTGTTCACTACCGTACACACGCCCCTGAAATGAACCGGTCTGCTGATTCCGCACAATTCTTCGGTAAGCACGGACATATCAACATAAGAGCTGAAGTTATCATGGTACATCTCTGAAGGCTCCGGATGAAATATAAGATCAACGCCTAAGCTCTCACATAATTCGCTGTCTTTCTCAAAATCCCTCGGATAACTTGCCAGGTCTTCCTTCGGTCCGAACTGCATCGGATTAACAAAGATGCTTACTGCAACCCTGTCATTCTGTTCCCTTGCCGCCTTTATAAGGCTTGCGTGTCCTTCGTGAAGAAATCCCATGGTAGGCACAAAACCGATACTCAGATTTTCTTTTTTCCATTCCTTAATCTGTTTTTTTACTTCACTTACCTTTGTTTCTGTTTTCATTTTCAATCCTCTTTTCTCAAAAAATCAAGATTTTTTTCATCCATGCCGTAGGAATGTTCCTCTCCCGGAAAAGTTCCTGCCTTAACCTCATCCGTATAGGCTTGAAACGCATTTTTCATAAACTCCCCTGTATTTGCAAATACCTTTACAAACTTCGGTTTAAAATCCGAAAACATACCTAACATATCCTGATATACCAGCACCTGCCCGTCACAGTACTTTCCGGCACCGATACCTATTGTAGGAATTGTAAGTGCTTCCGTAACTGCTTTTGCAAGCGGAGCCGGTATTCCTTCAAGGACTACCAGTGATGCTCCGGCTTCCTCTATACGCTTTGCATCTTCTATGATTTTCCGTGCCGCTTCTTCACTTTTTCCCTGAACCTTAAAGCCGCCGAACATATTTACCGACTGAGGTGTAAGTCCTATATGTCCGCATACCGGAATGGACGCTTTAACCATTGCTTCTATCTGCGGACATACACCTACTCCTCCTTCAAGCTTAACCATGTGACACCTGCCCTCCTTCATGAGACGGCCTGCATTGGTAACTGCCTGTTCCACGGATACCTGATATGACATAAACGGCATATCGCCTATTACAAGGGAATTTTCTGCTCCCCGTGACACTGCTGCCGTGTGATGTATCATGTCTTCCATTGTCACGGACAGCGTATCCTTATATCCAAGAACAGTCATTCCGAGTGAATCACCTACGAGCAGGATATTAATTCCTGCTTCATCCATGAGCTTTGCCATTGAATAGTCATAGCAGGTAAGCATGGTTATTTTGTCGCCTTCCTGCTTCATTTTAAGTAATGTTGAAACCGTATTTTTAGCCATGTAAAATTTCCTCCAGTTTTTTATAGTCATATTCCGGATTTTTTCTCCCTGCTATCTGCAGAACTTTGCCGGACAAAAGGGTATATATTTTCCTTGCATCTCCAGAGAGGCAGTCAACATGCCTTTTTACCGTGTCTGTATCGCCTCTCTCCACAGGTCCCGTGAGGGCTTCTTCAATGCTTACCGTTTTAAGGTGACTCATGTTGTTCACGGCAAGCGGAACAAGTGCTGCAAAAGCTTCATCACGTGAAAAGCCGCAGCCGCACAGAACCTCTGCAGCCGTTTCCATAAGTCCGTTGATAAGGTTGCTTGCGATAACAGCCGCACAATGATACCGCGTCTTCTGCACCGCTTTCAGAAATATAACCCTGTTGCCGCAGCGCCTTATAATGTCTGCAGGTATGTCCCTGTGGGATTCCTCTCCTTCTATTGTAAATAATGCTCCGGATAGTTCCTGATAAGATTCCTTTTTGCTGTTGATTGCAAAAAGCGGGTGTACTGAATACCCGTAACAGTTATGTGAATCCATGTCCGAAAAGACCTCTGACGATAAAACACCACAGCAATGACAGATTATCCTGTTACATATTCCGTTTTCTTTAAGCTGTTCCCAGACTGATGCAACCGCATCATCCGGTACGGTAATAAAGATAACGTCACTGTCCCGTACAAGGTCTGCCATGCTGTCATAGCATACCGTTCCGGTAAATTCCGCCGCTTCAACTGCGCTGCCATGATTTCTGCTGTAAAATCCCGCAACGTCTGTCTGATGTTCCTTAAAATATCTGCCCAGTGTAAATCCTACTTTACCTGCGCCTATAAATCCTGTTTTCATATGCATCCCTCCTGTCATAAAAGGGATAATCAAGTCTTACTTGCCGATACAATGTAAGCAAAAAAGCATATGGTGTCATAATTGCCCGGTACAGCTTCTTTCCGAATACCATCCAAGCACAATATAACACCTGTATGCTTAATTTACAAGAAAAAAATTCTGTTATTCCCTGATTCCAAATACACTTCCCAATGCTTCATACCACTTCATGTCTTTCGTTCTTACAATATCCATTGCGGTATTTACAAACTTTTCATTCTTAAATATTACAATTTCTCCGTTTTTGTAAAAATAGCTGTATTTATTACCGTCTCCATCAGTATATTCATATCGGTTTTCTTCTTTAACGGATGAATAATCCGAATACTGAAGGTCATCCGACTCGTATTTAAACTTAACTTTTATACTGCCGTTATGATATTCTATATACAGATTTTCAGTTTCATAATAATACGCTTTATCCTTCAGGCTTAATCCGTAGTTTTCGGATATTTTTGAAGCAACTATATCCTGATAAAATACCGTATCCGCAAGTCCGATATCATAGTGCGAACCATAATCCGCACTTACTTTTCCCGTTATTTCATCTCCGTCAGTTATCCTGATATTTCCTTCAGGCAGATCCTTCAGTGACGCACTTATTACGGATGCCGTATCGTCATTATAAGGAACCGGATTTGCAATTGGTGCATATATATAATAATTACTGTCAGCATCCTCCCGGAATCTTATGAATATACTGTCAGCCACTGCATTTTCCTTATTGATGTACATTGATGAATACCAGCTGTTATCTTCATCCGAAATGTAGCACACCAAATCCGTTTTGGTATTATAAGAATAGTCCTTGTCCTTCTCAGATAAAGCATAATAGCTTATCAGGCTCTTGCCTTTCTCATCCGGGTCTGCAACCCATGAATGATACAGATTCCCTTTTTTATCTTCCTTTTCTTCATAAACGGCTATATGTGTAAGCCCCTTGCCCGGATCAGAGGTTGTCGTTGCGTCAATTACGGAATACTTATCGCCTGAAACACTGAATCTGTATGCAAAATCGTTAATATCAACATATGTATCAAACGGTGTTAAAAACACATCCTTTAATGATGTCTCCATATCATATACAACCGTTATCATTCTGTTTTCATCTGTATGAAGTATGACTGACATATACCGTGAATCCTGTGTTGTTCCGTAAAGTCCGACAGCCACGGGCGTAAATTCCGGCTTACCGGATGCAGCGGTATTATCCGTACTTTCCTCCGTGCCGTTTCCGAAAGCCGTGGTATTATCCGTAACGGCATCATCTGACGTGACCATATCATATGCATTGCCTGTATTCTCCGACTTGTGACATCCGGATATTATTAATGCCGCCGCAATTCCTCCCACAGCCAGTACCGTGCCTGCTGCCACTGTTGCTGCCTTTCCTGCTGCCGTACGGAAAACGGATGCAATGCCGTGACCTGCCGTCTTTACGGCAAAAGAAGGAATCTCGCATGCATATGTCTTACGTTCTGATGAAAAGAAGGCATACAGAAAAGGAAGCGCTGCCGCCGTTCTCAGCTTAACGCCTTTATCTTCAAGCTTTTCTGCTTCATTTCTCATGAATTTTCTTGCATAATGCATCCTGCTTTTCACTGTATTTTCAGAACATCCGCATATTTCAGCAATCTCTTTTATTGAATAATCCTGATAATAATACATGAAAATGGTAATCTGCTGTTCCGACGGAAGCCTGCTTATCATATCATAAATAATGCCTTTTACTTCTTTATCAATTATGATTTCTTCGACCGTTTTCCCCTCTTCCGTAATTTCAGTCATAAGCTCATCATTGCTTACCGTATCATTGATTGCCGTTTTATTATGCCTTAAAAGGTCTATGCATTTATTTGCAGCAATTCTTCCAAGCCATGCAGGGAATTTCTCAGGATTATCAAGGGTTGATATTGTATCAAACGCCTTAATAAATGTCTCCTGTGCCACGTCTGATGAATCTGCATCATTAAGATTATACCGGCTGCATATATACTTAACATCTGCATAGTATGCCCTGTACAGTTCTTCTATTGCGGCATTGTTCTTTTTCCGTGCCATTTTTACCAGTTCCGCAAGTCTGTTTTTTTCCATTATTCCAATGTCTCCTTTTCGTGCTTTCATTATTATGACGTTCTTAATGAAAAAAAAGTTTTACCTTTTTACATGGTAAGTATAACACAGCTTATTAAAAAATTATATATTTTATTCTGTTCCTTTCAAAGCCTCCGCCATATTGATTTTGTGGTTTTTCGCCGATAACATAAACCCTACGATAAGCGATACTCCAAACGTCAGCAAAACACTTATCATATATGTTACCGGTTCTACCGTAATACTCATTTCATATTCTCCGCCCAGATTGGCAACAATAAAATAAAGCGTGCCTATTCCTGCCGGTATTCCTAAAACAAGTCCCACAACGGTCAGCCATAAATTCTGACTGACAATCAGCTTTCCGATATGTCTGTCACGGAATCCCAGAACCTTAAGTGTTGCCAGCTCACGGTAACGTTCCACATAATTCATGACTCCCAGATTGTACAGCACAACTATTCCGAGTACCACAGCAGCTGCTACAAACACCGCTATCATCATGTTCATCATATTAAGAAATGTGTCGTAGCTGTCCATAATCATCCGCTTGTCCTGTTTTCCGGAAATAATAGCGGTATTTTCTATATTTCCTGCAGCTTCGTCCGTATAAACCGTTCCTATATGGTATTCAAGGCCGATACTGTCTGCATATGCTTCGGTCATAATCAGGCATTTGTTCAGAAGCGAACGGGTGTATCCCGCAACCCTGATTTCATAAGTTTCATCACTGCCATAAGGTGAAATTTCAATCATGTCTCCTATATCCGCCGTGTCTTTCAGACGCAGGCACAGATATACGCCATCATCCGCAAGTTTCATTGAATCATCATTTTCATCAATAAATCCTACCATATCGCACCCGTTACTGTATATATCAAGGCTTATGGTTTCTCCGTCATAACTTATTCCGCAGGATGCCTGCCAGTCACCGTTCAACTCTTCTGCCAGTTCTTTTATTTCTTTATTTCCGGCTGATTCGGAAATGCTGATTTTTGTTTTGTAATTACATACATCTTCATCCAGCATAACGAGAAGATTCTGAAACGTATCCTTCATTCCGAGACCTCCCACCAGCAGAATGGCACAGCCCATAACTCCAATCAGTGTCATTATGCTTCTTGCCTTATGTCTGAATATATCACGGATATTCCATTTTACACCGAATGAGAGTTTTTTCCGGAAAAATGCTTTTTCAAGCACACTCTTTTTTACGTTTTTCGGGGTGTATGGTCTCAATGCATCTGCCGCGCTGCCTGTCAGCATTTTTCTGACTGATATGAAGCTGATGAATGTCATAAATAAAATTATGGCCGCAAGCACCGGAATACAGAATCCCGGCATCACTAACTTCCAGGTCGGCATATCCAGATATGTACCAAGCATTCCGTTCGGATTTATTATAATAAATGCTATAAGATATCCGAGTGCAATTCCGATTCCGGTTCCAATGGTTCCTATTACCAGTCCGTATGACGTATAATGCCATAATATTGTGGAATTACGGTAACCGAGTGCTTTAAGCGTACCTATCTGTACCTTTTCATTTGCAGAAATACGATGCATTGTGGTTACCATTGTCAATACGCCTATTGCAAGGAAAAGCACCGGGAGAATCATACCCATTGTTTTTCCTTCTTCTGCCTCTCCGTTCATTCCCGCATACGATTTATGCTCCTCCATGGAAGTAACAAGAAATGTCGTTCCCGTTACGGATTTAATATTCTTTTCAAGCTCTTCCTTATCCATTCCGGATATAATGTTAATCTGCGGATAAAACGCTTTTCCAACGGCACTTTCTAACTTCTCCGGCGTTATATAAGCAAATCCGAAGGATTCATAATCAGGCATAAGCTGGTTATCATCTGCCACGCATATCAGGTTTTCACCGCTTTTAGCCAGCCCCTCAACCTTACACGTAATTTCAATATCTGAATATGTAAGTGTCACATAATCATTTATTTTAATATTGTTTGCCCGTGCAAATTTATCCGAGAGCCATATGCCGTCGGATTTTTCATTATATTCTGCACCCTCCGTAATCATCATTATGGAGACATTGTAATTTTCCGATACGTTGAGTGCCACGGATTTATTCGTATCCTTTATGTCCGTATTTACGTTAAGATACCTCGTTGCTTCCGTAACTCCCGGAATTTCACGTATTTTTTCAATGTCTTCTTCGGTAAATCCGGTATCCGAGTAAATACGATAGTCTGCATAGCAGGTATCCTGCAGGAAATTAAGTCCGTTATACTCTATGCTTTTCCATTCTATGTTGCATCCGAGGAAAACACCCGCACCTATTGCTATCATTATCAGCATGGAGATAAACTGTGCCTTATAACTCCATGCGGTACGAAACAGTTTTTTTATCAGCATGACTTACCACTCCACTTCTTCTGCACTCATAGGATTATCCTGTACCTCATATGACTTGATTCTTCCGTTTTTTACATGGATAACCACATCTGCCATTTTTGCAATATTCTGGTTGTGGGTAACAATTACTATGGTTTTACCGTAATTTTTTGCCATGGAAAGGAGCAGCTTAAGTACCATAACACCCGTTTCCGAATCCAATGCACCCGTAGGTTCATCACAAAGCAGTATTTTAGGGTTCTTCGTTAATGCACGTGCAATTGACACCCTCTGCTGCTCTCCTCCCGAAAGCTCAGCAGGAAAATTATTCATATGGTCAGAAAGTCCGACCTCGGAAAGCATTTTTTCAGGATCAAGTGCATTACGTGATATGTCTTTAACAAGAGCAACATTTTCATATACCGTAAGTGTCGGAATCAGATTGTAAAACTGAAAAACAAATCCCACCTCGGAAGCACGGTAATCTGCAAGCTCATTATCGGATAATCCCGAAATATCCCTGCCATTTACCGTTATACTTCCTCCGGTGGGACTGTCAAGTCCTCCAAGCATATTAAGAAGCGTACTTTTTCCGGCACCCGACGGTCCCAGAACGACAACAAGCTTTCCTTCATCAAGTGAAAAGCTTACTCCGTCAAGAGCCTTCAGCTCATGCTCTCCGCTTGTAAATACACGCGTTACGTCTTTAAATTCTATAACAGCCATATTGACCTCCTTTAAGTTAGCTACGGCTAACTGTTTAGTACAGATATACGGCAGCCATAATTAGCTACCGCTAACTCAGTAGGCATTATACATCCTCATTTTTACAAAGTCAACTGTTTTGGTATTTTTTGGTATTTTTTTTACGGTTCACCCGTTCCCTTACAGATAGAGCACTTTCCCGTTCCTTTACACACGGTACATTCTTTATACTTCATACTGTGCGTTACTGCATCATAATATTTATTATGGCCGGTTCCTGAACAGCCGATACAGCTTCCGGTTCCTCCGCAGCCTGCACATACAACCGGCCTGTCGCCCGGCACATCATCTGAGAAATCACTTACAGACAGCACTTCAATATCATAGCTTTTTCCACTTGAAGGGCCCTGTGTTACGATATGAAAATACATTGCCGTAATACCCGACGTATCATAATGCTCCACTGTCATTTCGGTAGTCTTAAAATATCCGGCATCCACACCGTTAGACAGGAGATTTCCGGCAAAATAATTCGTCATACCCCATTCATCTTTCTCGCTCCAGTCATAAAAATCCTCCAGTCCTATATATACTGTCGCACTCTTAAACTCATTATTGGTAAATCCGTCAGCAAGCTGCCTGAAAATACCGCCGAATTCAATATTTACAGTATATTGGTCCGCAATATCCGTAAGATATACATAAGTAACGGTGTCTGCATAATTAAGCTTCATACCGCTGCCGTTCATAATATATTTTTCACCGTTAATAACAACAAGTGCCGTATCAACGTCTGTCGAAAGCGCCGGATTCGTACTGCTCACATAATACCCGCTTTCCGTATATCCTCCCTCTGTCGGTACGGATATATCACCGTTATCCTTACGCACTGCAGTTTTATGACTGCCTCCGCAGCCTGAAATAATGAGAACCGTTAACATTACCGCTGCTGCTGCCATCACTCTTCTGAATTTTCCAAAAAGCATATTCACCGCCTCCTGCATATATTATAACAAACACGACAGCCGACATCAATGCCCTGAGTTGAATACGGCAGCTTTTATTCCAGACTGTTCATCCACCTCTTTCTTCTGAATACAAACAGTGAAATTATAAAGCGTACACATTCCTCAAGTGAAAGTATAAAATATACATACGGAATTGAAAGCTTAAATACAAATGCCGTTAATAGTCCTGACGGCACACCTATTACCCAGGTTCCGATTATGTCTATGAGCATTACATATTTTGTTTTCCCGCCGCTCCGTATGATTCCGCCTCCAAGAATCATATTAAGTACCTTAAATGGCGCAACCAGCGCGTATGCGTACAGAATCTGTCGCGTAAGCAGCCTTACCGTTTCTTCTACCTGATATATCCTTACATAAAGTGCACTTGTAAGAACGACAGCAACGGAAAATACTGCCGAGCCTGCTGCTCCGTATATCATAAGCTTTTTTGAAGACGCATATGCTTCATCATATTCCTTATTTCCCAGCTTTTTACCGACAATGATGCCTGCGGCCTGCGAGAGACCGCACAGTGCGCCTATTACAAGCCCCTGCACCGGATTAATCAGCGTCATTGCCGCACTTGATTCAGTCCCTATATGTCCGTATATTGCCGCATACACATTTTCGCCAAGACTCCATGCAACCTCACATACAAGAAGCGGAAGAAGCATTGCTCCGTACTGTTTCCACTTAAAAGGTACCGTTTCCGTTTCAGAATCCGTTCTTTTTCTCGGAATACAGCGTACTTTCAGCATCATTATGAGCATTATCAGGAAATTTGCCGCCTGTGCAATTACCGTAGCTATTGCCGCTCCCCTTGCTCCCAGCGTCGGAAAGCCGCACTTACCGAATATAAGTATGTAATTTATTACCGTATTCAGCACTGCCGAAGCAATACTTGCATACAACGGCAGACGTGCTTTCCCGATACATCTGAATATCGTTGACAGCAGTGTGGCACCTGCCATCGGAAGAAAGGTCCCCGCCATTATGAACAGATATTCCGCCGCTGCCTGTTTCGTGGCATAATCTCCCGTATAGAGCCCCATGACCGGCTCCGGAAGCAGCATACATACGGCAGTAAACAGTGCTGCAATTCCAAGTCCCAGTGAAAGATTAAGAAAAAAGCTTCTTCTTACCTCTTTTGAATTATTCTGCCCGATATACTGTGATATCATAATCCCGGCAACAGCTCCGACAGCTGATACAATAACGGAAAAAATTGAAACAAATTTTCCTGCCATTCCTACACCGGCAACACTCACGCTTCCCAGCCTGCCTATCATAATCTGGTCCACAATACTGAAGGATGACTGAAGCATTGACTGTAATGCAACCGGTATTGCCAGACTGCATACCATACGCAAAAAAGACTGTTTTGATTTCATATGTATTCCTCCGTAAAATTATTCTGTTTAACTGCTTTTATTTTACAGGGATACATGTCGTATATCAATGGTTAAACGCATAACCCATGACAAGATTTTTACCTGGATTTTGTGCAAAATGACAGTCGCTTTCCCATGCTTTTCCTTTCGAAAGATACAGCAGAATCATGTCGATAACCGACTGTGCAGCATCAGGATTTTTTGCCTTAATACAGGCTTTCATCTGCTCCACCGTTGCCGCTGTATTCCATCTTCTGTCTTTTTATCTTAGTATTTCTATAGGCTTCTTATTTAATTTTTTTAGCGGCCATTTTATAGATATTACGTTGACTATTATCTCTACTAAAGCCATTATTCCAAAAATTGAATTACTAATTTCTACAATTGAATATTTCACATCTCCCAAATGACTCATGTACATATTATTAACTAACTAGTGTTAGCATCTAATTAGAACAATTTAAAATGAGACATTCTCCACAACCCTT
>CAYONC010000012.1:0-49020 GCA_964405265.1 uncultured Butyrivibrio sp.
CGGAAGGACTCAGGGAAGGACTTAAGGAAGGCAAAGAAGCAGGACTTAAGGAAGGAAAAAAGAATGGCGAATACCGTGTCATAGTACGTGCCGCAGAGGGCATGGAAAGAAGGGGAATGACATATCCTGAAATAGCATCGATGCTTGGAATATCAGAAATGAAGCTTGCCGAAGCATACGAGTATATGGACGGACTTAAATCCGGAACAGATACCGATATGTTAATGGAGGGTCAAGAACATCTGTCAGGTGTGCGGTTTTCATGAAAAAGAAAATCGCACACTTTTATTTTGCCGGAAAAACACATACTCATTAAGGAAAGAAATGGACAAATATACCGGTTTAGTGATAAAATCAAATTATATTGTTTAGAGTGAGGATAGAAAAATGGCAGCAAAAACAGGCAGTACTTATGATGCATCCAGCATATCAATTCTTGAAGGACTTGAGGCAGTACGCAAGAGACCCGGAATGTATATCGGAAGTGTATCAACCAAGGGGTTAAATCATCTGATATATGAGATAGCCGATAATTCGGTGGACGAACATCTTGCAGGATACTGTGATACCATATATGTGACACTTAATAATGATGGAACGGCGACAATTACGGATAACGGAAGAGGTATACCGACCGGTATACATCCCAAGGCAGGAATACCTGCTGTTGAAGTTGTATTTACCGTTCTTCATGCGGGCGGCAAGTTCGGAGACGGCGGATATAAGATTTCAGGAGGACTTCATGGTGTAGGGGCATCTGTTGTCAATGCATTGTCAGAGTGGCTTGAAGTCAGGATCAGACAGGGCGGAATTATATATGAACAGCGTTATGAAAGGGGAAAGGTGTGTTATCCTCTGAGAGAAGCAGGAACCTGCAGAAAGAATGATACAGGAACAAGTGTTACTTTTAAACCGGATGATACCATTTTTGAAAAAACGGAATTTAAGGCAGAGAGCATAGAAAGCAGACTTCATGAAACTGCATACCTTAATCCCGGACTTACAATTATTTTTGAAGATTTAAGGAAGGGTCAGGAAACCAAAAAAACGTTTCATGAGGAAGAAGGCATAACAGCATATGTAAGGGCGCTTAACAATAACAGGGATGCGATGCATGAGGTGGCATATTTTAAGGACAGTAAGGAAGGTATAGAAGTAGAATGTGCATTTCAGTATGTTGATGAATTTCAGGAACAGATTCTCGGCTTCTGTAATAACATATATACGGCAGAGGGCGGAACCCATATTACGGGATTTAAGACGCAGTTTACAATGGTAATTAACAAGTATGCAAGAGAGCTTGGAATACTTAAAGAGAAGGATGCCAATTTTACCGGAGGAGACATAAGGAACGGTATGACGGCGGTCATTGCCATTAAGCATCCTGAACCGAGATTTGAAGGGCAGACGAAGACTAAGCTTGATAATCAGGATGCCGGTAAAGTCGTATCTGACATAGCAGGTGCAGAGCTTGTAAGATTTTTTGACCGTAATCTTGAAACACTTAAAAGCGTGATATCCTGTGCGGAAAAAGCTGCTAAAATCAGAAAGCAGGAGGAAAAGGCAAAGACCAATCTCCTTGTAAAACAGAAGTTTTCATGTGATACCACTGGTAAGCTCGCTAATTGTGAAAGCAGGAATCCGGAGGAATGTGAGATATTCATAGTGGAGGGAGACTCGGCAGGAGGTTCTGCCAAGACGGCAAGAAACAGAAGAACACAGGCGATACTGCCTATCAGGGGTAAAATACTTAACGTGGAAAAAGCATCAATGGACAAGGTTCTTGCCAATGCTGAAATTAAGACAATGATAACGGCATTCGGATGCGGTTTTTCAGAAGGCTATGGCAATGATTTCGATATAAGCAGACTGAGATATAATAAGATAATTTTTATGACGGATGCTGATGTGGACGGAGCACATATAGATACTCTGCTTCTTACTTTTTTTTACAGATTTATGCCGGATTTAATCAGGGAAGGACATATATATCTTGCAACACCGCCTCTTTATAAGGTGGTTCCTAAAAAAGGCAGGGGAGAATATCTGTATGATGATAAAGCACTTGAAAAGTATCGTAAGAGACATGAGGGTGAAAGTTTTACTCTTCAGAGATACAAGGGACTTGGTGAAATGGATGCAGACCAGCTGTGGGAGACAACGCTGAATCCTGAGACAAGAATATTAAAACAGGTGGAAATCGAAGATGCAAGAATGGCATCGGACATTACTTCAATGCTTATGGGTACGGAGGTTCCGCCGAGAAGAAATTTCATTCATTCGCATGCTCATGATGCTGAGCTTGATGTGTAGGAGGACGGAATGGCTGAGACAATATTAAAAACAGAATATTCTGATATAATGCAGAAATCATATATAGATTATTCAATGAGTGTAATTACTGCCAGAGCAGTGCCGGATGTCAGGGACGGACTTAAACCGGTACAACGGCGTGTGCTGTATGCAATGGACCAGCTGGGACTTAATTATGACAAACCTCACAGAAAATCGGCGCGTATAGTCGGTGATGCAATGGGTAAGTATCATCCTCACGGCGACAGCTCCATATATGAGACTCTTGTAGTGCTTGAGCAGGATTTTAAGAAGGGCATGGCACTTGTTGACGGACATGGCAATTTTGGTTCCATAGAAGGTGACGGTGCGGCAGCAATGCGATATACTGAAGCAAGACTTAAGAAATTTACGCAGGATGTCTACCTCAAAGACCTTGATAAGGATGTCGTTGACTTTGTACCGAACTTTGATGAGACTGAAAAAGAACCATCCGTGCTTCCTGTGAGGGTACCGAACATTCTCATAAACGGTGCGGAGGGAATTGCCGTAGGTATGACGACCAGTATACCGACTCATAATCTTGCGGAGGTTATTAATGCCGTAGAAGCGTATATGGACAATGAGAATATTTCCACGGATGAGCTGATGGAATATATGCCGGGACCGGATTTTCCTACCGGAGGTATAGTAATCAACAAAAGTGAATTAAAGGACGTATATGAGACCGGAACGGGAAAAATTAAGATAAGAGGAAAAGTAGTATTTGAGCCGGGAAGAAAGAAAACGGACAAAGACAGGCTTGTGATTACCGAAATACCATATACCATGATAGGTGCAGGAATATCCAAGTTTATTTCTGATGTCATTGAGCTTGCTGAAAGCAAAAAAACGCAGGATATTGTGGATGTATCAAATGAATCATCCAAGGAAGGCATACGAATTGTTCTTGAATTAAGAAAAAATGCAGATGTTAAGAAGCTTGAAAATCTTTTATATAAGAAGACAAGGCTTGAAGATACATTCGGTGTGAATATGCTTACCATCGCGGAAGGAAGACCGGAAGTTCTTTCACTAAAGGATATAATCAGATATAATGTGGATTTTCAGTATGAAATCAATACGAGAAAATATAACACACTCCTCAAAAAAGAATATGATAATAAGGAAATACGTGAAGGACTTATAAAAGCCTGCAACATAATAGATCTTATAATTGAGATATTAAGGGGAAGTACAAATCTGAAGCAGGCAAAGGCATGTCTTACATCAGGCAATACGGAGGGAATCAGATTTAAGAGCGATAAATCGGAAAAAGAAGCATCCGGACTTCATTTTACCGAGAGACAGGCTTCGGCAATTCTTGAATTAAAGCTGTACCGTCTGATAGGACTTGAAATAGAGGCACTTGAAAAGGAATACGAAGAGACACTTGCAAGAATTGCTGAGTATGAAGAGATACTTGGTAACCGTCGTGCCATGAAGAAGGCAATTAAAAAGGATTTGGACAGAATAAAAAAAGAATACGGCATGGCAAGACTGACGCATATAGAAGACGGAGAAGCCGCCGTTTATGAAGAACCGGACTTTGTGGAACAGGAAGTTGTATTCGTAATGGACAGATTCGGATATGCCAAGATTATCGACAAGGCTTCATATGACAGAAACAGGGATGCTGTTCTTGCGGATAACAAATATGTATTCAGCTGTATGAATACGGAGAAAATATGCATATTTACCGATAACGGAAGCCTTCATCAGATAAAGGTGCTGAACATTCCTTTTACAAAATTCAGGGATAAAGGTACACCGGTGGATAATCTCGGTAATTACAGCAGCGCAGGAGAAGAAATTATTTATTTATGTGCATCGTCACAGCTTGAAGGGAAAAAATACCTTTTTGCAGCATCTGACGGTATGCTTAAGTTAGTGGATGGAAGCGAATTTACCGCAACGAAGAAAACCATATCTGCAACTAAGCTTAATGAAGATAAAAAATTGGTGTCTATGCTTGTGACGGATGCGCGAAGCGAGGATGAAGGAGAAGAAATAATAAGTAATCAGACTGTGGTACTACAGTCGGTAAACGGTTATTTCATAAAATTTCCTCTTACGGAGATTCCTGAGAAGAAAAAAAATGCACTGGGAGTAAGGGCAATGAAGCTTGATGGAGATGACCGAATAGAAGAGATATATCTTATCCCGGAAGGCGCGGATATTACAATTAATTACAGGGAAAAAGATGTTTCTCTTAAAAAGCTTAAAATGTCAAAAAGGGATGGAAAGGGTACGAAAATAAGAATCTGAATTAAGGAGCGCTGTTATTATGTCAAAAGCAGAAGATTTAATTAAAAACATTAACAAGGTAATAGTGGGGAAAGAGAATGTCGTCGAGCTTGTGGTCACGGCATTGGTTGCCGGAGGACATGTGCTTATGGAGGATATGCCGGGAACGGGTAAAACCATGTTGGCAAAAACACTTGCAAAATCAGTTGATGCTGAATTTGGACGTGTACAGTTTACACCTGATCTGCTTCCATCGGATATTACCGGACTAAATGTGTATAACCAGAAAACCGGGGAATTCAAATTTTACAAAGGACCTGTATTCTGCAACATACTTCTTGCGGATGAGATTAACAGGGCAACACCGAGAACGCAGTCAAGCCTTCTTGAGTGCATGGAAGAAAAGCAGGTTACGATAGACAGAGAGACAAGAATTATAGAAAGACCTTTTTTTGTTATTGCAACCCAGAATCCTATTGAAACTGCCGGAACTTTTCCGCTGCCTGAAGCACAGCTTGACAGATTTCTCATGAGACTTTCAATAGGAAGAATATCGCAGGAAGAAGAAATATCGCTTCTTAAGCAGAAACTTAAAGGAGACAGGCTTTCAGAGATAGAAACAATATGCCAGAAAGGTGAGCTTCTGCAGATGCACAGGGATGCGATGGAAGTATATGTTCATAATGACCTGATAAAATACATATGTGACATATGCGAAGCAACAAGAAGCAGGGGAGACATTACGGCAGGCGTAAGTCCGAGAGGAGCCATTGCACTTATGAAGGCTGCACAGAGTCTTGCTTATGTAAGGGACAGAAAGTATGTGATTCCGGAGGATATTAAGACACTTGCGGTGCCGGTGCTTGCCCACAGACTTGTTCTTCTTGAAGGTTTTGCAGGGAAAAAAGCATATGAAGATAAAATAGAAGCTATTATTGATGAAATTACCGTTCCTACTGAAGATTGGAGTAATTGATGACAGTTGTTTTGATTTTTGCTGGTATATTACTGTGTAAATGGATAATTACCTGCATATTTACCAATACATGGAATAAAGGTCTTGCCGTAACGGTAAAATTTGATGAAGAAGCTGTTGATGAGGGCGGTACCGGCAGCATAACGGAAACGTTTATTAATGATAAAAGTCTTCTGATTCCGATTGTTACCGTTAAGTACGAGTTGGATAAGAATATAGAATATACGGATAAAAACAATGCTACCACATCGGACAGGCAGTACAGAAGTGACTGTGTGTCTTTAAAGCCCGGAACCATGTATAAACGCCGGGTCGGGGTGAAATTTAACAAAAGAGGTGTGTACCGGATGAGTGACCCGGTAATAAGTACGCGTGATTTATTCTGCAGGTATAATTATGCGGAAAAATATGAAGCAGATTCTGAAATATATGTATATCCGGCATACAGCAGGTATACGGATCTGATTGCACCTTTTTCAAGAACGGTCGGAGAAGCAATCAAGAATAAATTTGTATATGAGGATCCGTTTGAGTTTAAAGGAATAAGGGACTATACGGGGGCGGAACCCATGAAGAAGATTAACTGGAGTGCCTCCGCCAAGACAGATAATCTGAAAGTTAATAATTATTATGATACGTCGAGCCGTCATGTTACAATTTTTCTGGATATTGTAAACAATCAAATCTGGAAACAGTATGATCAGGTTGAAGAATGTATAAGAATTACCAGAAATTATATGGAGGGATTCATAAGAAATCACGTTCCGCTTGAAATAATTACTAATGGTATGGATATATATGAGAAAAAAAGGATTGTATTTGATGAAGGTCAGGATACCGGATATGTGGAGCAGTCACTTAAAAAGCTTACAAGAATTGACATTGAACAGCCTTCAGAAAGTCTTTCGGAACATTTTCTCAAAAATCAGGCAAAGGATGATGAACTGTGCGTTCTTCTGTCTGTTGACCAGTCACCGTCAATGATTAAGGCATATGAAGCATTCCTTGGGAAAAATTCGGGAGAGTGGGTATGCCCTGTTGCCGGTAATGCCGAAAGATTCATCAGGTCACGAAATATTAATGCAACATACGTGGAGGTGGGAAGATGAGAATGTCACGGATTTTAAAACCACTTTCAGAAATCTCTTTTTGGAGCATGGCTGCATATGCACTTCATACCTTGTGCGGACAGGGAGTTCCCTTTTACGAAACAGCGGTCATGATGTTCATTGTATGGTCATTGTGCCTGATTATAAGAACGAAATCTTCACGAAAGATGTCTGTTTTATTCCATATGCTTGTGGTGTTTTTTATTGCATCAGTCTGGTATATTTTTGAGATTATGCCCGTCCCGGTCCTTGTATTGCTTGTGCTTCATACGGTGATGTCTTTTGCCTCGCATATGTCCGGAAGTGAATTTATGGATAGAACCTCAGGTGCGCATGTTGCTGCCGGTATCATTATTTATGCCGTTATATATGTTGTCGGACGGAGTGACATGATTGTATTTTACATGATATTTTCCGTGTTTTTTATTCTTAATTTTGTGCAGAATACAGTTATCAGAAACGAAGAGCACATCGACATAATTTCGGAATATTCCGTTATGGACGTGCATGACGTCAGACATAACAGCAATAAGGCATCCTTTATTTCATGCGGAATTACGGCACTTGTAAGCATTGGTATCGGATTTTTGGGCAGACTGAGGATATTTACGGATTTTTTTGCCGGTATACGGAGAAGTATTCTCGGAATATTTGAAAAATTAGGCATAAGTACGGATTTTGCATCAACGCCAGAAAAAGACACGATGCTGCCCGGAAGTGTTCCGGATGAAATTATTACGGAATTTGAACAGTATGAACCGGATCCGGTATGGACGGTAATAGGAATCGTGCTTACGGCATTGATACTGATATATGTAATTGAAAGTCTTATAGTTTTGGCAGTACGAAAGCATAAGAGCAGGGTATATATGCCTGATTTAGGGCATGAGGAGGCCATAATGGCAAAAAGCCGTAAAAGCAGAAAGACCGGACGCTCACATTCGGATACCGGAATAAGAAAATCAATAAGAAAAATATATAAAGCACGCATTATTAAAGGCAGGGGTAAAAGGAATGACGATCTTGCCGCAAAAACACCGTACGAACACAGACTGAAGAAACAGGCGGAGGGCGTAGAAATCAGCAGGGAGTTTGTTGATTTGTATGAAAAGGCGCGATATGGTGATAATATGATAACAAAAAATGATATAAAAAATATGCGTAACTTATAGACCTCAGAGGAAGGTGCATGAATAAAACAAAAAAAATTGTATTATG
Organism: uncultured Butyrivibrio sp.; assembly: GCA_964405265.1. GTDB lineage: Bacteria > Bacillota > Clostridia > Lachnospirales > Lachnospiraceae > Eshraghiella. Next base: position 7,882 of record CAYONC010000012.1, read on the forward strand.
CGGTCTTTTTGCCGCATTGACAGCTGTCGGGGCATTTATAAAAATTCCGCTTCCAATGGTATCGGTAACATTACAGACGATGTTTACAATGTACGCGGCGGTAATTCTTGGCAGCAGAACGGGAGCAGCGGCAGTGGCTGTATATGTAGCTGCCGGACTTGCAGGTATTCCTGTTTTTTCAGAAGGCGGCGGAATATGGTATGTGCTTAAGCCGTCATTCGGATATCTTCCCGGATTTATCGGAGGAACATTTATTACAGGATATATTATTGAAAAAATGAAAAAGACCACATTCCCGGTATGTATGGCTGCCAATCTTGCCGGTCTGGCATTTATATATGTTGTCGGAATGAGTTATTTTTATTTTATAAGCAGCTATGTAATGGGAAACCCAATTGCCACATTTCCGTTTATTCTTAACTGCTGTATTATGATGCTTCCGGGAGATTTGTGCAGCAGTGCAGTAGTGGCATTGACTGCCGGTAAAATTAAAAGAATCATAGGAAAAGGAGCTGCAGAATGAAAAAGGTACAGGCATTATTATTGGGGATAATAATTTCAGTAACATTTGTTTTAGTAAGGGTTCCGGCAGGGGAAAATAATACAACCAATGAGTACGGGCTTACGGAAGATATTCAGGATGGTGTAATACTGCACTGCTTTAACTGGAAATATACCGATATCATTAAAGAACTGCCCGACATTGCAAAAGCCGGATTTACATCTGTTCAGACATCACCTGCACAGGCAGGTGCGGGATGTGGAACATGGTACTGGCTGTACCAGCCTCTCGGCTTCAGCGTGGGAACCAATGAACTCGGAACGAAAGCAGAACTTCAAAAATTATGTGAAGAAGCAGAAAAGTATGGAATAAAGGTTATTGTTGACGTTGTTGCCAATCATCTTGCCGGAAGTCATGATAATATTGATCCTGAACTCAAGGATTCACAGTACTGGCACAATAACGGGAGCGTAAATGACTGGTGGGACCGTTGGAGAGTGCGTAACTGTGATATTGGTATGCAGGATATTAATTCAGAAAATGTATTTGTCCAGCAAAAGGTAAAATCATATCTGGAAGAGCTTAAAAGTATCGGCGTTGACGGAATCAGATGGGATGCGGCAAAACATATAAGTCTTCCAAGTGAAGGCTGCGGATTCTGGATCACTGTAACCGAAAATCTGGGATTGTACCATTATGGAGAAATACTTGGAGGTCCTTATGACGGTAATAAGGACAATGATTCATATTTGCGGAGTCTCATGGACGAATATACTTCGTATATGAGCGTAACGGACAGTGAATACGGAAGATGGCTGCGGGACGGGTTTGCAGCAGGGTATGTGCCATCGACGTATGCAAACTGGGAACGATATGACGGAATAGATGCAGATGAGCTTGTATACTGGGCAGAAAGCCATGATACATATTCAAACGGTTATGAAGACGGTTATTCATTTGAAATGTCCCAGAATGTGATTGACAGGGCATATGCAATAGCAGCATCACGTAATGGAGCATCTGCACTTTATTTTTCAAGACCCTCATCAACTGATAAGGAAAGCATAAAAATCGGTGTAAAGGGAAGTCTGAATTTCAAATGTAAGGAAGTTGCGGCGGTTAATCACCTTCATAATGCACTTGCCGGCCAGAAGGAATGGTTTGTAACGGACATGGAATCCAATGTATGCGGTGTATGCCGTGAAAAAGGTGCAGTTATTGTTTTGGGAAGCGGCGGCAACAGATATGTTGAAATAGAAAACGGCGGCGGAACAACGGCACCGGGAACATACAAGGATGAAATTACCGGAAATACATGGACGGTAACTGACAAACTTATCAAGGGTACTGTCGGAAGCTCAGGAATTGCTGTATTTTATAAAGATGAAAGAACGGTAGTAAGCGGCGGTGAAACGGTTCCTTCCGGAACTGAGGCAGTTACAACGGAAGCAGCAACGGAGGAAATGACGGCAGAGAGTATTTCTCATGAAACGGTTATCGGGGAAAAGGTGACGGAAAATAGTACATCCGGGGCTTCAGTAGAAACGGAGCCGGTTACCGCAGAAAATACGGAAGCTGAAAATGAAACGGATACCTCAGAAGCCGATATAACGAAGGAAAGTTCCGTAAACTCAACAGAGGAAGAAAGCGTGGAGGAAACGGTTCCGGAAAGTACGGCTGAAACAACAGTCAAAAAGGGAAAATCATGTAAGACGGCAATTATTGCGGTTCTTATCGTGTCAGTACTTGCAGCAGGTGTAACGGCAGGGTTTTTGATATTAAGAAAAAAGAAAAATAAGGCATAATCAGATATTTTAGAACCCCTCAGCCGTAATTACGGCTGAGGGGTTTCTGCATTATCTGTATCCGGTGGAACCGAATCCTCCGGTTCCTCTTACGGTATTGCTTAATTCATCCGTAATTTCAAAAGAAGCAGTGATGAAAGGAGTAATTACAAGCTGTGCAATTCTTTCTCCCGGCTCCACGGTCTGCTCCTCATTGGAATGATTATGAAGTGCGACCATAAATTCACCACGGTAATCCGGATCAACAACACCAACCTTATTGGCAGGTGCAAGACCTCTCTTGGAAGCAAGGCCGCTTCTTGGATATATAAGACCGGCATAGCCTGCGGGAATTTCCATTGCTATACCTGTATGTATCATTACGGTTTCCCCCGGCCGTATGGTTACGGGAGTGTCCATGCAGGCGTATATATCAGCACCTGCTGCATATTCAGAACCGTATGTTGGAATAACGGCATTGTCATTTAAAAGTTTAATTTTTATTTCGGTTGACATATCTTTATCTGCTCTTTCTTTTATGTATTTGAAAATTCATATATCGGTCTGTACGGCTCCCATATAACAATCTCACCGTTACGCTTTAATGTTTCGGGAACATTGATTGCCCTCTGATTACTTGAACCCCTGAAATAGGCACTTAAATCCTTGAGGGATTCAACAAAAGGCCCATCCATTATAACATCAAGGCAGGAGAGGATATCTTTTGTTTCGGGAATTTCATGATACATTTTTCCGTATATGTCCCTGTCAAACAGATATCCGGTATACAACCATATTGTTTTGCTGTTTCCGTATACTTCCCTGACCTTTTTTAATAATGGCAGAATTCCTTTCTGGTTGGAAGGCTCCATTGGTTCTCCGCCGAGAATCGTAAGTCCGGACACATATGAAGGACGCAGGTAATCTGTTATAAGATTGGTTTCCCTGTCCGTATATGGCTGACCGTAATTGAAATCCCAGGTTGCTTCGTTGAAGCAGCCTTTACAGTGATGCGTACATCCGCTGACAAAAAGTGAAATCCTTATTCCGGGACCGTTTGCCGCATCATTTTGTTTGATATCTGCATAATTCATGTTATATACCTTTTAAATATGAAGTACTCTTGAGTTAATTTCTTTGGTTTTACCGACATTCCAGAAGTTTTCTCCAAGGTAACCGCAGGTCCTTCTTGTGACATTCATCTTGTTGTGATCCTTGTTGTGACATTGAGGACATTCCCATTCCAGATTATCATTTATAATGATTTCACCATCGTAACCGCATACCTGACAGTAATCGGATTTTGTGTTAAATTCTGCATATTGTATATTATCATATATAAATTTAACGAGCTCTTCAAGTGCCGGAAGATTATGTCTTAAATTAGGTATTTCCACATATGAAATGGCTCCGCCGGATGATATGTTCTGGAACTGGCTTTCAAAAGTAAATTTGGTAAAAGCATCTATTTTTTCACGTACGTCAACATGGTATGAGTTGGTATAATAGCCTTTGTCTGTTACGTCCTTGATTTCACCGAATCTTTTTTTGTCAATCTCTGCAAATCTGTAACACAGACTTTCGGCAGGCGTACCATACAGACCGAATCCGAGACCTGTATTTCTCTTCCATGTATCGCAGGCTTCGCGGAGACGCTGCATTACCTTCAGGGCAAATTCCGTTCCTTTAGGTTCAGTGTGGCTCACGCCGGTCATAAGCACGGTAAGCTCATACAGTCCGATATATCCCAACGATATGGTGGAATATCCGCCGTGAAGAAGCTTGTCTATCGGTTCGCCCGGTTCAAGTCTTGCGATGGCACCATATTGCCAGTGAATCGGACTTACATCTGAAAGTGTTCCTTCAAGTGCCTTGTGTCTGCACATAAGAGCTTCAAAACAGAGTGCAAGCCTCTCCTCCATTAATTCCCAGAACAGCTCTTCATTGCCGCCCGCAATAATTCCAATCTGAGGAAGATTGAGGCTGACAACACCCTGATTAAATCTTCCCTCCCATTTATAATTACCGTTTTCATCCTTCCACGGACTTAAAAATGAACGGCATCCCATGCATGAGAATACTTCGCCTTCATAATTTTCACGCATTTTTTTTGCTGAAATATAATCAGGATACATTCTTTTTGATGAACATTCAATGGCAAGCTTTGTGAGATAATCGTATTTGCCGCCGGCAAGACAGTTGTGTTCATCAAGCACATAAATAAGCTTAGGAAATGCAGGTGTTACAAATACACCGGACTTATTCTTGATTCCCTGAAGTCTCTGCTTGAGTATTTCTTCTATTATGAGTGCATTTTCTTCAATATACGGGTCATCCTGTCTGAGATTGAGGAAAAGCGTAACAAAAGGAGACTGTCCGTTGGTTGTCATGAGTGTGTTAATCTGGTACTGAATTGTCTGTACACCGGATTTAAGCTCATCCATGGTTCTGTCATTTGCAATTTTTTCTATATCCTCAGAAGAGAGCGTGTCGGAAAATTTCTCGGTATATGTCTTAAGAAATTTTTCTTTTGTTTTCCGTAAATATTTACCTAAGTGACGTATATCAACCGACTGACCGCCGTACTGACTGCTTGCTACTGCAGCAATAATCTGTGTCATTACGGTACAGGCAACCTGAAAACTCTTAGGGCTTTCAATCATTTTTCCGTTCATTACGGTACCATTGTCAAGCATGTCACCTATATTAATGAGGCAGCAGTTAAAAATTGACTGTACAAAATAATCTGCATCATGAAAGTGAAGAACGCCTTCGTTGTGTGCTTTGGATATTTTTTCCGGAAGCAGCAGACGGTTGGTAAGATCCCTTGAAACTTCACCGGCAATAAGGTCACGCTGTGTTGAAGCAACGGTTGCATTCTTGTTGGAATTTTCTTCCATGGCATCCTTATTGGTCTGTTTGATAAGTCCGAGAATGGACTCGTCCGTGGTGTTGGATTTACGAATCATCTGTCTCTGGTAACGGTAGATGATATAGGTCTTGGCGAGTACAAATTTCCGCTCTGCCATTAATTTCTGCTCTATCATGTCCTGGATTTCTTCTACCTGAAGAGTATTGATTCCAAGCTTCTCGATGGAAGCAACGATGCCATGTATTTTCTCGTCTGCAATCCGTTCACCGATTGGAACCTCATCATTGGCTTTCTGTATCGCTATTATTATTTTGTTGCGGTCGTATGGAACTTCACGGCCGTCTCTTTTAATAACTTTCATTGGTAATCCCTCCGTATGTCTTATTCCACGAGGTTCATTATAGCACCTGAGCATGAGCGTGTCTACTATATTTTGTGCAAAAAAACTAAAAAATACAAAAATGAGCACAATATGTAGTTATTGTGCTGAAATAAAAACAATACAGGACATGACCTTAAGATGTCCTTGACAATGTGAGCAAATAAATATAATCTAAAAACAGTATTTTATGATGTATATCTAAGGAGGAAACAGAATGAGAACATGTTATTGCAGAAAATGCGGTACAGCCAATATGATAAAGGATGGGCAGAAGGAATATACCTGTACGGGATGTTCGGCGGTTAACAGGACTCCGGAAGCGGTAGCCGGCAATGAACAGGCAGCTGCAGCAGATATGGGCGTATATTCATATAATCCGTATGAACAGACCGGTTCATCAGATTCGGGTAAGAAGAAAAAGGAGAGAAAAGGCAGAAAAACACCACTCATAATCGCACTTTCCGTTCTTGCTGTAATAATTGCGGCAGCGGCGGTTCTTCTTTTGACTCCGGTGAAATCACCGTTTCCTTTAAAGCTCAGATGTAATGAGTGCGGACATATAAAATACAGTGAGAAGTATGAGGTTACATATCCGAAAGAAGGCAAAGTCAGAACGGAATGGATATGTGGGGACTGCTTTGATGAACATTTTGAGGAGACGGACTGATGTTTGAGATAAGGGAAAATGTCCTTGATGTTGACACCTATCTTATGCTGCGCGCTAAAGTCGGATGGGTACGTTTATCACAGTGGCAGGCGGAGCAGGCGGTTAATAACTGTCTGTACAGCCTGTGCGCATACATTGACGGTGTGCCTGTAGGTATGGGGAGAATAGTGGGAGACGGAGCGGTAATTTCATATGTACAGGACCTCGTGGTTATTCCCGAAGCACAGGGGTGCGGTGTTGGAAGCAGACTTCTTAGCGGACTTAAGCAATTTGTTGCATCAATAACTGAACCCGGAACCTGTATGATGTTCTGCCTTATGTGTGCCAAGGGAAGGGAAGAATTTTATCTTAAGCATGGTTTCACGCCAAGACCCACTGACGGACTGGGACCGGGAATGATAACATATATAAGAAAAGATAAGGAATACGATAATGGCAGTATTTAATGTGGAATTAAAAAGAACTGTTGATGACAGCTATGAAATTGAAATAGGACATGATCTCGTTGAAAAGCTGGTTCAGGATTTAAAAAACGGACTTGTGGGGAATATCAGTAAAATTGCCGTAATAACGGACAGTAATGTCAGCGGACTTTACGGAAGCCGTATTAGTGAATGCCTTATGTGTGAGGGCTTCCGGACGGATTTGTTTGTATTTGAAGCAGGAGAAAAAAGCAAGACACGTGAAACCAAGGCATGGCTTGAGGATGCGATGCTTGAAAAGGGTTACCGCAGAGACTGCTGCATAATAGCCGTCGGCGGAGGTGTTGTGTCGGATCTTGCAGGATTTCTTGCAGGCACATACGGAAGAGGAGTTCCGTTTATAAATTATTCAACGACCCTGCTGTCAGCAGCAGACGCATCAGTAGGCGGTAAGACGGCTGTGGATACTCCTCTTGCAACCAATCTGATAGGATTATTTAATCAGCCTGAGAAAGTATATATAGATATTGATGCATGGAATACCCTGCCCGCCAGACAGATATCCGGCGGACTTGCAGAGACCATCAAGCATGCCTGCCTTGCAGACCGTGAATTTTTTGAATATCTTAAGGAACATCTTGAAGATATTATGAATGGGAATACGGAGGCGTGTGAGCACATTGCTGAAGTAAACTGCAGGATAAAATACGGTATCGTAATGAAGGACGAGAGGGAAAGCGGACTCAGGGAGGTTCTCAATCTGGGTCATACCGTAGGCAGGGCAATAGAGACGGTAAGCGGTTACAGACTTCTTCACGGAGAAGCTGTTTCCATTGGGATGATTGCAGAGGTTATGCTTGCACGTCAAATGGGATATATGACGGATGAGGAAGTGAGTGAGGTGAAGTCGCTTTTTGAGAGAGCGGGACTGCCGGTTGCAATTCCGGACTATATAGACAGGGACGAGCTTGTAAAAAAACTGTATACCGACAAAAAAGTGAGAAACGGAAGAATACGTTTTGTCATACAAAATGGAATTGGCGGAATTGTGGAATTTGAAAAAGGCGTGTTTGCCTGCCCGGTGGATGAAGAAACGGCAAGGAACATTATAATGAATATGTAAAAACAAGGCACGGACGGCTTAAATACCGACTGTGCCTTGTAATTTTTCATTCAAGCTGTTCCCATTTATCAAACAGCTCTGCCTCTTCCTCTTCAAGAAGCAGTTTGCGGTCACTCAGCTCCTTAAGCTTCACCGGATCGGTATATACGTCAGGGGAGGTAAGCATTGTGTCAATTTCGGCAAGAAGATCGTCGATTTCGGCAATACGGTTTTCATATTTCTCTATCTCATTCAGACGGCGCCGCTCTTTTGCCTGCTCTTCTTTTTGGAGCCTTCTGTCTTCCTTGGATGCAGAAACGGCAACAGGTTCTGCGGGAGTGTCAGCCGTAACAGGGGTACATTTTTCAAGGTAGTAATCATAATTTCCACAATAGGATGTGATTGTGCCGTTACTTAAATCGAGAATACGCGTTGCAACAGCATTAATGAAATATCTGTCATGTGATACAAAAAGACATGTGCCGGTATAATTATTAATGGCGTTTTCAAGAATCTCCCTTGACATCATGTCGAGATGGTTGGTAGGCTCATCAAGCAGGAGAAAATTGGCATTGGAAAGCATAAGCTTCGCAAGAAGAATACGCCCTCTTTCACCACCGCTCAGTTCACCGATTTTTTTAAACACGTCGTCATTAGTGAATAAAAAAGCAGCAAGTACATTTCTGACCTTCGTATTATTCATGTCAGGATAGGTATCCTGTATTTCATCAAACAGTGTCTTGTTCATGTTAAGGACCTGATGTTCCTGATCATAGTATCCGCATGACACATTGGTACCGGTTTTTATACAGCCCCCGTCTGCATCAATAAGTCCGTTGATTATTTTGAGAATGGTTGTTTTGCCTGTGCCGTTTGCCCCGATAAGGGCAACCTTCTCACCTCTTCTTATGTCAAAAGAAATGTCTTTAAATAATTTATTGCTTCCGAAAGATTTTGAGATACCGGTTACTGACAGAACATCCTTACCGCTGACCGTATCCGGTTCAAGCGTAAGCTTCATACCATCATTCACGGTAACGGGTTTTTCAATGACCTCCGTGCGGGCAAGCAGTTTTTCACGGCTTTCGGCACGCTTAACGGACTTTTCCCGGTTAAACTGTTTAAGCCTGTCTATAACTTCCTGCTGGTGCTTTATTTCCCTGCGGTTATTAAGGTATGCTTTCATGCGTGCATCCATGAGGGCAGCCTTTTTTACCGCATATTCGGAATATGTACCGTGATAGACGGTTCCGGCGGCGTTTTCAATCTCTATGATTTTGGTAACGGTTTTATCGAGAAAATACCGGTCATGGGATATTATTATCACACTGCCGGGATAATTTTTAAGATATGTTTCAAGCCATTCCGTTGCTTTGAGGTCAAGGTGGTTGGTCGGTTCGTCAAGGAGAAGAATGTCAGGCTTTTTAAGGAGAAGTCTGCATAATGCAACCCTTGTCTTCTGACCTCCGGAAAGACTGCTGATTTTTTTTTCAAATTCATCTTCACTGAATCCGAGACCTTTAATCACTCCCGTAATTTCACTGCGGACAGCATATCCGTTTTTCATCTCAAATTCGTGATTAAGTGAGGAATAGGTGTTAAGATATTTTTCCAGGACTGCACCTTCAGCCGTTTTCATGTCATGCTCAAGTTTTCTTAAGGATAATTCTAACTCCATTACATCCTGTTTTACGGATAATACCTCTTCATAAACGTTTTTTTCCGAACTGATGTCCTGGTGCTGTGCGAGATATCCGAGAGTACAGTCCTTTTTGACCGTTACACACCCTGAATCAGGGGAAAGCTCCCCTGTAATTATTTTCAAAAGCGTTGATTTACCGGCACCATTGGCACCGGTAACGGCAGCTTTTTCATTTTCTTCAATATGAAAAGATACATCGGACAGTATGTCCGTATCTGAAAAGGCTTTTGATATATTACTGCAGTTTAGTATCATTGTATAATTCACCTGTTACTTTTTTTATTAAGGCTGCCACATTATCTCTTGCAAGAGCGGCTACCTTTTCTACATCCTCATGTGACAGTTCGTTAGCAGACAGTCCGGCAGCCTTGTTGGTAATGAGTGAAACGCCGAGAATTTCCATATCACAGTGCCTTGCAATAATTGCTTCAGGAACCGTTGACATTCCGACCGCATCCGCACCAAGCAGCTTATATGCCCTTATTTCGGCAGGCGTTTCGTACTGCGGACCCGGTGAAAAGCAGTATATGCCTTCCGTGACTTCAATACCTGCTTCTGCAGCGGCCTTTTTTGCGAGCTCCCTGAGTCTTATGCTGTATACCTCTGTCATATCCTTAAAACGAGGACCGAATTTATCAAGGTTAGGACCTCTTAAAGGGGATGGACATAAAAATCCTATGTGGTCACTTATAAGCATGATGGAACCGGGATGGAGAGTATCACTTATTCCGCCGGCAGCGTTCGTAACGATGAGAGTCTGTGTTCCGAGTGATGCAAATACCCTTACCGGAAAAGCGGATGTGGCAGTATCATGGCCTTCATAATAATGGAAGCGCCCTTTCATTATTAATATCGGGTTCCCGTTGTACATTCCGTATATAAGCTCGCCGGCATGTCCCGGTACCGTGGAAGCTTTAAAATACGGAATGTCTTCATAGCGGAGCGTAACAGTATCCGTAAGACCGCTGAAAACATATCCGAGTCCCGACCCCAGAATTATTGCCGTACGCGGGATTCCGCTTATATGCTGCCTGATATATCCGGCAGCTTCTTCAATCTGCTGCATGGTTTCTTTCATGTCATGTCTCCCTTTATTTTTTACTAATTATATCTTATTAAAGATGCTATTGCAACTTGCGGTGTTATTTTAATAGTGCTATAATTTACGGAAATGTAAAGCTGATAAGGAGGGAATTTATGTTAACCTGTGATAATATCGTAAAAAAGTATTATTCATGTACGGCTGTGGACGGAGTCAGTTTGAATCTTGAACCGGGCAGAATAACGGCACTTTTGGGTCCTAACGGAAGCGGAAAATCAACACTTATGAAAATGATAGTGGGTCTTATCAAGCCTACATCGGGTCATATATATCTTGAAGGAGAAGAAATATCCGATGCAACAAGAGCATATATCACTTATATGCCGACGGAGAACTATTTTTACAATTATATGACTGTTAAGGATATTGTTAATTTTTACGTGGATTTTTATCCGGATTTCAGTAAGGACAGATTCTACGGACTTTTGGAACGGATGGAACTTCATTTTGAAGATAAGGTCAGAAATATGTCAACCGGTATGCTCGCAAAATTAAAAATTGCAGTTGCCATGTCAAGAAACTCCAAAGTCATCATGTTGGATGAGCCCCTTAACGGAATAGACATAATCGCGAGGGAAAATGTCATGGATGCCATTACGGATTATGCCGGAACCGACAAGATATTAATTGTGTCGAGTCATCTTGTTGATGAGCTTGAGAAAACGGCAGGTCATGTGATATATATGCGTGAAGGCAGGATTGTTGAAGAAGGAGATGCAGATACGGTCAGGCTGGCGAATGACGGCATGAGTCTTGTTGATATTTATAAGAAAATTTACAGGGGGTACGGTAATGGGCAGGCTGATTAAATATGAGATATTAAAAGATAAAAGAACTTATATACTGCTTGGTGCAGCCATGATAATTGCAGAATTATACTTTCTGCTGAGTTTTTGCGCAAAAAGCACAACCAACATGAGCATTTCCACATTTATTTTTGTGCTTGGAGGCGTGGGCGGAATATTTTTCCTTATGGTTCTGGGCGTTATGTCATATTCGAGGGAGCTTAGCTCTAAATACAGTTATATGACATTTATGACACCAAATTCATCGTATAAGATAATCGGTGCAAAATATCTGACACTGCTGATTGTTACTGTTGCGGCATCCCTTGTGTATATCGGTTTTGTGGCACTTGACATCAGTCTTGTGCTTTCAAGATACAAGCAGATAGGACTGTTCATGGAACTCATAGAAGCAGGTGCAGATGCTTTTGGGTGGGATGTTTCCAAATGGGTTGCCGGAGCAATGTCAACCCTTATACAGGTATGGATAAGTATTTTCCTTATAATAAGCTGTGCATATCTTGCAATAACATTCAGCACCACAATTGTTGCCAATAAAAAGGGAAAGGGATTTCTTACTTTTGTATTTTTTACGTTAATAGTCATTATTGTAAATGTCATAGCGAGACTGATTCCTGACAACAGAGGAAATACTTTTTCACAGATGCTTATCGGTAACATACCGTTATATGCGTATTATCTGGTAATCATAGCAGGAACGTATCTGTTCGTGTCATATATGCTTAAGAAAAAAATAAGCCTGTAATTGACACGGGAACAGGGCATTTGGTAGAATTTATTAAAAGACAGTCAGGAGGCATTGAATATGTACAGAAACGACATATCATCTGCCGTTATCAAGAGACTTCCAAGGTATGTAAGATATCTTGAAGAGCTTCTTGATGGCGGTGTTGAACGGATATCCTCCGGTGACCTTAGCAGGAGGATGAATGTTACGGCATCACAGATACGTCAGGATTTGAACAATTTTGGCGGATTCGGGCAGCAGGGCTACGGATATAATGTGAAATTTCTGCATGATGAGATTACGAAGATATTGGGTATTGACAGGCCGCACAGTATAGTTATCGTAGGTGCCGGTAATCTTGGAAGAGCTCTTGCAAATTATGCAAATTTTGAAAAAAAGGGCTTTATCGTAAAAGGAATGTTTGACACCAATCCCGGACTTATGAATACCGAATGCAGGGGAGCAAGGGTAATGCCGATGTCTGCAATGGCAGATTTTATAAGGGATAACGGTATAGAGATTCTTGCACTGACCATTCCCAAGACGAGTGCCACTGAGGTTGTGACTGAGGCTGTCAGGGCGGGAATTAAGGGAATATGGAATTTTGCACACATAGACCTTGATGTTCCTGATAATGTGGTTGTTGAGAATGTGCATCTGTCGGAGAGTCTTATGACACTTTCGTACAATATAATGAGGTTGGAATGACACATGGCACTTACCATTGAAGAAGTTAAGAAAAATGTTGCATATAAGCGTCTGCCCATCGTTATTCTTGATGAACGGTGGCACAGGCTTTTTCCGGAAAAAGACAAGACTCCGCGTATAATACGCCTTGAAAAAAATCTCGGAGAACTGCTTAAAAGACAGGGACAGGTTACCAATGACCTCAAAACCGTCAGAAAAATTAAAAAGAGTCTTATGAAGGAAATTATAGACAATTCCGATTCGGAAAGAATATCTGAACCGAGGATTCAGAAGCTTATGGCAAAGAATCAGCGGCTGCTCAGAGAAGCTAACGACAAGCTTGATGCCTTGGAAAATGAAGAGGCTGAAATTCCTGAGAAAATCCGCAATGCCAATATCCTGCTTATGATAGAAGGCGTTGAGGAGTGTTACAGAAGGATACATCAGAATTATAAGGATATAAAGGCACTCGGAACCCTTATTGATGAGATGAGAACCGAACTCAAGAATAACATTGTCATAAAACAGGATAAAGAAATCAAAAATACTGAAATATATTCTTACATGCATGACATTTTAGGTCCGGAAATGATGGAAGTGTTTGATAACAGCAACGGACAGGATAATAAAGGATAATTGCGCTGCAGGAATGAACCTGTGGCGTTTTCCGTATATCGGGAAGGAGTTTTTACATGAAATATGCACTGACGGCGGCAATGGCACGCGAAGCGGACAGGATTACGATGGAAGAAATGGGAGTTCCTTCCGCAGCACTTATGGAGCGTGCGGCAGAAGCCGTGGCACTTAAAACCGGTGAAATAGCAGCGATTTTTAACCGCTCCGTCAAAATTGTTTCCGTATGCGGAAGCGGCAATAACGGCGCGGATGCCATAGCAGCAGCCAGAATACTGTCATGGCAGGGACTCCATGTTGACATAGCTGTTGCAGGCAGTGAAGAAAGGGCTTCGGAAGAATTTATCATACAGAAGAATATAGCACTGCACTCAGGAATGTGTTTTGTAAACATAAATGACATACCGGAATATGATATAGTAATAGACGGTATCTTCGGAACCGGCTTTAAGGGCGGAATAAGGAAGGAATACGAGAAAGTCATTTCACTTATCAATGAATCAAAGAATGTGGTTGTAAGCGTGGATGTTCCGTCAGGAACTGATGCAACAACGGGACGGATTGTTAATGATGCCGTTAAGGCAGACGCAACCGTGACATTCGGATATATCAAGACCGGTCTTATGCAGTATCCCGCCAGAATGTATGCGGGAGAGATAACGGTATCAGACATCGGTATATATCCGTGGTGCATGAACAGGCTTAATCCGCCGATGTATTTTACACCTGAGGACTTGAGAAAAATACCGGACAGAAAACCGGATGCCAATAAAGGGACATACGGCAGACTGCTGGTTATTGCAGGAAGCAGGGATATGAGCGGAGCGGCATACATGAGTGCATTGGCGGCTTTCAGGACCGGTGCCGGGCTTGTGGAAATCATAACCCATGAGAAAAACAGGGAGCTCATAAGCAGGATGCTTCCTGAGGCTATAACGGCGGGATATACCGGTAATGATGCCATTGATCTTATTTCGGATAAGCTGAAAAGGGCATCCTGTGTCATTATGGGACCCGGAATGTCACAATGTGAAACTGCGGAAAAAATCGTAAAATATGTAACGGAAAATTGTGAAGTCCCGTTAATTATGGATGCGGATGCACTTAATATTGCCGCAAAGGACATATCCATATTGAAAAGATGCAGAAGTACTGTTATAATTACACCGCATATCGGGGAAATGTCACGGCTGACGGGTACGACGTCTGAAGAACTTAAAGCAGGAAGAATGGAAGCGGCAAAAAGGTTTGCTGCGGATAATGACGTTATCGTTGTAATGAAGGATGCAGTTACCGTGGTTGCCGAAAATAATCCGGGATGCAGAATGTATATTAATGCATCCGGAACGTCAGGAATGGCAAAAGCAGGAAGCGGTGACGTGCTGACGGGAATTATTGCCGGAATGTATATGTTGGGAGTGGAACCGTATTCAGCAGCGGCAATGGGTGTCTACGTCCATGGACTTGCAGGTGAAGAGGCTGTTGCACAAAAAGGCATTAATTCGGTAATTGCAACTGATATTGCTGAACACATAAGTGATGTCATAAAAAGCATATAAAGGAAGATGATAATGGTGGAAGAATTTACAAGGACATATTCGGTAATCCATCTTGATGCGATATATCGCAACATAGAAGAAGTAAGAAAACGTATCGGTGACAATATAAGAATTATGGCAATTGTGAAAGCTAATGCATACGGACACGGAGCAGTTGAGGTTGCAGGCGCAATAAAGGATAAGGTGTACGGATTTGCGGTTGCCACGGTAAGGGAAGCAATAACGCTGAGAGAAAGCGGAGTTGACAATCCGATACTTGTACTCGGTTATGTATGTAAAGCGGAATACGAAACCGTAATCAGAAATAATATAATTTTTGCACTGCTTACCAAGGATATGGCGGCAGATATTTCAGAATGCGCCGGAAGGATAGGAATTAAGGCAAAGTGCCATATTAAGGTTAATACGGGCATGAACAGAATAGGATTTCCGGCTGATACGGATTCAGTTAATGCCATAGAAGAAATAACTGGATATGAAAATCTCGACTGTGAAGGAATTTTTATGCATTTTGCAACTGCGGACAGCAGTGATAAGACCTATTCCGTGGAGCAGTATGACAGATTTATGCATATGCTGGAAGAACTTGAGGACAGAAATGTTCACTTTAAAATAAGACATTGTGCCAATAGCGCGACAATAATTGATATGCCGGAATACAGTCTTGATATGGTGAGGGAAGGCATAATTTTATACGGACTTAAGCCTTCTGATGAGGTTGATCCCGACATGAAATATTATCCGGCACTGGAATTAAAAAGCCATGTGATTTTTATTAAAGAGCTTGCAGCCGGTGAAAGTGTCAGCTACGGAAGAACTTATATAACTGATCGTGATATAAGGGTAGCAACGGTTGCAATAGGATATGCGGATGGTTATCCGAGGTCACTTTCAAACAGGGGATATGTGCTGATACACGGCAGGAAAGCACCGGTTATCGGAAGAATATGCATGGATCAGATGATGGTTGACATAACAGGAATTGACGGTGTACAGGTAGAGGATGTGGTAACGGTTGTGGGAAAGGACGGAGACGAGGAGATAACGTTTGAGGAAATAGGAAAGCTTTCAGGAAGATTTAATTATGAATTTGTATGCGGCATTTCTGAAAGAGTGGAAAGAAAATACATAGGCTGATGTGAATAAACACACATGATACCGGAAATAATGTAATCATTATGAAAGAAAGGTCGTGTGTATCAGTGAATGTCAGAAGGGGAGACATATATTATGCAGATTTAAGGCCGGTCGTCGGCTCAGAACAGGGCGGAGTAAGACCGGTACTGATTGTACAGAATGATACGGGGAACAGACACAGTCCCACGGTTATTATAGCTGCGATTACTTCAAGGATTAAGACAAGGCTTCCGACTCATGTGGAAATTGATTCCAACAGATATTCCATGATTAAGGATTCGGTTATCCTTCTTGAACAGCTAAGAACCATAGACAAGGCAAGGCTTAAGGATAAAGTATGTCATCTTGATAATGAAATAATAGACAAGGTAAACGAAGCACTGCTTACCAGTCTTGAAATACAGCATACATAAGAAGAGGAGAAAAAGAATGGAAGATGCCCATATTTATATAGGAATAGCGTTATATATTATATTTCTTATAACGGATATGGTTTTATATGCTTTTAAATCAGCCATAAGTGTGATAAATACCAAGGAAATTGATGCAGAAGCAGAGTCAGGGAACAGAAAGGCTGTTTTACTCAATAAAATAATGGAGAAGCCGGCAAAGTTTGATATTACAATGAACGTATTTGTATTTATAAGTACGCTCACTGCCGGCGGATACATAGTCAGGGCTGCAACAGACGGCGGAAAAATTGCTGCAGGATGTATAATGTTAGCAGTAATGCTGATAGCCGGGGTATGCGTGCCGTACAGGGTAGGAAGAATAAATGCGGTCAGGAAAGCATTAAGGTTAGTAACCCCCATACATTTTATCATGACCGTTTTTTCTCCATTTATAGCAGTTGTGATATTTCTGTCGGCAGGGGTAATGAAGCTTATGGGCGTAAACGGAAAATATGATGATGACAATGTTACCGAAGAAGAAATAATCACTATGGTCAATGAAGGACACGAACAGGGTATTATCGAAGCCAGTGAAGCGGAAATGATTAATAATATTTTTGAGCTTGGGGACAAAAATGCCGGAGACATAATGACACACCGCTCCAATATAGAAGCAGTAAGCAGTGACATTACGCTTGACGGATTTATAAGGAAAACCGTTGACGGTAAATATTCAAGATTTCCGGTATATGAAGGCGACATTGATAACATAATCGGAACCATTCATATAAGGGATGCGGTAATGTCACACAGAAATCCTTCAAACCGCAAAAAAAAGCTGGCGGATATAAACGGGCTTCTAAGAGACCCTTTTTTTGTGCCAGAGACGAGAGACATAGAAGACCTGCTTGGAGAAATGAGGGATTGCAAGATACACATGGGTATTGTTGTGGATGAGTACGGACAGACGGCAGGTCTTGTATCAATGGAAGATATTCTTGAGGAAATAGTCGGTAATATACTTGATGAGTATGATGAAGAGGATGTAATAGAGCATACACGTGATAATACATATGTTGTAGACGGCCTTACGGAGTTAGAGGATTTGAACAGACTTCTTAACATAAAACTTGAAAATGAAAATTATGATACCCTTAACGGGTTCCTGATATCAAGACTGGGGCGTATAGCATCGGAGGATGAACAGGAAACAATAGAAGCGTACGGATATGAATTTCATATACTTGAAGTGACGGGAAATGTCATAAGAAAAGTTGAAATTATAGAAAAAAAGCAGGATAAAAACCAGGAAGAGAGGCAAGAAAATGAGTGATTACAGAGTAGAGACAAAGTGTGTCCAGAGCGGATATACGCCGAAAAAAGGAGAGCCGAGGGTTATTCCTATTTATCAGAGCACAACATTTAAATATGAAACAAGTGACCAGATGGGAAAACTCTTTGATTTGGAGGATAGTGGATATTTTTACACGAGACTCCAGAATCCTACCAATGACGCGGTAGCTGCAAAAATATGTGACCTTGAAGGCGGTGTGGGTGCCATGCTTACCTCATCAGGACAGGCTGCCAATTTTTATGCAATGTTTAATATATGTGAAGCAGGAGGACACATTGTTGCTTCCTCAGCGATATACGGAGGAACATATAACCTTTTAGGCGTAACGATGAAAAAGCTTGGAATTGATGTAACATTTGTCGCACCTGATGCTACGGAAGAAGAAATACAGGCAGCATTCAGACCGGAGACAAAGCTTCTTTTTGGAGAAACAATTTCCAATCCTACATTGGATGTGCTTGATATAGAAATGTATGCAAGGATTGCACACAGAAACGGTGTACCGCTTGTAGTGGATAATACATTTGCAACGCCGGTAAACTGCAGACCGTTTGAATTCGGGGCAGATATTGTTGTTCACTCAACAACAAAATATATGGACGGACATGCAACGCAGGTCGGAGGCTGTATAGTTGACAGCGGTAATTTTGACTGGATGGCACATGCGGATAAATTTCCGGGACTTACCACTCCGGATGATTCATACCATGGATTAATATATGCCGAAAAATTCGGTAAGCTTGCATATATAACAAAATGTACGGTACAGCTTATGAGGGATCTCGGTTCAATACCTTCACCACAGAACTGTTTCCTTCTTAATATAGGACTTGAAACCCTTCATCTCAGGGTAGAACGTCATTGCAGCAATGCATTGAAGGTTGCACGGTTCCTTGAATCGGATGACAGGGTTGCATGGGTTAATTATCCGGATCTTGAGAATGATAAATATCATGAACTTCAGCAGAAATATATGCCGGGAGGAAGCTGTGGCGTTGTTACGTTCGGTTTAAAGGGCGGAAGGGATGTCTCAATAAAATTTATGGACAGCCTGAAGCTCGGAGCCATAGTAACCCATGTTGCGGACTGCAGGACTTCCGTACTTCATCCTGCAAGTCATACACACCGTCAGCTTACTGATGAACAGCTTATTGAAGCAGGAGTTAAGCCGGATCTCATCAGATTTTCCGTAGGAATAGAAAATGTTCAGGACATAATTAACGATATAGAGCAGGCACTCAGGGCTGCAACTGAATAAAGCATAAAATACATCACCTTCGGGAATAATGATTCCGGAGGTGATTTTTTTGGAATATAAAATAATCAGTATAACAGGTGAGATTGAAGGACATGATGAAGTCCGTGGCTCAGGTAAGACTACAAAATATGAAGAATTGCTTCCGGAGCTTGCAAAAACCGAAAATGATGATACCAAAGGAGTCCTTTTTCTTATAAATACGCCGGGAGGAGATGTGTCTGCCGGTCTTGCCCTTGCAGAGATGATAGCAGGGCTCAGTAAACCTACTGTATCACTAATAGTGGGTGAAAGTCACTCTATCGGTGTACCGATAGCGGTTGCGGCAGATTATTCTTTCATTGTGCCGAGTGCAACTGTTGTAATACATCCGGTAAGAATGACGGGAACAATACTCGGAACAAGACAGACATACAGGCAGTTTCGTTCAATTCAGGACAGAATCGTAAGCTTTATATCATCCCACAGCAGGTGTCCCGAAGAGCTTATTGAAAAAATGATGATGGAAACGGAAATGATGTCCATGGATCTCGGAACCGTTTTAGTGGGACGGGAAGCGGTTTCATGCGGAATAATCAATGAAGAAGGCAGTATCGGCCAAGCCTTTTTAAAGTTGAAATCTATTTGTCAAAGGAAGATATAAATGTTATAATTAGTAGAATATGTTTACAGGAGAGATGGGTATGGAGGTAATAAAAGCTTTTTTGCTTGGCATAATTCATGGTATTACGGAGATATTGCCGGTAAGCAGTGCGGGACATATGACAATATTCAGCAGTGCGTTCAGACTGAACATATATGTCGGACCTTATTTTGAAATGCTGGTTCACATAGGAATACTGACGGCAGTTATTATTTCTTTTCATGAGGATATATGGCATATGCTTCAGGAGTTTTTTAATATGCTGCTCATAATCTTTGCCAATGCGGTCATTTTTTTCAGGCGGAAGCGCGGAAATGATGAATATACATATATCAGAATCATAACATCAAATTACAGAAAATTAAATGTGATGATACTTGTTTCGCTTGTACCTGCGCTGGTTATCGGAACGACAGGCAGAGGATTTGAAGCATACGCGGGAAGTACCCTGCTGCTTGTGGGTCTGTGTTTTATCGTTAATGGCGTGCTTATGTTTATTTCCGGAAGCAGGAGTGAAAAGGGCAGACGAATTAAGGATGCCGGATATTCTGAAGCATATTATACCGGAATGGTAAGGGGAATTGCCTTTATTCCGGGACTGTCGGGAACGGGAAGTGTGATTTCAGTATCAAAGCTGCTTGGATTTAACAGTAAATTAGCCGTAAAGTATTCATTTATACTAATGATACCTGTTCTCACCGTCAGGATAATATGTGAAGCAGGAAGCCTTAAAGGAGAAGCCTTCGGTTCATCTGCACTTCCGGGATATATTTTGGGAATGGCTGTGGCAGGCATAAGTGCTTTTTTTGCCGTAAGATACATGATGAAGATAATTAATATGAAAAAATATAAAGGATTTTCAATATACTGTCTGGCGGCAGGCACTCTGGCAGTTGTTTTTTCCATAATCAGATAACGGGAGACCACAAAAATGGCATCAGCAAATAAAAAAAATCAGACGGGCAGAAGGGGAAGACCTCCTAAAAAGCAGCCTGAAAAAAATAACAATAAAATATTGCAGGAAGCACTGACGCTTGTACTTCTTGCACTGTGCATTATTCTGTTTCTTGCAAACTTCGGAGTGGGAGGCGTTGCAGGAAAAGGAATCAGTTCATTCTTTTTCGGATTATTCGGATTAACAGCATATATTTCACCTGTACTGCTGTTTCTCTTTATTATGTTCGGTATATTAAACAGAAATAATTCAGTTGCAAGAATCAAGCTGACAGCTGCGGTATTTGCACTTATATTTATATGCACGGTAATACAGCTTATATCGGGAAATCATGCAGATGAGTGGAAGATCACCGATTATTATGTGAAATCAAGCCTCAATAAGAACGGAGGAGGTCTGTTCGGAGGAATGTTCTGCAAGCTGTTCTGTACATGGTTCGGACTTGCAGGTGCATATATTTTTTCAATAGTATTAATAATCATATGCGGAGTTGTCATAACGGAGCACTCATTTATAAGCGGAGTTAAAAAGGGCAGCAGAAAGGTATATGATACTGCGAAGCATGATGTTCAGGAATATCGTGCCGAAGCCGCATTAAAACGCAAAGAAAAGGAGAAGAAAAACCCTCCGGGGGATGCATCACAGGACAAAAGTTTCAGGTGTTTTACGATTCCGCCGGCAGATAATGGAAAGAATGTCAGACCTCCGGTAAAGGAAAGTGACAGAATATACAATTTTGAAAAAGCTGTACAGCAGCCGGAGCCTGTGACAGTATCCGAACCGGAAGATTTTGAAATGAAACATTTTCAGGACGAGCAGAGTATTCCTTTTGAACCGGTTTATGAGGATGAGATAGTAGAAGAATATGTAAAAAGGGATAAGGAAATAAGTGAACCAAAGCAGACACCGGAAGAAAGAAAAGAGATAAAGGAAACCCTAAAGGATATAAAAAAAGCAGAAAAAAGCCAGGATGACGGAGACAGTGTTATTGACATTGATCTCGTAAAAAAAGAGCTTGAAAAGGAAAATGCGGGCAAAAAATACAAATTCCCTCCGCTCAGTCTCCTTAAAAAGGGAGGCAGAAGCAATCCGGGAGGAAATGATACCGCAGAGCTTAACGAAACGGCAAGAAAGCTCAGACAGACGCTGGCAACTTTCGGTGTAAAGGTTACGGTTACGGATGTGAGCAGAGGACCGGCAGTAACCCGTTATGAACTTCAGCCGGAGCAGGGCGTAAAGGTAAGCAGGATAGTGTCACTTACAGATGACATCAAGCTTAATCTTGCGGCATCCGACATAAGAATAGAAGCACCGATTCCGGGTAAGGCAGCTGTGGGAATTGAAGTTCCGAATAAAGAAAACAGCAGCGTAATGCTTGGAGATTTGCTTGCCGAGAAATCATTCAAGGATAATCCTTCCAAGGTATCTTTTGCAGCCGGTAAGGATATTGCGGGGCAGACGGTTGTGGCTGACATAGCAAAAATGCCGCACCTTCTTATTGCAGGAGCTACCGGTTCAGGGAAATCCGTATGCATTAATACAATAATAATGAGTATTCTATATCATGCAAAGCCTGACGAAGTAAAGCTTATCATGGTGGATCCTAAGGTTGTGGAGCTTAATGTGTATAACGGAATACCTCATCTGCTTATACCGGTTGTGACTGACCCCAAGAAAGCGGCAGGAGCACTTAACTGGGCAGTTCAGGAAATGATGAAACGTTATCAGCTCTTTGCACAATACGGTGTAAGAGACATGAAGGGCTTTAATGATAAAGTTATGTCATCAGCAGGAAATACGGAAGAAAACGTTCCTGATAAGATGCCGCAGATTGTGATTATAGTTGATGAGCTTGCGGATCTCATGATGGTTGCATCCGGAGAGGTTGAGGACGCAATAGTAAGACTGGCACAGCTTGCAAGGGCGGCAGGAATACATCTTGTCATAGCAACACAGAGACCGAGCGTGAACGTAATTACGGGACTTATCAAGGCAAACGTACCTTCAAGAATAGCCTTTTCGGTTACGTCCGGTGTTGATTCAAGAACCATACTTGACATGGTTGGAGCCGAAAAGCTTCTTGGCAAGGGAGACATGCTTTTTTATCCTCAGGGATACCAGAAGCCGTCAAGGGTTCAGGGAGCATTCGTATCTGACGAAGAAGTTGCGGCAGTTGTGGATTTTCTTAAAAATAACAATGGAGAAAGCAGCTACAGTGAGGAAATAGTGAGCAGCATAAGTGCTCCGGGCTTTGAAGAAAGTCAGGCATTTTCAGGTGACAGGGACCAGTATTTTGCCGAAGTCGGAAGATATATTATTGAGAAGGAAAGAGCATCCATCGGAGTGCTTCAGAGAGTTTTCAAAATAGGCTTTAACAGGGCGGCACGCATAATGGACCAGCTTGCAGATGCCGGAGTCGTAGGACCGGAGGAAGGCAAAAAGCCGCGTAAAATACTGATGACAATGGAAGAATTTGAAGAATTATTAAATATTAAATAAAACATGGAGGAACCGGAATGTATAAATCGGATATTGAAATTGCACAGGAAGCAGAAATGATACATATCAGGGACGTTGCCGCTAAGGCGGGAATTGCCGAGGATGAGCTTGAATTTTATGGTAAATACAAAGCCAAGCTGTCTGATGAGCTTGAACAGAGAATAGCACATAATCCTGATGGAAAGCTTATTCTTGTTACGGCAATTAATCCTACTCCTGCAGGAGAAGGCAAGACAACGGTAAGCATAGGACTTACGGAAGCGTTGAACAGATTAGGGAAAAAGACAATGGCAGCCCTTCGTGAACCGTCGCTCGGACCATGCTTCGGAATTAAAGGCGGTGCAGCGGGAGGCGGATATTCACAGGTAGTTCCGATGGAAGATCTTAATCTGCATTTTACGGGAGATTTTCATGCTATTACAAGCGCCAACAATCTTCTTGCTGCATTGCTTGACAATCATATCCAGCAGGGTAATGAATTAGGAATAGATACGAGACAGGTTGTATGGAAGAGATGTCTTGACATGAATGACAGAGCATTAAGAAATGTTGTAATTGGTCTGGGAGCAAAAGCTGATGGTGTTGTAAGGGAAGATCATTTTGTGATTACCGTTGCTTCAGAGATTATGGCAATCTTGTGTCTCTCAGAGAATATGAGTGATTTAAAAAACAGATTATCAAAAATAATTGTGGCATATAATTATGCAGGAGAACCCGTTACGGCAGGCGACCTCAAGGCAACCGGAGCAATGGCTGCACTGCTTAAGGATGCCATTAAGCCTAATCTCATTCAGACGCTTGAAGGAAATCCGGTAATTGTTCACGGCGGTCCTTTTGCCAATATCGCACACGGGTGTAATTCAGTAAGAGCTACGAAGATGGCGATGAAACTGGCAGATTATGTTGTTACGGAAGCAGGCTTTGGAGCCGATCTCGGAGCTGAAAAATTTCTTGACATTAAGTGCAGACAGACCGGACTTGTGCCTGATGCAGTCGTAATTGTTGCAACCGTAAAAGCCTTAAAATATAACGGTGGAGTAAAAAAAGAAAATCTTAATGAAGAAAATCTTGAAGCATTGGCAAAGGGAATCGTAAATCTTGACAAGCACATAGAAAATATGCAGAATTTCGGATTAAATGTCGTTGTGACGCTTAATTCCTTTGCAACCGATACGGAAGCCGAACACAATTTTATTAAGACTCATGTGGAAAGCATGGGATGTGAATTTGCACTTGCTGATGTATGGGCAAAAGGCGGTGCAGGCGGTATCGAACTGGCGGAAAAAGTTCTTACGGCAATAAACAGGGAAAAGAAAAAGTTTACGCTTACATATACGGATGATATGGGGCTGAAAGAAAAAATCAATGCGATAGCCGTCAAAATATATGGAGCGGACGGAGTAAATTATTCAGGACAGACGCTGAAAACAATTGAACGGCTTGAAGCAATGGGTTTTGCCGGACTTCCGGTATGTATGGCAAAAACACAATATTCACTTTCCGATAACCAGACCCTTTTAGGAAGGCCGGAGGGCTTCAGCATTACGGTAAGGGATGTATATGTAAGTGCCGGAGCCGGCTTTGTTGTGGTAATTACAGGTTCAATAATGACTATGCCGGGACTTCCGAAAATACCGGCGGCTGACGGAATAGATTTTGATGAAAACAGCGGTAAAATAACAGGATTATTTTAGGAGAATCAGAAAATCATGGAGAATTATTATGTAAGAGACATAGTTAAGGCAGCCGGCGGTACGCTTTTGTGCGGAAGCTGGGACTGTCCGGTTGAAAATGTCAGTACGGATTCCAATTCGATAGGCGATAAAACCCTTTTTGTGCCGGTTATCGGGGAAAAGGTAGATGCACACAAATTTATAGGCAGTGCGATTGCAAACGGAGCAGTTGCCGTTCTTACAAGTGAACATGATGAAATGACCGGAGACATACCATATATCCGGGTAAGTAATACTACGATGGCACTTCAGAATATGGGTAAAGAATACGGAAGGAGTATTCTGATTCCTAAAATAGGCGTGACGGGAAGTGTCGGCAAGACCACTACCAAGGAAATGATTGCCTGTGCATTATCTGCCGGATACAAAGTTTTTAAAACAGCAGGAAACAGTAACAGTCAGATAGGAGTGCCGCTTACCCTCCTTAAAATGAGACAGGATGACCAGGTTGCCGTAATAGAAATGGGAATGAGCATGAGAGGGGAAATGTCAAGACTTGCAAGATTAGTAGATCTTGATGATGCTGTGATAACCAATATCGGAGTATCACATATAGAACAGCTTAAAACACGGGACGGAATATGTGATGAAAAATTCTGTATCAGGGAGGCAGTTAAGGCACAGGACGGAATAATATTCATAAATGGAGATGACGACATACTGAACCGGCGTAAGGAAGAACTGGAATGTAAAGTAATAACATATGGTATGGGGACGGATAATGATTATTTTGCCACTGATGTGAAAGTCAGAAATAAAGGAATTGATTTTGTCATAAACATAAAGAGCAAAGGAACTTACAAGGCGAGAATAAATGTCCTTGGTGAACATAACGTAAGAAATGCCCTTGCGGCTGTTGCGGTAGCCGTAAGACATGGAATACCGGCAACGGACGCCATAAAGGCACTGGAAGCATATGAAGGCGTAAGCATGAGACAGCAGATAAGCCGCAATGCTTGCGGAATAACCGTAATAGACGATTCCTATAATGCAAGTCCTGATTCCGTTAAGGCGGGAATAGACGTACTTGCCGCCATGGAGACACATGGAAGGAGAATAGCCGTACTTGCCGATATGCTTGAGCTTGGAGACAACTCACCGGAATACCACAGACAGTCAGGAGAATATGCTGCGAAAAAAAATATTGATACATTGGTACTGTTCGGTGATTATGCCGGATATACCGGAAAAGGCTTTGGAGGAAAAAACGTCATTTACTGCTCTTCAAGAGAAGAAATAAATGAATATCTCAAATTGTCATTGAAGGATGGCGATACGGTTTTGTTTAAAGGCTCAAGAGGAATGAAGCTGAATGAATGTGCAGATTATATAAAAGGAGAAAAAGCATTATGACGAAGATAATAGACGGACTTACGGTTTCAAGACAGATAAAGGATGAATTAAGGGAAAAGGTGGCAGAGTACGGAAAAAAGGGCATTGAGATATGTCTTGCCGTAATTCAGGTGGGAAATGATCCGGCATCCTCTGTTTATGTAGGTAATAAAAAGAAAGGCTGCGAATATATAGGAATAAAATCACTTGCTTATGAACTGCCGGAAGAGACTACGGAAACAGAACTTATTGAGCTTATAAAAAAACTCAATGCGGACGACGGGGTAAACGGCATACTTGTGCAGCTGCCTCTTCCGGCTCATATTGATGAGGATAAGATAATAAAAGCAATAGAACCAAAAAAGGATGTGGACGGATTTCATCCTCAGAGCGTCGGTGCGTTAAGCATAGGACAGCCGGGATTTGTATCATGCACTCCGGCAGGAATAATAGAGCTGCTTAAGAGAAGCGGCATTGAAATAGAAGGAAAAGAATGTGTGGTTGTGGGAAGAAGCAATATTGTCGGAAAACCGATGGCAATGCTTCTTTTAAGGGAAAACGGAACGGTTACCGTTGCTCATTCAAAAACAGCCGGACTGAAAGAGATAACGAAAAGAGCCGACATACTTGTTGTAGCAATAGGAAAACCAAAATTCATAACGGCAGAATATGTTAAAGAAGGAGCAGCGGTAATAGATGTAGGAATACACAGAATCGGCACGGCTGAAAACGGAAAAAGCATTCTTTGCGGGGATGTGGATTATGAAGACGTATTTCCGATTGCATCAGCGATTACACCTGTTCCGGGTGGAGTCGGACCGATGACGATTGCGATGCTTATGAGTAATTGTATTCATTCTGTAGAATTACAGAGATAGGAGGAAAAGTGTTATTATCCGTTCTGCTTGAAAAAATTAAATATAAGATAATCAGCGGAAACGTTGAGACAGAGATTAAGTCACTTGTATACGAGTCGGGAAAAGCCGGTAAAGATGATGTGTTCGTATGCATAAAAGGAGTGAAGGCTGACGGGCACGAATACATAAAAGAAGTTATTGAAAAAGGCGCCGTCGCCGTAATAGTGGAAGAAAATGCCGTAATTCCGGACGGATGCGAAAATGTAACGCTGATACGCACGGAGGATACAAGACTTGCACTTGCTTATATGTCAGCTGCATATTTTTCATATCCTGCAGAAAAAATAAAAACGATTGGAATTACAGGAACCAAGGGGAAGACTACAACCACTTATATAATAAGGGACATTCTTGAAAAATGCGGGATAAGAACGGGACTGATCGGAACCATCGAAACGATAATCGGTGATGAACACATAAAATCCGTAAATACCACGCCGGAATCATATATACTGCATGAAACGTTTGATAAAATGATAAAGGCAGGATGTGAATGTGTTGTCATGGAGGTGTCATCACAGGCATTGAAGCTTCACAGGACAGCAGGTATTAATTTTGACACGGGTGTATTTACCAATCTCGGTTCCGACCATATAGGACCGGGGGAACATGAAGATTTTGAAGATTATTTAAGATGTAAAAAAATGCTTTTCAGACAGTGCAGGACAGGAATATTTAATGTTGACGACATCTATTATCATGAAATTACACGTGGACATACGTGCACCATATTAACGTACGGAATAAGAAAAAAAGCGGATTATAATGCATACAACATAAGCTATTCATGGGGGAAAGGCGGTATATGCACTGAATATGACACTAACGGCAGGCGTCAGATGCATATAAAGACTGATATTCCCGGAGAATTTTCCGTATATAATACATTATGTGCCATTGCCGTGTGCGGGATGTTCGGAGCTGAAGATAAACAGCTGTCGGAAGCACTGAAGCATGTATCCGTAAAAGGTAGAACCGAAACCGTAAGTGTATCTGACGAATATACGGTAATGGTGGATTATGCCCATAATGCAATGAGCCTGAAAAGCCTTCTGCAGACACTCAGGGAATACAGACCGGGAAGACTGGTAACGGTATTCGGCTGCGGTGGAAACCGTTCTAAGGACAGAAGGTATGAAATGGGAGAAATATCAGGACTATATTCGGATTTTACGGTAATAACAAGTGATAATCCGAGATATGAGGAACCGGAAGATATAATCTCAGATATCGAAACCGGAGTAAAAAAGACTGACGGAAAATATGTCAGCATATCCGACAGGGGAGAAGCAGTAAAGTATGCACTAAAAAATGCATTGCCGGGAGACATTATAGTGATTGCCGGAAAAGGACATGAGGATTATCAGGAAATAAAAGGGGTAAGGTACCACCAGACGGACAGAGAACTGATAATGAAGGCGGCGGAAGAAATAAAATGAAATATGCCGGAGTGATAGTTGACATTTCACTTCAGAAGCTGGACAGACAATTTCAATATGCAATACCGGAACGTCTGTCGGACAGGATTGAAGCAGGATGCAGGGTTAAAATACCCTTTGGCAGGATGTACAGAACAGGATATGTTGTGGAACTCACGGATAAGCCGGATATTGAACCTGAGAAAATAAAAGAAATTTTGGATTTGTGTGAAGACAGTATGACAATAGACGGCAAGATGATAAAGCTTGCCTGCTGGATGAAAGATACATACGGTTCCACAATGAACCAGGCTCTTTCCGTTGTACTTCCGGTCAGAAAAAAAATAAAAAATGCAGAAAAAAAGACCGTACGGCTCATAATAGACAGCAGTGAGGCGTTGGAGCTTGCACGCTCTTATAAAGAAAAACACAATACGGCACAGGCAAGACTGCTGACAGCACTTGCACAAAATCCGGTATCCGATATGTCGGAGCTTCTGGAAAATACGGGAACGACCGCAGATGCCGTAAAGCGGCTTGAAAAAAAGAGGCTTGCAGAAATAGAAACCGCCTCCGTATTCCGTAATGCATATACCGGAAAGACCATAAATGATCCGATTCCGGAGCTGAATGATGCACAAAAACGTATATCGGAATCAATACTTGCCGACATTGACAGGGGAGACAATACGCCGTGTCTGATAAAAGGTGTAACGGGAAGCGGAAAAACAGAAATATACATGGAATTAATCAGCCGTACTCTTGAAAAAGGAAGGGAAGCCATATGTCTCATTCCTGAAATTGCCCTGACATTTCAGACAATAATGCGATTTTACAGCAGGTTTGGCGATTGTGTTTCAGTAATTAATTCAAGACTTTCCGATGGTGAAAAGTATGACACATATGAGAGGGTAAAAGAAGGAAAAATAAAAATAATAATAGGACCGAGGACGGCATTATTTACACCCTTTAAAAATACCGGACTGATAATAATTGATGAAGAGCATGAAAATGCATACAAAAGTGAAAATGCGCCGCGTTATCATGCAAGGGAGACTGCAATAAAAATTGCCGAAATGAACAATGCCAAGGTAGTTATGGGCTCTGCAACACCTTCACTTGATTCATATTATAAGGCATGTCACGGTATCTACCGTCTGTATCGTATTGATGAACGTGCCGGAAAAGGCACATTGCCTGATGTTGAAACGGTGGATTTAAGGGAAGAAATGAAAAAAGGCAACAGGTCCGTTTTCAGCTTCAGGCTTCAGGAGCTTATGAAAGAGAAGCTTGAGGCAGGCGAACAGATAATGCTCTTTCTTAACAGAAGAGGATATCAGGGGTTTATCAACTGCAGAGACTGCGGAAGCACGATAGAATGTCCGCATTGTGCCGTATCACTGACGGAGCACAGGGGAATGAAGCTGATATGTCACTATTGCGGATATGAAACCGATATGTATAAAAAATGTCCTTCGTGCGGTTCCGTGCATATAGGCAGATTTAAAGCGGGAACCGAAAAAATCGAGGAGGAGGCAGGAAAACTGTTTCCGGGAGCACGGATACTCAGAATGGATTCAGATACCACAAAGGGAAAAAAGGGTCATGAATCAATATTAAAACGGTTTCAGGAGCATGAAGCGGATATACTGATAGGAACACAGATGATAGTAAAGGGACATGACTTTCCGGATGTAACCCTTGTAGGCATACTTCTGGCAGATACGACACTTCATTCATCTGATTATCTTGCTTCGGAAAGAACCTTTGAACTCCTGACACAGGCGGCAGGAAGGGCAGGAAGAGGCAGTAAAGCAGGCAAAGTTGTTATACAGACATACAGTCCGGAACATTACTGCATAAAATGTGCCGGTGAGCAGAATTATGACAGATTTTATGATGAAGAAATTGCATACAGGGAGCTGATGAACTATCCTCCGGTAATGCATATGCTCAACATACGGATTTCATCAGCTGATGAAGGAATTTGTGAAACAGCCGCCGAATGTCTGAAAAATGAAACCATAACGAAGGAGTCGGACAGCCTGTATGTTGTCGGACCTGCCAAAGCGGCGGTGTATAAGATAAATGACATATTTTACAGGACCATATATTATAAGCATCAGGATTATGCGGTCCTGACGGAAATAAGGGGCATTGCGGAAAAATATATAAAAAAATCGGACATATTCAGTGGATGTCAGATTCAATATGATTTCAGATAGGAGCAAAAAAAATGGCATTAAGAAATATCAGAATTAATGATGACCCGATATTAAGGAAAAAGTGCAGGCCGGTTACTGAAGTAACGGAAAGAATCAGAGAGCTTGTACAGGATATGACGGATACGATGTACGAGTCAGACGGAGTCGGACTCGCGGCACCGCAGGTGGGTATTCTTAAAAGGATAGTCGTAATCGACGTGGGTGAAGGTCCGCTTGTGATGATTAATCCTGAAATAATTGAAAGGTCGGGAAGCCAGACGGGGCAGGAAGGATGTCTGAGTGTTCCGGGAAAAGCAGGAATTGTAACAAGACCGGGTTATGTAAAGGCTAAGGCATATGACATTGACATGAACGAATACGAAATTGAAGGTGAAGAGCTTCTTGCAAGGGCGATATGCCATGAGCTTGATCATCTTGAGGGAAAACTCTATACGGATCTTGTTGAAGGAAATTTAATGGAAGTCGTTGATGAATAAATACGAAGGGAGAATCGCATGAAAACAGTTTTTATGGGAACACCTGATTTTGCCGTGAATACCCTTCAGGCGATAATTGATGCAGGTCATGAAGTGGCAGCAGTGGTTACCCAGCCGGATAAGAGAAAAGGCAGAGGTAATGAAATGTCTGCAACACCTGTTAAGGAGAAAGCACTTGAATACGGCATTAAGGTATATCAGCCGCTAAAGGTCAGGGAAAAAGAATTTACGGATATATTAAGAAAAATAGCACCGGACATTATAGTGGTGGTTGCATTCGGCCAGATACTGTCAAAAGAGATACTTGAGCTTCCGGTTTACGGATGTATTAATGTTCATGCTTCACTTCTTCCGAAATACCGCGGTGCTGCACCGATACAGTGGGCGGTGATAGACGGAGAAGAAGAGTCGGGAGTAACCGTGCAGCAGATGGATGAAGGCATTGATACCGGCGATATACTTAAAGCCGTAAAGGTCAGACTGTCCGATGATGAAACGGGAGGAAGTCTGTTTGAGCGCCTTGCACGGACAGGGGCACGGGCACTTACGGATACGCTTGCGGAAATTGAAAACGGAACCGTAAAGCCCGTACCACAGCAGGGAGAGGCTACTTATGCCCGTAAGCTTGACAAAGCAGCGGGGCTTTTAGATTTCAATAAAAGTGCCGCGGAAACGGAACGTCTGATAAGAGGGCTTAATCCGTGGCCGTCTGCATATACAATGTATAAAGGAAAAACACTTAAAATATGGAAAGCGGAAATTATTTCCTGCAGTAACGGAATGAAACCGGGCACGGTATTTGATGCGGGAAAGAAAACTTTTTCCATAAAATGTGGAACGGATGCACTGATAATTCATGAACTTCAGCTGGAAGGAAAGAAAAGAATGGACACGGAAAGCTTTTTAAGGGGTAATACCGTTGACGAAGGAATGATTTTATGAGCATGAATGTGAATGCAAGGGCAATAATATCCGACATATTATGGGAGATATATGAAAACGGAGAATATACCCATATCGTTCTGTCGGAAGCATTGGAAAAATATCAGTACCTGCCCAATGTTGAAAGGTCATTTATCAGCAGAACGGTACTCGGAACCGTTGAAAGGACAATAACGATTGATTATATAATTGACTGTTTTTCCAAGGTAAAAGTCAGTAAGATGAAGCCGTTTATAAGAAATCTGATGAGAATGAGTACATATCAGATTGTTTATATGGAAGGAGTCAAGGATTATGCAGTCTGTAATGAAGCCGTAAAGCTTGCCTCACGGAGAGGCTTTTCAAATTTGAAAGGTTTCGTAAATGGAGTACTCAGAACCATAATACGGGAAAAAGACGGAATAACATTTCCTGAAACCGATACCGTAAAAAAACTGTCCGTACGTTATTCAACTCCGGAATGGATTGTAAAAAAGTGGATTGACGCTTATTCAGAGGAAGAAGCAGAAAAAATTCTTAAGGCACAGTTTACGGACAGGGCACTTACCATACGCTGCAACACTGTTAAAACAGATACCGCATCGCTGACGGAAAAGCTCAGGAACAGAGGAATTGACGTAACTGAAAGCACTCTGTTTAAAGAGGCACTTCATATAAAAAATTATGATTATCTCAATGCCGTTCCGGAATTTACTGAAGGTCTGTTTTCGGTACAGGATGCCAGTTCAATGCTTGTATGCCGTATTGCGGCACCTGTAAACGGAAATTATGTAATAGACGTATGTGCGGCACCGGGAGGGAAATGTCTTCATATTGCGGAAATGCTTGGCGGAACAGGATGCGTTGATGCAAGGGATGTGTCGGAGCATAAAACGGAACTCATTAACAGGAATATCGGAAGGCTTGGTATCAGCAACATTAAAACTTCCGTTATGGATGCCATGATAACGGATGAAGCATCCGTAAGAAAAGCAGATATTGTAATTGCCGATCTTCCGTGCTCGGGACTCGGAATACTTAATAAAAAACCGGACATAAAATACAGGGCTTCTGAAGAAAAATGCAGGGAGCTCGTAAAAATCCAGAAAAAAATCCTTGCAGTATGCTCACAGTATGTAAAAGACGGCGGAATACTGGTATACAGCACATGTACTCTTAATCCGGAAGAAAATACCGGAATTGCGGAATGGTTTGCGGAGGAATACGGTTATGCTCCCGCAGACATTGAAGAAAGAGTTCCCGAAGCATTGAGAAAGTATATAATCAGGAAAGGCTGCATAGAGATTCATCCGGATAAGGACAGTGACCTTGACGGATTTTTCATAGCGGCATTTGAAAGACGAGGGAAAAAGAATTGAACAAAACGGACATAAAGTCAATGTCGTTCAACGAACTGACGGAATACATAACAGAATCAGGATTTCAAAAATTCCGTGCAAAGCAGCTGTATGACTGGATGCATGTTAAGCTTGTGGAAGGTTATGATGAAATGACCAACATACCGGACAGTATGAAGGATTTCTTAAAGAAAAATACGATATTTGTATCACTTAAGCCTGCAAGGGTGCAGGTGTCAGAAGAAGACGGAACGGCAAAATATCTCTTTGAACTGTATGACGGAAATTATATAGAAAGTGTTCTTATGCATTATCATCACGGTAATACGGTATGTATTTCATCCCAGGCAGGATGCAGGATGGGCTGCCGTTTCTGTGCGTCTACCATTGACGGGCTTGCAAGAAGCCTTGAACCCTCGGAAATGCTTGACCAGATATACAGAATACAGAAAATGAGCGGCGAAAGGGTTACCAATGTTGTTGTCATGGGTTCAGGCGAGCCTTTTGACAATTTTGACAACTTTTTAAAATTTGAACAGCTTATTACGGATGAATACGGACTTAACATCAGTGCAAGAAATTTAACCGTCTCAACTTGCGGACTTGTACCCGGAATATATGAGCTTGCGGATAAAAAACTGCAGCTTACACTCGCAATTTCACTTCATGCACCTGATGATGAGCGTCGAAAAAGGCTCATGCCGGTTGCAAACAGTTATTCCATAGACGAAATAATGCAGGCATGCCGGTATTATGTGGAAAAAACGGGAAGAAGGGTTACATTTGAATACAGTCTCGTAAAAGGAGAAAATGATTCACAGGAATGTGCCGACAGGCTTGCCCGGCTTGTAAAAAACATGAACTGTCATATAAATCTCATACCGGTTAACCCGATTAAAGAAAGAAATTTCAGGCAGACGGAAATGCCGGAAATTAACAAATTTAAAAATAAACTTGAAAAATACAAAATAAATGTTACTATAAGAAGAGAAATGGGCAGGGATATAGATGGCGCCTGCGGACAGCTTAGGAAAAGGTACAGCGATGAACAGTCAAAGGAGCAGAATTCATGAATGCATACGCATTGACAGATGTGGGCAGACAACGGAATACTAATCAGGATTATGTATACATGACGGGAAAGCCGGTGGGTAATCTTCCTAATCTGTACATTGTTGCGGACGGAATGGGAGGACATAAGGCAGGAGACCTTGCTTCAAAGTATGCAGTTAATACATTTACGGAATATGTCAGAAACTGCGAGAGCATGAAGCCTGTAACGATTATCTCTGATGCAATCAGGCATACCAATTCCGGATTGATGGAGCTTGCTGCAACATCACCTGATTATGCGGGAATGGGAACAACGTTTGTTGTTGTTACCATATGCGGAAGGTCGGCATATATAGCCAATATAGGTGACAGCAGACTTTATATCATGGATAAGGAGCTGAGACAGATCACAAGGGATCATTCCCTTGTTGAAGAAATGATACAGCTGGGAACGATTAACCGAAGTGAAGCACGGAACCATGAACGGAAGAACGTCATTACGAGGGCCCTCGGAGGGGCGGACAATGTTATGCCGGATTTTTTTGAAGTGGAGCTTAGTGATACCGGTATTATGGTAATGTGTACTGACGGACTTACCAATATGGTAACGGACTCTGAAATGGAAAGAGTTCTGTCATCAGGTGCTGACATAAGAAGCAAAGCGGAGAACCTTGTTGAAATGGCCAATGCCAACGGCGGGAAAGACAATATATCGATAATTATTATAGAACCTTGATTTAGGAGGCAGTATGTTAAGAGAAGGAATGTTTATAGCAGACAGATATGAGATTCTTGAAAAAATAGGCTCAGGCGGTATGTCTGACGTATATAAGGCAAAATGTCACAAGTTAAACAGATATGTGGCAATAAAAGTGTTGAAGTCAGAATACAGTGAGGATAAGACTTTTGTATCGAAATTCCGTGCTGAGGCACAGTCTGCGGCAGGACTTATGCACTCCAATATAGTGAATGTGTATGATGTCGGAGAGGAAAACGGCATATATTATATCGTGATGGAGCTGGTTGAAGGAATTACCCTTAAAAAGTATATAGACAAGAAGGGCAGACTCGGCATACGTGAAGCCGTAAGCATTGCCATACAGGTGGCACAGGGAATAGAAGCTGCACATAAGCATAATATTGTACACCGTGACATCAAGCCACAGAATATTATAATATCAAAAGAAGGCAAGGTTAAGGTTACGGATTTTGGAATTGCAAGAGCTGCATCCTCCAATACAATTAATTCCGTTGTGATGGGTTCCGTTCACTATATCTCGCCTGAGCAGGCAAGAGGCGGATACAGTGATGAGAAGAGTGATGTATATTCTTTTGGTATAGTGCTTTTTGAAATGCTTACCGGAAGAGTACCTTTTGAAGGTGATACAACGGTTGCGGTGGCACTTCAGCATATCCAGAATGATATGGTATCTCCTAAGACTTACCTTGAGGACATTCCGGTCAGTGTTGAAAAAATCGTCCTTAAATGCACACAGAAGAAAACTGAACGCAGGTATCAGAATATGTCGGATCTTATTGCAGATCTGAAGCGTTCGCTTGTTACGCCGGATGAAGATTTTGTTGTAATCGGAGCGGTACTTAATTCAGATGCACCTACTAAGATGATAGCACCTGAGGAAATGAATGAAATTACACAGAAGATGAGTGAAGCAAAGGCGCTTGATGTAATTAACCCTAATCAGAGCTTACAGGATGATAATGTACCGGAAGAATATGCGGATGATTCATATGATGAAGTAATAGAAGAAGATATACAGGAAATCGGAGAAGACGAAGAGGAGAGTGACGGAACAGCCAAAAAGCTTGATAAAATCATTACTATTTTGGGAATTGTCCTCGCTGCCGTAATAGTCATCATAACAATTGTTATTATATATAAAGTATCAGGGATGCTTAAAAAATCCAATGAACCGGTAACAACTGCCCCGACTGAGTCGGAAGCAGATGATAAGATTATTGTTCCGTATGTGATCGGATATACATACGAAGAAGCCGAGAGGATGCTGAATGATGCAGGGCTTGGAATCAAAAAGGTTGAAGAATATTCAGACAAATATGATTCAGGCATCGTAACCGGACAGGACATTCCGTCAGGCAACAGTGTACCGGAGCATCAGCAGATAATCGTAACCGTAAGCAAGGGTGTCAATATATTTAAGCTTGAAGAACTGTCAGGCAAAAAGCAGGAAGAAGCAATACAGGAACTCGGCAGTGCCGGATTGGAGTATAAGATTGAATATACGGAAACAGATGACGCTTCACTTGTTGGAACGGTAGCTTCTACGAATCCTGCAGGCGGAACGGAAGTTAAGAGCGGCGACAGTATCGTTCTTACGATATATAACCTTAAAGGACAGCAGAATGAAACAGTACCGGATATTACCGGATTAACGGAATCCGAAGCAAGAAGAAAGATTGAGACCCTCGGATTCAAAATCGGTAAGGTAACTAAAATATTCAGCGACGAAGTTGAAAAAGGCAGGGTTATATCACAAAGCGGACCTAAGGAGGGAGAAAAGGCTCCTCTTGACACGGAAATCAATTTTGTGGTAAGTGAAGGAGTTGAAAAAATAACCGTTCCGGATATTGTCGGCAGAACCGAAGAAGAAGCCAAAGAACTTATAGAGAATGCAAATCTTACAACAGGTGATGTTGCCAGGGA
The DNA here is from genome assembly GCA_964405265.1 of uncultured Butyrivibrio sp. Classification (GTDB taxonomy): domain Bacteria; phylum Bacillota; class Clostridia; order Lachnospirales; family Lachnospiraceae; genus Eshraghiella. Next base: position 45,180 of record CAYONC010000012.1, read on the forward strand.
ATACAGTGACACCGTTGCATCAGGAACGGTAATATCCATTGATAATGTTAAAGCCGGAGACAGTGCAAAAGCCGGAGATAAGATTAACTACACGGTAAGCCTCGGACAGAAGCCGGAGACGGTTCCTGTTCTTGAAGACAGATTTACGGCATCAGAGGTCAGCCTCAGGCTTAAAGGTATAGACTATGCGTCGGATAAAGAGTTTAAATTTGTATATGTACTGAATTATGAAGATGTTGACGGACGTCCGGCCTCACTTCAGGTATCAACGGCCACATACAGTAGTTATGCGGACATGATAGATAAGGCACCATATAACATTAACGAAGAAATATCAACGGCTAAGAAGGGTTCTGCAACGCTTGTGCTTACAATAACCTATTATAACAATGTGCCGTCTGAGACTGCACCTGCAGAAACATCATCTGCAGAGACCGGTGAAACAGACGTACAGGAACCGGTACAGGCATCAGATACAACGGGTACGATAAAGATTACCCACGATGTTGAAATTAAATAAGAGGAAACATGCAAGGTAAAATTATTAAAGGAATTGCCGGATTTTATTACGTGCACGCTGCAGGAAGCGGCGTGTACGAATGTAAGGCAAAGGGTATATTCAGAAACAGAAAAATAAAACCTCTTCCCGGAGACAATGTTATTATGGATAACATTGATGATGCAGGGAAGACAGGTAATATATCTGAGATTTTACCACGAAAGAATGAGATTATAAGACCAGCGGTTGCTAACATTGACCAGTCGCTGGTTGTTTTTGCGTCCATGTCACCGCCTCCCAATTTTAACCTGCTGTCAAGGTTTTTATGCATGATGGAATATAACGGAATACCGACCATAATCTGCTTTAATAAGTCGGACCAGGCGGATGAAGGGATTATCAGCAGAATGACTGATGATTTTAAAGGTGCAGGCTGTCGTATAATTGCAACAAGCACGATTACGGGACAGGGAATGCATGAACTTAAAGATGTGCTTAAAGGAAAAACCACGGCACTTGCAGGTCCTTCCGGTGTGGGGAAATCTTCAATTCTGAATTCGCTTTATCCTGAGGCAGCTTCGCCGACCGGTGAAATAAGTGAGAAAATAAACAGGGGAAAACATACCACAAGACACACGGAAATTTACAATATTGAAGATGATACATACATAATGGATACTCCGGGATTTACGTCACTTGATTATCCGGTTATTGATGAAAAAGATTTACGGTTATATTTTAATGAGTTTTCGGAGTATGAAGGAAGATGCCGGTTTAACGGCTGCATACATGTCAATGAACCGGGATGCATAGTCAAAGAAGCAGTGTCAGAGGGAAAAATATCGGAACTCAGATACGGTATATATCTGGATATGTACAATGAATTAAAGAACAGGAGAAAATATTAATGAAAAAATATCTTTCACCATCAATGCTGTCAGCTGATTTTGCCAAAACGGGTGAACAGCTTCAGGAAATAGAAAATGCAGGAAATAAAATGCTTCATGTGGATGTAATGGATGGGATGTTTGTACCCAGCATATCATTTGGCATGCCGGTAATAGAATCCGTAAGAAAAGCAACGAATATGATTTTTGACGTACATATGATGGTTATTGAACCTGAGAGATATGTGGAAGATATCAGAAAAGCCGGAGCCGACATAATATCATTTCATGTGGAAGCAGGAGGATGTATTATACAGACACTGCAGAAGATAAAAGAACTGGGAGCTGTCCCGGCACTTGCCATAAATCCGGAGACACCAATGAAGGTGCTGGAACCGTATCTGAAATATTGCGGTGAAGTAGTTGTAATGAGTGTACATCCCGGATTCGGAGGACAGTCCTTTATTGAAGAGTCATATGACAGAATATGTGAATTGAAAAAAATGAGGGAAGACGGCGGATACGACTTTGCAATAGAAGTTGACGGCGGAATCAAGCTGTCTAATGTTGAGAGCGTTCTTGAATGCGGAGCTGATATAATAGTTGCGGGGTCAGCCGTATTTAAAGATGATATAGCAGAAAACGTAAGAAGCTTTAATAAAATTATTTCAAAATATGAGGATTAAAAACCATATGAGAACACTGATTATTTCGGGCGGCAGATTTAAGGAAAATTTTGCCGCTTCATTTTTAAAAAAAAGACGTTACGATTATGTAATTGCCGTTGACAGAGGGGCAGAATATGCAGAAAAACTGAACATCATGCCGGATGTAATAGTCGGAGATTTCGATTCTTACCATGGCAGACGCGGCAGTATGTTTGAAAATGCAAAAATAGAAACCTATAATCCCGAAAAAGACAACACGGATACAGAAATAGCCATGAGAATTGCCGTTAAAAGAAAAAATCCGATAGACATAATATGTGCAACCGGAGGACGCATTGACCATTTTCTCGGCAACATACATATACTGAAAATTGCCGATGATAACGGAATAGAGGCATTTATGGAGGATGAAGGAAATAAGGTATTTCTTGAATCACATTCTTTTACCATGAAAAAGAGTGAATATGAAGGAAAATATGTATCATTTATGCCATTTTGCGGTACCGTTACAGGCATAAAATTAAAGGGCTTTAAGTATACCCTTGACGGATATGACCTAAAGCCCGGACTAACAAGATGCATAAGTAATGAAATTGTTGATGAAGAAGCCTGTATTGAATTTAAAGACGGTTGTCTCATTGTAATAAATTCATCAGACGTTGAAACGGAATAAGATTACATCACCGTCTTTTACGACATATTCCTTACCCTCTATTCCGACGAGACCCTTTTCCTTAGCGGCGGCATATGTTCCGCAGTCCAGAAGATCCTTATAATATACAACCTCAGCCTTAATGAAACCGCGTTCAAAATCACTGTGGATTTTGCCTGCCGCACCGGGAGCCTTGGTACCCTCCCTTATAGTCCATGCTCTTGTCTCTGTCGGGCCGGCTGTAAGAAAGCTGATAAGACCAAGCAGCTTATAGCTTGCTTTTATGAGCTTGTCAAGACCGGATTCCGCAAGACCAAGCTCTTCAAGAAACATTTTTTTCTCATCATCCTCAAGCTCTGATATTTCTTCTTCAATCTGTGCACATACGACAAATACCTCACTGCCTTCCGATGAAGCATATTCCCTTACTTTTTTAACAAATCCGTTAGAAATGCCGTCATCTGCAAGATCATCTTCAGAAACATTGGCTGCGTAGATGACAGGCTTGAGTGTAAGAAGATCATATGTCTTAAGAAGAGCCATCATGTCATCATCATCCGTAGAGAAGCTTCTCGCAGGATTGCCGTTTTCAAGATGAGACCTGACGGCTTCAAGCAGTTCAAGTTCCCTGGCAAGTGCCTTATCGTTGCGTGCACCTCTTGAAACCTTGGAAATACGTCTTTCAATTATATCCATATCGGAGAAAATAAGTTCAAAATTTATTGTTTCTATATCCCTTAAAGGGTCGATGGAACCATCTACATGGACTATGTTGGAATTTTCAAAGCATCTTACGACATGTACAATGGCATCTGTCTCCCTTATATGTGAGAGAAACTGATTACCAAGACCTTCTCCCTTGGAAGCACCCTTTACAAGACCGGCAATGTCAACGAATTCAATGACTGCCGGTACTATTTTGGCAGAATCATACAGGCGTGCAAGCTTGTCAAGTCTGTCATCCGGAACCGTAACCACACCGACATTCGGATCAATTGTACAGAACGGATAATTGGCTGATTCCGCACCTGCTTTAGTAAGGGAGTTAAAAAGTGTACTTTTACCAACATTTGGTAATCCTACGATACCTAATTTCATTTTCTCTTATTCTCCTTTGATTTTTCCTTTATTTGCA
>CAYONC010000013.1:0-40524 GCA_964405265.1 uncultured Butyrivibrio sp.
TCAGGGTTGTTTCACTGTTCAGTTATCAAGTTACCCTGTCGCTCTCCGGCTCTTGACTCACGCGACAGCTTATACAGAATATCATGTGCAAAAAGGATTGTCAAGAACTTTTTTAAACTTTTTTAAATCTTTTTTCGTTCTTTTTTTCTCTTTTGCGCCGACAAAGGATATATTAACACTTTAAGTATTATATGTCAACAGTATTTTGACTATTTTTTAACAATATTTTCCATACCGTTATATTCAAGCTTTATACCGGTAATATGTTCTGCCAGCTCGTCTTCTATCATATATACAAGTATAGCTTCACGGCTGCTTCCTGCCGTAACGGTAACATTTTTCAGATTGGTTATATCATCTTTCATAAGATTGGCATAATTATATACCGGTGCTTTGTCATTAAAATATGCTTTTACAGCCGGCTTCAGTTCACTGTTATCCACCGTTATGTCACTTCCCGTTTTATTGACAAGCAGGAATTTCATTACCGCAAACGTATATCCTTCCTGTGCCGTAAATGTAAATACTGCATTTTCATCATCCGGATACTCTTTTGTTATAATATACGATCTGTATTCCAATTCAAGTCCGTTCAGTCCCATTGCCTCTGACACATCCCATTTTCCTTTTTCTGTTTCCTGTTCTCCGGCAGACTCAGACGGTGTGGTCTCATCCGTTATGTCAGGTGTGGTTTCTTCCGGAGTAGTCTCCTCATCGGAAGGCTCAGTTTCAGGCAGTATTATTTCCGATTTAAAATCACCGGATAAATCAGTATACTTCCCTTTATATGCATAAGAATACTTAACAAGGACACCGGCAGCATATTCTGCAATAATGTCATTCTGCTCTGTTTTAAGTTCTCTTACCTTAGTGCATCCGCATACCGATATGCACATGCCTATCATTATAATTAGAATTTTTATGCTGTTTTTCATCCGACAATCCTCCGCAATGGAATATACACTATTATTTTACAACAGGCATTATTCACATTCAAGTTCAAAATAAAAGCTTACCCCGTTTTCCTTATTGACTGCTCCGTATTCTGTTCCGTAGCTGTCCATAATTGCTTTTACTATTGACAGTCCTATTCCGTTTCCGCCATACTCTCTTGTCCTCGCCTTATCTACTTTATAAAGCTTTTCCCATATATGTTCCATATCTTCTTCCGGTATTTTTTCACCCGAATTATAAATTTCCGTTTTTACCCTGTTTCCATTTTTGTGACAGCTGATGTTAATTATTCCGTCAGAATGATTTATTGCATTTGTAAAAAAATTGGTAAATACCTCCTCTATCTGCATTTCATCATACCATACATATATATTTTCTGCGATATCAGTATTAACCGTAATATTGTTCTGTGACAGCCTGATGCCGTTAAGACGGACTATTGTTTTTATCAGCTCCGTAAGGCTGAATCTTTCAATGTCAATTTCCTTATTTCCGGATTCAATCCTATCCAGCGACAAAAGATTTTTAACCATATGATTCATTTTCTCTGCTTCGTCAGCTATCACGCTGCAGTAAAATTCAATGCTTTCACTGTCTGTGGCCACTCCCTCCTTAAGTCCTTCAGCATATCCCTGAATAAGTGCAATAGGTGTTTTCAGTTCATGTGAAACATTTGCAAGAAATTCTTTCTGCCTGTCTGCCATCCTTGTTTTTGCTTCGTTATCACGTCTCAGCTCATAGTTTGCATTTTTAAGCATCGCTATATTCTTTTTCAGGCTTTCTGACATTTTATTCATGCTGTTTCCTAAAACACCTATTTCATCATTGTATTTTCCGGTATATTTTACATCAAAATTCATATCAGACATTTCTCTGGCAATCCGGGATAATTCATTAACCGGTTTGGTAAATTTATAAGAAACATAATAAATAACGGCAATGCTTACTATCAGCACCCCTATTCCGACATACATAATAAAACGGTTAAAAAGGGTTACATTTTCGTGTATGCTTTCTATTACAATCTGCATTACAATCTGTGTTCCGTCCTGAAGCGTTCCGTAGATAACCATGTAGGACAGTCTGCTGTCACCGTCATAGCCTTTTTTTATCGTATAATTATTATTATCTGAAATAACCTCTATGCTTTTGTCATTACTGAACATAAATTTCTGAAGCCATCTGTATGTATATTCCGCATTATTCTGTGTACTGTATGCAGTTTTCCAGTTGCTGTCCACAACGAATACGTTAATATTGTGAAGGCGGCTTATATTGAGCATTTCATCCCTTATATCTTCGTCAGAAAGTCCTTTTTCCACAATTATTTTTTTCATTTTTTCATAGGAATCAATCAGTGTATCTTTTCTTTTTCCTATATAATATTTTTCAAAAAAAGTAAGATTAAACAGACACAGTATAAAAATCACGCCTGTTATTACAGCTGCAATAATAATTGTAAGTTTATATTTTATGGATAATTTTTTCATATGAAGCCTCCATTTAAAAAAGGCACCGGGAAAGTGCCTTTCTAAAATTATTCACCCAAATATGCTTTTTTAACTGCATCATCATTCATGAGTGCCGTAGCATCTCCGCCCTGAACCACATTGCCCGTTTCAAGAACATATGCCCTATTGGCTATTGACAGTGCTTTTTTTGCATTCTGCTCAACAAGCAGTATTGTAGTTCCGGACTGATTAATCGACTTAATTATATCAAATATTTCTTCTACAAAAATCGGCGAGAGACCCATTGAAGGTTCATCAAGAAGAAGTATTTCCGGCTTTGACATTAATGCACGCCCCATGGCGAGCATCTGCTGTTCTCCGCCTGACAGAGTCCCTGCAAGCTGGGTTTTTCGTTCTTCAAGCCTTGGAAATCTCTTATATATCCCTTCCAAATCTTTCTCTATTCCGGCTTTATCTTTTCTTATGTATGCTCCAAGGATAAGGTTTTCATATACCGACAACTGCGAAAATACTCTTCTTCCCTCCGGAACCTGGGATATTCCGAGTCTTACGATGTTATGTGCCTGAACCCTGGTAATATCCTTTCCGTCGTACATTATTTTTCCTGCAGAGGCAGAAAGTATCCCTGAAATTGTATGAAGAGTTGTGGTCTTGCCTGCTCCGTTAGAGCCTATCAGTGCAATTATTTCACCTTTTTCAACCTTGAATGAAATACCCTTTAATGCTTTTATCATTCCATAATTTACTTCAAGATTCTCTACTTCAAGTAGTGACATTATAATTCCTCCTATTCTCCCAGATATGCTTTTATAACTTCCGGATTATTAAGCACTTCCTTGGTTTTTCCCTGAACAAGCACCCTGCCAAAGTTAAGCACCGTAAGTTCTTCACATATGCTTGATACAAGTTTCATATCATGTTCAATCAGAAGAATGGTTATATCAAATTTGTTTCTTATGAAGGAGATGGTATCAACCAGTTCCATTGTCTCATTAGGGTTCATTCCCGCTGCAGGTTCATCAAGCAGAAGGAGCTTCGGGTTGGTTGCCAACGCCCTTGCTATTTCAAGCTTACGCTGCTTTCCGTACGGAAGATTTGCTGCCGTAGTATCGGCCTCCGGGGCAAGTTCAAACACTTCAAGAAGTTCCATCGCCCTTTCATTCATTTCCCTCTCTTTTTTAAAATATACCGGAAGCTTCAATACTCCCGCAATGGCAGGATATCTGTATATATTATGAAGTCCTATTTTAACATTATCCAGTACGGACAGTTTTGAAAACAGTCTGATATTCTGGAAAGTTCTTGCAATTCCTTCTTTATTAATCTGTACTACGGACTTTCCGGTAATATTTCTTCCATCAAGCAGTACTGAACCCATATCAGGTTTATAGACACCCGTAAGCAGATTAAAGACCGTAGTTTTACCGGCTCCATTAGGACCGATAAGCCCGTACAGCTGTCCTTTTTTTATTGATAAACTGAAATCATCAACCGCATGAAGTCCGCCAAATGATATTCCAATGTTGCTTACCTTTAACATTTCTTCCATATCTATTGAACCTCCTGCTTTTTACTTTTCATGCCGAAAAGTGACTTTACCCTGGCTGTTACCATTTTACGGAATTCGATGCATTTAGGATTCCATGTAAATATCATCAGTCCGATTAATACAACCGCATAAATAATCATTCTGTAATCCTGAAGGAAACGCATTTCTTCAGGCAGAATCGTAAGAATTATGGCTGCAATTACTGAACCCGGTATATTTCCCATTCCTCCAAGTACAACCATTACAAGAACATTTATTGACGTATTAAAATCAAATTTTGATGACTGGAGCATTCCGAGGTTATGAGAATAAAGTACCCCTGCCACACCTGCAAGTGCCGATGAAACGGTAAATGCAAGCAGTCTGTATTTTGAAATATTGATACCGACAGTTTCAGCCGCAATTTTATTATCTCTTACTGCTTTAATTGCCCTTCCCGATCTTGAGTCTGACAGGTTCATTACAATAAGTACGGTTATGATAAGCAGTATTATTCCTATCAGAAACGTACTGCTCCGCTGAATCTTTAATATACCCTGTGCACCCTTAACAATTATGTCTTTGGATGCTATTCCCTGCATTGTCAGGTCCGTTGTGTCCTTCAGTGAAAAATGAAAGCCGTTATTATCAAATGCTATGACAATAGTTCCAAGAACACCTTTTATAATTTCTCCAAATGCCAGTGTTACGATTGCAAGGTAATCTCCCTGAAGTCTCAAAACTGCCGAACCTATAAGTACTCCGAATACTGCCGCGAAAAATGCTCCGACTAATAATCCGAGTACAAACCTTAACAATTCATTGTCAATATATTTTGCCATTATCTGGGTAAAAATTGAACCCGTAAATGCACCTATATACATAAATCCGGCATGTCCAAGACTCAGTTCTCCAAGCACACCTACAACAAGATTAAGCGATACTGCCATTATCGACCATACACATATGGTTACAAGCATCCCATTCATCTTATATGACAGATTTCCCGAAACAGAGAGTCCGTTCATGATAAAATACATAACAATTATTCCGAATACTGTGATAACTGTGGTAAGTGTTGATTTTTTTATTTTAATTTTTTTCATTACGCAGCCTCCACATCACACTTTTTCTTTTACTTTACGTCCAAGAAGTCCGGTAGGTTTAAAGATAAGGACAATTATAAGGACAAGAAATACTATGGCATTTGACAGCTGGGTGGATATATACGCACCGCTGAGTATTTCAATCACACCGAGTATTATTCCTCCAATCATGGCACCCGGTACGGATCCTATTCCACCGAATACCGCAGCAATAAAGGCCTTGATACCCGGCATTGAGCCTGATGTCGGTACAAGTCCCGGATATGCATTAAACATAAGAAGGCTTGCCACGGCAGCAAGTGCTGAGCCAATCGCAAAAGTTATCGTAATTGTTGTATTAACATTAACGCCCATTAAACGTGCCGCATCCCTGTCTTCCGATACCGCAAGCATGGCACGTCCGGTCTTTGATTTCTTAATAAATAACGATAAAGCCACAACTATAATAATACCCGTGACTATCATGACAACAGTCGATCCTTCAATGCTCACTTTACCGCCGAACAGATTTATTATACCAAGATCTATCGGTTTTCTGAACATTTTCTGGTTGGATGAGAATATAAGCTGTGCCACATTCTGTAATAAAATGCTGACACCTATTGCCGTAATAAGCACGGCAAGGGAAGTTGCCTCCCTGAGCGGCTTATATGCAACTTTTTCAATAATTATGCCTAAAACCGTACACATTACCATTGCAATAAGCAATGATAAAAACGGATTCATTCCGCCATCATATATTGCCGTAAAAAGGACGTATCCTCCAATCATTATTACATCACCGTGTGCAAAATTAAGCATTTTGGCAATGCCGTATACCATTGTATAACCTAATGCTATTATCGCGTAAACGCTTCCAAGGCTTACGCCGTTAAATACATAAGTAAAAAAACTACTCATGATGTTTTTCACCTCATTATTTTACCTGTATATGATAAGGACAGAGCGGCCTTCTGAGCCTCTCTGCCCATTATCAACATAGTTCAGTAATTATTTAGCTGATACATATGTACCGTCTTTTATAATAACAGCCATCGGAGCTTTGTTAACCTCACCCGTTGCGGCCCATGTCATTCCTGCTCCTGTAAGTCCGTCAACCTTAATTTCTGTCATTGCAGTCTTAAGTGCATTGCTGATTGCTTCGATTGATGCATCCGGAGTGATATCAGCTTTTTCTATTGCTGCCTTAATAATATATATTGCATCATATGCATCTGCAGCAAACTGATTAGGAACATCTCCTGTCTTCTCTTTATATTTTGTAACAAATTCCTGTGTCTTGGAATCTGATGCATCTGCTGAAAACGGTGTAAGAAGCATTACATCTTCTGCAAGTTCCAGTTTAAAATTCTTAACGGTAAGGAGTCCGTCCAGTCCGTCACATCCGAAGAATATCGGCTCATATCCGATACTGTCTGCTTCCGTAAGAATAAGTGAAGCTTCATTATAATAAATCGGAAGGAATACAAGTTCTGCACCGGCATCCTTACATGCCTGAACCTGAACAGAGAAGTCCGTCTTGGTATCCTTGGTAAATGACTGTGTTGATACTATTTCAAAATTGGCATTTGCTGCAGCTTCAACAAACTTTGCATAAATACCTGCTGAATAGACATCCGAGCTGTCATAAATAAGTCCCACCTTGGCAGCAAGCTTATTCTCGGATATATATTGCGCAGAAGCCGATCCCTGGTTAGGATCCGTAAAGCATACCTGAAATACATTATCGCCTTCTATTACGGATTCAGAGGATGCAGACGGTGTAAGCTGGAACATATTGTCAGCACCCGTAAGTCCGACAACTGCCTCACACGCACCCGATGTAACGGTACCCATAAGAATCTTCATTCCCTTATCCTTCAGTGCATTATACGCATTGGATGATAATTCAGGATCTGCCTGATCATCTTCAAAATTAAATTCAATCTGACAGCCGTTAATTCCGCCGTTGGCATTAATCTCATCAACTGCTATCTGCGCTCCCACCTTAACTGCGTTGCCGTAAATGGCTGCCGTACCCGTTACAGGCCCTATAGAACCGATATTCCAGACATCTGAGCTATTGCCTGAATTATTCGTGTTCTGTTTTACACAACCTGTAAAAGCTGCTGAAACCATCGTGGCAGCTATAGCAAAGGCCGCAAATTTCTTCATCTTTTTCATAATTGTTTCCTCCTAACGTGGACTAAATTAATTAGTCTGTTCAAATTTGTATGTTACTAATATTTACGCCGTTTGTCAACTGTTTTTTGCTTATTGTTGCCTTTATAAGCAAAATGTCTCCGGCATATTCCACTTTAAAATATGCCGGAGACATAATAATCCAAATAATAATTAATTCAATTTAAATTTACCCACTTCCAAATTCAGCTTCTTGGATATGTCATTACTTAAATTTGCTTCCTCTCCTACACTGTTTACATTTTCAGTAAGCGAAACGGTATTCTCGGTAACTGATGATATTCCGTTCGCACATTCTTCAACGGCAACATTGATGGCATCAAAAGCTTCCTTCATATAACTCATTTTATCCTTAACATTATCACTCTGAGCGGCAAATTCGCTCATCATCATGTTCATGTTACCCACATCGCTCTGATAGCTTTCACTTGTTTCAAGGAGTCTGTCATATCCCTTCATTGCTGTCTCTTCCATAAAAGCAAGCATTCTTGCTGCCTCATCCGCAAGCTCATTAACGGCTTCCACAACATCAGCACTCACATGCTGAATCTGTGACGCAAGTTGTGACGTACCTCCTGCAAGCTGACCGATTTCATCGGCAACTATGGCAAATCCCCTTCCTGCCTCTCCGGCTCTTGCAGCTTCTATGCTCGCATTGAGTGACAGAAGATTGGTCTGTGTCGCAACACCCATAATATCAGCAGTGAGCTTCGTAATCTGCTCTACCGCTTTGGATTTCTCAATTCTGTCATTTACCGAATCCGTTATATTCTGTGCAAGTTCCCTGGCCTGTCTCTGTTCTTCCGCTGCGGTCTGAGCTACGGAATATGCATTATTCATTATAACACCTGATGTTTCCGTCTGATGTTTTGCCTGTTCCGAAATTCCGTCCATGACACGGTATATTTCTTCAATGGATGTGTTCATCTCATGAATTGACGCACTGGTTTCTTCCATTGCGGCACTCATTTCTTCCATTGTAGCGGATATGTCCGTAATTCCGGTTTCTGCAACGGATACAGATTCAACAAGCGTATGGGATGATAAATCAAGCCGCTCCGCATTTTCGGATATCTGAAGCATTATTGTTCTGATATGTGCGAGAAGCGAGTTAACATTTCCGGCAATAAGCTCAAGCTCATCACCACTCTTTATGTCAAGCTGCTGTGTGAGATCACCTTCATTATTAACAAGATCATACAGTTTTCCATACACCTTATTGATATTCTTTGTTATGTAATATACGACCGCACCAAGTAAGGCAAGTGCAACGGCAAGACATATTAAAGCAATTATTATCACTTCATTTGTATTCTCATGGAGTTTGTCCATAATTCCCGAAGCATCATAATCACAGCCTATAAGTGCGACAACTTTACCATCATTATTAAAAATCGGTGCATATGCAGATATGAGATATCCGTGCTCCGTGTGGTCAATAAAATCCTCCACATAAATCTCTCCTTCAAAACAGAGCTTCAATTCTTCATAGCTGCATTCATATTCTGTTCCGATAAGCGGTCTGTCATCTCCCTCATCCGTATCCGCACCATAATACACTTTGCTTCCATCCGTGTACAGTGTATAGAAAAACTTCATCCCGTACTCATCCCTGATTTTCCTCAATTCTTTCAGAAGCGTTGTATAATCCGCTGTATTCTCGGCACCCGGCCTGATATTTTCAACCTGTCTGGCACTTATCATATTCTGTGCAATATTTACCGCCATTTCAGCTTCTTCCACTCCCATGCTTACCATCGCATTATACATACAGCGGTATGATGAAAAGCCTAAAGCGGCACATACTCCGATAAGCAGCAGCCCTACCGGGCACAGTATCTTGACCTTAATACTGATTTTTCTTGTTTTAATCCTGTTTTTTTTCTTCATTTGAATCTTCACCTCAATTATTACAGTTTAAAGAATTCGAGTTCTTTTCCCAGTTCCACGGCTTCTGCGTTAAGCTCTGATGATGCACTTGATACGGTATTCATTAACGCATTAATTTCCTCAACACTGGCGTTAACTTCTTCTGTTGACGCTGCACTGTTTTCGGATATGGATGTAAGTTCCTCAACTTCCTGTGAAACAGCCGATATCTCGGATAATGATTTATCAATCGCCGTATTTATCTGCTGTACCTGCTCTGATGTATATGCAATTTCTCTTGACAGTGTGTCAAATTCATTAAGCACACTCTCTATATCCTCATTCTGCTGCCTGCTGTCCTCAACGGTTTCATTAATGGTATTCAGACATTCTTCAAAGTCACCGACAAGTCTGTTGATAATATTAGTAATTTCGTCTACCTGACTTGATGTTGCACCGCTCAATTCCCTTATTGAATCGGCAACAACCGCAAAGCCTTTTCCGCTTTCCCCTGCTACCGCCGCTTCAATGCTTGCATTAAGTGACAGGAGCTTGGTCTGTGAAGAAATATCCCCAATTACCTTAACAAATCCCTTAACATTTTCGATAACTTCACTTATCGCCTGTATTCTTCCATATACATTCGCAATATTTTTATTGGTTTTTTCATTGCTGTTGGACATATTAAGCATCTTATTCTTCATAAGACCGCTGCTGTTATCCAGGTTGTCGGAGCAGCCGCGTATAGTTTCTGCCGACTTCTTGATATTATCCATGTCCTCATTCATGTCGCTGAGATTCTGTGCTATTTCCTGAACATTTTCGGTCTGCTGCTGAAGTCCGAGTGTTATTTCTTCTACGGCATTCGATACCTCATTCATTGCTGAAAGCGTGGTACTTGACACTTCACTGAGTTCATCAGATAATTCGTTCACTTTGCCGCTTATAGCCGATGAAGCGGTTAAAATCTTTCTCAGTTCGGTCTGCATATGCTCCGTAGCTGATGCTGTTGTTCCTATCTCATCGCTGTACCCGTTATTCTTAATTTCAGCTGTCAGATTTCCTTCCGAAATACGGATAAGATTATGCGAGATATTCTTTACCCTGTCCGCCATATGTTTTGAAATCACATATACAGCTGTTCCGAATATCACAATAAGACCGGCACTTGCGGCAACTATCATCCATGCCATATTAAAAATATTCGACTTAATGATATCCTGAGGCTTACCTGCAAAAAGCATACCGTCTTCAGTCGGAATATAATAACCGTAATATGCAGTTCCGTTAACATCCACATCTGTGTCAAAATATTCACTGCGTCCGTTAAGAACCCTGTCAATCACGGTCTGTGAGGCCTTCGTTCCCACAGCACCGTCAATAGAGCTTTCAATTCGCGTATCCCCTTTGAATACGGTAATATCAACATTCTGGTCCTTAAATGCATTAACATTTCCGCCATATCCTTCAAGTGCCACCTGCAGTATGGTTTTCTGTTCTTCATCAAGATGGTCTCTTGATAAAAAAAGTGAAATCATTCCCACAAGCAGACTTGCTGCAATAAGAGGTATAATTCCTATCAGCACAACTCTTGTCTTAATCTTCAATTTCTTCATGTACATCATCGCCTTTCACTCAAAGCATTTATATCGGCAATTATATCATATGTTAATGTTTTTTTCAATTATTATACTGCTTCAAACTTGTATCCGACACCCCATACCGTATGAATACATTCTCCTTTTTCTCCCATCTTGCTCCGGAGTTTTTTTACATGAGTATCAATTGTCCTCGCATCCCCAAAGTAATCATAATTCCACACATTATTAAGTATTTTTTCACGTGACAGGGCAATACCTTTATTTTCGATAAAATATGACAGAAGTTCAAACTCTTTATGGCTGAGTTCAGTCTCTCTGCCTTCTATGAATACGGTATGTGCTGCCTTGTTGACAACAATACCGGCTGCCGTTAAGATTTCTTCATCATCCGAACCCATACGTCTTAAAATGGCATCTACTCTTGCAGTAAGAATTTTAGGGCTGAACGGCTTGGAAATGTATTCGTCAACACCAAGTTCAAATCCTTTAAGCTCATCCTGTTCTTCCGACCTTGCAGTAAGCATGACAATCGGAATTTTTGAAAATTTTCTTATTTCCCTGCATACCTGCCATCCATCCATTTTCGGCATCATCACATCCAAAATTATAAGGCTGATATCTTTATCCGAAAAAAATATGTCTACTGCCTGTTCTCCGTTTTCTGCTTCCCTTATCTCATATCCGCTCTTCTTCAGGAAATCTCCTATCAGCTTTCTCATTCTGCTTTCATCATCTGCAATAAGTATTTTATATCCTGACATCACTATCACCTCCGGCTTTTGACAATTATATATATATGTTATGGTTTTTCTGTGAAATCATTTTCTGATTCAGATTTTTTCAGCTGCCACTCAAGGTCCTTCAATTCCTGTTCCCGTTCCTTCAGGTCACTTTCCCATGCCGAATATTTGTCCTGAAGCTTTCTTTCGTAATTGATTATTGTAGGACTTGAACCTGATTTTGATATAAAAAACATGGCTGCAATCACGATAATGAGAACCACATTGACTATAACAGAAGTGCTGAGTCTGTTTTTTATTGCTTTATTCTCTTTTCTCAGACTTACTGCCTCAGTTTCATACTTTACCGACAGATATCTTTCAACCCTGTTTTTTACGCGTTTGCTTACGGTTGTGATCCTGACGGGCGGAATATCCGTTCCGGCATATTTCCCGCTTTGAATCAGAATGTTCCTGAGTTTTTTCAGATAATCAGTTCCCACAACCGTTGCAAATATCTTCTTATCAATAAGCTCGGTGTAGAGTCTGTATGTTTTCTCCGCATTATCCGTATTAAGCTGTGAGTCCAGATATGCAGCCGCCTTCTTCTCCTGAAGTGCCTGTTCATATTCTTCTTTTGTTTCAAAACTGTACGGAGCAATTATGTATTCCCGTACATCTGCTTTTTCTGACATTCAGTCATGCCTCCATTTTAATTCTGTCTGCTCCATAAATAACAGTATGACTGGGTTCTTGCCGCAAATCTGCTGCTTTTAAGAAGCATTCTGACTTCTTCTCTCGTAAACCACCCTGCTTCAATCTCCTCATATTCAGAATCACTCGGCATTAATTTCCCTTTTGCCTTTCCAACCACACACACATTAAGCTCATTGCTGAATCCTACGGCACTGTAACTGAGTCCGATTGTGTCACTGATTTCGTACAGCATAAGCCCTGTTTCTTCTTTAAGCTCCCTGCGTGCAGCTTCAGCCGGACTTTCTCCTTCATCAATAAGACCTGCCGGAAAATTATACACATAGTCTCCTACTGCCATCCTGTATTCCCTGTTAAGCAGGATATGCTCATCATTTTCATCCGTAGCAATTATTACGACTGCATCCGGACACATGCCTTTAAGGTCTTCTATTGAATCCAACCGGCTGTTCCTGCTTATGATTTCATACACTTTTTTCTGTCCGCCCGCTGTCTCATATGTAATATCATATCTGTTAATGAATCTGCCTTTTTCCCCCGCTTCAATCTTAATAAATTTCATAATATCATTTCCCGTTTTCAAATTCCCGAAGTGACATTCCTTCAGGTGCTCCTGTAAGATACGTGTAATATCTCATGTAATTGTCACGTTTTTTTATCATTTTCTTTCTGAAATCTTCCGGTGCATCATCCGGTATTCTTGATAAATCCATATTATGCGTTAAGTCGGCAAGTTTTACTTCCCGTGCAACCGGATTATTGCGTATTGCGGTATAATATTCATTTTCATCATACTGCTCTGTCTTGGTAACACATTTTAAGGCTTCCATGACATCTTCATCAAAGCCATATGACCTTATTTCCTCCATTGTCATCTCCGTATCCTCGACGACATCATGAAGCCAGCCGGTTATCTTCGCTTTTTCAGTCAGACATGCTGATGAAACTGACTCAGGGTGCCCTATAAAAGGCCGCCCGCCTTTATCATACTGTCCTTCATGTGCTTTTCTCGCTATTGCTTCTGCCTTCTTAAGCATATTCTGCATAATCATATCCTCAATATTAACATAAAAGACCATTTGGCAAATGTGACAAATGGTCTTTTGATTATTAGTGGACCTGAGGGGAATCGAACCCCTGTCCGAAAGCCCATCCATCGTACTTCTACAAGCTTAGTCCGTAATTTAACATTCCCTCCGGCCGCCCCCTACGGACAGGATACGGTCTTCAGTAGCTTCATGATACGCCCATATATTCAAAGCTTTATATATGTCGTTTCCTGCATGGTCGATGCCGGTTAACCGGTGTGCAGGTGCTCCGGAGCCGACAGCTGCCATTAGGCAGCGTATGCTAAATTATCTTCAGCGTTTAGTTTAATTTGGAATTTGACGCATTTCCTTGCGGCTTGCTTCTCCGAATTCAAAACCCCCGTCGAAACCTGTACAAGCCCTTATTGCTGCCATGCGGCATTTTCACAGATTCCTGATCTTAAATTCTCTCTCGTGTTCCCGGCGTACATCCTTCTTAGCTATCGAATCACGCTTGTCATAGAGCTTCTTACCCTTCGCAAGTCCTATTTCCACTTTACAGAGACCATCTTTTATATATACCTGTAACGGTACTATGGTATATCCCTGTTCAGCAGTCTTGCCCGTAAGCTTATTGATTTCCGCTCTGTGAAGAAGAAGTTTCCTTGTTCTTGCAGGATCCCTGTTAAAAATATTGCCTTTTTCATATGGACTTATATGCATATTATATACGAACACTTCATTTTTTTCAATCCTTATATATGATTCTTTTATGCTCACTTTTCCCATTCTGACTGATTTAACTTCCGTACCGTACAGTTCAATGCCTGCTTCCCATTTATCTTCTATAAAATAATCATAATATGCTTTTTTATTGTTGGCAATCAGTTTATGTTCCATATATTTCACCTGCTTTCCCGGTAGAATTTAAAATCTACCGTTCTCTGAAGTTTATCGGCACCGGTGCATATTACCTGAACCTTTTCGCCGAGCCTGTATGCATTTCCCGTCCTTTCGCCTCTCATTTCGTAATTCGTCTCGTCAAATACATAACAGTCTCCTTCAATGTCTTTTACATGTATCATTCCTTCTATTGTATTCGGAAGCTCTACATATATACCCCAGGCTGTTATTCCGGATATGACGCCTTCAAAGCATTCCCCTATTTTATCTGTCATATACTCCGTTTTTTTCATTTTTTCAACATCACGTTCGGCATCATCCGCCCTGCGCTCCGTTATACTGCAGTTTTTTGCAGTTTCCGAAAGAACCGCTTCGTAGTGACGTCTTCTTTCTTCATTAATTCCGTTCCTTAAATTTTCTTTTATAATTCTGTGAATCTGCAAATCAGGATACCTTCTTATAGGAGACGTAAAATGCGTATAATAGCGTGCAGCAAGTCCAAAGTGTCCTTTACATTCCGTGGTATATACCGCCCTTTTCATTGAACGGAGCGTAAGTCTGCTGATAAGTGCTTCTTCATCAGTTCCCTCTGTTTCTTCAACAAGCTTTTGAAGCTCTTTCGGATGTATTTCATTATTGGATATTCTTATTGAATGTCCGAAATTATTAATAAACATACCGAGAGCACGTATTTTTTCAGGTTCCGGATTATCATGAGTACGGTATATGAACGGTATTTCCTGCCAGAAGCCGTCTTCTGCCACAGTTTCATTTGCAATAAGCATAAAGTCTTCTATAATCCTTGTTGCAGAATTTCTCTCATATTCCCTGACTTCAACCGGCTTTCCTTTTTTATCAAGAATAATTTTGCACTCCGGGAAATCAAAATCAATTGAACCTCTTTTATGTCTTTTCTTTCTCAATATTACTGCAAGCTCATTCATTGATTCAACCATCGGAATATATTCCTTAAGCTGCAATGCTGTTTCACATTCTGTATCATCCAGTATAGCCTGTACCTCATTATAAGACATTCTTCTGTCCACATTAATTAATGTCTCGCATATCCTGTGGGACACAACATTGCCTTCGTTATCAATGTCCATGATACAGCTTAATGCAAGTCTGTCCTCTCCCTGATTCAGAGAGCATATTCCATTACTCAGCTTATGCGGAAGCATGGGAATTACCCTGTCAACAAGATATACGCTTGTTCCTCTTTTTAATGCTTCCTTGTCAATTGATGTATTTTCCTTTACATATTCCGATACATCCGCTATATGAACACCGAGGCGGTATATTTCACCCTCCCTGGTAATTGTAACTGCATCATCAAGATCCTTGGCATCTTCCCCGTCTATCGTTACGGTGAGCCATTCCCGGCAGTCTGTCCTCCCGTCGTATTGGCAGGCATTAACTGTTTCCGGTATTTTGTTAAGGGCCTCCATGACTTCTTCCGGATATTCGCATGGAATTTCATAGGCCTCTGCTACGGAAAGTATGTCCGTTCCCGGGTCATTGACATGTCCGATTATACGAATAACGGTTCCTTCCGGATTGCTTTTCTCATCCCCATACGTATCAATGTGCACAACAACCTTGTGCCCGTTAATTGCTCCGTTAATTTTATCCTTTGGAATAAAAATATCCCTGCTGAATTTGGGATTATCCGGTATTACAAAACCATATGCTCCGTTTTTTTCAAATATTCCTATAATTTCATCAGTACCGTGTTCAATAATACGTATGATTTTTCCTTCCCTGCGTCTGGATCCGTTCTTTTCGGATATTATTGCAACCATGACCTTGTCATGATGAAATGCACCATTTACGTCTTTTTCGGAAATAAAAATATCATCTTCTTCATTTTCCACCACAACAAATCCAAAACCCTTCCGGGTTGCTTCAAATATGCCGGTAACGGCAGTATTTTCTGCCCTGCAGTATTTTCCTTTACGCGACAGACCTATTCTCCCTTCCGAAACAAGCTCATCAAGAACCTCATGCAATTCATTCTTCCGTTCTTTCGGGATATTGAGAAGCATGGCTATTTCCCTGCGTTTCATCGGAACATAATGCTTATCATGAATAAGGTCACATATTATTTTCTTTCTTTTTTCAAAATTTTCTCCGTCACTCATATTGTCGCCTCGCATAAAAAAGAAGAACTCTTGGCAATCCAGGAGTTCCTCACAGATAACATTAATTAATTAAGCCACTTAAGATTAAGTGCAAAAGCTATTACAAAAAACAGAACCGCCAGAACCTTGGTAATCTTCTCAAGTGCTCCTTCCATTGAACGGCCCTTATTCTTGCCCCAGTATGACTCTGCCATACCTCCGATGGAACCAAGTCCCTGTGTCTTGCCTTCCTGCATGAGAACCAGTATTGTCAGTAAAATACTTACTATTACTAAAATTATTGTAATGATTGTTTTAAAGATATCCACCAATAAAACCTCCTGATTATTATATTCATAAGGCGCAAAAATACCCACGCAAGAATCAGTCTACCACAACTGCAAAAATTAATCAACAGTTATTTTCTGATAAGCAGTGATTTTCCCGTCATTTCTTCCGGCTGTTTCATTTCCATACAGTCAATAAGCGTCGGGACTATATCGGCGAGACATCCGCCTTCTTTAAGGCCGTATTCCTGATTGTTGCTCACAAGTATGAATGGTACGGGATTTGTTGTATGCGAGGTGAATTCACCTCCCGTTTCATAATCTATAAGCTGCTCGGCATTACCGTGATCAGCACATATAAAGAGTATTCCGTCCTGTTCCTTGACAAGCTTCACAATTTCTCCCACACAGTTGTCAACAACTTCTATTGCTTCAACAACCGCATCAAACACAGCCGTATGACCTACCATGTCCGGATTGGCAAGATTACATATTATTACATCATACTTATTCTCACCATTTTCATCAACCGCCGTAATTGCCTCGCTTAATTTATCCGTAACGGTATATGCCGCCATTCTCGGCTTGAGATCATATGTGGCAACGTATTTCGGCGAATTTACAAGGATTCGCTCCTCATTCTCGTTAGGAGTCTCAACCCCTCCGTTGAAGAAAAACGTAACGTGTGCATATTTTTCCGTTTCGGCAATTCTTGCCTGTTTAAGTCCGTTTTTCGCAAGCCACTCTCCGAATGTATTGGTAACCTCAACCTTCTTAAATGCAATGTCTTTATTAGGAATAAGAGGGTCATATTCCGTAAAGCATACAAAGTTTACGTCTTTACGTGCACCTCTGTCAAAATGCGTAAATTCATCATCACAGAAGCAGTGTGTTATTTCTCTCGCACGGTCAGGTCTGAAATTGAAGAATACTACCGAATCACCGTCATTTATTACGGCAACAGGTTTATTATTTTCCGTTACAACAAAAGGAACAACAAATTCATCATTAACACCTGCATCATAAGATGCCTGTATTCCGGCTGCCGCACTTTCAGCCGTGCCGCCTTCTCCCCTGGTCAGTGCATTATATGCCTTTTCAACCCGATCATAGTTATTATCCCTGTCCATTGCATAATATCTTCCTGACACTGATGCAATTCTTCCTACACCCAGCCTGCTGATTTCCTGTTCCAAATCCTCCACAAAGCCCTTTGCTGACTGAGGAGGTGTGTCCCTTCCGTCAAGAAAGCAGTGGATATATACTTTATCAAGTCCGTGTTTCTTTGCAAGTTCAAGAATACCGTATATATGGGTATTATGGCTGTGCACTCCTCCATCCGACAGCAGTCCGAATACATGCAGTGCCGAATTTCTGTTTTTACAGTTGTCACATGCCTTAACAAGTGCTTCATTTTCAAAAAATGTGCCGTCCTGTATCTCCTTGGTTATTCTTGTAAGCTCCTGATATACAATTCTTCCGGCACCCATGTTCAGATGTCCCACTTCCGAGTTGCCCATCTGTCCTTCAGGCAGTCCTACCGACATTCCGCTTGCATATCCTTTCACAAAAGGATATTCCTTCATCAATTTATCCATAACGGGTGTATGCGCCTGCGCAACCGCATTTCCTTCCGTTTTGTCACTTAATCCGTATCCGTCAAGGATAAGGAGTACTGTTGGTTTCTTACTCATTCCAAATCTCCAATCTGCTGTTATTTTTCGTTGTTATGTTATCACAGACCTTTTTATAAGTCAATTATCAGCTCAACCGGACAATGATCCGACCCGGTAATTTTATCATGTATATCCGCACCTGCAAGCTTGTCCTTCAACTCGTCAGATGCCAGAAAATAATCAATTCTCCATCCGGCATTTTTCTCTCTTGCTTTAAACATGTATGACCACCATGAATAACGATCTGTTGCATCAGGATAAAAATATCTGAACGTATCCGTAAATCCGCTCTCTAAAAGCTCTGTCATTTTATTCCTTTCTTCATAAGTGAATCCGGCATTTTTCCTGTTGCTTCCGGGATTTTTCAAATCAATTTCCTTATGGGCAACATTCAAATCACCGCATATGATGACAGGTTTATGTTTTCTCAGTCCGTTAACATATTTCCTGAAAGCATCTTCCCAGCTCTGTCTGTATTCAAGTCGTTCAAGTTCTCTTTTGGAATTAGGTGTGTATACCGTAACCATATAATAATCCCCATATTCAAGTGTAATTATTCTTCCTTCATGGTCATGTTCCTCTATTCCCATTCCGTACGAAACAGCTAAAGGCTTGTCCTTCGTAAATACGGCAGTTCCGGAATAGCCTTTTTTTTCTGCATAATTCCAATACGAATAATAATTTTCAATATTTAAGTCAAGCTGTCCTTCAGAAAGCTTTATTTCCTGGACGCAAAACACATCCGCCTGTATTTCATTAAAAAAATTCATAAATCCTTTATCAAGGCATGCCCTTAATCCGTTTACATTCCAAGATATAAGTTTTTTCATAGTATGTCCTTTCAAAAAAATCATGGGGCAGATTTATCCTGCCCCATAAACAATCATTATTATGCATTAACAATTTTGGCAAAATCAGGCTTAAGACTTGCGCCGCCGATTAATCCGCCGTCAATGTCCGGTTTTGAAAGAAGCTCTGCCGCATTTGAAGCATTCATTGAGCCGCCATACTGGATTCTGATTGCATCAGCCGTTGCTTCGTCATATATCTCACCGATAACCTGACGTATTCCTGCACACACCTCTTCTGCCTGGTCGGCAGTTGCCGTTTTACCTGTTCCGATTGCCCATATCGGCTCATAAGCAATAACAGCCTTCTTTGCCTGGTCGGCAGTAACATTAAGCAATGCAATTTTAATCTGCATTCTTATCCAGTCAAGGGTAATTCCCTGCTCTCTCTGAGTAAGTGATTCACCACAGCATATAATCGGTGTAATTCCATGTTCAAATGCTTTAAGGACCTTTTTGTTAACGGTTTCATCCGTCTCAGCAAAGTATTCCCTTCTCTCGGAATGTCCGATAATAACATATTCAACACCAATGTCGGTAAGCATTGCAGGTGATACCTCTCCGGTATATGCCCCGCTTTCTTCAAAATACATATTTTCTGCACCGATTTTAACATTGGTACCCTTAACAGCCTCTAAAGCTGTTGTCAGATCAACCGCCGGAACGCAGTATACTACATCAACGCCGTCATTGTTAACCAGTGGTTTTAATTCATTTATCAATGCAACTGCCTCGCTCGGAGTTTTGTTCATTTTCCAGTTGCCCGCAATTATTCTTCTTCTTGCCATTTCAACTTCTCCTATTACTTGTCATCTGCTGATTCAATTCCCGGAAGGAGCTTGCCCTCAAGGAATTCCAGTGAAGCACCGCCGCCTGTGGAAATATGTGTCATCTTGTCACCAAATCCAAGTGTGTTAACTGCGGCAGCAGAATCACCGCCCCCTATGATTGTTGTTGCGTCGGTATCGGCAAGTGCTTTGGCAACGGCTATTGTACCGGCTGCAAGTGTAGGATTTTCAAACACTCCCATAGGTCCGTTCCATACAACCGTCTTAGCTGTTTTAACCGCTTCAGCATACAATTCCTGTGTCTTAGGACCGATATCACAGCCTTCTCTGTCTGCCGGAAGCTTATCGGCATCATAAATTTCAATTTCAACCGGAGCATCTATCGGATTAGGGAAATCCTTAATTGTCACGGCATCAACAGGAAGGAGAAGCTTCTTGCCGAGTTTTTCTGCCTTTTCCATCATCTCTTTGCAATATTCGATTTTGCTGTCGTCAACGAGTGATAAACCGATTTCATATCCTTTTGCCTTTAAGAATGTATACGCCATTCCTCCGCCTATAATAAGCGTATCGCACTTATCGAGCAGATTTGAAATTACGTTAAGCTTGTCAGCAACCTTAGCACCGCCGAGAATTGCAACAAAAGGCCTTACAGGACTGTTTACCGCATTGCCGAGGAATTCGATTTCCTTCTGCATAAGATATCCCACAACGCTTGTCTTAACAAACTTCGTTACGCCTTCAGTCGAGCAGTGAGCTCTGTGACATGCTCCAAATGCATCATTAACATATACGTCACAGAGTGAAGCAAGTTCTTTTGAGAAGTTCTCTTCGTTCTTGGTTTCTTCTTTTCTGAATCTTGTATTCTGGAGAAGCACCACATCTCCGTCCTTCATTGCTTCAACGGCTGCCTTCGCATTAGGTCCTACAACCTCATCATCCGCTGCAAATACCACTTCACGACCCAGCTTTTCTGAAAGTCTCTTTGCAACAGGTGCAAGCGATTCGCCTTCATTAGGTCCATTTTTAACTTTTCCGAGATGTGAGCAGAGGATAACCTTTCCGCCATCTGCAATTAATTTCTTAATTGTAGGAAGAGCTGCAACTATTCTGTTTTCATCCGTAATAACGCCCGCTTTTAAAGGCACGTTAAAATCACATCTTACAAGGACTCTCTGTCCTTTTACATTAATGTCATCAACCGATTTCTTGTTAAGCATTAATTAATCCTCCTGAAAATATAATATAATTCTTTAGAAATGAAAAACGGATCCGGTCCAAACGACCGGACCCGTGGTAGGTCTAAACCGAATAATTAAGCTAATTCTGAAAAATACTTAATTGTTCTAACCATCTGGCTTGTGTATGAGTTCTCGTTATCATACCATGAAACAACCTGTACTTCGTAAAGGTCATCTGCAACCTTACTTACCATTGTCTGGGTAGCATCGAATAATGAACCATATCTCATTCCAACAATATCAGATGAAACAATTTCATCTTCATTGTATCCGAATGATTCATTAGCTGCTGCCTTCATTGCTGCATTGATTGCATCTACGGTTACATTATTTCCCTTAACTACTGCCGTAAGGATTGTTGTTGATCCTGTAGGTGTAGGAACACGCTGTGCAGAACCGATGAGCTTACCGTTAAGTTCAGGAATAACAAGTCCGATTGCCTTAGCAGCTCCTGTTGAATTAGGTACAATATTAACGGCACCTGCACGGCTTCTTCTCAGGTCACCCTTTCTCTGTGGTCCGTCAAGAATCATCTGATCGCCTGTATATGCATGAATTGTTACCATGATACCTGACTGAATCGGTGCAAACTTATTAAGTGCATCTGCCATAGGTGCAAGACAGTTGGTTGTACATGAAGCAGCTGAGATAATTGTATCCTCAGGCTTTAATGTATTGTGGTTAGTGTTATATACGATTGTCGGCAGGTCATTTCCGGCAGGTGCTGAAATAACTACCTTACGTGCTCCTGCATTAATATGAGCCTGAGCCTTGTCCTTAGAACAGTAGAATCCTGAACATTCAAGAACAACGTCAACTCCGAGTTCACCCCATGGGCAATTGTTAGCGTCCGGGAAAGCATAAATCTTAATAGTCTTTCCGTCAACCGTGATGGAATCATCACCTGCTGATACGGTATCAGCCTTCTCATACTTACCCTGTGATGAATCATACTTAAGAAGATGAGCAAGCATCTTAGGGCTTGTTAAATCGTTGATTGCCACTACTTCATATCCTTCTGCTCCGAACATCTGTCTGAAAGCAAGACGACCGATACGGCCAAATCCGTTAATCGCAACTTTTACTGCCATTTTAAAAATTCCTCCTAAAGAATAATGTTTTGTAATAAGGATTGTTAATTATAAATCAATCTGTACTGTATTTTACATTCTTTACCTGAAAATTTCAACCCTTAATTTGTTATTTATTGAAATTATTGACAAAACCAAAACTTTTATTACAATATATTAAAAGAAAGCTTAAAGAGGAGAACGGACAATGATTGGTGATTATCACGTACACACTGATTTTTCTTCCGACTGTAATTCGGTTCCGGAAGAACTGATTGAAAAAGCAATATCCTCCGGAATGAAGGAAATCTGCTTCACGGATCATGTTGACCTTGACTATCCGCCAAAAAACGGCGAAAGATTATTTTATATAGATACGGATGAATATTTCAAAAGATTCCGTGAATTAAAAGAACGGTACAAAAACCGCCTGAAAATTAAAATAGGTCTTGAACTCGGACTTAATCCTTCTGTTAACGGCATGAATTCCGAGCTTGTAAGGTCGGCTGACTTTGATTTTATCATAGGCTCATCCCATATCGTAAACGGAATCGACCCGTATTATCCCGAATACTGGGAGAACAGGGATACCAATGAAGCCATAATGTCATATTATGAGGCAATCTTAAAGAATGTATCGATATACGAAGATTATGACGTATACGGACATCTTGACTATATAAGACGTTATGTCAGGGATAAGGATTATGTATATAATGATTCGGATTTTTTTGAGATTACCGACATGATATTCAAAAACATTATTTCAAAAGGCCATGGCATAGAGCTTAATACCAGAGGACTTACCGACGGCATTACGAACTTCATTCCCACCATATCACTTTTAAAGCGTTATCATGACCTTGGCGGTGAAATAATTACCCTCGGCTCAGACTCACATTATGTGAAAAATTTAGGTTATGCTTTCAGAACTGCAAAAGACATCCTTATCAATACCGGTTTTAAGTATATAACCACCTTTGAGAACAGAACACCTTCATTTATATCATTAAAATCAATCTGAATCACGCATTGGGACAGAATGTATCTGCGGTACATACTGTCCCATATCATTTTATTTTGCCTGTTTTCTTATATGTGCAACACACTTTTTTATTTTCATAATCACATAATCGGCTTCTCTCACTGTTATGTCCGGTGATAATGTAAGTCTTATGCTTCCGTTAATATAATCGTCAGGAACATTTATTTCTTTCAGAACATAAGAAGTCGGACTTCCGCTGTTGCATGCCGAGCCTCCCGAGGCATATATTCCCTCTATGTCAAGCATAACAAGCAGTGCCCTGCCGTCAACATTCCTGAAACTTATGTTTATGTTGTTTGCAAGTCTTTTTTCCGTTCCCCCGTTAATTCTTGTATTATCAATTTCTGATGTCAGCCTTTTTATCATATAATCCCGGATTTTCATCTGCCATTCATAATCTCTTTTCATTCTTCTGACGGATATTTCCGCTGCAGCTGCCATCCCGATAATTCCTGCGGCATTTTCCGTTCCTGCCCTCATTCCGGCTTCCTGACCGCCTCCCTTTATAAATGGTCCGACTGATATGTCATGCGATACATACAGAAAGCCGCATCCTTTAGGTCCGTGAAACTTGTGTGCTGACGCGCTGAGCATATCTGCTTTCATTTTTTTAACGTCAACAGGCATATGTCCGAATGCCTGAACCGCATCCGTATGAAAAACCACTCCGTATTCGGATGCAATTTCTCCTATTTTCGCAACCGGCTGTATTGTTCCTATCTCGTTATTCGCCATCATCACGGATATAATAACCGTATCATTCCTGATTGAGGAAATAATATCCTCCGTATGGACATATCCGTCATCATCAGGTTTAACAAGTGTTTTTTTCTTATATTTTTCCAGGGTTTTCAAAACCGCCTTATGTTCAATCGAAGTTGTTATTATATGTCCCTCTCTGTTCATGGCTTCATTGCATACCCAGTTATCCGATTCAGTTCCGCCCGATGTGAAATATATTTCCTCCGGTTCTGCATTAATGATATCTCCTATCGTTTTTCTTGCGGCACTGATTTTTTCACGTACACGTCCCGCTCCCGAATATACTGCCGACGGATTAAAAAAATCCCCGGTACAATATGTTCGCATAAGCTCTGCCACTTCAGGATAAACGTAAGTAGTGGCTGCATTGTCAAGATAAATTCCCATTGTAAAATCACATCTTTTTATTATATAATATGCTGCCTCGGCATATTATGATAAAAAGCCTGCGGAGTTTTATCATGTCAAGGTCATCATTTCTTAAGGGAACATTCATACTGACTGCAACAGGCTTTATTATGCGCCTGTTCGGTTTTCTGTTCAAGATCTTTCTCTCGCGGACAGCGGGAGCTGCTGCCGTCGGTACATATCAGCTTATCCTTCCCGTTATGACCCTATGCCACGCCGTATCAGTTTCCGGAATTGAAATAACACTTTCAAAAAATGTTTCAAAAAAAAATGACCTTGCAGTCAGATATGCAGCGGACTGCACCGTGCTTTCCTGTATTTTAGGAACAGCATGTATGCTTTTATTAAACATTTTTGCCCGTCCGATTTCCATATATTATCTTCATAGTGATGAATGTGCACCTCTGCTCAGAATTTTTTCTTTTTCCATTCCGCTTACCTGTATTCATTCAATGTTTTACAGCTATTACATTGGGAAGGGGAGCGCCATTTTCCCGGCATTGTCTCAATTATTTGAACAGCTCATTCGTTTTGCGGCTCTTTTTTTATTCTCATTATTTACCGGAGGAGCTGTTACCGCCGTTCTTGCGACGGTTACCGGAGAATTATTTTCTGTATTAATGTGTACTTTTTTTGTAATATGCCGCAGGAAAAAAATACCGTATGAAGCATCAAGGTCACACAAAGAACAATACGGTATAATAATCCGTCATTCATTACCCGTTACCGCCAACAGGCTTTCTTTAAATTTTATACAGAGTCTTGAATCATCGCTTATACCGATGATGCTTATTCTAAACGGTTTCAGCCATTCTGAAGCACTCGGAATTTTGGGTATGATTACCGGAATGGTGCTTCCGCTGGTCCTTTTTCCCGCAACGGTTACCAATTCCTTCGCGCTCATGCTTATCCCCGCTGTATCAAAAAATGATGCTCACACCGGCAGACTGAACGCCTATGGCAGAACATCATTTTGTTTTTCACTTGTTTTAGGTCTTTCCTGCATAGTTTTTTTTAATACGGTTGGCGGAAAAATTGCAGCACGTCTGTTTGGCAACAGAGAAATTGTACTTTTATCACAAAAGCTTTCTTTAATATGCCCTTTCGTATTTATAAGCAGCACATTTAAAAGCATGCTTAATGCTTTGGGAAAAAGTTACCGTGTACTTGTCAACAACATGTTTTCGGAAGTACTGTGTCTGTTCTTCATCGTATTCTGCATCCCCCGATACGGAAGCAACGGTTACATTGCGGGAATTATATTGTCACAGTGCCTCAATACATTTCTCAGTCTCATATCATATGCAAAAGAACTCAGACGCAGAAAAGAATGTCATTAACTTTTTCTGCTATATATGAAGCTCCCGCTTTTTCAAGTTCCTCCCGGTTTCCGTATCCGTAAAGCACGCCGACTGAGAATATGCCGTTTTCTGCTGCCCCTCTTATGTCATAATATCTGTCGCCTATCATAATTGAGGATTTTTTATCTGCACCGGTTGTCTGTAATACATCTCTGATTATAACGGACTTGTCACTATTTTTTTCATCCATGTCGGGACCTGATACATATTCAAAATATGATTTAAGTTCGTACTTTTCAAGTATCCTCACTGCATATTGCAATGGTTTGGAGGTTGCCACGTATAACCTGTGTCCCCTGTTCTTTAATTCATTAAGGAGTAACGGTATTCCGTCATAAACGGAATTTTCAAATATTCCCTTTTCGGAGAAGTATTCTCTGTAATATTCAACAGCCTTCCATGCCGACACTTCATCAAGTCCGTAAAAGGTCTTATATGAATCAACAAGCGGCGGTCCGACGAATCTCTTCACGCTGTCTCTGTTATCTTCATTAATCCCGAGGCATTTTAATGAATACATAACTGAATTGATTATGCCTTCTCCGGAATCGGTTAACGTGCCGTCCAAATCAAACAGCAAATGTCTGTATTTCATTTCCATTCCTCACTTTTCATTATATACAGACTGTTCAGCCATTCTGCTGCCTGTATTCTTCCTTCCTCAGTAAACGGAAATTCCATGGTTATGATTTCTTCTTTTGTTTTATCATAACAAAATGGTCCCTTCCACGCCGACGCCTCAAGCACGGCTTCACCTTTTTCTTTTTTCCCTATAACCTTTTCAAGTGGATTTCTTGCAATGCGATAGCGCATTATTCCGCACTGTCCTGTATAGGGAAGTCCATATTCATAATGTGTCAGTTTGTATATTTCATTTTCCTTTATCATGTATTATTACCCGTTTAAATTGTTTTACAGTTCATATGGTGTCGTCTGGTACACGTAATAATTCAGCCAGTTACTGTACAGACAGTTGGATACCGCCCTCCATGTAAGATCCGGCCGGTTTTCAGGATTGTCATCGGGATAATAATTTTCGGGTATTGCCGGATTGAGGCCTCTTTCCATATCCCTTCTGTATTCACTGTCAAGGGTCATTCTGTCATATTCAAGATGTCCCATTACAAAAATCTGCCTTCCGTCTGCTGTCATTATAAGCAAATCTCCTACTGTTTCGGATTTGGCAGGAATAATCAGTTCACTGCATTTTCTTATATCTTCCGGTGATGATTCGGTATGCCTTGAATGCGGTGCCATGAATACATCATCAAACCCTCTTACAAGCGGTATGCGTCTGTTGCTTACACGATGACTGTATACTCCGGAAATCTTCTCATCAAGCCACATTTTCCTAACACCGAAATGATGATAGAGTCCGGCCTGTGCTCCCCAGCACAAATGAAGCGTTGAGGTAACATTTGTCTTGGACCATTCCATGATTGTCACAAGTTCATCCCAGTATTCCACCTGTTCAAATTCCAGATGTTCAATGGGTGCCCCTGTTATGATTAACCCGTCAAGCCTTGTATTCTTAATTTCATCAAAAGTAAGATAAAACTGGTTAAGATGTGACTGTGATGTATGTGTTGCCCTGTACGATGCAGTCTGGAGCAGCGTTACATCTATCTGAAGCGGTGTATTGGAAAGTGCACGTAACAGTTGAACTTCCGTATCCTCCTTAAGAGGCATCAGATTCAGAATGGCTATTTTTAAGGGTCTTATATCCTGTGTCATCGCCCTTGTCTCATCCATGACAAAAATATTTTCATTCTCAAGAACTGCCTTAGCCGGCAGATCGTTCTGTGTTCTTATGGGCATTATTCAATTCCTCCTGTAAGTTTAAGAAATTCTTCTTCAGATATAATCGCAACTCCGAGTTCCATTGCTTTTTTATTTTTTGAAGAGGTACTCGTCACATCATTGTTAATAAGGTAATCTGTATTACGTGAAACTGTTCCGGCAGTTTTTCCTCCGGCCTTTTCAATGAATGATTTCAATTCATCCCTGTTTGCAAAATGTTTTACCGAACCGGTAATCACAAAAACCCTGTCTGATATTCCGGACAGTTCTTTTCTTTCTTCTCTCTGAAGATTCAGCTCGCTTAAAAGCCTGTAAAACATTTCCATATTATATTCTTTACGGAAATAATCCGCAAATGCACCCGCAAGCACTTCACCTATTCCTTCCGTTTTAAGAAGATCTTCTGCTGTGCATGACGTAATTTTATCAGGATCATCATCATAGCTCCTGCATATGAGCTTTGCATTTGCAGGTCCTATTCCTTCTATTCCAAGTCCGTATATAACATTGGCAAGAGTAGTTTTTCTTGATTTTTCAATCGATTCAATTATATTTTCATAAGATTTCACGCCGAAGCCATCCATGGAAATAATTTTATCCCTGTATCTGTCAAGATGATATATATCGGAAAACTCCTTTATAAATCCCATGTCGATAAATTTTTCAAGTGTCTGTTCTGAAATTCCTTCGATATTAAGAGCATTACGTTCTACAAAATGCTGAAATTTCTTAACATTTTTTGCCTGACATTCTTCATTGGTGCAGTACAGCATTACCGCTCCGGCGGTCTGCACGGTTTTTGTTATTCCTCCGCATACCGGACACTTTTCCGGTATTTCGGCACTTCCGCTTCCCGTAAGATTTTCGGCAATCTGCGGTATTATCATGTTGGCTTTGTATACTTTGATCCTGTCTCCGGTTCCAAGCTTTAATTCTCTTACTATGCTCACGTTATGCACGCTTGCCCTTGATACCGTCGTTCCTTCAAGCTCCACCGGGTCAAAGACCGCAACAGGATTAATAAGTCCGGTTCTTGACGCACTCCATTCGATTTTTCTCAAAACCGTTTCAGCAGTTTCATCCTGCCATTTAAAGGCAATGGCATTTCTCGGAAATTTAGCGGTTGTTCCAAGTGATTCTCCGTATGCGATGTCATCATATGTCAATACAAGACCGTCTGATGGAAAATCATTATTTTTAATTTTTTCAGAAAAAGCTTTTACCGTATCAGCAACATTTTCACGTGTTACTTTTTTTCTTTCCACGACCTCAAAGCCCTGGTTTTCAAGCCATTTAAAACGTTCTTCCATGGAATTAAGTTTTTCTGCTTCATATGACTTAATCAGCGAAAATACAACCAGCTTTACATTTCTTGAAGCCGTAATTTTATTGTTAAGCTGTCTCACGGAGCCGCTGCAGAGATTTCTCGGATTTTTGTATTTATCTTCTTCCGAAGTAATTTCAGAATTGATTTTTTCAAAGTCCGAATATGTTATCAATGCTTCACCCCTGATTACAAGTCTGCCTTTAAAAGGTATTCTCAAAGGAAGATTTTTAAACGTTCTTGCATTTGCCGTAACAACCTCTCCCACATATCCGTTTCCCCTTGTAACAGCCTTTACCAGCTCTCCTCCATCATAAGTAAGTACAACGGTAAGTCCGTCTAACTTCCATGAAAGTATACACTGCTCAGTGCCTGCAAAATCCGCCAGTGCTTCTGCAGATTTTGTCTTATCAAGACTGAGCATCGGTAATTCATGATTTTCTTTGGGAAGTTCTCCTGCGACCTCGTATCCGACCTTTACCGTTGGACTGTCCGACATTCTTATTCCTGTATCTTTTTCAAGCTCCAGAAGTTCATCATACATTCTGTCATATTCATAATTACTCATTATTTCATCCGTTCCCGAGTAATACACCCTTGATGCTTCATTAAGAATACCGGTAAGTTCTTTCATTCTGTCTATCTTATTCATATATTCTCCTGATTCAGTGATTTTTTCAGTTCATTCAGTTCTGCTTCGTTAAGTTCCCTTATCTGTCCGGGTTTAAGTCCGCTTATTGAAATATTCATTATTCTTACACGCCTGAGCCTGTCCACATGATAACCAAAATATCCGCACATTCTCCTTATCTGACGATTTAGTCCCTGAATGATTGTTATACTGAATTTGTGTTCATTAATCCGTTCCGTTATACATGGTGCCGTAATGACCTTTTTACCTGTCGCACCATTGGTAATGGGTACACCTTCAGACATCTGTTTTAAGAATTTATCTGTTACGACTTCTCTTGTCGTGACGGCATATTCTTTCTCATGACCGCCTGCAGCATTAAGTATTCCATTCATCAGTTCTCCATCATTTGTAAGAAGCATAAGTCCTTCCGACTCCTTATCAAGCCTTCCTGCCGGATACAGTCTCATTCCTGCCGGGATAAAACGGCTTATTCCTTCTCCCTGTTCATCAGACAGTGAACTTATGTATCCTGCCGGCTTATAAAATGCATATACTTTTTTTTCAATAACAGGGCTGACTTCCACACCGCCGACGGTTACATTCTGGCCTTCCGTTACTCTTGTTCCGCACAACGCCGTAATCCCATCAACCTTAACCCTTCCTTCCTCAATAAGTGCATCAGCCGCCCTTCTTGAACAATATCCGCAAATACTTAAATATTTATTAATTCTTATGCCGTTTTCCATATCAGCTACCCGTTTTCTGCCATTTTAACGCAGATATTTAACAGCTCTGCGCATCGTAATGCTAATTCTATCACAAAAAAGCATTTAATGGAACCAAAACCATTTGCATTTATCATAAATTTATTATATTATAGATAAGTCAGATTTGCATTTGTAGCTCAGTGGATAGAGCACCGGTTTCCGGAGCCGGGTTGTCGGGGGTTCGATTCCCTCCAGATGCATGATATGCGGACATCCTGTTTGCGACAGGATGTCCGTTTTTTCATGGTTACAATTTTATCATCATATCTGAAAAGCGGCAGCCCGATACGGGCCGCCGCCTGATTCAAAACATATACCGTTTTAAACAATTCCCTGTGCTTTCATGGCTTCTGCAACTTTGAGGAAACCTGCTATATTGGCACCTGCCACATAATTTCCTTCCATTCCGTACTTCTTGGAAGCCTCGTCAAGATTATGGAAAATATTAACCATTATTCCTTTAAGCTTGCCGTCTACTTCTTCAAATGTCCAGCTGAGTCTTTCTGAGTTCTGACTCATTTCAAGTGCAGAGGTTGCAACACCGCCGGCATTAGAAGCTTTACCCGGACAGAAAAGTATTCCGTTCTTTTGGAAATACTCAGTTGCTTCAAGTGTTGTAGGCATATTCGCTCCTTCTGCAACTGCAAAACATCCGTTAGCCACAAGCTGTTTTGCATCATCAAGATTAAGCTCATTCTGTGTTGCACACGGAAGCGCCACATCACATTTAACTGACCATACACCCTTTCCCTCGTGATATTCGGCAGATGGTCTTGCTGCAGCGTATTCCGTAAGTCTTGCTCTCTTAACTTCCTTCACTTCTCTGAGAAGGTCCACATCAATTCCTTCAGGGTCATAAATCCAGCCTGTTGAGTCAGAACAGGTTACAGGTTTGGCACCAAGCTCGATTGCTTTCTGTATTGCATATATTGCAACATTGCCCGCACCGGATACGACAACCGTCCTGCCTGCAAGTTCTCTTCCGTTGCATTTAAGCATTTCTTCCGTTAAATACAAAAGTCCGTATCCTGTTGCCTGTGTTCTTGCAAGCGAACCGCCATAGGTAAGACCTTTTCCCGTAAGAACACCTTCATAAATATTGCGGATTCTTTTGTATTGTCCGTACATATATCCGATTTCTCTTGCTCCTACACCTATATCTCCTGCCGGAACATCCGTATCAGCTCCGATATGTCTGTAAAGTTCCGTCATAAAGCTCTGGCAGAATGCCATTATTTCCCTGTCGGATTTGCCCTTAGGGTCAAAATCGGAACCACCCTTACCTCCGCCAATAGGAAGTCCTGTAAGCGAATTCTTGAAAATCTGTTCAAATCCGAGGAATTTGATAATTCCAAGATTTACAGAAGGATGAAATCTTAATCCTCCCTTGTATGGTCCTATCGCACTGTTAAACTGCACTCTGTATCCATTGTTGACCCTTACCTGACCGTTGTCATCAACCCACGGCACACGGAAAAGTATGGCTCTCTCAGGAGTGGTTAATCTCTCCAAAAGTGCATCCTTGCGATATTCTTCTTCATTGGCTTCAATCACAACCCTGAGTGACTCAAGCACTTCCTTAACTGCCTGATGAAATTCAGGCTGAGCAGGATTCTTAGCAACAACATCGGCTAAGACTTCATCTACATATGACATAACTGTTTCCTCCTAAAAATGAAATTCATTTTAATGTATATTATAATCAAAAGCTCTTACGCAAACAAGTTTTTTTTGTTATATTATCAAAAATTTTGTTTGACATTCCTTAATACCTCAAGTTTCTTTTTCTGTGAATCATAGTGATATACATTATACGATAGAATTTCCTCCTTAGGAACCTGGCTGTCATTCACATCAGATACCATGTTAAGAAGTCCGGAAGGTGTAATATCATCTTCATCAGGCACCAGTATAACCTCATGTACGCTGCTTGGTATAATATAGAAATCTCCGTTTTTTTCAGCGAAATCATTAAGCACATCCTCATACATCATGCATACAGCGCCGAAAAATTTTATAGTGTTGGTAAGTACATACATCGGATGTGCCGAATCATCATTTTCTATCTGTTCCCTGATACTTTCATCATTACCGGCAAAATCCAGAATAATTTCATTCATGGTCTTTATGACCGGCTTGAATTTCATCCTTGTATTAATAACTGCCCTCTTATGCAGTTCCTGACGTGATATATTCCATTCTTTTAATATTTCATTGCGTATTAATGCCGTTGCACGTTCTCCATTTTGTGCAGGTATACTTATAAAATATACAAAAGCAAGATCAAGAATCGTTTTATGAGGAATATTATTCAGTAAATCCCCGTTACTGTCTTTATTTATTATCCTGCATAAAACCCTGTCTTTTACACGATTCCATTCCAAAAAATCATTAATGTTCATTTTTATCGCATCTCTGTGTTCCCTTGCAATTATTAATATTTTTTCAGCAACCTCCATTAGGCCGGTTCCTTTTTTATAAAGCTCATAATAATAATCAGCATGAACTGCCGGACATGTATTTTCCCCCTTTCTTCCGATGACAAATGCTGACTGTTTCTGAGAATTGTTTTTTTCAATATTTTTTATGCATACTGTTTCATTCTCATCACACAGCTGTTCAATACACTTCCTTAATTCGTTAATAAATTCATTATATTCCATAAATATTCCTTTCAAAATATCAACCCGGGCAGGCTCAGGAATATACATCACATTAATTTGGAAAAAAAGCCGAATGGCAAATATTATCCGGGATACATTGCTGTATCCCGGTAAAGAAATTCAGATTAAACTCTTGAAAGATATTCTCCGGTACGCGTATCAATCTTAATCCTATCACCAAGATTAACAAAAAGCGGAACCATTACCTGGGCACCGGTCTCTACAACGGCAGGCTTGGTAGCTCCCGTTGCCGTGTCTCCCTTAACTCCCGGCTCTGTATCTGTTATCTCAAGTTCTGCAAACATAGGCGGTTCAACCGCAAAAATCTGGTTCTGATATGAACTTAATTTACACATATCATTCTCTTTAACAAACTTCAATGCGTCACCGACATTATCCTGTGTTAACTGAATCTGTTCAAAATTCTCCGTATTCATAAAGTAGAAAAATTCTCCGTCTGAATAGAGATACTGATATTCTGACTTATCAATATGGGCAAGCTGGAACTTCTCTGTCGGTCTGAAAGATTTCTCTATAACACCGCCGCTCTTAATATTCTTAAGCTTAGTTCTTACAAATGCTGCACCCTTACCCGGCTTAACATGCTGGAATTCAATTATCTGGTATATATTACCATCCATTTCCAATGTTACACCGTTCTTAAAATCACCTGCTGATACCATGAGTAGGTTTACCTCCTTGTATTATCTTCATACATTTTATAATATAATGTTACATATTTCAACTGTTTTTTTCATTAACAAGAACCGCTATACATCTCGGCGGAACGGTTACAAGTCTGTTTTCTTCATCAATAACCGCTTCGTCAGTTCCCGTGGTTATGTGATTCTTCCATATTCTTCCCGGAACTTTCGGCAGTGCAAGTCCATGCTTCTCCCAATGCAGATTAAAAGCTATATATATGTCCTCGTCTTCTCCGGCATATCTTCCGCACAGCATTATACCTATATGACGGTTATAATAATCAGTTTCCGGATACCACGCCTTACTGCCGTGAAGGGATATGTCCGGAAGCCCGTAGTACTTGTAATCATTCTGGTATAATTCCCTGCTCATATGCAGTATTCCGTGTTTTTTTCTGAATAGGATAAGATTTTTGACAAAAGCCGTAAACTTACGGTCTGCATTCATTGACGACCAGTCCGTCCATCCTGTTTCATTATCCTGACAGTATGCATTATTATTTCCATCCTGGCTGTTACCGAATTCATCTCCTGCATATATCATCGGTATTCCCTGCGCAAGAAGAAGCATACACATGGCATTTTTCCTGTTCTGCAGACGCAATGCCCTTATTTTTCTGCTTTTTGTCATTCCTTCTTCGCCACAGTTCCAGCTGATGTTGTAATCTCTTCCGTCTCTGTTGTTTTCACCGTTTGCTTCATTGTGCTTACGCTCATAGCTTACAAGATCCATAAGGGTAAATCCGTTATTATCCGCAATATAGTTGATGATATGTGCATGATTCGGATTATTTTTAAATTTCATGACAAATTCCCTGAGCTGGTTTTCATCACCCTTAAGAAGCTTTCTGGCAACATTTTTAAAGCCTTCATTATATTCGTAAAGATTGCCTCCGGAGACATCTTCCTGCCAGTTGGTATATATCAGCTTCATATCACTTAAAAAAGGATCTTCAGCAAGAAGCTGCCGTACATTTTCACTGCATATCAGATGTGCTCCGTCAATATGGTATTCCTTTTTCCAGAATCTGATACAGTCCGATATTACATAAAGCGGCATGTCAGGTCTGAAATAAAATTCCATAATAACTTCAATACCACATCCGTGGAATTTTCTTACCATATCTTTAAATTCCGCCGTATAATCCTCTGCTGCTCCATAGGATGAAGAATATGCCGCCTTCGGTACAAAATAAAAAGCATCTGAATATCCCCAATAATTAAGATTAATGTCATATTCTGAATATTCATATGCCGGCATCAGTTCGACAGCATTAATTCCAAGTCCTCTGAGATATGGTATTTTTTCCGTAATACCCT
The DNA here is from genome assembly GCA_964405265.1 of uncultured Butyrivibrio sp. Classification (GTDB taxonomy): domain Bacteria; phylum Bacillota; class Clostridia; order Lachnospirales; family Lachnospiraceae; genus Eshraghiella. The sequence goes on from CAYONC010000013.1 coordinate 34,894, forward strand.
TAAATGTTCCGGGATACTTAACACCGGAGGACTTACTTTTGGTAAATCCTCTCGGGTGAAGTCTGTATATTATAAGCTCTTCCGGCTTATTACATGGTCTGACGTCCCTTTTCCAGTTGTAAGGATTATCAGAAATAACGCCATATATGTCTGACATATCATTTTTTATCCCATATTCGGACATTCCGGTTAATCTTACCGCATATGGGTCTGTAACATACTTTCCGTTTGTTTCATATGCATAAGAATATCCTTCAAGTTCTGCACCTGTAATACATACGGAAAATATATCTCCGTTCCTATGACCGGAATTAAGTTCAAAAGAATATTCCGGCTCTTCCGGATTATCTCTGAAAACAACAAGCTTTATGCTTTCTTCGGCGGATATGAAGGAAAACGCATAACCGGCGTCATTCTTTTCAATGCCCGGACTGTATTTTTCAATTTTCTGCATTTTAATTTTATTTGAGACGCTCATCCGTATCTTCCTTAAAATGTATTATTCGTCCTTATCCTCATCACTGAAGGTTGTAAGAACCTGTCTCTTACGTGCCATTTCATCACTTTCAAGATATTCATCATATGTTGTAATTTTATCAATAAGCTGTCCATTGACAAATTCCATGATTCTGTTGGCGGTAGTCTGCACAAACTGATGATCCCTGCATGCAAACAAAGCAACACCCGGAAATTTTATCATTCCGTTGTTGAGTGCCGTAATGGATTCCATATCGAGATGGTTGGTAGGCTCATCAAGTATAAGCACATTTGAACCCATAATCATCATTTTGGACAGCATTACCCTTACCTTTTCACCTCCTGAGAGTACTCTTACCTTTTTGACACCGTCATCACCGGCAAAAAGCATCCTTCCAAGGAAGCCTCTGACATATGTAACATCCTTTTCCGTTGAAAACTGCATTAGCCAGTCAACAATCGTATCATCACAGTCAAAATCTTTCGTGTTGTCTTTAGGGAAATATGCCTGTGAAGTCGTAATACCCCATTTAAACGAACCTGAATCAGGTTCAATTTCTCCCGTAAGTATCTTAAATAATGTTGTTTTTGCAATTTCATCCGAACCTACAAATGCAACCTTATCATCTTTATTGATTATAAAAGAAACGTTATCTATTACTTTTACACCGTCTATTGTTTTGGTAAGATTTTCTACTGTAAGGACTTCGTTTCCTATTTCACGCTGTGGTCTGAAATCTATATAAGGATACTTACGGCTTGAAGGTCTGATATCGTCAAGCTCAATCTTTTCAAGTGCCCTTTTTCTTGAGGTAGCCTGCTTTGATTTTGACGCATTAGCGGAAAAGCGCTGGATAAACTCCTGTAATTCCTTAATTTTTTCTTCTTTTTTCTTATTGGCCTCTTTCATCTGCTTAATCATAAGCTGGCTTGATTCGTACCAGAAATCATAATTGCCCGCATAGAGCTGGATTTTGGCATAATCAATATCCGCAATATGTGTACATACCTTATTAAGGAAATATCTGTCATGTGACACGACAATAACAGTATTTTCAAAATTAATAAGAAATTCTTCAAGCCATGCAATGGCGTCGAGATCAAGGTGATTGGTAGGTTCATCCAAAAGAAGTATGTCAGGATTACCAAATAATGCCTTGGCAAGAAGAACCTTAACCTTCTGGTTACCGTTAAGCTCGGACATCTGCCTGTAATGCAGATCCGTTTCAACTCCAAGTCCGTTAAGAAGCATTGCCGCATCCGACTCAGCTTCCCAGCCGTTCATCTCCGCAAACTCTCCTTCAAGCTCACTTGCCCTTATACCGTCTTCTTCGGTAAAATCCTCTTTCATGTATATGGCATCTTTTTCCTTCATTATCTGGTAAAGTCTTGCATTGCCCATAATTACTGTATCAAGCACGGTATATCCGTCATATTTAAAGTGATCCTGTTCAAGAACCGACAGTCTTTCCCCCGGTGACATGGTTACGTCTCCCTTACTCGGCTCAAGCACTCCGGAAAGAATCTTCAGGAATGTTGATTTTCCGGCACCATTTGCACCAATCAGTCCGTAACAGTTGCCGGGTGTAAATTTAATATTAACATCCTCAAATAATGCTTTCTTGCCTATTCTTAATGTAACGTTGTTTGCACTTATCATTTTATTTAACCTTTCTGTTTACATAAAAACTCTATTTTAATTTTACAGTAAAAAAGGGATTTTGCAAGCATTATTTCTGTGAAAAACAAAATGGGGTACCCTTTGCACGCAGATACCCCAATAAACTGTCCTGTTTAAAGCATTTCAAAAGTTGCACATTCCGTTGCCCCGTGTGCCGTATTTTTTGACGGTTTAACATCTATCCGTCCCGCCCTGCACTTATAATCTTCGTTATATCTGCAGTTTACCGCATCACAGCTTACTTCAATGCTTCTGTTGCCGCATCCGCAGTCCGTACTGTTGGTCACTCTTGTTTTATTATTCTTTTCGTAACTTGAACAGCAGGTTGAACAGCAATCAGTCGCACTGCAGCCGCCAACCTTAATATTATCCCTGCAGCACATATTTTCTTTACTGTGATGATAACAGCTTTTTACCCTGCACCCTAATTCAGTCATATATTCTCTCCTCCTTTAATTATATAATCTTATTATTATATTTTTTTTATTTTTTATTCATAAATAACCGGCCACGTCTGCGCCAAAGCAAAAAAATCCCCGGATGCTCCGCATCCGGGGATTCTCTAATCAAATATAAATATTAAAATTCAATATCTGACATCTGAGCCATAAGTGATGATATCATTTCGGAAACTAAATCCATAACATCCTTAGCATCAGAAGGTTCCTTAACAGAAACTTCTGCACCTGTCGTTACATCAGCAACAACCTCAAATGTTCCTTCCTCAGATCCTTCAGGCATTTCCATTACAACTGATACGGTATATCCGTTGCTCTTATCAGTAACCTTTACAACAGTTGCAGGAACTTCTTCCCCATCAATAAGCTCTAATGCTTCATTTAAACTATCTGCTGCTTCCTTGTATGAAGCAAGAACGTCTTCCTTAGAAAATTCAATTTCATCAACATCTACTGTTTCCATGAGCTGTTCTTTGAATACATCCTTAGAAATTGCTCCGCCATATGCTTCAGACATTGCTTCTGCAACCTTATCAACAAGTGACTCGGCAACTTTAGCGTAATCAACATTCTTCATTGCTTCTGCATAACTGTCTGCCCATGCTTCAGCATTGTCATTAATCAGCTTAACCAGTGCTTCAACAGCTGCCTTATAGTTCTCAGCTGAATCAAGCTTATATGTTGTGGTATCACCCTCAACAGTACCAAGAGCTGCAAATGCATCCTTTAAATCCTTAACTGAATCGTCCGATACGGATACATCAATTGAAGGTGCAGACATTCCTTCTGCTTCAAAATATACCCATTCTGCATCGATAAGCTTGGCAAGCTCACTCACGTCAATTCCCTCGATTTCATCCGTTAAGAGCGGAATTGCACTAAGTATGTCTCCGACATTAAAATATATCCTGTTGCCGGCAAGCTTAACAACTTCATCAAAATTAAGGTCAAAACTTGTTCCTGACTCATCCTTAGCAGATCCGTTAACGCTTACTGAAGACGCTTTATCAGTGCTCTTGAGCGTAAATGTCACATCCATGTCCATTCCACGGAATCCGTCTGCCTTGATTGTAACGGTCTGTACAACGCTTGCTCCGTTGTCATCTGCACCGACATTGCCCTCTTTATCATCTTTGGAGCATCCTGTAACGAAAGCTGCAAAAATCATTAACATAGATAAAAGGACTGCATAAAACTTTCTCATTTTCATTTTCTTTTCCTCCTAAAATATTGACATATATCCATATGTTACGCGGTAATTATAGCTTTGTGTTTTTATTTTGTCAATACTGCTATTGAAAATATAATTTAAATATTGTAAAATATCACAAAACTGAATTTGGAGGCATGTATGAGACATTTACTTAGTCCGCTTGATTTTTCCGTTGCAGAACTGGATGAGCTGTTTGACCTTGCGTATGACATCTCACTTAATCCCGGTAAGTATTCCAAAGTATGCGTCGGAAAGAAATTAGCCACTCTTTTTTATGAGCCGAGTACACGCACAAGGCTCAGCTTTGAAGCAGCAATGCTTAACCTTGGCGGTTCGGTCTTAGGATTTTCTGAAGCTTCTTCAAGCTCGGCATCCAAGGGAGAAAGCGTTGCCGATACCATAAGGGTTATCTCCTGCTATGCAGACATATGTGCAATGAGGCATCCCAAGGAAGGTGCGCCACTCGTTGCATCAATTAACTCCGGAATTCCGGTAATTAATGCAGGTGACGGCGGACACCAGCATCCGACCCAGACGCTGACAGACCTTATGACGATAAGATCCCTTACAGGAAAGCTTGACAACATAACAATAGGATTGTGCGGTGATTTGAAATTCGGGCGCACCGTCCATTCCCTCATTAATTCGCTTGTCCGTTACAGTAATATTAAGTTTGTATTAATATCCCCGAAAGAGCTGCGTGTTCCCGATTATATAAGGGATGACGTAATAAAAGCCGGAAATATCGAATATGCCGAGCTTGAAAGACTGGAAGATGCAATGCCTGAGCTTGACATTCTGTATATGACACGAATACAGCGTGAGCGCTTTTTTAATGAAGAGGAATATATGAGAATGAAGGGATATTACATACTGGATAACGCCAAGATGAAGCTTGCAAAAGACCATATGCTTGTACTCCACCCTCTTCCGCGTGTAAACGAAATATCGGTTGAGGTTGACAACGATCCGAGAGCGGCATATTTTAAACAGGTTCAATACGGTGTTTATGTAAGAATGGCTTTAATAATGAAACTACTGGAGGTAAATGCCCCATGTTAAATGTCGGTAAAATAGAAAACGGAGTTGTAATTGACCATATTGCAGCAGGCAAAAGCATGGATATATACCGTTATCTCGGTCTTGGCGACCGTGACAGCTGTGTTGCCATTATAAAAAATGCCAAGAGCAATGCCATGGGAAGAAAGGATATTATTAAAATTGACGGAAGTCTCGAAAATCTTGATTTGGATCTATTAGGGTTCGTGGATACGGACATTACCGTAAACATCATAAAAAACGGTGAAATAACGGAAAAGAAAAAACTCAGCCTTCCTAATGTTGTTACCAACATAATTACCTGCCGGAATCCCAGATGCATTACACAGATTGAACAGGAGCTTGACCAGGTTTTTTATCTGACGGATAAAGCCACACATACCTACCGATGCAAATATTGTGAAGAAAAGTATTAATTAAAGGCGGATGAATAAATCATCCGCCTTTTTTGAAAAATCAGCAGGCCTGTAAGCCGGGTTATGTCGAGAATGTTCATCTGTCTAGACCTGTTGTTACCAACAGGTTCAAGCGACCTACCTGAAGCTGGCGGGCCACGTATACGCTTCTGTCTGGTCTTGCTTCGGATGGGGTTTACATATGCCCCCTGTGTTACCACAAAGGCGGTAGTCTCTTACACTGCCCTTCCACCCTTACCGGTATTAACCGGCGGTATATTTCTGTTGCACTTTCCTTGGAGTCGCCTCCACCGGACGTTATCCGGCATCCTGCCCTGTGAAGCCCGG
>CAYONC010000014.1:0-31580 GCA_964405265.1 uncultured Butyrivibrio sp.
AATACTGATGTAGATTTGATGTCAATTTGATGTCAAATAATTATCTAACACCTCTCAAACCCTTGATTTTACTGACTTTATTTCTCTAACGTTTTCATCGTTGGGAACAGCAATACATCTCTTATTGCCGGCGAATCCGTAAGCAACATTACAAGTCTGTCAATTCCATAGCCTATGCCTCCTGTCGGCGGCATACCAATGTCAAGTGCGTTAAGGAAATCTTCGTCCGTTGTGTTGGCCTCCTCATCTCCCTGAGCAAGCTGCTCCTCCTGTGCCTTAAAACGCTCTCTCTGATCAATAGGGTCATTAAGCTCAGAATATGCATTACACATTTCCCAACCGTTCATGAACAACTCAAAACGCTCCACATAGTCCGGATTTTCCGGTTTTCTCTTGGTAAGCGGTGAAATTTCAACCGGATGATCCATGACAAAAGTAGGCTGTATCAGATGCTCTTCAACAAATTCCTCAAAGAACAGGTTCAGAATATCACCCCTTTTGTGTCTCTCTTCAAATTCGATGTGTTTTTCCCTCGCTGCTGCTCTTGCTCCCTCAAGTGTTGTAATTGCTTCAAAATCCACACCGGCATATTTTTTAACGGCATCTACCATTGTAATACGCTCAAATGGCTTGCCCAAATCCATTTCCGTTCCGTTGTATGTTATCTTAGTCGTACCAAGCACTTCCTGTGCCACATATCTGAACATATTCTCGGTAAGGTCCATCATTCCGTTGTAATCTGTATATGCCTGATAAAGCTCCATAAGCGTAAATTCCGGATTATGTCTTGTATCAAGTCCTTCATTACGGAAAACCCTTCCTATCTCGTATACCCTTTCAAGACCACCGACAATAAGACGCTTCAAATACAGTTCAAGTGAAATTCGGAGTTTAAGATCCTCGTCCAATGCATTAAAATGAGTTTCAAAAGGACGTGCCGCCGCACCACCGGCATTGGCAACAAGCATTGGCGTCTCAACCTCAAGGAAATCCTGCATTCCAAGATACCTGCGGATTGCAGCGATAATTTTTGACCTCTTTATAAACGTATCCTTAACTTCCGTATTCATTATCAGATCCACATATCTCTGACGATATCTTAAATCCGTATTGGTAAGACCATGATATTTTTCCGGAAGAATCTGGAGACTCTTGGAAAGCAGTATAACACTCTCCGCATGAATTGAAATCTCACCGGTTTTTGTTTCAAAAACCTTTCCCGTAATTCCGATAATGTCACCGATGTCCAGCTTCTTGAAATCCGCATATTCTTCTTCACCTATGGAATCCCTTGCAACATAAGACTGGATTGTTCCCTGAAGATCCTGCACATGACAGAATGAAGCCTTACCCATTACACGCTTGGACATCATACGTCCGGCTATTGTCACAACACTGTCATTAAGCTGTTCAAAATTCGATTTTATCTCTTCGCTGTGGTGTGTAACATCATATCTGGTTATTTCAAAAGGATTCTTTCCTCTTTCAACTAAGTCCTTTAATTTGTCCTTCCTGACCCGGATAAGTGCGTTTGTGTCCTGTACCTGCTGTCCGTTATTCTGTTCTGCCATGAACTTTCTCTCCTAACTGTTATTAATTTCTTGATACCTTGAGTACCTTAAATACCATATTACCTGAAGGTGTCTCCACTTCAACCTCGTCTCCCGCCATTTTGCCTATTAGAGCCTTTCCTATCGGAGACTCATTGGAAATCTTGTTTTCAAGACTCTTAGCCTCGGTTGAACCCACAATTTTATATTCAATTTCCTCTTCAAATTCACAATCAAATAATGTAACAGTGCTGCCAAGATTAATTGTTCCCGCACCTGTCTCGTCATCAACAACCTCTGCATTTTTCAAAATTTTCTCAATTTCTTCAATTCTTGCTTCTATATCCCTCTGCTCGTCCTTGGCTGCATCATATTCTGCGTTTTCAGAAAGATCGCCCTGCTCCCTCGCTTCCTTAATTTTCTGAGCAACCTCCTGCCTTCTTACAACCTTGAGCTCGTGAAGCTCATCCTCCAGTTTTTTGAGACCTTCATAGGTCATTAAATTTTTTTTCTCTGCCATAACGATTCACCTTTCTCACATATATTCCGGAATGCACCCCATTCCTATCGTATAACAATGCATAGTATTATATACTATTGCAAATTCATTTGTCAATCATTCTTTCATCCAAAAGCCTGAACATCTGCTCCAGTGTCTCCGTATGGTTAATTTCATCTCTGAGCGAGGCGCAATTATACAAGCCTGACGTATACCACGATACATGTTTTCGCATTTCCCTGACGGTCATATATTCAGGCTTGCTTTCAGTCATAAGCGTTGCATGCCTTTTTATCATTTCCTTAATTTCTTCTGCAGATGGTCTCTCCGGAACCGGTTTACCTGCAAATGCAGCTTTTATTTCCCTGAAAATCCATGGATTTCCCTTTGCTCCCCTTCCTATTGCGATTCCGTCACAGCCGGTATATTCACGCATTAAAAGAGCGTCATCCGCATTGAATATGTCTCCGTTTCCGATTACCGGAATACTTACGCGATTCTTAACTTCTGCTATTATATCCCAGTCAGCCCTTCCCGAATAAAACTGTTCTCTCGTTCTTCCGTGAACCGTCACCGCTGCAGCACCTGATTCTTCCATTATGTGTGCAAATTCAACAGCATTGATGTGCTTTTCATCAAATCCTTTTCTGAACTTTACCGTTACCGGAACTTTTACGCTCTTTGACATGGTGCTGACAATCCTTGATGCAAGCATGGGATTCTTCATAAGTGCCGACCCTTCACCATTATTAACCACTTTAGGGACCGGACAGCCCATATTTATGTCAAACCCGTCAAACCCTCTGTCTTCAAGTCTTTTTGCAATCTCTGACATAATTTCAGGGTCGGATCCGAACAGCTGAAGTGAAACCGGTCCTTCTTCCTTGTCATGAGCTAATAAAAGCTCCGTATTTTTGTTATTATAAAGCACCGCTTTTGCACTTACCATCTCGGTAACCATATAATCGCATCCCATTTCCCTGCATAAAAGCCTGTAAGGCATATCGGTTACTCCTGCCATGGGTGCAAGAATTACAGGATTATCCATTATTATACTTCCAAGCTTCATACCGGTTCTTCTCCAAGAAAAAATACCCTGTAAAACATTTCAAGAGCCGTAAACAGCTCGGATTTTTCTCTTTGAAGCTGTCTGATCTTCAGTCCTGCCCCTATTTCGTCATACAGCAGGTCGCCTTCATCCGCTTCAGTGCGTATAAATAATACACCTTCCGAATCAAAGTTAAGTGTTATTATACCGCCTGAATCCTCTGTAAAAAGAACACACATAATTTTCAGTTCATCTTTTATCCGGTCCGGAAGCCTTTCAAAATCTTCATTCAAATAATATTTTCTGTCGTAAGCACTTGCTCCGCAAAGCACAATACATTCATTTTCCATATATCCACCTGTTCTTATGTATATCCGTATATTCCCCTTACAGATACTTCTCCTGCACGAATGATTTTTACAATGCCTTCATCATCTTTTACAAGAAGTTCCCCCCTGTCATTAATCCCCATCGCCATATACTTCATGGTATTTTCTTTTTCCGTAATATATACCTGCCGGTTCATGTTAACCAGATTTTCTTCATATAAGTTCTTTAAAAGCGACATATCCTTTGTCCGGCAGAAAATATCATAATATATATCCATATATTTTCCGATCTGTTCAGCCACGTCTTTATTGGAAAATTTTAAACCTGACTCAATGAACAGTGAAGTCGCAGTATCTGCAACCTCTGCAGGAACTTTTTCCATGTTGACATTGATGCCTATACCCGCAATTACATAGTTGATTTTTTCTCCGTCAGTCTGCATTTCCGTCAGGATACCGGCTGCTTTTTTTCCGTTAATCACTATATCGTTAGGCCATTTTATCATTGCATCAAGCTCTGTCAGTACATTAACGGCTTCCCTTACTGCAAGCGAAATTACAAGGGTAAGCATAGAAGCTTCCGTTGGATGCATGTCCGGTTTTATTATATAGGACATACATATTCCGTCACCCGGATCTGAAATCCATCTTTTCCCCCGCCTTCCTCTGCCATGACGCTGACTGTCGGCATATATAAGCATTCCATGAGCATTATCTTCGTCAACATATTTTTTGGCTTCCTCATTCGTTGAATCTGCTGTTTTATAATGAACGGTGATTTCACCAAATCCCATTTTGTCAGCCTCCTATTGCGCGGTAGCTTACAAATGCAAATATTCCTATAACAACGGCTGCCGCCTCAGCTATTATCCCCGCAGCTTTCTTATCAGACATAAAATGCTTGATGCCCGTAATAAAATTCATTGAAGCTCCCAGAATAAAAATAATAGGAAACGCCCACATATTGCCTTTAGTATCTAAAAATGCCAGTACGGCAAGAACTATTGCTCCTACTCCCAATATTACATTAAGTATGTCTATTACAAGACGAACAATCTTCTGCATAAATCAATACTCTCCCAATGTTGCAACCATAACAGCTTTTATTGTATGCATCCTGTTTTCCGCTTCATCAAACACTACGGACTGTTCTGATTCAAATACCTCTTCCGTAACTTCCTTTTCCTTAACCGCAGGCAGACAATGCATAAAAATGGTTGACGCTTTTCCTGTTTTTTTCATCAAGGCAGAATCTATGCGGTATGGTGTAAGCAATGCTATTCTTTCTGCTGCTTTGTCTTCTTCTCCCATTGAACACCACACATCCGTATACAGAACGTCAGCTCCCACAACGGCATCTGTTGAAGATGTTACCGTTATTACGGCTCCTGACTCTTCTGCATATCCGCGGCATAAATCCACAAGGCTCTCTGATGGCCATAATTCCTCGGGTGCTGCAATCGTACAGTTAATTCCGACCTTGGAACAGCCTATCATAAGACTGTTCGCCATATTATTTCTTCCGTCTCCAAGATATACAAAATTAAGTCCTTTTAAATGTCCGAACTTTTCTTTCATTGTAAGAAAATCAGCAAGTATCTGTGTCGGATGGTATTCATCCGTAAGTCCGTTCCATACCGGTACACCGCTGTATTTTGCAAGTTCTTCGACCGTTTTCTGTGAGAATCCCCTGAATTCTATACCGTCAAACATACGGCCCAGAACTCTTGCCGTATCTTTCACGCTTTCCTTATGTCCAAGCTGTATATCATCCTTTCCGAGATATTCCGGATGTCCGCCTTCGTCAATACAGCCTATGGTAAAAGAGCATCTTGTTCTTGTAGACGGTTTCTCAAATATCAGTGCAATGTTTTTCCCCTTGAGGCTGTTACCCGTTATTCCCCTTTTTTTCTTGGCTTTAAGCTCTGCTGCAAGGTCCACAAGATATTCTATTTCCTCCGCCGTAAAATCCTTCAATGTAAGAAAGCTTCTGTTTTTTAAATTCATTTTCCTGTCTCCTGTCATAAAAAAATATGTCCGGCGTATACTTTCACCGTTTTAATACAAAATACCCTTCCATATACGGAAGAGTATTCTGCTGATTATATCTGTTTGTCGTCTGATACTTCTACAAGGGATTTTGCAAGTCCTGCTATTCCCTGTATTTCTGACGGAATAATGATCTTGGTTGATTTACCGTCTGCTGCTTTTGCAAATGCTTCAAGACTCTTTAATGTAATAACCGCTTTATCCGCACCTGCTTCCCTGATGTACTTTATGCCTTCTGCGTTGGCAAGCTGCACTGCCCTGATGGCTTCAGCCTGTCCTTCAGCTTCCCTGATTGTTGCCTCCTTCTTTGCTTCAGCACGGAGTATTGCTGACTGCTTTTCCGCTTCTGCTTCAAGTATCGCTGACTGCTTCTTACCTTCTGCTACGGTAATGCTTGCCTTCTTTTCACCTTCAGCCCTTGTTTCCATTTCACGTCTCTCACGTTCGGCCTTCATCTGTTTTTCCATCGCATTCTGGATTTCGGCAGGAGGTATGATATTTCTTAATTCAATTCGGTTAACCTTAATTCCCCACGGGTCGGTTGCCGTATCAAGTGCAACCCTCATCTTGGTATTAATTATTTCCCTTGAGGTAAGTGTCTGGTCAAGTTCAAGCTCACCTATAATGTTACGCAGTGTCGTTGCCGTAAGATTTTCTATTGCCATAATCGGGTGTTCAACACCATATGTATAAAGCTTAGGGTCCGTTATCTGGAAAAATACTACCGTATCTATTCTCATTGTAACATTATCCTTGGTAATAACCGGCTGAGGTGCAAAATCAACAACCTGTTCCTTAAGACTCATCCTTGCCGTTGTCTTATCAATAAATGGTGCTTTGAGATGAAGTCCGACACCCCATGTACCCTTATATGCACCAAGTCTTTCCAAAATCACCGCATGAGCCTGCGGAACAATTCTGATACATGATGCAATAATTATGAGTAGTACAATGGCAACCACAATTAATGCTACTACCGATGGTTCAATACTTGCTAAAATCATTTTAATTTCCTCCTTTTTTTCTGACAATAAGCTTAACTCCTGATACCGCCGTAATTTCCACAATATCATCCGGTTCATATGTCTCAGCCGAATCTTCTGACCTTGCAGTCCATTCCTGTCCGTTTACCGTAACGGCACCCTGATTATCCATATTGCTTATTCTCTCTATAACCTTCGCACGGCAGCCTATAATACTGTCCACGTTAGTTTTTATTCCGCCGTCCTTCATTACCTTCATCATCACAGGTCTTGTAAAAATAAGAAGCACGAGTGATACAATCATAAACAGGACTATCTGCAGCCACACGGGTGCTTTAAGAACATTTGCCAGAAATGCAACAAGTGCACCGCCTGCAAACCAGATTGTTGTAAGACTTGTTGTTGCAATTTCTATTAAAATAAAAAGAATCAGTGCTCCAAGCCATCCCCATATAAAATATTCCATAGACATTCCGCCTTTCTCATGTGCTAATATACATAAAAACAATGATTGTTGATTATGGTATAACCTGTATATCTTGAATAATTCGCCTTCTTTACGCTTATAAAGAATAACATATCTCCTATGTTATTTTCTCCGGACAGTGCTTTAACTGCAGCGTCATAGCATCCTCTTACATTAAGCTCCTCGTTGCTCTTATTAAGAACTTCACTGAATCTTGCCGAAATCTGTCCGTTGTCAAGCACACCCGTAAACTGTCCCGGTGCGTATATTACATCCGCTATTGTATTCTGTTTAAAGCGCGGAGAGTATACCCTGTTAAGAACCACATTCGCAACCGCAAGCTGACCCTCAGCCGGTTCCCAGCCTGATTCCCAGTATATTATGGCTGCAAGAAGATGAATTTCTTCCGCCGTTGCAGTATAAGAATCTCTTGTAACGGTATTCTGACTCTGCTGGTTATTAAGTGCCGCCAGCCTGTCTGCTTCTGCCCTGGCAGCGGCCTGTTCTGCCGCAATTCTTGCTTCCTCAGCTCTTTTTGCTGCTTCAATGGCTTCTGCTTCTTCTATTGTAATTGCTGTCTTCAGTCCGTAAGAAATGTCAACTTCGCCGGAATTTATATATCCGTATCCGTTATCACACATAACCAGTATATAACCGTTGCGTTCTTCATATGCCTCTATTTCGGCACCACGGCTTAATTCGGATATGATATCGGACGAAGAATCCGGTTCCGAATATACCTTCAGCAGGTCTGCCTTCACGACTGCTGTTCTGTTTCCGACTGCTGATGCGATTATTTCTGCTTCACTTCCAAAAAGTACATCAACATTACGTACATATCCCGTCACGTTTCCCGACTTAATTTCCGTCCATTCCGGTCCCTGTTCAATTATATCTGCTTCACTTCCGGAGTACATTATTCCGGTCTTATCCGATTTAACATCCGGCTCGGAATATACCGGAAGCTCCTGACATGTATATGAAACTATTTTATCCGTAAAATCATTATTGTCCGTCTGTGTCTCAAATATATCATATGGTGCGTTAAGCTTTACGTTACTTCTGTATACGACATTCAGTGTTGCCGAGCTTACAAGTTCTTCATTAGCCGCCAATTCACCGGAATTAATTCCGGATGCATCTGCTGACGCACTGCTTTCGTATGCAGAATCTGTATTTTTGTCAGGTGACAGGAATATCGTCTGTACAACTGCCAAAACCGCCAGAAGCATTGCTATTGCAGCTTTTCTGTTCATACCTTTCATATTAACCTCCATTGCAAATGTTACAATTTTGTTAAATTTACAGGGTTATTTTAGCAGAATATACTTATATTGTCAAATCCGGTGTCTTTGACGGTAAGCTTCGTACATTATCACTGCCGACGAGACGGCGGCATTAAGTGATTCAAGGCTTCCCGACATTGGTATTTTTATAAGTCTGTCCGCCTTATCTGCAAGCTTTTCGGAAAGACCGTTTCCTTCGTTGCCAATCATTATCGCTGTTGGTGCTGTCATGTCTTCTTCAAAGTAATTATTATCCCCGTCAAGATGCGCCGCATACAGTCTGACGCCTCTCTCCCTCAGTATATCAGCAGTTTTGCATATATTGTCCGAATACATAAACGGCATTCTGAACAGTGAACCCATTGTTGATCTTATTGTCTTCGGGTTATATATGTCAACCGTATCTCCTGACATAATTATACCGGTTGCCCCGGCTCCCTCGGCAGTTCTCATCATGGTTCCCAAATTCCCCGGATCCTGAATATTCTCAAGCATAAGTATTAATGGTACACGTTCCGCCGGAATAATGTCATCAATGGTATATTCAAGCATATTAGCAACAGCAAGAATCCCCTGAGGTGTCTTCGTATCAGACATCTGTCCGTATACCCTATCAGATACCATTTCAAAAGCATAACTACTCAGCAGCTCCTTATTCGCATATGCAAAGCTCTCTGATGCATATATCTTAACAATCCGTTCTTTTGGAATTTCCATGAACATTTTAAGTCCTTCAGCCGCAAAAAGTCCGCAGCGTCTTCTTTCTCCGGACTTTTTCAGAAGATTTATGATATTTTTAACCTGTGAATTACCTGTACTGGTTATCAATTTCTATTCCTTATCTGCAAAGTAATTTGCTTACCTGATACATTTCTTCATCAACATCCTTAGTCATGGCAAGAGCTTCGTCTATATCATAATCAACAAACTTTCCATTGCTTTCCGCCACAACCCGGTTGGTCTTGCCTTCACACAAAAGCTCAACTGCCATTGAACCCATCATTGAAGCATAGACACGGTCTTTACAGGTAGGGCTTCCTCCACGCTGCATATGGCCTAAAATTGTTGCACGTGTCTCAACACCGGTTGCTTCTTCAATTCTCTTCGCCATTGATGAAGAATGTCCTATTCCCTCTGCGTTGATAATGATATGGTGCTTCTTGCCCTTCTTCTTGTTAAGAATAATCTGTTCTATAATCTGTTCTTCATTATAATCATTCTTGCCCGGAATAAGAATATTCTCCGCACCATTGGCTATTCCGCACCAGAGTGCGATATGACCTGCCTGTCTTCCCATAACCTCTATTATCGAGCATCTCTCATGGGATGTGGATGTATCCCTTATCTTATCAATAGCCTGCATGGCGGTATTGATTGCCGTATCAAATCCGATTGTATATTCCGTACATGCTATATCAAGGTCTATCGTTCCCGGAACCGCAATGGTATTAATACCGAGACCTGCAAGCTTCTGTGCACCTCTGAATGAACCGTCACCGCCAATGACTACAAGTCCGTCTATGCCATGCTTTCTGCATATCTCTGCACCCTTCTTCTGGTATTCTGCTTCCTTAAATTCAAGGCATCTTGCCGTATAAAGGATGGTTCCGCCCCTGTCAATCGTATCTGACACGCTTGTAGCATCCATATCAATAATTTCTTCATTAAGAAGTCCGTTATATCCTTTTAAAATACCTTTTACTCTTAATCCTTTAGCTAATGCAGTTCTGACAACGGCACGGGTTGCCGCATTCATTCCAGGTGCGTCTCCGCCGCTCGTAAGTACCGCAATAGTATTAACAGCATTTGCCATTTCTCTACCTCCACTTTTTTCATCCATAATAGATAATTTTATGATAATTTATTCTATTTTTCAATAGCTTTTTCAACTACTTTAATATTTTTTTCACCAAATTTCTCCGCCAGCAGTTCCGTCAGTTCACATCCGGCATTAACGGTCATTGTAAGCGGCAGTATTTTTTTTGCTTTTTCTGCTTCGCAGTATATTATTACGACATCTTTACCGTCAGATGCTTCAAGAATGGAATACAGCTCTTTTTCAGATTTTGTGTATGCATTCTTGTCCGGAAACTTTATCCACAGTTCTCTCGGAATACCGTCGAAAGGAATTATTCTGTCACATATTATTTTCCCTCCGCTTTCTTCATCAATATTTACCCTGCCCGCTGCAAAGATTTTATTATCTTCGTGAAGATACTGTCTGAAGTCCGTATATGCTTTCGGAAACACCACTGCCTCAACCGAGCCGGTGTGATCCTCAAGCGTTATAAATGCCATGCTCTGTCCCTTACGTGTAATTTTGACATTCATGGCACTTATTATTCCTCCTGCCACAACCCTGTCATTGTCATGAACCCTTGCCCTGCCGGTATCTTCATCAATAATGAAATCCGCAGAGGTATTGGTTACATTCTTTCGTATAAGGTTCTCATAATCATCAAGCGGATGTCCGCTTACATATATTCCAAGTACCTCTTTTTCATATGCCAGAAGCTCTTCCTTTGAATATTCTCCCACATCAGGCACTGTTATTTCTTCCGGTTTTTCTCCCGCTTCAAATATGTCAAACAAAGACATCTGTCCGCTTATGGATTCTTTTTTCTCCTGACTGACATTGTCCATTACGTCCGGATAAATAAGCATCATCTGCTTTCTCGTAAGTCCGAATCCGTCAAATGCTCCGGATTTTATGAAGCTTTCTACCGTCCGCTTATTGACCTCCCTGCCTGAAAGCCTTGTCACAAAATTTTTAATGTCCGTATAACGTCCGTTTTCATTCCTCTCCCTTATTATTGAATCAATTACCGGACGTCCAAGGCTCTTTATTGCAGAAAGACCGTATCGTATTCCTCCTTCCGAAACTGCAAATACACTGTCTCCTTCATTGATATCCGGAGGAAGAATGCTTATACCCATACGGCGGCAGGTCATGGTATATTGTGCAACCTTGCCGGCATTATCAAGCACGCTGGTCATAAGTGCCGCCATAAATTCCTGCGGATAATGGCACTTAAGGTATGCCGTCTGAAATGATACAAAAGCATAACATGCGGCATGTGATTTATTAAATGCATATTTGGCAAAGTCCGTCATGGTATCATATATGTGTGATGCCGTTTTTTCCTGAATCCCGCGTGATATGCATCCCGGCACGCTCTCTTCTTCATTGCCGTATATGAAATTCTGTCTTTCTTTTTCCATTACGGACTGCTTCTTTTTCGACATGGCACGTCTTACAAGGTCACTTCGTCCCAGGGTATATCCTGCAAGCTCCCTTACAATCTGCATAACCTGTTCCTGATATACTATACATCCGTATGTTGCCTCTAAAATCGGAACAAGCTCCTCACATTCATAGCTTATATCCTCCGGATTATTTTTTCCCTTAATATATTGTGGTATAAAATCCATAGGTCCGGGTCTGTAAAGTGAAATTCCGGCAATCAGGTCCTCAATTCCGTCCGGTTTAAGTTCCTTCATGAAATTCTTCATTCCTGCACTTTCAAGCTGGAATACACCCTCCGTTTTTCCTGCGCCTATCATATCAAGGGTCTCGCGGTCTTCGTAATTTATCCGGCTGATGTCAAATTCCGGATTTTTTTTGTTAATAAGCCTCTGGGCATTCTTTATAACGGTCAGCGTTCTTAGCCCGAGGAAGTCCATTTTAAGAAGGCCCAGTTCTTCTATTGTAGTCATTGTAAACTGAGTTGTTATCGTTCCGTCCGATGCCCTTGACAAAGGAACAAATTCATCAATGGGTTTTGAACCTATCACAACTCCGGCGGCATGCATTGATGTATGCCTCGGAAGTCCTTCAAGCCGCATGCATATGTCAATGAGGTATTTTATTTCCGGATCACTTTCATATCTCTCACGAAATTCCCTGTTCATGTCAAGAGCTTTTAAAAGCGTTATCCCAAGCTCGTTCGGAATCATTTTGGACAGTGAATCAGTCAGTGCATACGGCATGTCAAGTGCCCTTCCTACATCCTTAATGACACCTTTTGCTGCAAGTGTTCCAAACGTGACAATCTGTACAACTCTGTCCCTGCCATATTTGTTCATGACATATTCTATTACCTCAGGACGTCTCTCATAGCAGAAATCAATATCGATATCCGGCATGGATACACGCTCAGGATTAAGAAACCTTTCAAAAATCAGGCTGTATTTTATAGGATCAATATCCGTTATTTTAAGACAGTATGCCACTATGGAGCCTGCTGCCGAGCCTCTTCCCGGTCCCACTGCAATTCCGTTTTCCCTTGCATAATTGATAAAATCCCACACAATCAGGAAATAATCCACATATCCCATTTTCTGTATTACGGAAAGCTCATAATCAAGACGTTCCGTTAAATATTCTGCTTCATTCCCATATCTGTCCGCTAATCCTTTTTCGCACAGATACCTGAGATAAGTTACGGAATCATATCCGTCCGGTACCCGGTATTGCGGAAGCTTAGTTACTCCAAACTCAATTTCTACATTGCAGCGTTCTGCAATTTTGTGTGTATTTTCAATCGCCTCCGGTACATAAGAAAAAAGTTCCCTCATTTCTTCTTCAGATTTCAGATAATACTGTCCGCCCTCATATCTCATTCTGTCCTCGTCGCTTACCTTGCGTCCCGTCTGTATGCACAAAAGTATGTCATGTGCCTCCACGTCATCAGCATTCGTATAATGCACGTCATTAGTCGCAACAAGTTCTATGTCAAGTTCCCTGCTCATTCTCATGAGAAGTCTGTTCACTAACTTTTGTTCAGGTATACCGTGATCCTGCATTTCAAGAAAATAATTTTCCCTGCCGAATATATCCATGTATTTCATTGCTGCATTGCAGGCTTCTTCATACAGATTTCTTGCAAGAAGTCTCTGCACTTCACCTGCAAGACATGCACTAAGGCATATGATTCCTTCTGAATATTCCCTTAGCACCTCGTAATCCACTCTCGGCTTGTAATAAAACCCGTCCACAAAGCCCTTGGATACGATTTTCATAAGATTTGAATAGCCCTTATTATTCTCGGCAAGGAGAATCAGATGGTAATATCTGTCCTCTCCCGCTCCCTGCTCTTTGTCAAATCGTGAACCCGGTGCCACGTATACTTCACATCCGATTATCGGTTTTATTCCGTTATTTCTTGCGGCACGATAAAATTCAATTACACCATACATAACGCCGTGATCTGTAATTGCAATACTGTCCATTCCGAGCTCTGCCGCTCTTTTTGTCATCTCCGGTATTTTGCCCGATCCATCCAGAAGACTGTATTCAGTATGTACATGTAAATGCGTAAATGCCATATTTGTGCCTCCGTTTCATTCAGTTTATTATACCCTAAAAAAAGAGCCTCCGCAACCGGAGACTCTCACGTGAACTATTTATTTTGAACTCAGATATTTTTCAATCTCTGCAATGGCTTCCGCTTCATCCGTGCCCTCGGCACTCACCCTGACTTCCTCACCCATGTCAAGTCCGAGCGTCATCATGCCCATTATACTTTTGGCATTTACTTTCTTATTGCCTGCTTCAACATAAATGGAGCTTTCAAAATGACTTGCCACCTGTACAAATACGGCAACGGGTCTTGCCTCCAATCCTGTAGATATCTGAATTTTAATATTCCTGGTTACCATCAGTATTTCCTCCTAAATTTCCGTTCCGTTTTTCTTCCTGAGTTCATCCGCTATTCTGCTGATTTTTCTCAGGCGGTGATTAACACATGATTTTCCAACCGGTACGGATAATCGTTCACCTATATCCTTCAGTGATATTTCTGTATGCTGCAGCCGCAGCTCAGCAATTTCCGAAAGATTCTCTTCCAAATAGTCTAAACCCACCTTGTCCCTTATATATTCGATATCCTCTATCTGTTTTACCGCTGCATTAACGGTTTTGGAAAGATTCGCCATTTCACAGTTAAATTTTCTGTTGACTGAATTTCTGACCTCTTTCACAACCCTGATATTTTCCAGCTCCATAAGGGAAAGTCTTGCTTCCATAACATTAAGCATGTCAACTATCATGGCACCCTCTTTCAGATATACCACATATGCATTGCGTCTTTCAATTATTTTTCCTTCAAGACCGTACGCTTTCATAGTATCTGCCATCTGCACCGCTTTATTCCTTCCGGACAAAACCATTTCCAGATGATAGGATTTTTCCGGGTCGCTTATCGAGCCTCCGGCAAGAAATGCTCCTCTTAAAAAAGCTCTTTTACAGCACAGACTGTTTATTCCGACCATGCCCGTAAGGGCAAAATCGCTGTTAAAGCTGCCGTCGGTATCCATTAACCTTGTCGCAAGAAGAATTTTTTCGGCCGTATCATGATTAGCCACTGCCATTATATATGTCATGGTCCCGCTTTCGCGGTTATATCGTATACCGCATTCCGCATCATGCGAAAAAGCTCTTTTTATCAGATTACGGCACTTCATAACTACTGCACCGTTTTCTGACACAAGCTTAATCTTCAGTCTTCCGCCGTGACCTGCGGCAATGCTCCCCGACACGCTTAAAATTGCTGCGATTTCAGCTATCTGGCAATGTCGTGCAGCGGGATATACACCCGCAAGCTCATCCTTAACCCGGTGAGAAAAAGACATTTTAATGTCCTCCTCTATTTTTTTCTTATGCTGTCAAGTCCTATATCCCGGTGTTCCACCTTAATGCCATAGCTTCCTTCCTGAAGCCTGTTGAAAAGCTCATTTGCAATGGTAACCGATCTGTGTCTACCGCCGGTACATCCGATTCCGATTACAAGCCGGTTTTTACCTTCCGCAACATAGTTCGGTATCAGAAAACTTATCATGTCAGAAAGCTTGCTAAGAAATTCTTCCGTTTCGGGGAATCCCATAACATAATCATGTACGGAAGCATCATTTCCCGTAAGCATACGGAGTCCGTCAATATAATAAGGATTCGGCAGGAAACGAACATCAAATACAAGATCCGCATCCTCCGGTATTCCGTATTTAAATCCGAATGACAATATCGTAACCATGAGGCTTGTGAACTTCTCATCTTCAACAAAAATCTTCTCAAGCTCCTGTTTAAGCTCTCTTGTGAGCAGTGTACTTGTATCAATTATAAAATCGGCTTTTTCTTTAAGGAAGGCGATTTCTTTCCTCTCCTGCAGAATACCTTCCATTATTCTGTGTTCTCCTGCAAGAGGATGGTTGCGCCTTGTCTCCTTATATCTCTTGACAAGAACCTCGTCCTCCGCTTCAAGAAAAAGAATTTCGTATTCATAATTTTTTTCATCCATCGAAGAAAGGACTGCCAGGAGACTGCCGAAATTCTCACCTACACGCACATCCACACATATGGCAACATTGGAGATATTTCTTTCACTGGTTACGGTAAGTTCCACAAATTTAAGAACAAGCTCCACAGGCAGATTATCAACACAATAATATCCGGCATCTTCAAGAAACTTCAATGCCGTTCTCTTACCCGCTCCGGACATTCCGGTGACAAATACAATCCTCATAGCCATTCTCCTTCTTATGGGACCCGGCAACAAACTCTATTATTACAACATCCCATTCTTTTCGTCAAGTTATTTTATAAAATTACCTATAATTCTAACTTCAGGTTCAAGAACAATTCCTGAATTGTTTTTTACGGTTTCGGTAACAAGGTTAATTGTGGCGTACACATCCTGCGCCGTCGCATTGCCGCGATTAATCACAAATCCGGCATGCTTTTCAGATACACAGGCATCTCCTATTCCCTTTCCTTTGAGACCTGCTGCCTCAATCAGTGCTCCTGCATAATTTCCTTCCGGCCTCTTAAACGTACTTCCGGCACTTGGAAATTCTAATGGTTGTTTTTCCATTCTCCGCTTTGAAAAGTCACTCATTTTTTCCTGAATTTTTTCTCTGCTGCCGGGTTCAAGTCCGAATTCCGTCTCCGTAATAATATAACCGCCTTCCGAAAAAACACTTCTTCTGTATGACATTTTCATTTCCGTACTGTATATGGTGCATATATCACCATTTCCGTCCACGGCGGTTACCCTCTTAATTACGTCCTTAATTTCACCGCCATATGCTCCGGCATTCATTACACAGGCTCCGCCCGCCGTTCCCGGTATACCTGCCGCAAATTCAAAACCTGCAAGACCGTTTTTCAGTGCCTGTGATGCTATTGATGAAAGCATTGCACCCGCTCCTGCAGTTATCCGTTTTCCGTTTACCGATATGCCTGACATGTTCTTTCCGATACAGATTATCATTCCGTCATATCCTTCATCCGATATAAGCAGATTGCTGCCGTTTCCAGTCACATAATATGATATACCGGCTTTTACAGCCAATTTCACGATTGCCGCAACCTGTTCGGTATTCTCCGGCGTGACAAAATATTTTGCCGGTCCTCCCGTCCTAAGTGTTGTATGTCCGGCCATTGGCTCATTGCAGATTATGTTTTTTTTGTCCGTAATCTGTTCAAGTTCCGATAAAAATACCATAATTTTCTCCTGCCGTCAGAGCACCATTCTTGCCGCTCCGTATATTCCGGCACTGTTTCCGAGTGTCGCAAGCTTAACCGGTGTCTTTCTGCTTGCATGAAATGCTTTTTCCGCATATTTCTCTGATATAGCATCAATAAGAAAATTTCCTGCTTTGGACACTCCGCCTCCGATGACAAATATATCCGGATCTATAACACATGAAATATGGCTCAATGCCGTTCCGAGATATTCACCTAATTTATTTACTGCCTTTATGGCAATGACATCTCCCGATTTTGCCGCATCAAACACGTCCTTTGCTGTAAATTTCTCCGTGTTTCTCAATACAGAAGGTATGCTTTCACTGCGTATAAGCTTTTTTGTTTCCTTCACAATTCCCGTTGCAGAAGCCACCTGCTCCAGGCATCCCTTTTTGCCGCAGCCGCAGGTTTCCGTTTCATCATATACAACCGGCATGTGTCCGATTTCTCCTGCTGCACCGTTCGTACCTGTTATGATTCTGCCGTTCAGAATAACACCTCCGCCGACACCCGTTCCCAATGTTACCATTACAAGGTTGTCATAGCCTTTTCCGCCTCCCTGCCATGCTTCTCCGAGTGCCGCAACATTCGCATCATTTCCTGCCTTAACTTCAAAGCCCGTCAGTTCGGACAAAATCTCTTCTACTGCCGTATCTCCCCATCCAAGATTCGCACAGCCTTTTACAATTCCTGCAGAGGTTACGGGACCCGGTACTCCGATTCCCACTCCCACCACGCTGTCTCTTTCAATGGCCGTGGTCTTAATCTTATCATTTATTGACTCTGCTATATCGGAAAGAATATATTTTCCGTTTTCTTCTTTTCTTGTAGGAATTTCCCACTCCTCAAGCATTGCTCCTTCAACGGTAAAAATACCCATTTTTACCGTTGTTCCTCCAAGATCCACACCAAAACAAACTTTTCCCATAATCCTCTTCTCCTGTTCCTAATCTCTTCTGTTGATACTGTTCTGTACACGGTTATATAATTCTTTTGCCGCATTATATCCCATCTTCTTCTGTCGCCAGTTAACCGCTGCTGATTCAACTATTACGGCAAGGTTACGTCCCGGTCTTATCGGAAGATTATGACATACTATTTTATTACCGAGAATTTCCGTATATTCCTCTTCAAGCCCGAATCTGTCATACTCTTTTTCTTTATCCCAGTCTTCAAGATGAATCACCATGTCTATACCCTGTGTTTCTTTTACACTTTCAACACCGAACAGGGTTTTGACATCGACAATACCGATTCCTCTCAGCTCAATAAAATGCCTTGTTATTTCCGGTGCCGTACCGATAAGCGTTTCATCACTGACTTTTTTTATTTCAACCACATCATCCGTTACGAGTCTGTGGCCTCTCTTTATCAGTTCAAGAGCCGCCTCACTCTTTCCTATTCCGCTCTCACCCGTTATCAGTACGCCTTCACCATATACGTCCACCAGCACTCCGTGTATGGATATCGTAGGTGCGAGCTGAACTTTCATCCATCTGATGATTTCCGCCTCAAAGGATGATGTTACCTGTGATGACTGCAGAAGAGGTATTTTGTACTTTCTTGCTGCTTCCAGCATATATTCATCAGGATTCTCATTTCTGCAATATATTATGCATGGAATATTATATGACAGAAGTCTGTCATAGCGGTCCTTTTTTACTTCGTCTTCCATCTGTGCAATGTAGGCAGCCTCCACCCTTCCTATAATCTGGACCCTTTCATTGTCAAAATGGTCAAAAAATCCTGCAAGCTGGAGAGCCGGCCTGTTGATATCGGGGACGGTTACCTTCTTCATGGAAATGTCTATGTCCGGTGTTATAACCTTCAAATCCATTTTTTCTATTATTTTTTCAACCTTCAGTTCTTCGCTCATGCATATGCCCCTTTCCTACTTAGAATGAAAAAATTGATATACTTTTTCTGCAGACCGTCTGTTCATTGACGGAGCTTTTTCAAGCTCCCTGACATCTGCATTTTTTACTGCTTCAATATTTTTAAAATACCGCATAAGCCCCCTGCGTCTTGCAGGTCCTATGCCTTCAATCTCATCCAGTATTGATTTCACCTGCCCGCTGTTTCTTAAATTTCTATGAAATTCAACGGCAAATCTGTGGGCTTCATCCTGAATCCTTGTTATAAGCTTAAAGGCTTCACTGCGGGTGTCAATATCCGTCTCCCGTCCATTATACCACAGTGCCCTTGTCCTGTGATTATCGTCCTTAACCATTCCGCATACCGGAATGTCAAGATTAAGTTCCTCCATTACCTCAAGTGCAACATTAACCTGTCCTTTTCCGCCATCCATCATAATAAGATCCGGTCTGGCATCAAAGCCTGTATCTCCCGTATGTGTAAGCCTTCTTGTAAGAACCTCCCGCATGGAAGCATAATCATCAGGTCCCTGCACGGTCTTAATTCTGAATTTACGGTAATCATTCCTTCGCGGACTGCCGTCGGTAAATACTACCATAGAACCGACAGGCAGTGTTCCGCTTATGTTGGAAATGTCAAATGCCTCCATTCTGTGTATGTCCTTCAGTCCTGTAAGCTGCTCTATTTCTCTTACCGCTCCCGTTGTCCTTGCCTCTTCTTTGAGAATTTTATCCCGGTCCCTGTTCAGAACCATGAGTGCATTCTGTCCGGCAAGCTCAACAAGCTTTTCTTTCTGTCCTCTTTTGGGAATTTCAAATCTTACGGAATGTCCCGTTTTTTCTGATAACCATTCTGCAAGAAGACATACATCCTCCGGTTCCTCCTGAAGCATTATACTGTGAGGTATATACGGAGTTCCAAGATAGTATTGCTTAATAAAATTTCCTATTATGTCTCCCACCGTTTCTTCTCCGGTGAGAACCATGTAATAATGTTCTCTTCCTACCATTCTGCCGCCGCGCACGAAAAAAACCTGTACAACACAGTCTTTATGGTCCGCTGCTGCCGCAATAATGTCACGGTCCTGCATATCGCTGCTTGTTATTTTCTGCTTCTGTGATATATACTTAACGCTTTCAAGCATGTCCCTGTACTCGGCGGCTTTCTCATAATCAAGCTTTTCAGATGCCTCATACATAAGTTTTTTAAGTTCAGACGTTATGCCGTTATATTTTCCTTCAAGGAATTCCACCGCACGGCTTACGGCATTTCCGTATTCTTCCTCTGACACATATCCCTGACATGCTCCGCTGCACTTACCGATATGGTAATTAAGACACGGTCTTTCCCTGCCTATATCTCTCGGCAGACTGCGTCTGCAGGTTCTTAACCCATACGTCCTGTTCAAAAGCTCTATAATGTCATTCACGGCTTTTTTGCTTGTATACGGTCCAAAATACCGGCTTTTGTCCTTTTTCATCTCCCTGTCGGCGACAATTCTCGGATACTTTTCTCCCATCGTTATTTTGATGAACGGATAGGTCTTGTCATCCTTCAGCATGGTATTATATCTCGGTCTGTGGAGCTTTATGAGATTGCACTCAAGCACAAGCGCCTCAAGCTCCGAATCGGTTATTATATATTCAAATCTCTGTACGTTGGATACCATCTGCCTTATCTTGGAGCTGTGATTTCTTGAAGACTGAAAATACTGTTTTACCCTGTTTTTTAAATTAACAGCCTTCCCTACATAGATTATTTCATCCGAAGAATCATGCATTATGTATACTCCCGGTCTGTCAGGAAGCTTCTTAAGTTCTTTTTCTATGTCAAAAAAACCGTCGTACACAACATTCTCCTTACCTGTAATTAAAAGCCGCCTTTTCGGAATACCTTTCCATCTTGTTTATATCCTCCGTACTGAGCCCGAGCCTGTCAGTGCACAGACGCATTTCTTTTTCCTTATCAGTACCGCTTACCGTCATGTTATCCGTATTCAGCGTTGCCATTATGCCATTATCAAGAAGCGTTTTCAGGGGATATTCCTCATACGACGCATACACGCCTGTCTGCATGTTGCTTGTAGGACATACTTCAATGGGAATTTCCTTAGCTGCCAGATATTCCATGAGTTTCTTATCTTCCGCACATCTTATTCCATGCCCTATTCTTGATGCACCAAAAGAAAGCGCCTTCCATATACTCTCAGGTCCTGCCGCTTCGCCTGCGTGAACCGTAAACGGTATATCGTACTTCCGGGCTTCCTTAAAGATTTCTTCATACATATCCGTCGGATAAAGGCCTTCTGCCCCCGCAAGGTCTATGGCACATACTTTTCTGCCGTAATATTTTGCCGCACATCTTACAACCGAAAGATTGTCTTTATCGGAAGCACCTCTCATACAGCACAGAATAAGTTCCAGTTTTATGCCTGCTGCCTTTTCTGCCTGCACTATTCCTTCAGCTACCGCTTCCGTAACCGCTTCAACCGTAAGTCCTTCCTTTGTCGAAAGTGCAGGTGCAAAGCGTATCTCGCCATAAGTAATCTTTTTTTCTGCCAGACATTTTCCTAATTCCAATGCACATCGTACTATTTCATCTGTTCTCTGCATGACCGATAACGGAATGTCAAAGCATTTGAGATATTCATTAAGATTTCTGCATTGAGAGGATACACGCATGGCAGTCTCCAGCTCACTAATAGATGTAAATCTATTAATATTTCTCTTATCAAGCAGTTCACGGACCGTTTCCGGTCTTAATGACCCGTCAAGATGAAGGTGCAAATCAATCATTACTGCTTTCTTCTTTCATTGAATTAACTATATCCATAAATTCTTTTCCCGTAATGCTTTCTTTTTCCAGAAGATATTCCGCAACTTTATGGAGCGTTTTCGTATTTTCCCGTAAAATCTTCTTCGTATTCTCATAAAATTTCTTAATCATTACGGTTACTTCTTCATCAACCGCCGCTGCCGTTTTTTCCGAGCAGTTAAGAGACGTATGTCCGTCAAGGTATTTGCTCTCCACGGTTTCATAGCTTACGGGTCCGAGATTATCCGACATACCATACTGGCTTATCATGGTTCTTGCTATTTTGGTTGCCCTCTCAATATCGTTGGCAGCTCCCGTTGTAACGGTGTCAAAAATAATTTCCTCTGCAGCACGTCCCCCTAACAGCGTGAGTATTCTCGATTCAAGCTCGGTTTTCTTATAGAGGTATTTTTCTTCCTCCGGGACCTGCATCGTATATCCAAGAGAACCCATGGTTCTCGGTACTATCGTTATTTTCTGCACCGGTTCGGTATTTTTGGTAAGTGCCGTAACAAGTGCGTGTCCCACCTCATGGTATGCCACCATCTTCTTCTCTTCGCTGCCGAGTATGCGGTCTTTTTTCTCTTTTCCTGCAATCACCACTTCTACCGATTCAAACAGGTCAGCCTGTGTAACGGCTTTCCTTTTATTCTTCACGGCATTAATTGCAGCCTCATTGATTATATTGGCAAGATCGGAACCGACTGCTCCGGCAGTTGCAAGTGCAATCGCCTCAAGGTCAACCGTATCATCCATCAGCACATCCTTGGAATGTACGCGCAGCGTCTCAATTCTTCCCTTCAAATCCGGTTTATCAACAATAATACGTCTGTCAAATCTGCCCGGTCTTAACAATGCCTTGTCAAGCACCTCAGGTCTGTTGGTTGCGGCAAGTATGAGAACACCCTTGGATGAATCAAAACCGTCCATCTCAGCAAGAAGCTGGTTGAGTGTCTGTTCCCTCTCATCATTTCCGCCAAACCTGGAATCCCTGCTTTTTCCTATGGCATCTATTTCATCTATAAATATAATACACGGTGCAGACTGCTGTGCCTGCTTAAAAAGGTCTCTTACCCTTGACGCACCCACACCTACAAACATTTCAACAAAATCAGAGCCTGAAAGTGAAAAGAACGGAACTCCCGCTTCTCCGGCAACTGCCTTCGCAAGAAGTGTCTTACCCGTTCCCGGAGGTCCGACAAGCAGTGCCCCCTTCGGAAGTTTGGCACCTATTGCAACATACTTTGAAGGATTATGCAAAAAATCAACTATCTCCTTAACGGATTCCTTCGCTTCGTCCTGTCCTGCCACATCCTTAAAGGTTACTCCGGTCTTCTGTTCCATATATACCTTGGCATTACTCTTGCCGACGCCCATCATGCCGCCGCTTTTTGCAATTTTTCTCATTACAAAGCCAAGCAGGAAATATATAAGCACAAACGGAAGAATGTATACAAGAATGAAATCCATTATGGACGAACCCTTGTCTTCTATTCTTGCAGACATCTCTATTCCTTCTGCCTTAAGGGTTTTAAAGACTTCCTCATCATATATATATCCCGTATAATACTCTACGGTGATGCCGCTCTGCGGCTGTTCTTTAGGTATTATAATTATCGTGTCGGATGTATATTCAACGGATTCTATTGCCTTTTCCTCTATAAGTTCAAGAAATCTTGTATAGCTTATTTCCTTGGATGTGGCATTGCGTACACAGCTTTTTAAGAATGTCGCACCGAAATAAGTAATGATTAATGCTGCTATAATCACTACCAGAACCTGGTTAAACTTAGGTCCTTTTTTATTATTGTTGTTATTGTTGCTTCCGCCGTTATCCCGCCTGCTTCCGTTATTGGGATAACTGCCCTTTTCGTCATAACCCGGATTATTCATTGGTAATCTCCTTCTGATTTACTGACCTGATTCCTATACTCTACTAATTATAGTAATTTATACAATATAAATCAATAAATTATTTTTTTGATTGAAAAAAAGCAATACTAAGGTTATAGTAAATATGATTATTTATTCAGGAGAAAAAAAATTGGCTAAAAGCAACAATTCCGGCAACAACATAATAAAACAGGGCTCAATTCTTGCGGCAGCTTCCGTAATTTCAAGAATCATCGGTATGCTGTACAGGAGCCCCATGTCTGCTGCAATAGGTGATGAGGGCAACGCACTTTACAGCTTTGCATTTGAGATATACTCCATTGCACTCATTCTTTCTTCATACAGCATGCCCCTTGCGGTATCTAAGCTTCTGTCAGGCAGATTCGCACGAAGAGAATACAAAAACGGCATGAAGATTTTATATTTTTCCATGGTTTTTTCCATCGTATCCGGTACGATAATGATGCTTCTCATATTTTTCGGTGCAGGTCTTATCGAGAACCTGTCCGGCTACGCCGGTGTCAGAACTCCTCTCCGCATGCTTGCACCCACAATACTTCTTGTTGCAATAGCCGGTACTCTCCGCGGTTTTTTCCAGAGCCGTTCAACGATGATGCCTACCGCTGTATCACAGCTTATTGAACAGATTGTAAATGCCGTTGTAAGTATTGCTGCCGCATTTATTTTTGTCCATATATTTACCTCCGGCAACGATAAAGCAAGGTGGGGTGCGGCCGGCGGAACACTCGGAACACTTTTCGGAGCAGTTTCAAGTGTCTGCTTTCTGATTTTCCTGTATACAATTTATAAACCCCGTATGATGAAGCACATAAGTCACGATACAACAGGGCTTACCCTTACCACTCCCGAAATCGTAAAATCACTTTTTTACACCATAATTCCAATAATACTCAGCCAGACGGTCTATCAAGCAATCGGTGTAATAGATGGTTTTATGTTCGGCAATATGTATGAAGGAGAAGCAAAGTCTGTCCTCTACGGAATATACAGTTCAAAATACCGTTTAATGGTTAATGTACCCAATGCAATCTCTTCCGCACTTGCATCATCCATGATACCTACACTGGTTTCCCTTTTTACGCTTGGAAAACTGTATGAATTTAAAGAGAGGCTTGCGTCAACCATAAAATTCAACATGATTATTGCATTTCCTTGTGCAATGGGCCTTTCCGCACTTTCTACGCGTATAATGATACTTCTCTTTCCGACAACCGAAACGGTCATATCCGGTAAGATGCTGTTGTTCGGTTCAATAGCCGTTGTTTTTTATGCTTTATCCACGGCAACCAATGCCGCCCTTCAGGGCATGGATAAAATGAGGGCACCCGTTATTCATGCATCAGTGTCACTTGCAATTCACGTTGTGTTAATGATTGTCCTTCTGAAATTTACAGGTTTAGGAGCTTTCGCACTCGTAATAGGCAACATAACCTATCCTCTCGTAATATGCATACTTAACTGGATAGCCATAAGCCGTCTGCATTACCGTCAGGAGATTCTTACCACGTTCCTTGTTCCTGCCGGTGCATCAGTAATCATGTGGATAGTGATATATCTGCTGAATCTGGCATCAGACAGACTGCTGCCGTCAGGATACGTCGTAAATGCCATCATTACCGTATTTCTCATTCTAATCGGTGTAATAGTATACTTTTTCTTCATATTCGTATTTAAAGGACTTACGAGAGAAGAGCTTCGTGAATTTCCGATGGGTACAAAAATCATAAAGCTTGCAGATAAATTCAGATTATTAAAGTAAACAACAGCCGTCAGGAACATATGCTCCGGACGGCTGTTATCATATTACATATTGTTATATTGAAGCAGATTCACGATTTTTTTAGGTATGAAGCTTCTCTTCTTTGAGAAAATCCTGCATAAGCCGTTAAAATTTTCTTCTGAATGTTCAACCTCCCTTGAATACAGATGCGCTATGTCAATCCGGCTTTCAAAATCCAGTGTCTTTCCGTTTCCGTTCCACACGCCTGCATCACACTGGCATATGACAAGCGTGCTTATGATTCCCATTTTAACCTTGGTAATAACGTCTCTGTCAAAGACACCTTTCATAAAATATCTGTATATAAAATATGTTATGATGTTTTCATATTCATATTCGCAGTCCGCATTATATGTCAGGAAACCTTTCATCACGCTTTCAAAATCACCATTGTACATACTTTCATAAAGCATGTCTATCATTACCGGCCATTCTCTCTTTATTATCACCTGTTTTAAATATGCATAGAATATTTTTTTATATCCGTCGGCAATATCCGACGGTGCCGTTTTTTCTTCATGAACGGCACTGATACAGTCATTCATGTACTCTGCGGTATATTTCTCCGTTACCTTCCGCATATCCGCCGGTTTTTTAATTTTCTCCTGTAAATCAGCGGCATAATACATTAAAAGCGTCATCCTGTCCCATATGCTCCTGTTTCTGTCCGCAACGATTCCAAAAGCTTTTCCCCTTGCCTCTGCAAGAGCATAAAACAAGTCTGCATCAATGCTGTTAAGCGACGGGTGAAGCCCGCTGTCTTCATATTCCTTAAATGATGGTGTTCTGTTTTCCTTAAGAATCAGTTCTGCGGCAGTTTTGCATGACAGGGCTATTCCCGTTTCTTTAAGGTTCCCGAATTCTTCCGTATATCTTGGATATCTGTCACAGGTCACGCACAGAGCCTCCTCTCCTAATTCTGCATACAAATCGCACAGATTATCTGCATTAAGAAACGGACATCTGCCATCCGGTCTTATTTCAAACCGCCCTTCTTCTCCCTTTTTTCCTTCTCTCATAACGGATTTAAGACGTTCTCCAATCTGGCCCTTAACCGTTTTATAATATTCATAGGATGCATCATCCACGTCAACCTGCCAGCCTGCACAGCAGGTATCCGTACATTCCGACGCTATACACTTAAAATTTTCATAATAATCCGGTATCCTTACTCTCATAACTGTTTCTCAATTTCTTTTGTTTTTTCTTCCAGTTCCCGCACGGAGGATGTCATTGCCTCCGTTTCCTTCAACAGGGTTTCCCCGGTTTCAGACAGTTTTCTGATGTCTGAATTCATATTAACTGCCGATGTCATATATGTGCTGATATTTTCAAGCAGTACTTCCCCTGACTTTTCCATGTGCAAGAGCTCTTTTTCAGTCATTGAAAGGCTTTCAAACAGGTCATTAAAGCCCTCACTTAATCTTTCATAATTATCTGCCGTTTCATTCAGAAGCTGTTTTTCATCTTCTATATGTCCGTGCATCCCGTTCAGATATTTCTCAGACATTTCGGACTGGTACTCCAGCTGTGCAATATATTCCTCAATTTGTGCTATGCTTCCTGCCGCTTCATCCGAAAGTTCCCTGATTTTATCTGCCGTTACCATAAAACCCCTGCCGCCATGTCCGCTTCTTGCCGATTCCACGGAAATATTCATTGCATTAAGATTTATCCGGGAAATGTTTTTTCCCAATCTTCCTGCAAGCTCTTTTATTCTCCCTGCGTAATCGGAATGCCCGCTGAGCGTCGTTTTTATCCTTATTCCGGAGTCAGATACCCGTTCCGCAACATTCTTCATCTTTCTGACATTATCACTTCCCATATCAACAAGTCTGAGTGTCTCTTTAACAGTCTCTTCCATTGTTCCGGCTTTTCCGCCCGCTTTCGCAATATTCCTTCTTATTCCCGATATATGTGAAGTCTGTTCGTTAACGGTGCAGGCATTATTTTTTTCCGTTTCTTCCATAACGGAAAGAATCTCAAGTATTCTGCCGATTCCGGCATTGACTCCGGCCAGTGAGGCTGCAAGTTCTCCCGCACATTCCGTTATTCTGTGTCCCTGTCCGGCAACAGAATCAAGTATTTCCTTAGTCTTCGTATGTCTGTGTGACATAAGTTCCATGCGGCGTTTTCCGGCCTTTCCTTCAATTAATACGGCTGATATTCCTACCATTATAAATACAGCCGCCCCGGTAATGCTGATTAAATCGTCCCATTCACCTTCGCCTCTTACAAATGCGGCAATACTGCCGTAAAACATAAAAACGGCTCCTGCAATGGCACACACTGCAAGAAATATTATAATAACGGGTTTTACCCTGTGTTCTTCCATGGTATTCTGCCCCCTGCGGATAAATATGTGTTAATTATACTAAAAAAGTATTTTCATTGCAATTAAAGTGCGTTTGATTTATACTTTATAAATATCAAATACGAACAGGAAAAAAATAATGAATAAAAAAGAAATATCTGAAATCAAAAAGCTTTTTACCAATGAAAAATGCTGCATAAGCCGTATATGCGGATGTTATGTTGACGGCTGCAAGAACAAAATAACCACTTTCAGGGAAGCATTTCTGTCACTTCCGGAGGAAGAAGTTTTTAAATACTTTTCATTATTTCGTGCCTCACTCTCCGGAACTCTCGGCAAAAATCTCATGAATATGGAGTTCCCGCTTGAAACGGAGTCTGAAGGCGGCACGCAGGATTTTCTGCTCAGGCTCAGGGACAGCCATCTTAAGGATGATGAGCTTCTTGAATTATTTTATAACAAAATCATTAATAATTATGCATACGGGGAAAATTATCTCATTCTTCTGACTGATGCTTCATACGATGTGCCGGGAAGGTCATCCGACGGCACGGAATTGGATGATTCCTCCGATTATGTATATGAACATATTCTGTGTACAATCTGTCCTGTTAACCTCTCAAAGGAGGGGCTGTGCTACAATGCCGGCACCAATTCCTTTGAAAACAGAATCAGGGACTGGATTGTTGAAAAGCCCGAGCATGCATTCCTGTTTCCTGCTTTTAATGACAGAAATTCGGATATTCATGGTGTTTTGTATTTCAGCAGGAACAGTGAGACCGTTCAGTCAGAATTTATAGACGGTGTTCTGGGATGCGTTCCGCCTATGACCTTTAAAAATCAGAAAGACACATTTTCTGAGATTGTTACTGAAGTTTTAGGCGAAGAGTGTAATTTTGAGACCGTAATAAAGCTTCAGGAGAATCTTAATGCTTTCATTGACGAGCATAAGGAAGAGCCCGAACCGGCAGTACTTGACAAGGCAGACGTAAAACGGCTTCTTGAAGCCAGCGGTGCCGACAATTCATGCATTAACAGCTTTGACGACCGTTATGACAACACTGCAGGCAGCAGTACGGGATTTATGGCAGCAAATGTCGCCGCTTCACGCAATCTTGAGGTTAAGACACCCGACATAACAATCCGTGTTTCTCCGGATCGTACGGATCTTATTGAAACAAGATGTATTGACGGAACAACCTATCTGATGATAGAGGTTAATGACAATATAGAAATAAACGGAATTACAGTGAAACCACTGTAATTCCGTTTCATTACGGTAAACGGTATTCTTCAATAAATCTGTTATATCTCTCCTTATATCCGCAGTCTTCCTGCTTCATTCTGACTACATAGTCATGTGCCTCAAACGCATGCATCCCCATTTGAAGCTCGCACACGGCAATATTGGAACAATGATCCGCAACACGTTCAAGATTATTGGTAATGTCCGACAGTATAAAGCCCAGTTCTATCGTACACTGTCCCCGGCTCAGCCGTTTTACGTGCCTGTCCATTATGCCGTCGTTAATAATGTCTATGACCTCCTCAAGCGGTTCAACCATTACGGCACTGTCCTTATCATCATGTATCAGACCGTCCACGGCATATCCGAGCACTCTCCTTACGGCATTAAAAAATACCTCAAGCTCTTCTTTTGCCTCATTGGAGAACGAGATTTTTTTACTGTTCATCTCCTGTGCAGCCTGCATTATATTAAGCGAATGGTCTGAAATTCTCTCCAAATCCCCTATGCAGTGAAGCATTTTGTATACGGAATCGGAATCGGATTCGCTGAGATTTTTAGAACTTAATTTCACAAGATAGTCTCCAAGCTCATCTTCATATCCGTCCACAAGATTCTCAAGTTCTGCAATTTTCCCTGCCTTGACATCATCATATTCATTGAACAGTTCAAGGGCAGCTTCCATTGATTTTCTTACAACCTTTGCCATATTGCATATGGTTTTTCTTCCAAGCTCAACCGCAAATGCCGGTCGGTCAAGGAAACGCGGGTCAAGCAGTCTGAATTCGCTTTCTGCCGCAGTCTCGTTCTTCTTATCCCTTATTGTAATTGTAGCTAACTTCTCAAGTGCACCGGCAAAAGGCAGAAGAGTCACGGTCGCAAAGACATTGAAAACGGTATGAACCACTGCTATTCCAAAGCCGTTAGCCGCATCATTAAGAAAATCAAAGCCCACAACGGCATTTAAACCATAAAACAGTGCCATAAAGGTAAGAGTTCCGATTACATTAAAATACAGATGCACAAAAGCTGCCCTTTTGGCATTTCTGTCTGCACCCACCGAGGAAATCAATGCCGTTACGCAGGTTCCTATATTCTGTCCAAGGATTATCGGAAGTGCACTTCCATATGTTATCGCCCCCGTCACACACAGTGACTGTAGTATTCCGACCGAAGCGGATGAGCTCTGTATTGCCGCGGTAAGCAGTGCTCCTGCCAAAAGCCCTAATACAGGATTGGAGAACATTGTAAAAAGCCCCGTAAAGGTTTCATTATATCTTAAATCCGCAACTGCTCCGCTCATAATGTCCATACCGGTCATAAGTATGGCAAAGCTGACAAATATTGTTCCTATATCCTTCTTCCTGTCTTTCTTCGTAAACATAATGAGTATTATTCCGATAAAAGCAAGAACAGGTGCAAAGGTTGAGGGTTTGAACAGTCTTACGACAAAGCTGCCGTCTGAGAGTCCTGACAGACTGAGTATCCACGAGGTAACGGTTGTACCGATGTTGGCTCCAAATATAATTCCCACTGCCTGTCTAAGCTTCATTATTCCCGAATTTACAAAGCCTACAACCATAACCGTTGTTGCAGATGAGCTCTGTATAACTGCCGTAACGCCCGCGCCTAACAGCACCGCCTTAATCCTGTTGGATGTAAGCTTTTCAAGAATTTTCTCCATTTTACCGCCTGACAGCTTCGATAATCCGTCACCCATGGAATTCATTCCAAAAAGAAAAAGTGCAAGTCCTCCAAGCATGGTTACTACGCTGAAAAAGTCCATTTCAAATCCTCACATATCACATGTTAATTTATATTATGCTTTCTTTTGCGGATAAAATCAAGAGACATTTATTGTCATGCCATGACATCAAAAAAGAAGCCGCATCATACGATCAATGTCATTAAGTTAAGCTGATGAAATGAGATCTCTATACCAATTAAAGGGTATAGGGGTCTTTTTTTATAAAAAACAGTTGACAAAAGCAGAAATGTGTGCGGGTGCTCTCGCTACTGATTAATTAAAGAAGTAGCGAGAGCGCCCCTTGTAGTTAAGAAAAAATTGATTGCAAGGAGAAAACACATGAAATCTGAACATGTAAAAAAACTTTTGTTGACCGAGATTAAGAATGTTGCTGATAATCCACAGGACTATTGTTTTAATCCTGACAATGATTTTACTCGTAAGCGAAAACTATCTATGGAGAAAGTTTTGGCTGGAATCATTGGAATGGGAAGCGGAAGTCTTACTAATGAGTTATTAGATCTATTTGATGCTTCTGCAGATACACCAACTGCTTCTGCTTTTATTCAGCAAAGAAACAAGATAAGACCAGAGGCTTTTGAATCTATATTTTCTGGTTTTTCACATAAGCTTATGACAGAATTTACGGAAAATATGCCCATAATAGCTGTTGATGGTTCTGATGTACAGATTCCTACCAATCCAGAGGATTTGGCATCATTTTATTCTGAAACAAATAATCGAAAAGCTTATA
The DNA here is from genome assembly GCA_964405265.1 of uncultured Butyrivibrio sp. Taxonomy (GTDB): domain Bacteria; phylum Bacillota; class Clostridia; order Lachnospirales; family Lachnospiraceae; genus Eshraghiella. The sequence goes on from CAYONC010000014.1 coordinate 31,179, forward strand.
ATCTTCTGCATATCAACGCACTGTATGATATAAGTCATCATATTTATCCTGATGTTATTATTCAGAAATCGAAAGAAGCAAATGAACATAAAGCGTTACAGGAAATGGTAGACCGTTCAAAAATAGCTAAAGCACTTGTAATAGCAGATCGAGGATATGAGTCTTTTAACAGTATGGCTCACATTCAAGAAAAAGGATGGTTCTTTCTTATTCGTGTTAAAGATGGGATTAATGGTATTATAAAAGGGTTGGATTTGCCAGATACGAACAGTTTTGACCTAGATATTTCTTTAAAGCTTACAAGAAAGAAAACAAATGCTGTCAAAGAGCTTTTTAAAGATAAAAATCATTATCGAAGTATTTCTTCAACGCAACCTTTTGACTATTTACCGCTTAAGAATA
>CAYONC010000015.1:0-31010 GCA_964405265.1 uncultured Butyrivibrio sp.
TAATAAAAATCCATCACGTGAACTTATTGATTATAAGCTAACTTAATGACATTGGTACGGTACCGGCAAACGGTATAAGTATTCCGTATAAAAATGTCATCAGGCAATCCTCCTTGTGCAGTCAGTATATGCAGATAAGATACTGAAAATTATAGTTAGTCACTGCTAACAGTATAACTTTTTTATAACTTTTGTCAAGCATACCGGTTGCATAAGGCTGAAAAGAAATGTATATTGTATATATAAATGTCGGACAGGAGATATATACATGGGATTTATGGACTCATACAAGAAGCTTGACAGGTTGTGCAGTGACGTGTATGGTTACAGAAACGGTCTGTCGGCGTACATAGAAAGCATGAAAAGAATCACTGACGGTTCTTATTATACGGAAGGCTGGACAGAAGATTTAAAACAGCTTAAGCATTACCGATGGGTCAGGAACCGGATTGCTCATGACCCGGGATGTACGGAGAAAAACATGTGCAGCAGAGGCGATGAGGAGTGGCTTGAGGATTTTTATATACGTGTAAAATCGCATGAGGATCCTCTTGCGGTTTATTATGAGTGTGAATCACGCAGAAAAAAGAAAGCATTAAAGTTTATGTCCGTAATTTTAGCCGTCATGCTTGTGGCGGTAATGGTATATGTGACAGTATCTTCCCGGTGAGAGACGGGAATGACGTATGTAAACCGGAGGTAACAGACTATGGAGGCAAGGGAGAAGACACTTAAACAATTATTTATTCCGATATGTCTTGAAACAATATTATATATGCTTGCCGGAATGGTAGATACGCTGATGCTTTCGTCAGTCAGTGACCGGGTTGTGGGAGCAGTGGGAACATCCAATACATACATAGGTATGTTTATTATTATGTTCTCCATTGTTACGTCGGGAATGACGGCGGTAATGACACAGTATATCGGGGCAGATAAACCGGGAATTGCATATCAGGCGAGACAGATTGGAATTATTTTTAATCTTATACTGGGAACCGTGCTGTCTGCGGTAATGTACTTTTTTGCAGATGGAATACTTAACGTTGTGGGTGTTGCCGATGCACTTAAAAAGCCGGCAATGGATTACATGAAAATAGTCGGCGGCGGAGCCGTGCTGAATGCACTTATACCTGTTTTTTCAGGATACCTGCGCTCGTTCGGATATACGAAGCAGCCGCTTATTGCAACCGTTATCGGCAACGTAATTAATCTTATACTTAATGCGGTATTTCTGTACGGCTGCGGCTGGGGAGTTAAAGGGGTTGCTTATGCCACAGTTATTTCAAGGATTGTCAATCTTGTCATTGTAATGCTGGAATCGCATTTTCTAATAAAGGCGGAAGAAGATGAAAACAGGCTCACGGGCGGTAAAATAATAGGACAGATTGTAAAAATAGGACTTCCGTCTGCCATGGAATCCATACTGTATAATGTTGCAATTACCATTGTATTCAAGTTCCTTAATCAGATGGATGCGGAAGGAATTAACGTGACGGCAAGGTCGTATGCAACACAGATAACCAATTTTTCATTTGCTGCAGGTTCAGCACTGGCACAGGCTAATGCCATAATGACGGGATGGAGAATAGGTGAAGGCAGATATGATGAATGTGACAGGAAAACCAATAAGGCAGCACTTACCGGAATAGCCGTTGCCATTGCGATAGAAGCACTTTTTGCAATATGCTCGGGATTTCTGATAAGAATATTTACCGATGATCCGGCAATGATTTCACTTGTTGGAAAACTGCTTGCGATAGACATTGTGCTTGAAGCGGGAAGGGTAAGTAACCTTGTTTACGGAAATGCCCTTAAAACTGCGGGTGATGCCGTATTTCCGGCGGTAATAGCGGCAGTGTTCATGTTTATGTTTGCCGTAGGCGGAACATATGTATTCGGAATAAAACTAAATCTTATGGTAACAGGCGCATATATAGGACTTACCATGGATGAATGTGTAAGGGCAGCAGGAATGTTTCTCAGATGGAAATCGGGAAAGTGGAAAAAGATGACGCTTGTTTCAAGATAATACGGGAAAACGGACAGGAGATTTATATGACGGACAGAAATACATTTTTAGAAACACTTAAAGAGGTATCGGAGATAGTAAGAACTTCAGGAGAACCGCTTAAAAGGGAAGAAATACTCTTATATTTCAGGGATATGGAGCTTACTCCTGAGCAGGAGGAGCTTGTAATAAAATATATGTCAGAGAATCATGATGATATGTCTGATACCGCCGCAGAGCAGGAGAAAACAGAAATTCAGGAAACGGCTTCGGAGAAATCGGCAGTATTCCGTATGTATATGAATGATATAGAAGCCCTCGGATGCAGTGGCGGTGAAGAAATACGGACTGAATATGTGAAGCTCCTTACGGGAGATGAAAATGCCGTACGCATTATAGCATCAGCCTGGCTGAAAAGGGTTGTTGACATGGCCGAGAAGCTTTTACACGGAACGGATAATCTTGAAGACGTGATTCAGGAGGGAAACCTTGCACTTTTTATCAGACTGAAGGAATTATGCGGCAGCAGGCTTCCCGCTGACGTGGAAAAAGAACTGGAAGAAGCCGTAAGCGGGGCAATGAAGAATTACATATCCGTGATTACCGGAGAGGAAGACGGTGAAGAGATAATTGCCGGCAAGGTTAATCTTGTTAATGAGGCCATAAAGTTTCTTACGGAGCAGAACGGATACACACCCTCAGAAGATGAACTTGCGGGATATACACATATGGAAACGGATGAATTGCGTGAGATTACGGATATTATAAAAAAGTCGGGTGAACGGAATTGAAGCTGTATCTTGCACCAATGGAGTCAGTGACCGGATATGTGTTCAGAAATGCATTTCACCATTATTACGGTGGTTCTGACAGGTATTTTACTCCCTTTTTAACAGGCAGGAAGTTCAGTGCCAGGGAAAAAAATGACATACTGCCGGAGCATAATAAGGGAATGAATACCGTGCCACAGATTCTTACCAATAAAAGTGATGACTTTGTATACATGGCACACCGCCTCAGGGAATATTACGGTTATGAAGAAGTAAATCTTAATCTCGGCTGCCCGTCCGGAACGGTGGTTGCCAAAAACCGCGGTGCCGGAATGTTGGGAAACCTGACCGGACTTAACAGATTTCTGGATGAAATATATTCCAAATCGGATATCGGTATATCAATTAAGACAAGAACCGGACTGGACAATTCGGAAGACTGGGAAAAAATACTTGAAATATATAATGAATATCCTCTTACCGAGCTGATAGTGCATTCAAGGTGCCGTAAGGATTTTTATGAAGGGACAATAAGATATGATGATTTCCGCAAGGCATTGGACATAAGCAGACACTCATTGTGCTTCAATGGTGACATTAAAACTGTTCAGGATTACCGGGATAATGTCAGCCGTTTTCCGGAAGCCGGTAAAATTATGTGCGGCAGGGGAATTATAAGAAATCCCGGGCTGTTCGGAGAAATTCAGGGAAAAGAGCCTGGCAGCCTGGCTGTAATGAAGAATTTCATAAAAGAGATATATACGGGATACAGAAGCATAATGTCCGGTGACAGGGACGTGCTGTTTAAAATGAAAGAATTATGGTTTTATTTTTCAGTAAATTTTGAACATCCCGAAAAGGTGATACGTATGATAAGAAAAACTCAAAGCTGCATCGAATACGAAGCAGCGGTGAACAGTATATTCAGAGGTAATACGGTATGAAGCCTGATTCTGCAGGAGACAGGCTTCATACCGTGTTTTTTACCGGCACAGGATTTCAGTACCGTTTTCCGTTACAAGTATCTGTATTTCCCATTGTGCTGACGGCATACCGTCATCAGTATATACCGTCCATCCGTCATCATCATCAATTACGATGTCCGGTTCCCCCATATTTATCATGGGTTCAATGGTAAACACCATTCCCGGAGCTGTTATCATGCCGGTGCCTGCACTGCCCGTATAACCTACCCATGGCTCCTCATGGAACTCAAGGCCGACACCGTGTCCTCCGATTTCCCTTACCACGGAATAGCCGTTGCGGGTAATGAATGTGTGGATTGCCTCTGCCATGTCGCCGAGATGTCCCCACGGACGTACGGCTTTAAGTCCGACTTCAAGACTTTCCTTTGCAATTTCAACAAGACGTCTTTTATCGTCAGATACATTTCCTATACAGTACATTCGTGAAGAATCGGAAAAATATCCGTCTAATATGGTTGAACAGTCCACATTGATTATGTCTCCTGATTTAAGAATGGTATTCTCATTGGGGATTCCATGGCATACGACATCATTGACTGATGTACATACGCTCTTCGTAAATCCTTTATAGTTGAGGGGTGCAGGAACAGCTCCGTACTTTCGGGTTTCTGCCTCGACCCATTCATTAATTTCAGCCGTTGTGATTCCCTCACGGATATGCTCCCCGACATAGTCAAGCACTGCCATATTTACGGCTGCACTCCGTCTTATACCTTCAACCTGGGAAGGTGTTTTTATCAGTGATACGGAAGGAACCGTGTTGCCGGACTGCCTGAGGATTTCCAGACGTCCGTCAAATGCTTCATGACATTTTTTATATTTTAATCCGCTTCCGCACCAGCATGCATCATTACGTCCAAGCTTCATAACATGACCTCGATTTCTGATTTTCAAGTTATTATAGCATTTGTTCCGAAAAAAATATATACTATATTTATTATGAAATTTCAGGAGGCAGATATGATAGCGGAAAAAATTGCTGATTATATACAAAAAAGTCCGTCGCCGTTCCATGCAACGGACAATATGGCACGGATTTATAAAAAAGCAGGGTTTAAGGAACTCAGTGAAAAAATGACATGGGACATACATCCCGGAGGCAGATATTATGTTATCAGAAACGGTAGTGCAATCATTGCATTTACTGTTCCGGAGGATGAATGTAATAATTTCAGAATAGTGGCATCACATAATGATTCGCCTGCATTTAAAGTAAAGGAGAATCCGGAAATATTACGGGATGGAAAGTATGTTCTTCTGAATACGGAAAAATATGGCGGAATGATTATGTCATCATGGCTTGACAGGCCGCTGTCTCTTGCCGGAAGGGTAATATATGAAGAAAATACACATATTAAGAGCATTAATGTTAATCTTGACAGGGATGCACTGGTAATTCCGAATCTTGCAATTCACATGAACCGTGACTTGAACGAGGGATATAAATATAATCCTCAAAATGACATGCTTCCGCTATACGGTGCGGATGGAGAACAGGGAAAATATATGGATGAAATAGCCTCAGCGGCAGGAACGGACGCCGACAGGATTCTCGGCTGTGATATCTTTGTATATAACAGGCAGCAGGGATGCATATGGGGGCAGAACGGAGAATTTATTTCATCACCGAGACTGGATGATCTGATGTGCGCCTTTATATCAACGGAGGCGTTGGCATCTTCGGAAAAAACGCAGAGCATATGCATGAGTGCAGTTTTTAATAATGAAGAAACCGGTAGCAGCGGAAACGCAGGGGCAGATTCCGATCTTCTTGAAACAGTGCTTCGCAGGATATGCATATCACTTGGTGCAGATGAAGAAAAATATTACAGAATGTTGTCAGATAGTTTTATGATAAGTGCAGACAATGCACATGCCGTGCACCCGTGTCATCAGGATAAGGCGGATCCGACTAACAGACCATATATTAACGGAGGTATTGTAATCAAAAGTAATGCGGCACAGAAGTATTCAACGGATGCAGTGACGGAGGCTGTCTTTAAAATGCTGTGCAGGGAGGCAAAGGCGGAATACCGGACTTATGTCAACCGTTCGGATATTCCGGGAGGCTCAACGCTCGGAAACATATCGGCGTCACATGTGTCAATACCGACGGTGGATGTGGGAATTGCGCAGCTTGCAATGCATTCGGCATATGAAACGGCGGGAACACATGATATGGAGGATTTTTACAGGATTCTTAAAATATTTTTCGGATACAAGGTTGAATTTTTATAATATTTGTTTTATCCTACTAAAGGGTGAGTAAGTATCACATTTTCGAGAGGTAATCATGAAAGTAGCAGTAATGACAGATGAAAACAGCGGTATACCTAAGGTGGACGCTGAAAAAGCAGGCATTTACGTTATGCCGATGCCGTTTTTTATTAACGGAGAATTAACATATGAAAGTGAGAATTTTACCAAGAAGGATTTTTACCGTAAGCTGGAAGAGGGTGCTGACGTATCAACATCACAGCCTTCTCCGGGTGATGTTATGGATATGTGGGATTCGATTCTTGATGAAGGATATGATGAAGTCGTATATATTCCGATGTCAAGTGCATTAAGCGAATCATGCAACAGTGCCCGCATATTTGCGGAGGAATATGACGGTAAGATACATGTTGTGGATAATCACAGGATTTCGGTAACGATGGAACAGTCGTTATATAATGCTGCCGACTATGCGGCACAGGGAATGAACGGTGCGGAAATTAAAGCAAGACTTGAGAAGGAAGCATATGAAGCAAGCATATATATTACCGTGGAAGACCTTAATTACCTTAAAAAGGGAGGAAGGGTAACGGCAGCAGCTGCTGCAATCGGTAATATTCTCAATCTGAAGCCTGTGCTTACGATTCCGGGCACCAAGCTTGACGTATATGCCAAGGAAAGAGGCATGAAGAAAGCAAGGCGTACCATGATTGAAGCAATGAAGAAGGACATTGATGAGAAGTTCCGCACGCTTTATGAAGAAGGAAGGTTCAGGGTGGTACTTGCATACAGCGATGTGGATGAAGAAACGCTTCAGAGCTGGCATGATGAAGTCAGTGAGGCATTTCCGGGAATGGACATTGCAATGAGACCGTTATCATTAAGCATCGGTTGTCATATAGGACCGGGGGCACTTGCCATAGCAGGGTGCCTGAGATAATACAAAAAAATGGTGCAGCATGCAGGATGCTGCATTATTTTTTTATAAAAAAACGAATATAAAAAAATCCTATTGAAATACTATGATTAAAGGTATATAATGCTGATTAGACAGGAGGATGGCGAAATGAAAATTTCAACAAAGGGCAGGTATGCACTGCGTCTTATGCTTGAGCTTGCCCATAATGGAAATGCTGCTCCCGTCAGCATTAAGGAAATTGCGGCGAGACAGGGGATTTCGGAGAAATATTCTGAACAGATTATATCCATTATGAACAGTGCAGGCTATGTGAAAAGCATAAGAGGGGCAGGAGGAGGATATATACTTACGGAGATGCCTTCATATTACACGGTAGGTATGATTCTGAGACAGACGGAAGGGTCGCTTGCACCGGTTGCCTGCGTTGATGAGGACAGTCCATGTGAGAGGATAGAAACCTGTGCTACCACGGAGGTATGGCGCAGACTTAACAGAGCAATTAATGAAGTGGTTGACAATATAACATTACAGGATTTGACAGAATGGAGATGAACCTATGAATGAGAAAGCAATATATCTGGACAATGCAGCAACGACGCAGACATATCCTGAGGTTGTGGAGGCAATGATGCCGTATTTTACCGAGTGCTACGGTAATCCGGCGAGTATCTATTCTTTTGCACAAAAAAGTACGATAGCTGTTGATGAAAGCAGACACATAATTGCGGGAATGATTGGTGCTGAGGATAATGAAATTTATTTTACCGGCGGCGGCAGCGAGTCGGATAACTGGGCAATAAAAGCGACAGCGGAAGCGTATGAATCTAAGGGAAGACACATTATTACGAGCAGAATAGAACATCATGCGGTACTTCATACGATGGAATGGCTTGAAAAAAAAGGCTTTGAGGTAACATATCTTGAAGTGGATGAAAAGGGAACGGTACAGCCGGAGACTTTGAAGGCGGCAATACGTCCCGATACCATTCTGGTATCAATAATGACTGCCAATAATGAAATAGGAACCATTGAACCGGTCAGGGAGCTGGGCAGGATAACACATGAGGCGGGAGCACTGTTCCATACGGATGCCGTACAGGCATTCGGACACATACCGATTAATGTTAATGACTTGAATATAGACATGCTGAGTGCAAGCGGACACAAATTTAACGGACCTAAGGGTATAGGAATAATGTATATCAGAAAAGGTGTTAAAATACGTTCATTTATTCACGGCGGCGCACAGGAACGCAGCAGAAGGGCGGGAACACATAATGTACCGGGAATAGTCGGAATGGCTAAGGCAGCTGAGCTTGCCGCAACGGATATGGAAGCAAGGATAAAATACGAAACAGAGCTAAGGGACTACATGATTGAGAGGGTACTTGGAGAAATACCGTATTCAAGGCTTAACGGGCATGAAACGGACAGACTTCCGAATAATGCTAATTTCTGTTTCAGATTTATAGAAGGAGAATCCATGCTTATAATGCTTGATTCCAAAGGAATCTGTGCAAGCAGCGGATCTGCATGTACGTCCGGATCACTTGACCCTTCCCATGTGCTTCTTGCGATAGGTCTTCCGCATGAAATTGCCCATGGTTCACTTCGTGTGACGATCTCGGAAAAAACCACAAAAGAAGAAATAGATTATACAGTGGATAACCTGAAAGTCATAATAGAGAGACTCAGAAGCATGTCTCCGCTGTATGAAGATTTTATTAAGAAAGGACAGAAATAATATGTACAGTGAAAAAGTAATGGACCATTTTACCAATCCGAGAAATGTCGGAGAAATTGAAAATGCGTCAGGTGTCGGAACCGTAGGAAATGCAAAATGCGGAGATATTATGAGAATGTATCTTGATATAGATGACAACGGGATTATAAAAGACTGTAAGTTTAAAACCTTCGGATGCGGTGCCGCCGTGGCAACGAGCAGCATGGCGACGGAGCTGGTAATCGGAAAAACCATACAGGAAGCTCTTCAGGTAACGAATAAAGCCGTAATGGAAGCACTTGACGGACTTCCACCGGTAAAAGTGCACTGCTCACTTCTTGCAGAGGAAGCAATTCATGCAGCACTCTGGGATTATGCTGAGAAGCATAATATTGTGATAGAGGGGCTTAAGAAGCCGGTTACGGATATTTCAGAACATGAAGAAGCGGCAGAGGACTCATATTAATGAAAAAAAAGGTTGTTGTGGGTATGTCCGGAGGAGTTGACTCCTCTGTGGCAGCCCTGCTTCTGAAAGAGCAGGGTTATGATGTGATTGGTGTTACAATGCAGATATGGCAGGAGACAGACCCGGATGAAACGGCAGAAAACGGCGGATGCTGCGGACAGTCGGCGGTTGAAGACGCACGGAGGGTTGCCGGTATAATAGGAATACCTTATTATGTCATGAATTTCAGACAGGAATTCAGGGAAAAAGTAATTAATTATTTTATTGGAGAATATCTTAAAGGAAGGACTCCGAATCCGTGCACCGCCTGTAACAGATATATCAAATGGGAAGCATTGCTGCACCGTGCAATAAGCATCGGAGCGGATTATATTGCAACAGGTCATTATGGACATATTCTGCAGCTTCCTACCGGAAGATATACCGTTGCAAAGTCCTGTTCAGCCGCAAAAGACCAGTCCTATGTATTATATAATCTTACACAGGAAGAACTCTCAAGAACTCTTTTTCCGCTTTCAAATCTGGAAAAAGAAGAGGTGCGGCGTATTGCATCGGACAGCTGTCTGCCCGTAGCTCATAAAAAAGACAGTCAGGACATATGCTTTGTTGAGAACAATGACTATGCGGCTTTTATTGAAAAAGAAACCGGAATACATATGGTACCGGGAGATTTCGTTGATGTACGGGGGAATGTTTTAGGCAGACATAACGGAATAATTAATTATACCGTGGGACAGAGGAAAGGACTTGGTATTGCATTTGGTGAGCCAAAATATGTTGTGCGAATTGATGCCGCGGAGAACAGAGTGGTACTTGGAAGCAACGAAGATCTGATGACACGGGAAGCTGTAATTGAGGATATAAATTTTATGTCCGTGGAAGGCATAAAGGGACCGGTAAGGGCGACCGGAAAGATACGTTATTCCGCCAAAGATACACCGTGTATGCTGTATCCTGCAGGCTCCGGAAGCATAAAAGCGGTTTTTGATGAACCGGTAAGGGCAGCAACTCCGGGTCAGGCAGGGGTATTCTATGATGATTACGGAATTATCTGCGGAGGAATTATTAAACAGGAGGCGTAACATGATTTATGGAAACATATCTGAACTTATAGGAAATACACCCATAATTGAACTTAAAGGTATTGAAAAAAAATATGATTTGAAAGCCGCCATATATGCCAAGCTGGAAAGCTATAATCCGGCAGGAAGCATTAAGGACAGGGTGGCATATGCCATTATATCCGAAGCAGAAGAATCCGGAAGACTTAAACCGGGAGGAACAATTATAGAACCGACATCCGGAAATACCGGAATAGGGCTTGCGTGCATTGCTGCCGTAAAAGGATACAGGATGATAATTGTAATTCCTGACAGCATGAGCATAGAGAGACGTAATATAATAAAAGCCTATGGAGCAGAAATTGTTCTGACGGACGGCACTCTCGGAATGAAAGGAGCTATAGCCAGAGCAAACGAGCTTGCAGAAGAGATTGAAGGAAGCATTATTGCAGGTCAGTTTGTTAATCCGGCTAACCCTCTCGCACACATGAAGACCACGGGACCGGAAATATGGAATGATATGGAAGGCAGAATAGATGTATTTATTGCAGGTGTCGGAACAGGTGGAACGGTAACGGGAACGGGAAGATACCTGAAAGAACGAAGTAAAGACATAAAAATTGTTGCAGTTGAACCTGCAGCTTCAGCAGTACTTTCAGGGGAAAAACCGGGAAGCCATAAGATTCAGGGAATAGGAGCAGGCTTTGTTCCGGATATTCTTGACACGGATATATATGATGAAATATTCAGGGCGGATAATGAATCGGCTTTTGAATACGGCAGGGAGCTTGCACACACGGAGGGCATACTTGTCGGAATTTCATCGGGTGCGGCATTGCAGGCAGCTGTTGAAATTGCAAAAAGAGAAGAAAATGCCGGAAAAAATATACTGGTAATCTTTCCGGACGGAGGAGACAGATATTTTTCGACACCTTTGTTCGCTGAATGAAATCATGTCATACCGCCGTCAGCCGTGATAATCTGACCGGTAACATAATTGTTCAGCATTGAAACTGAATATATAATATCAGCACATTCCTGCGGGGTAATAATTCTTCCCGCAGGAATTTCTTCTATTAAGGAGTCTCTTTCCTCACGGGTCAGAAAACCATTCATACGTGTATCAACAACTCCGAACGCAATGGCATTTACGGATATTCTGCTTGGGGCAAGTTCCTTGGCAAGAGCCTTGGTAAAGCCGTTGACTCCGCTTTTTGATGCAGAATAAGCTGTTTCGCAGGAGGCTCCCGTGTTGCCCCACATGGAAGAAATATTAATAATTCTGCCTGCTTTTTTATTGATAAGATAAGGGATGGCTGCTTTACAACAGTTAAAAACGGATGTCAGGTTTGTATCAGACACCAGTCTCCATTCATCAGGTGTCATATCCTGAAGAAGTCCTATATGGGAAATTCCGGCATTATTAATTATTATAAGAGGAAGCCTGTTTCCGGATTTCAGTTCAGCGAAGATCTTTGCTACATTTTCATATATGGAAACATCAGTCTGATATGATAATGCAACGCCGCCCCCGCCGCGTATTTCCTTTTCAAGAGTCATGAGTCCTTCAGAGTTGCTTTTGCAGTTTATTATTACAGGATGCCCCTCTGACGCGAATTTTAGGGCGGTGGCCCTTCCGATACCCGAAGATGCTCCTGTGATAAAAACAGTTTCTTTCATAAGTAAATCCTCTCTTCTGATTAATGTCTGAAAATATTTTAACATAGTAATTGGTTAATATAAAGTAAAAGCAGGTATTTTTTTGGTAAATATGCCCAAAAATTCAAAAAGATCATAAAAAACCGTCGGTGGACAAATAATAATTATGTTAATAATCGGAAAAGTTATCCCCAAAAATTAATCCCCAAAATTCGGACTTTGTGAGTTTTACACCGAGTTATCCACATTATCCCCAAGTTTACATAATGTAAAAAGCAAAATTTAAAATTAAATCAAGACAAAATTTTGTTTTGTTAATTTCTCATAAAACTGAGAAATATATGAAAAAAAACAGGATTTCTATTGACAAAATAATTGTTAGAAAATTTATAAAATCGGTTGAATGAAATTAGAAATATGATATAATATAACTGTATTCAATAGTGAATTATCTGACAACTTGCTTATGATTCACACAGAATACAATACAGTTGCAAAGGAGTTGGGCATTATGCGGTTTACAATTACGGGAAAGAACATTGAGGTTACAGAAGGTTTACGCTCAGCAGTTATGGAGAAGATTGGCAAGTTAGACAAGTATTTCAGCACGGAAATGGATGCAACAGTCACTCTCAGCGTGGAGAAGGAACGACAGAAGATTGAAGTTACGATACCTGTTAAAGGCAACATTATCAGGGCAGAGGAAGTCAGCAATGATATGTATGTATCCATAGACCTTGTTGAGGAGATTATCGAGAGACAGCTCAGAAGGTATAAGAACAAACTGGTTGACGCCAAGCAGGCGGCAGCTGAATTCAGTAAATCATATATAGAGAAGGATTATGATGATGACGCGGATATCAGGATAGTAAGGAGCAAGAGATTCGGAATTAAGCCAATGAATCCGGAGGAAGCATGCGTACAGATGGAGCTTCTTCAGCATAATTTCTATGTATTCCTTAATTCTGATACAGAAGAAGTGAATGTGGTATATAAGCGTAAGAATAATACATATGGTCTTATCGAACCGGAATTTGATTAGAATACCGGAGTGTAATGAAAGGGCTGTCACATAATGTGACAGCCCTTTTTGTTTTATAGGAAAGTTTATGTGGAAAACAAGGAAAAACAGGTCGAAAATAAATATTGTATTGACAAATTTTGACATAAGATATATCATGTAAACGTATTTGATGATTAATGAGGCATACATATGGAGAGAGGCGGCCGGCAGTATAAGGCCGGGTGGGTAATCGCGAAGATATGGCTGCAATGAGTTAACATCATTGCAGCCTTTTTTATATATTACATGTGAAATCAGCAACAGGATAATAACATTCAACCTTTATCCTGCACTTTTGGGAATCAGGTTTATAATAATGATTCTTACGGTAATAATTCCGGCATTCAGGCTGTCACGCATGCAGCCGGTAAAGCTTATAGAGGGGGAATGATGTATGAAATATTAGTACAAAACTGACAGACATAAAATTAATAATGAAGGAAGGAACTAAGTTTGAAACGGTGCCTTTCGCAGAAAGGCGGATTATAAAAATGAAATTAAAAAGATTCAGAGGAATAATATTATTGATGCTGATGATAGCAGTATCTTCATCAATGATTTATGCAGACGGTTCTAAAAGCTGGTGCCTTGAGCATGAGATTGCGGATATGAATTTTAACGGAAACGTAAATTTCCAGAAGGGCTATTTCTGGTATAAAAGTATTATTGCATATTTCGGATATATAGGAGGACCTGATAAAGGACTCTCTTTGCTGTCGATAGATGCCAATAATAATTATTTCAGGGCACCAAGTGATGAAGTGGGCACTTTGTATATTTCAACAAAAAACTGTAATGATGGAAATTGTGTAAAAGAATATATTGCGAGCAACCGGCGTGTCAGTACGACACAATATAAGGATTATCTTAAAAAGATAAATGTTGACATATGGTTTGGAACAACCAGTATATATACTGAAAAACATTTTTCGATTGAATAAAGGAGCCGGCATGAAATTTAAAACACGTCTTAAAATTGCATATGACATGTGCATAAAACAGCTTGCAACATTCAGAATAAGTACTTTTCTCTTTGCACTTGTTCTGACTCTGTTCGGGATAATCATATATCAGTACAGGGCAAGCTATAATTACAGGCTGACCGTTGAAAAGGGTTTTTCAAAGCCGCTTGATGAGGTATATTACTTAATTTCAACAATGAACTCCGGGTCAGATGACACATATCCGAGACCGGAATTATCCAATGTAGAGGGTATGAGTCCGACTTCCAAGTATCAGATATGCTATAACACCTGCAGCTGTCTTGAACCGCTTAAGGAAATCAATTCAAAGCAGGCACGGGAGAATGACGGAATTGAAGAGGTGTGGATGTTTGCCACTGATTTTAAGCTATATAACATTGAGCTGACAGAGGGGAACTATCCTGATGAACCGTCAACGGGATACGGAAGCAGGCTGTATCTGTCCGAGGAATACAAGGCGGTTACAGAGCTTGGGGAACAGTTTGTGCAGACCGATAGAAACGGGAAAGTTACGGAAACATTTTATGTGGCAGGATTCTTTCCTGCCGATACGGTTATACCTTCCTCTAATGTTGTATATAACAACATGAACGGAGTGTACTCCCTGCAATACGGCATTATTGAGTTTGTGAGGTCAACAATCGAGGATACCGGATATTTTTACGTTGAGGACGGCTATACGATAGAAGATGTGATGGAAGGACTGCGGGAAGAATATTCAAAGAGTAATTCAGTAGCAACGGTTACAAGTGTTGAAAGTGCAATAAGCTTTATGGAGAAAAACGTCAACAAATCCGTAAGGTATCTGCTTATAGCGGCATTGCTGCTTACGGCAACGAGTATGGCTTCACTTTTGGTAATTCAGATAAGCAGCATAATTACACGTGGTAAGGAATACGGAATCTGGCTGATATGCAATGCGACTGACAGGGATATAGTAAAGATACTGATACTGCAGAATTTCATACGGTTTGTGTATGCGGAGGTTATGGCAGTGCTGACGGTCAACCTGATAACGAGACTTGTGCTGTACGGTGAAAATTTCAGCAAATCAGACATTACACGGGAAATCAGCAACAGGATAATAACATTCAACATTTATCCTGCACTTTTGGGAATCGGGCTCATAATAATGATTCTTACGGTAATAATTCCGGCATTCAGGCTGTCACGCATGCAGCCGGTAAAGCTTGTAAAGGGGGATATCTGAATGAAGTGGCTAAAAAAAGATTCAGCAATAAAGATTTCAGTAATGATTACGGTTATTATGGCAATACTCGTAAGCATGAATCTTGTGGAGCTGATGAACAGATATGTTATATCGTCATATGAGATGGTTCGGAATTCCGAATATGAATATCAGGAGCTTTGGGAGCTGCACCATTATAAGGAAAGTCTGTATGCAAACGGGGCGACGGATAATGACGCACATGCAAAAAGGATGGCAGAGCTTTTGGAGGATGTCAGGGATTTTATGGACAACCTGCCGGAGTTTTCGGGCAACATTACGGTTCCGTTAGTGTACATGAGGTTAAACGAGGGGATGGATATCTGTGTTAACGTGGTTCTGTCATTTAATGAAGAGCTGCCGTACGAGATAGAGAAAGTGAGTGATTACACGGATGGAGTATACATCGGAAATTCATACAACGGATACTGGGAAGACGGGGAGCTGCTGCTTAATTCGGTAACACATAAGGTGGCGGGGATTATAAAAAGCAGTACACTCCGGATGGATAACACGGTTGTAATACCGTATGCAGGAATGAACGAAACTGCCAGGGAGAACCTGCTTATTCAGCTTGCCACCTATTTACTGTATGACCGGGAATTTCCGGTGTATTTTTCGTCGGCTTCCGGTTCTTCTGTCGAAAGTGATACTGAAATCATGAAAAAATACATCGGAGAAAAAGGAATTTTTTCACTTGCCGCTGCGGATAACAGCGTTGAAGAAGATATAGAGTATGAAAAAGACGACACGATAGTATTCTACCGTGTGGTAAAAAACATGGTGAGCGTTATGGCGGGAATATTCTGTTTTATATCAGTATTTGAAGCACTGAGGCTTTTTCTTAACAGAAAAAAGAGGGACATAGCCATAATGTGGTCATTTGGTTCCAAAAAGACGGAGATATACAAAATGCTCATCAGGGAGCTGGGAGTGGCAGTGTTTATCGGGATAGTACTGGCGTTTGTATTACAGTGGCTGATATATGTGGTAATCCTCGGATGCAGGGTATATACGACCTTTGCATACGGTATGTATGCACTTGCAGCGGTGCTGGTTATTTCACTTCTGATGATGTTTTTAATAACACAGAAGCTGATACGAAAAGAAAAAATCAACGAAGAAAGGAACGGCTGATTATGATAAAAGTTAAAAATCTTAAAAAGGACTATAATGCGGAGGGTGTTACTACCAATGCACTGAAAAATGTCAATCTTGAAATCAATAAAGGTGAATTTGTGGCTGTTATGGGAGCATCAGGCTCAGGAAAGTCAACGCTGCTTAATATTTTGGGCGGAATGGATAAGCTGACATCCGGAGAATATTATTTTAATGATAAGCCTGTTCATGAAATGTCACGGCATGAGCTTAATCTGTTCAGAAGAGAGTATGTTGATTTTGTATTTCAGAATGCTTCATTAATGCAGTATTATTCCGTGGCAGAAAATATTGAAATGCCCATGCTGTCGATGAATATTCCAAAAAAAATACGGAAGAAAAAAGTGCTGGAAAAAATGGAGGCAGTAGGAATAGCAAAACTTGCAAAAAAGCTGCCGGTGCATCTGTCAGGAGGGGAACAGACAAGGGTGGCAATTGCAAGGGCTCTTGTAGGAGAAAAAGAATTACTTCTTGCTGACGAACCTACCGGTTCGCTGGATCAGAAGACCGGAACCGAAATAATGAACCTGTTTACGGAGGTACATAAAAAAGGCAAAACAATAGTCCTGATTACACATGACATAAATGTAGCGGCATATGCCGATAGAACCATATATATCAGTGACGGTGAAATTGTAAATTGATAAACAGCTTACGATTGAATACAGGGAGCTGGGAGTGGCAGTGTTTATCGGGATAGTACTGGCGTTTGTATTACAGTGGCTGATATATGTGGTAATCCTCGGATGCAGGGTATATACGACCTTTGCATACGGTATGTATGCACTTGCAGCGGTGCTGGTTATTTCACTTCTGATGATGTTTTTAATAACACAGAAGCTGATACGAAAAGAAAAAATCAACGAAGAAAGGAACGGCTGAGGGTCGTGACGGAGAGTCACGGCTCATTTTGCCCATTTTGGTTCGTTTTTTCTTGCTAAAGTACTTGCGGCGTGATAGAATAAAGCGGATTGGTGAAATTTTTTATTTTGAGAGGAAACGGAAAAATGAGTATTATAGAGAAAATTTTCGGCACACACAGTGAAAGAGAATTAAAGAGAATAGAACCTGTTATCGACAGGATTGAAGCATTGAGACCGGAAATGATGGCTCTTGTGCCGGAAGATGCACCTTATGAAGAACAGAAAGCTGTGTTTTCAGCCAAGACGGCAGAATTTAAGGACAGACTTGCAGCAGGTGAGACGCTGGATGATATTCTGCCGGAAGCATATGCACTTGTGAGGGAAGGCGCCAGAAGAATATTGCATACGGAGCATTACAGGGTACAGCTTATAGGCGGTGTTGTACTACATCAGGGACGTATTGCGGAAATGAGAACAGGTGAAGGTAAGACACAGACATGTCTTCTCCCGGCATATCTCAATGCACTTGAAGGAAAAGGCGTTCATATTGTTACCGTTAATGATTACCTTGCAAAGCGTGATGCGGAATGGATGGGACAGGTGCATAATTTTCTCGGACTTACCGTCGGAGTTGTGCTCAACGGAATGGAAGGCGACGAGAGAAGAGCCGCGTATAATTGTGACATAACATATATAACCAATAACGAATTGGGATTTGATTACCTCAGGGATAATATGGTCATATATAAGAACCAGCTTGTGCAGAGAGGACTTCATTTTGCGATTGTGGATGAAGTGGATTCGGTTCTTATTGATGAAGCAAGAACACCGCTCATCATTTCAGGACAGAGCGGTAAGTCAACAAGACTTTACGAGTTATGCGACGTGCTGGCAAAGCAGCTTGAAAAGGGTACTCAGAATGAACTCAGCAAAATGGAACTTCTGATGAAACAGGAAGCGGAAGAAACGGGCGATTTCGTTGTAAATGAAAAAGAGAAAGCCGTGAACCTCACAGAGAGAGGCGTTGAGAAGGTAGAAAAATTCTTCCATATAGACAATCTTGCGGATGCTGACAATCTTGATATACAGCATAATATTATTCTTGCGCTCAGGGCACACTATCTTATGTTCAGAGATAAGGATTATGTCGTAAAGGATGATGAGGTGCTGATTGTTGATGAATTTACCGGACGTATAATGCCGGGAAGAAGATATTCTGACGGACTTCATCAGGCAATTGAAGCTAAGGAACATGTTAAAGTTAAACGTGAGACAAGGACACTTGCAACAATTACATTCCAGAACTTCTTTAATAAGTATGCAAAGAAAGCCGGAATGACGGGTACGGCATTAACTGAGGAGAACGAATTCCGCGAAATATACGGAATGGATGTAATAGCGATACCTACTAACAGACCGGTTGCAAGAATTGATTATAATGATGCCGTATATAAGACGAGAAAAGAGAAGCTTAATGCGGTTGTAAGAGAGATAACGGAATCTCATCAGAAAGGACAGCCTGTTTTAGTCGGAACGATTACGATAGAACAGTCAGAAGAGGTAAGCAGACTCCTTACCAGGAAGAATATTCCGCATAAGGTACTGAATGCCAAGTTCCACGAGCTTGAGGCGGAAATTGTAGCACAGGCCGGCGTGCATGGTGCGGTAACGATAGCCACCAATATGGCAGGCCGAGGAACAGACATTAAGCTTGATGAAGAGGCAAGGGCTGCCGGCGGTCTTAAAATTATCGGAACGGAGAGACATGAATCAAGACGTATTGATAATCAGCTGCAGGGACGTTCCGGACGACAGGGAGATCCGGGAGAATCAAGATTTTATATATCTCTTGAAGATGAGATGATGAGACTCTTCGGTTCTGAGAGAATGATAGCATTGTTCAATGCATTGAAGATTCCTGATGGGGAACAGATTGAACATAAAATGCTTTCAAAGGTAATAGAGGGAGCACAGAAGAAAATAGAAGGCAATAACTTCGGAATCCGTAAGAATCTTTTGGAATATGACCAGGTCAACAATGACCAGAGAGAAATCATATATGAAGAGAGAAGAAGGGTACTTGACGGAGAAAACATGAGGGGCGTTGTAATGAATATGCTTAATAATAAAGTGGAGAGCATCGTTGACAAGTGTATAAGCGATGAACTTCAGCCGTCAGAATGGAATCTTGGCGAGCTTAACGAGATGCTTCTTCCGATTGTACCGGTTGAACCGATAACGGATGTGGAGGGAATCCGCAAGAAGGATGAACTTACACACATGATTAAGGAAAAGGCAGTAAAGTTATATGAATCCAAGGAAGCTGAATTTGCAACGCAGGAGCAGATGCGCGAAATAGAACGTGTGATACTGCTCAGGGTTATTGATAAAAAGTGGATGGAACACATTGATGACATGGATCAGCTCAGGCAGGGTATAGGACTTCAGGCATTTGGTAACAGAAATCCTGTAATAGAATATAAAATGGCGGGATTTGACATGTTTGATGAAATGACGGCAGCCATAGAAGAAGATACGGTTAAACTTCTGCTTCATGTTCGTATAGAAGAGAAAATTGAACGTGAAGAGGTGGCCAAGGTAACGGGAACCAACAAGGATGAAAGTCTTGCCAAGGTACCTGTCAGAAGAGACAGCAAAAAAATTCAGAGGAATGATCCGTGTCCGTGCGGTTCAGGACAAAAATACAAAAACTGTTGCGGAAGAAATGCATAATTCGGAATGGATGTAATATATGGTTGAATTAGATCAGTTTAAATATGAACTTAATAATTTCGATGAGCCGCTTAAGGAGCTCAGGGCAGCACTGGAACTTGACAGCAAAGCTAAGAAGATAGAAGAACTTGAAATGCATATGGAGGATCAGAATTTCTGGAATAACCCTGAAGAATCCCAGAAAAAACTCAAGGAGCTTAAAGAACTCAAAGATGCATTTACCAACTACAAGGAACTCATACAGCTGAAAGAGGATGCCATGACATATATAGAAATGGCATATGAGGAAAATGACGCTGAGCTTATTCCGGAAATCAGTGAACTTGTAAATCAGTTTAAGGAATTGTATGATAAGGTAAGAATAGGGACTCTTTTAAGCGATGAATATGATAATGCCAATGCAATTCTCAAGCTTAATGCCGGGGCCGGCGGAACGGAGAGCTGCGACTGGGCATCCATGCTGCTTAGAATGTACGTCAGATGGGCAGAAGGCAGGGGATACAGCGTTGAGACACTGGACTATCTTGATGGCGATGAAGCAGGCGTTAAGTCCGTAACAATCCAGATAAACGGAGAGAATGCGTACGGTTATCTGAAATCGGAAAGAGGAGTGCACAGACTGGTAAGAATTTCTCCTTTTAATGCCAACGGGAAACGGCAGACGTCCTTTGTGTCATGTGATGTGATGCCGGAAATCAATGATGATATAGATATAGAAATCAACAGTGATGATTTAAGAATAGACACATACCGTTCCAGTGGTGCAGGAGGTCAGCATATTAATAAAACCTCATCTGCAATACGAATCACGCATCTGCCTACCGGAATAGTCGTTCAATGTCAGAATGAGAGATCACAGCATCAGAACAAGGACAAGGCAATGCAGATGCTTAAAGCCAAGCTCTATCTTCTGAAACAACAGGAGAATGCGGAGCGGGAGGCCGGAATAAGAGGAGAGGTTAAGGAAATCGGATGGGGGAATCAGATTCGCAGCTACGTGCTTCAGCCGTATACGATGGTTAAGGATCACAGAACCAATGCGGAATCCGGTAATGCACAGGCAGTACTTGACGGCAATATTGATTTGTTTTTAGGTGAGTATCTGAAGTGGATACACAGAACACCGGAAGAGGAGTGAAAGCATGGCAAATTTTCAACCTGTTATTTTTAAATTAGGTACGGAAATGTACGGAATTAATATTCTCAACGTAAGCGGAATTGAGAATGGTTATGAGATAATAAGAGTTCCGAATTCATCCGGAGACATCAAGGGGATTATCAACTTAAGGGGAGACGTAATACCCGTTATTAATCTGAAAGCAAAATTCGGGCTGCCAGCAGATGATGCACAGGATGCAGACACGCTTATTATTGTAAGAACGGCGGACAGCCGTATTGCACTTGAAGTGGACGCCGTGGAAAAAATACATACGCTGGATGATTCAGAGATAGTTGACATGCCGGTTGTGGCACGCGGCAGCGGCATATATTATTTTAATAAAGTGGCAAAAATAGAAGGAAAGCTCATCATTATGATAGAAACCGACAGACTCCTTTCCGACGAGGAAAGCTCAGCTGTTCAGGAACTTATCAATTCATAATTATATATTTTATTCAGGAGAGAAGAACAATGGTAAACATCGCAGTATTAGGTTATGGAACCGTAGGCTCGGGAGTAGTGGAAGTAATCCGTACCAATCAGGAATTAATCAACAAAAGGGCGGGGCAGGACATTAACATAAAATATGTGCTTGACCTCAGGGAATTTCCGGGCGACCCCGTTGAGAACATTCTTGTTCACGATTATGATGTTATTTTAAAGGATGAAGAGGTAAAAGTGGTTGTTGAAGTCATGGGCGGAATCAGACCGGCATATGATTTTGTTAAGGCAGCCCTGCTTGCAGGCAAGAGTGTCTGCACATCCAACAAGGAGCTTGTTGCAAAACATGGTGCTGAGCTTCTCGAAATAGCCGAAGACAATAATATCAACTTCCTGTTTGAAGCTTCGGTAGGAGGCGGCATACCGGTTATCAGACCGCTTATCCAGGCTCTTACGGCAGATGAAATTCTTGAAATCTCAGGAATTTTAAACGGAACAACCAACTATATACTTACGAAAATGGATAAAGAAGGCTCAGGATTTGATGAAGTGCTGAAGGAGGCACAGGACATGGGATATGCCGAACGTAATCCGGCAGCTGACATAGAAGGTTTTGATGCATGCAGAAAGATAGCAATACTTTCTTCACTTGCATGCGGAAAGCAGGTTGATTTTGAAGATGTGCATACGGAAGGAATAACGGATATTACTGATACGGACTTCAGATATGCGGCAGAGCTCGGCGTTACGATTAAGCTTATAGGAAGCAGCAGAAAACTTGAAAACGGATATTGTGCAATGGTAGCGCCTAAGATGATTTCTGATGAACATCCGCTTGCCGGTGTAAATGGTGTGATGAATGCCATTTTTGTTAACGGAAATATGCTTGGTGATGTTATGTTTTATGGTGCGGGTGCCGGAAAGCTTCCGACTGCGAGCGCTGTTGTATCAGATGTTGTTGATGCGGTAAGACATATTGATTCTAATATTATGACCATATGGAGCATGGAAAAGGCTCCGTTAGTTAAAATAGAAGATAACGTGACACGATTTTTTGTCCGTATAAAGGGAGATGCCGAAACCGGACTTGAAAAAGTACGTGAAGCATTCGGAAACGGACAGCCTGTTACCGTGGATGGCATAACCGGAGAGTTTGCATACATAACCGGAGCCATGACGGAAAAAGAATATGCGGACGCATCCGCAAAGGTTGACGGAATTATATCGATGATACGTTTTGAAAAATAGTTGGAGGCATTCAGATGAAATATGTAATAATCCTTGGTGACGGGATGGCGGACGAACCGATAGAACAGCTTGGAGGAAAGACCATTCTTCAGGCAGCCTCAACACCTAATATGGATGCACTTGCAGCCAAATCGGAGATAGGAATGGTTCATACCGTTCCGAATGGAATGGCTCCGGGCAGTGATACTGCAAATCTCTCAGTTCTGGGATACGACCCTGAGGTATACTATTCGGGAAGATCACCGCTTGAAGCACTCAGTATAGGAGTTCCGATGAAGGATACGGATATTGCGTTAAGATGTAATATTGTGACCGTATCAGAGCATGACTGTCCGTATGAAGAACAGAAAATTATTGATCACAGTTCAGGAGAAATATCAACCGAGGATTGCGGAATTCTGCTTGAAGCAGTCAGACAGGAACTTGAAAATGACAGATTCGGGTTTTATCTTGGGACAAGTTACAGACACTGCACCATATGGCATAACGGAAGAGTTGTACCTCTTACGCCTCCTCATGATGTACTGGGTGAAAAGGTTGGCGACAACCTTCCGTCAGAAACTGAGCTCAGGGAAATGATGAAAAAAAGCTACGATATCCTTAAAAATCATCCTCTTAATGTACAAAGAAAGGAAAAAGGACTTAATCCTGCCAATTCGTGCTGGTTCTGGGGTGCCGGAACGCGGCCTGCACTTACGTCATTTGAAGGTAAAACGGGGAAAAAAGGCGTCATGATATCAGCGGTTGACCTTTTGAAAGGAATAGCCGTTGGAGCAGGAATGGACAATATAGTGGTTCCGGGGGCTGACGGTACATTGCATACCAATTATGAGGGCAAGGCAGAGGCAGCAGTTAACGCTTTATGCAATGAAGGCTATGATTTCGCATATATACATGTGGAAGCACCTGATGAGATGGGACATCAGGGAAGTATTGAACGAAAAATAAAAGCAGTAGAATACCTTGATACCCGTGTTATTAAGAATGTTGTTGAAGGACTCAGAGCTAACGGTGAGGATTTCAGACTGATAATTACGCCTGACCATCCTACGCCTGTAAGGCTGAGGACACATGTTGCAGAACCGGTACCTTATCTTCTGTATGACAGTACGGATGAACTGGAAAGAACATGGAAATATAATGAAGCTGATGCAGAAAAATCATGCAACTATATTGCAAACGGATGCAGACTTATTGACAAATTGTTTGAAAAGTAATATAAATCTCATTAAGACTTTAAAAGACTGATACCAAAGGAGAAGAGACAATGATTAAAGTGACTAAATTTGGCGGCAGCTCACTCGCCAGTGCATCACAGTTCAGAAAGGTTGCAGACATTATTCTCGCAGATGATACAAGAAGATATGTCGTTCCGTCAGCGCCGGGTAAGCGTTTTCCGGAAGACGTGAAGGTTACGGATATGCTTTACTCATGCTATAAGGCGGCAGTTAAAGGACAGGATTTCGAACAGAAATTTAATGAAATTAAGGAGCGGTATAATGGCATAATTAAAGAGCTCGGACTCAATCTTTCGCTTGATGAGCAGTACGAAAGCATTAAGGCGGGATTTAAAGGCAGGGCAGGAAGAGATTATGCGGCATCACGCGGAGAATATCTCAATGGTATTATTCTTGCAGAGTACATAGGATATGAGTTTATAGATGCAGCAGACCTGGTATTTTTCTATGAAGACGGAACATTTAATGCTGATATGACCAACCAGGCCGTAAGAGACAGACTTGTTAATGTTGAAAGGGCGGTAATTCCGGGATTTTACGGTTCCACACCTAACGATACAATCAAGACATTTTCGAGAGGCGGTTCAGATATAACCGGTTCCATTGTGGCTGCTGCCGTTAAGGCGGATTTGTATGAAAACTGGACCGATGTTTCGGGCTTCCTTGTGGCAGATCCAAGAATAGTGGATAGTCCTGCTGTCATTAATACGATAACATACAAGGAGCTCAGGGAATTGTCCTATATGGGAGCAACGGTACTTCATGAAGATGCAATATTCCCTGTCCGCAAGGAAGGAATACCTATTAATATTAAGAATACCAATTCTCCTGAAGACCCGGGTACAATGATAGTCGAAAGTACGTCTAAAAAGCCGGAGCACATCATAACCGGAATTGCAGGCAAGAAAGGCTTTTCTGCCGTAAGAATAGAGAAGGATATGATGAATTCGGAAATAGGATTCGGACGCAAGGTTCTTGAACAGTTTGAAAAAAACGGATTGTCCTTTGAACATATGCCGTCCGGAATCGATACAATGACGGTTATCGTGCATCAGTCTGAATTTGAACCTAAGGAACAGGAGGTATTAGCCGGAATACACAGGAATACATCACCTGATTCCATAGATATTGAACCGGGACTCGCACTTATCGCTGTTGTGGGAAGAGCGATGAAGTCAGCTAAGGGAACGGCATTTAAGATTTTTGAAGCACTTGCAAAGTCCGAAGTTAATGTTAAAATGATTGACCAGGGTTCAAGTGAACTTAACATAATAATAGGCGTTCTTGAAGATGAACTTGAACGTGCAATGAAAGCAATTTATAATGCATTTGTAAAATAAAAACTTATAACAGATTAAGGCAGATCCTGTGTGTAGGATTTGCCTTTTTGCGCATTATGCTTTATAATATGAAGAACCTTATTAATGGAGGCAAGATATGAGCGTAACGTTTGATGTGAATATGAATGTCCGTGAATTATATAAATTTTCGATGAATAATACATACCGTAAGCTTATGGGAGTATTGTGGATTATTTTCAGTATTGCAGTTGCCGTTGTTACGGTATTTACATGGGGAGATGTGGATATATCACGCTCCATTCTGCTGATATTCATGGCATCACTGTACACCGTGATTAACCCTGTGCTTATATGGTTCAGGGTCAGACGCCAGTTTAAGAATAATGAATCATTGAGGAATACCCTCACATATGTTATAGATGAAAAGGGCATAAGCGTATCACAGGGAGAGCTGACTGAAACGGCAGGCTGGGAAGAAGTATGGAAATCGGTAAGATACGGCAGCCAGATTGTGATATACATAACAACGGTACGGGCGTTTGTGTTTCCGGTGGATTGTATCGGGGATGGATATGGTGACCTTGTTGAAATTTTGGAAAAAGGACTGGCAGACAGAAATCATGTCAGAAGGTAATTAGTATGATATATGAAACAGAATCGGCAGAAATGACATATGAGCTTGGACGCAGAACAGGTGAAACAGCTCAGGCAGGAGATGTAATATGCATGGAAGGCGATTTGGGAACCGGCAAGACGGTCTTTACTCAAGGATTTGCAGCAGGGCTGGGAATAACGGAGCCTGTCTGCAGTCCGACTTATACCATTGTTCAGGAATATCATGAAGGCAGACTTCCGATGTACCATTTTGACGTATATAGGATAAGCGGCCCATGGGATATGGATGATATCGGCTATGAAGAATATTTTTACGGCGATGGTGTGTGTATGGTCGAGTGGGGCAGAATGATAGAAGAGCTTCTTCCGGAGAACACGGTTTTTATAAAAATAGAGAAGAATCCCGCCAAAGGCTTTGATTACAGAAAAATAACAATAGAACGTCACGGGAAATAGGAAGGGACATATGAAACTACTGGCAATAGAAGCATCCTCTCAGGTTGCATCGGCAGCAATACTGAATGATGACATAATTACGGCTGAATATACAGTTAACAACAGAATTACCCACTCGGAAACACTGCTTCCGATGATTGATGAAATATGCAGAATGACTGAAACGGATACGCATACACTTGATGCAGTTGCCGTGTCCGGAGGACCGGGGTCTTTTACGGGACTCAGAATCGGTTCGGCAACTGCAAAGGGAATGGCTCTTGCACTCGGAATACCAATTGTGCATGTGCCTACACTGGAAGCAATGGCATATAATTTTTATATGTCGGATATGATAATCTGTCCTATAATGGATGCAAGAAGAGGACAGGTATATACAGGTATATATTCTTTTGAAAATGAACATATGAACATACACATGGGAAGCAGTGCAATGCCGCTTGAAGAACTTATGAAAGAACTTGCGCGGGCAGGGAGAAAGACCGTTTTTTTAGGAGACGGAGTACCTGTATTCAGAGAAAAAATTGACGATATATATAATATAGAACATTATTATGCACCGGCAGGCATGAACAGACAGAAAGCATCATCAGTGGCTCTTTTGGGCAGGGTAATGTATGATGCCGGAAAGATAATTAATTCTGACGAACACGTGCCGGAATATCTGAGGATGTCCCAGGCAGAAAGAGAACGTGCAGAGAGAAAGACAGATGGAGAATAAAATAATAACGATACGCAGAATGTATGCGGATGATGCACACAGGGCGGCGGAAATAGAAACAGCAGCCTTTTCGGAACCGTGGAAACAGCAGGATTTTGAAAAAGCTGCAGAAAGCGCGGAATATATATGCCTTGCGGCAGCAGACGGTGAAAATGTTGTTGCATATCTGAACTGTGTTACCGTATGTGACGAAGCAGACATTACCAATATAGCCGTAGCAGAAGAGTACAGACGGATGGGAATAGCGGATAAGCTGATAAAGGTTCTTATACGGCTGGCAGGAGAAAGAATGATTAAGATGATTTTTCTGGAAGTGAGGGAAAGCAATGAAGCGGCAATGCAGCTTTACTGCAAAAACGGATTTGTTCCGGTAGGAACCAGAAGGAATTTTTACCGTTTCCCGACAGAGAATGCAGTCGTAATGAAAAAAATGATATATAAAGAGGAAAATAAATGTTAGATTTGTGTTTGCTTGGGACGGGAGGAATGTTACCGCTTCCAAAAAGATTTATTACATCACTGCTTGTAAGACATAACGGAAGCTCAATTCTGATAGACTGCGGTGAGGGAACTCAGGTTGCCATGAAAAGCGCAGGGTACAGTATGAATCCGGTGGATGTTATATGCATAACACATTTTCATGCAGACCACGTAAGCGGACTTCCGGGTTTTCTCCTGACAATGGGTAATGCAGAGAGAAAAGAAGATTTGCTTATAATCGGACCGAAAGGCATAGGAAAGGTTGTTAATTCATTAAGGGTTATTGTGCCTGAGCTGCCTTTTAAAATCGTATTCAGAGAGCTTGAAAAAGAAAAAGAAACAATAGAATATAAAGGCTGCCATATAGATGCCTTTATGGTAAAACACAGGGTGACCTGCTACGGATACAGTATAAGAGTGGAACGCCGCGGAAAATTTAATCCTGATGCGGCAAAAGAAAAAAATATCCCTTTGAAGTACTGGAGAGAACTCCAGCAGGGAAATACCATACATGCGGAAGATGCCGTATATACCCCTGACATGGTAATGGGACCGGACAGAAAAGGGATAAAAATTACATATTGTACCGATTCAAGACCAATACCTGTAATATCGGAAGCAGCAGCTCATGCAGACCTGTTCATATGCGAAGGCATGTACGGTGAAGATGGCAAGGAAGCAAAAGCAAGGGAATACAGGCATATGACAATGTATGAAGCGGCGGAACTCGCACGTAAGGCAGAAGTACGGGAACTGTGGCTTACACATTACAGTCCGTCCATGGCAAGACCGGATGAATATATTGAGAAGGTCAGAGCAATTTTTCCTGATTCAAAAACACCAAAGGACGGCTGGGTAAAAACGGTTAATTTTGAAGATGAATAAGAAAAGAGGTGCTGTCATGAAGAAAATTACCGATAAAATAAAAAAACCGCTTTTGTTCATTATTTTGGGCGGACTGATAGTTGGATATTTCTTTTATCTTACAAACCGTAATAATGATAACTCGGATAATATGGCGGAACAGACTCCGCTTTCACAGGTGCTGTCAAGGGATCTGGAGCTTAATTATCCCGGCACACCGAGAGGCGTGGTAATATATTACAGTGACATACTTAAGGTACTGTATACGCTTGACGGCAAGAAGGACCACTCCGACATAGAAAACATGGCATACAAGCTGCGCGGTTTGTTTGATGATGAATTGCTTGAACGTAATCCGGAAGAGACATACATAACGAATCTCATAAATGAAGTGACCGACTACAATTCACGAAAAAAGACGGTGGCGGATTATATCGTGGAGGGTAATTCCAATATTGAATTTATTACCGATAACGGAAAAGAGTATGCAAAAATTGATACGGCATACTTTGTCCATGAGGATAAAAATGTTGTGAAGACCATTGAATGTTTTACACTCCGCAAGGATTCCGACGGAAAATGGAAAATACTCTACTGGCAGCTTGGCAGCTCTAATGATATGGAAGGATAAAATATGGAAGACGTAATAATACTTGCAATAGAAAGCTCATGTGATGAAACATCAGCAGCAGTGGTTAAAAACGGAAGAACCGTTCTGTCCAATGTCATATCGTCACAGATAGCACTTCATACCATTTACGGAGGAGTTGTGCCGGAAATAGCTTCCAGAAAACATATTGAGCAGATTAATCAGGTGATAAGGGAAGCTTTAAAAGAGGCAGCCGTTACATTTGATGATATAACGGCGATAGCCGTAACTTACGGACCCGGGCTTGTGGGGGCACTGCTTGTGGGGGTTGCAGAAGCTAAAGCGATGGCATTTGCACTAAACAAACCTCTTATAGGTGTGCATCATATTGAAGGACATATATCTGCCAATTATATAGAACATATTGAACTTGAACCGCCGTTCGGATGTCTTGTTGTATCAGGAGGACATACTCATCTTGTTAATGTAAAAGGTTACGGCAGTTATGAAATTTTAGGCAGAACGAGGGATGATGCAGCAGGAGAAGCATTCGATAAAGTCGCAAGGGCAATAGGACTGGGGTATCCGGGAGGTCCTAAAATTGATAAACTCGCAAAAGAGGGTAATCCTCATGCCATAGAGTTTCCGCGGGCAAAGGTGTCAGGTGCTGAATATGATTTCAGTTTCAGCGGAATAAAGTCTTCCGTATTAAATTATATAAATCACTGTGAAATGAAAAATGAAGAAGTTAACAAGGCTGATCTGGCTGCCTCATTTCAGAATGCCGTAGTGGAAGTGCTTGTATCGCATGGAATCCGCGCGGCGGAAGAATACGGATTCAGAAAAATGGCGATAGCAGGAGGAGTGGCATCAAATTCGGCATTAAGAAAGAAAATGTCCGAAGCATGTCAGAAAAAAAACATAGAATTTTATTATCCGTCTCCGGTTCTGTGTACGGATAATGCTGCCATGATCGGAGCGGCAGCATATTATGAATATATAAATGGTTCAAGGGCATCATGGAATCTTAATGCCGTGCCGAATCTGAAACTTGGAGAAAGATGATGAAGAATACGGCAATAGTGCTTGCCGGAGGCTCAGGCAGCCGGATGAAGAGTGAAATACCAAAACAATATTTGGAAATAGAAGACAGGACTGTACTGTATTATTCATTGAAGCAGTTTCAGGACTGTTCCCTTATTGATGACATAATACTTGTTTCCGGAAGAGAATATATGGAATTCTGCAGAGACAGATATATAAAAGAACGTAATATCTCCAAGATAAAGTGTATTGTGGAAGGCGGAAGCGAGAGATATGAATCCGTAATGAAAGGACTTGAAGCAGCAGAAGAAGGATATGTGTTCATTCACGACGGGGCAAGACCGTGCATTACGGGGGAACTTATAACAAGAATCTGTGATGACGTAAAAAAGTATGATGCCGTAATAACGGCGGTTCCATCCAAGGATACGGTAAAAATCGCAGATGAAGAAGGCTGCGTGTCATCCACGCCGGACAGAAGCAGGGTATGGATGGTACAGACGCCCCAGGCTTTTAAAACCGGACTTATAAAAAAAGCATATGACGGGTTGAAAAAGAACAGCGGCCATATAAACATAACGGATGATGCAATGCTCGTTGAAATGTTTACGGATGCAAAAGTGCATATAACGAAAGGTGAATATACAAATATAAAGATAACAACGCCTGAAGATATGGCACTTGCAGAGATGTTTATAAAAAAGTTGAAAAAAACTAAAAATTGTGTTGACATATAAAATTCTTTATGTTAGTATAACACTTGTCGCTGATGTGCGATACATATGGAGAGGTACCGAAGTGGTCATAACGGGGCGGTCTTGAAAACCGTTTGTCTTCACGGGCGCATGGGTTCGAATCCCATCCTCTCCGCTTATTAAAACCACTTTTAACAGTGGTTTTAATATTCCGAAGCGGTCAGAAATTTTTTAAAAAAACTTTTAAAAAGTTGTTGACAATGAAGATTCGGTATGATATATTGAATAAGCTGTCGCGTGAGGCAAGAGCCGGAGAGCG
>CAYONC010000016.1:0-30837 GCA_964405265.1 uncultured Butyrivibrio sp.
TTCATAGGAGTTCTTACGCCGGCAACAACGTCTTCACCCTGTGCATTGGTAAGGAATTCTCCGAAAAGTCCCTTAGCACCCGTTGCAGGGTCTCTTGTAAATGCAACACCGGTACCGCAGTCATCACCCATGTTACCGAATGCCATTGACTGTACGTTAACAGCTGTTCCCCATGAATAAGGGATATCATTGTCACGACGGTATACATTGGCACGAGGGTTGTCCCATGAACGGAATACTGCCTTAATGGCTCCCATTAACTGTTCCTTCGGATCATCAGGGAAATCAGTACCGATCTTAGCCTTGTATTCAGCCTTAAACTGTCCTGCAAGCTCTTTAAGGTCATCAGCAGTAAGTTCTACGTCCTGCTTAACACCCTTCTTATCCTTCATTTCATCGATAAGCTGTTCAAAATACTTCTTACCTACTTCCATAACTACGTCTGAGTACATCTGAATGAATCTTCTGTAGCAGTCCCATGCCCAGCGTGGATTTCCGGACTTCTCGGCAATTGTATTAACAACAGTTTCATTAAGACCGAGGTTAAGGATTGTATCCATCATTCCCGGCATGGAAGCTCTTGCACCGGAACGAACGGATACAAGGAGCGGATTCTCCTTATCGCCAAACTTCTTGCCTGTAATTTCTTCCATCTTAACGATGTATTCATTAATCTGTCCCTGAATCTCATCGTTGATTTCTCTTCCGTCTTCATAATACTGTGTGCAGGCTTCTGTCGTAATAGTAAAGCCCTGTGGCACAGGAAGACCGATGTTGGTCATTTCGGCAAGGTTAGCACCCTTACCGCCTAAAAGATTACGCATGCCTGCGTCACCTTCAGTAAACAAATAAACCCATTTGTTTGCCATTTTGTAAATCCTCCTAAAAAATAAATACATACTAATATAAAAATAGTCTAACCTATAACAGTATAGCATACCTGTAAAAAAATTCAAGATTTTTCATTCTACAAAAATACACAATTCTGCGTTGGAAATACGTTCCGCATTATTGCATTTTTTATCAATCCGCCATAAATATCCGTATGTATCATGGCAGTAATAATATTTTTGCGAATATATGATTTTTTCCGCATCAGCCGATATTTCCGCAAATTCTGCCTTTTTCGGTCTGTCCTCCGTCCCTCCGGCGATGTATTTTATACCGTCTGCCTCATACATGAAGCCGTCACAGTTTTCTATCGGAATTACATACTCTGCATTGTTTTTTATACAATAGGTTTCATCCGTAAGTCTTAAAAGCCTTCCGTCCGCATCAACCGTAAGGAAGCATTTTTCCCCGGAATACCACATCAGCTCTGTTTTTTTACCCATGGTGCAGATTCTGTCCGTCATTCCGGCTTTACCGCCGTAAAGACCGTTTCCCGAGGTAAAATACAGGTATCCGTCCATGTAATATATCGACGTGACAGGAATGTCCGTGGAAAATATCGGCACGGTGGTGTCCGTTTCCGTATCCGCAATATAATATCCGTCATCCTTTTCATAAAACATCATGGTGTCACAGGCGGCATTATCATATAATTCGTTGACGTTTTCATCGAGGAGCTTAAGCGTTCCGTCTGAATATTCATACATTTTTTTATCCGTATCCGTATACACTATTCTCGTCTGTCCGTCAATATATCTGTAATCCGTAATTTTTTCGGCAATCGTGCGTACCGACGTTCCATCATACAGCTTTATGCTTCTGTCGTTGACAATTCCGTACTCTGCCGTATCCATGTCCATGTACAGAAGCTGTCCGCCGTCGGTAAGTGCAAATATGTTTCCCTGGCTTCCGTTTCTGCTGATTTCGGTCATGCCGTCCGGTGTTCCGTAATATATACTGCATATATATTCATCCGCATCAGAAGTAACGGTTACAAGAGCAAAATATTGTCCGTTTTCGCTTATTACGCAGTCTTTTATGTATTCCGGAGCTGCCGTGCAGGATATTTCACTTATTTTCCCATCGTACATCAGATACCGGTCTTTCTCCGCGTAAATAACTGACGTCATACTGTTGCTGCAGGCAATAATCTGCGGTTCATCCGCTTCAACGACCGTTATTTCTCCGGCATCAAAAATAATGAAATTATTCTTACCGGTAAAAATATATCCGTTTTCCCTTACACGGACATATTTCATTCCGTTTTCTTCTCCGAAGAGTTTTTCATTTACTGCAAAATATCCGTAATGTCCGTCATAATAAAATACTTCCGAGTCATCCCTGTTTCTGACGGATTTGGTTATAAGAACAATGCTCACGGCAACAATCACGGCTGTGGCGGCAGCGGCCACGGCTGCAATCAGCTTTTTACGGTTTCTTTTGTCCTTTATCCTGCCTGCGAATACTATAATCAGGGCAATTAGTTTTATTATTTTTTTCTTAAATGCAGCAAAAGAAAGGCTTATCATTTCTGAAAAGCCTTTCCTTCTGACTGTTCTGTTTTCTTCTGTTTCTGTCACAGTGCCGGTGCCGGTTTTTCCGAATTCCCATTCCTGCTTTCTGCGCAGATAATCATCATTTACATATATTACTGCCGCTCCGCATTTTGGACATACCGACCTGCTGTTATGTTCGCATCCGCATTTTTCACAAATCATCAGAAAGTAAATTTATCCTCAAAATATTTCATAAGGTCTTCTGTTTTAATTCTCTCCTGAGCCATGGTATCCCTGTCTCTTACGGTCACGCATCCGTCAGTTTCCGAATCAAAATCATATGTTACGCAGAATGGTGTACCGATTTCATCCTGCCGTCTGTATCTCTTGCCGATGTTGCCCCTGTCGTCAAATTCGCAGTTATACTTTTTGCAAAGCTGTGCATATATCTTCTCAGCTCCTTCATTCAGTTTCTTGGAAAGAGGAAGAACGCCTATTTTTACCGGTGCAAGTGCCGGATGGAAATGCAGAACGGTTCTCATGTCACCGCCTTCAAGCTCTTCTTCATCATATGCCGCACACAGAAATGCAAGCGTTACCCTGTCGGCACCGAGCGACGGTTCAACAACATACGGAATATATTTGCTGCCGTCTTCATCATCGAAGTAGGACATATCCTGTCCGGACGTATTCTGATGCTGAGTGAGGTCATAATCCGTTCTGTCGGCAATTCCCCACAGCTCACCCCAGCCGAACGGGAAGAGAAATTCAATGTCCGTCGTTCCCTTTGAATAAAAGCATAACTCTTCAGGCGAATGGTCTCTTGCCCTCATCTCTTCATCCTTGATGCCAAGGGCTTTAAGCCAGTTAATGCAGAATTCCCTCCAATATCTGAACCAGTCCATGTCAGTTCCCGGCTTGCAGAAAAATTCAAGCTCCATCTGTTCAAATTCCCTTGTACGGAACGTAAAATTACCCGGCGTGATTTCATTTCTGAATGATTTTCCAACCTGTGCTATTCCAAACGGTACCTTTTTACGTGAGGTTCTCTGGACATTTTTAAAATTCACAAATATACCCTGTGCCGTCTCCGGTCTTAAATATACGGTATTTCTTGCATCCTCGGTAACGCCCTGGAATGTCTTAAACATAAGATTAAACTGTCTTATTTCGGTAAAATCTTTTTTGCCGCAGGATGGACAGCATATTTCCTTATCTCTGATAAAATTCTCCATTTCTTCGTTGGACCATGCATCAACGGAGCCTTCTATCGCATATTCGTTATCCGATGCCCAGTCCTCTATCAGCTTATCGGCACGGAATCTCTCTTTACATGCCCTGCAGTCCATAAGCGGATCAGCGAATCCGCCGAGATGACCTGATGCAACCCATGTCTGGGGATTCATAAGTATTGCACAGTCAACTCCGACATTGTACGGACTTTCCTGTACGAATTTCTGCCACCATGCCTTCTTGACATTATTCTTGAGTTCAACTCCTAAATTTCCGTAATCCCATGTATTGGCGAGTCCGCCGTATATCTCTGAGCCCGGATATACAAATCCTCTTGATTTTGCCAATGCGACTATTTTATCCATTGTCTTTTCCATAAATATATACCTCTTTCGCTTTCCCTGCCGGTTGCAGGAGCCTTTCTGAAATGTTATCTGTTATTCTATATGTTTTGTTCCAATACGTCAAGAATATCCGCCGAATTCATTTTTTTATCCGTATAGCTGTGCATACACCTTGCCGTAACCATTTTAAGCTCTGAAAGCACGTCCGGTGTAACGGTAAATTTATACAGGTCGGGGAAGTCCGTATATACAATATACTGAAGTGCATACAGTGTTGAGGGACTTATATGTATTGCATCTCCTGCATTGCCTGCACACTTTCTGCACATCATTCCGTTATAAAACACGGAAAATTCCGTAAGTTCTTCCCTGCCGCCGCACCCGGCACATTCTGAAAATTCCGGATATTCTCCGTTAATTACAAGTATTTTCAGTTCATATATATATCTTATGAGCCGGCTGTCAATTCTGCCTGCCGAAAGTGCTCTGAACGCAACATACAGAAGCTTCAGCATCTTATATGCTTCCTGGTTTTCAACGGCATAATATTCCGCCAGCTCAAGGAAATAATAAGCAGTATAGGTCTTAACAATATCCTCCGTAAGTTCCCTGAAATAACTGCTTATGTCAGCTCCAGTAAGTGTATATGCCTCTCTTCCCCTGACAAGATAAAACGTCCCGAATGCAAAGCTGTCGCTTGCTGCCATTAAATGATTTCCCGGTCTTCTTGCTCCTCTTGCAAACGCACTTATTTTTCCCAGTTCCTTGGTCAGCAGTACTATTCTTTTGTCATTCTCCCCTGCCGGTGACGACGTGATAACCATACCCGTAACAACAATGCGGTCTGACATTTATTCCTCTTTTCCGTAACCGAAATTTCTGAGCATCAGTTCAGAATCTCTCCATTCCTTCCTCACTTTAACCCAAAGCTTAAGGTTAACCTGCTGTTCAAGCATTTTTTCAATTTCATACCTTGCCGCCGAGCCTATTTTTTTCAGCATGGCTCCGCCTTTTCCTATAACTATGCCTTTGTGGCTGTCACGTTCGCATATTATCGTCGCGCTGATGTCCCATATGCCGCCTTCATCCCTCTCGCGCATTTCTTCTATGGTTACGGCTATTCCATGCGGTATTTCATCAGAAAGGCATCTCAATGCTTTTTCCCGTATCATCTCTGCCGCAATTTCCCTTAATGTCTGGTCGGTAACGGTATCCTCGTCGTACAGCATCGGACCTTCAGGCATATATTTAAATAGAACGTCCAAAAGTTCATCCGTATTAATGCCTTTAAGTGCAGATACCGGAACAATCTCCGCAAATTCCATTTCACTGCTGTATGCTTTAATGAATTTAAGTATTTCCGTTTTTTCCACGGTGTCAGCTTTATTGATTACAAGAATAACCGGCTTGCGTATCTTCTTCAGTCCTTCAATTATATGCCGCTCCCCCGCACCGATGTAGTCGGTGGGTTCCACAAGCCACAGCACAACATCCGCATCCTCCGGAGTTTTTTCCGCAACACTCACCATATATTCTCCAAGACGGTTTTTTGCCTTATGAATACCCGGTGTGTCAAGAAAAATTATCTGACCTCTTTCATCCGTATACACGGTTCTTATTCTGTTTCTCGTTGTCTGGGGCTTGTTGGACGTAATCGCAATCTTCTGCCCGATTAATCTGTTCATCAGCGTTGACTTCCCGACATTCGGTCTGCCGATAAGTGCCGTGAATCCTGTTTTTTTCTCCACTGTATCTTCCTCCGCTATGACAGGGTACATATTTCGTCAAACATATCCCCGTCTTCCGTAATTTTATCTGCGTTTCCTATAACACAGAGATAACCGTCCTTAAGCACTGCCTCTGCGACGCCGGCTAACTTTCTTATGTCTTCATCGGTTGTTGCAAGGACTTTTTTTCTTTCTTTTATGAAATTTTCTTCCGTCTCTCCGGAAATATATGCCCAAAATGACCTTATTCCCTTTCCGGAAGGGGTAAGCGGTACATCCATGTCGCTGATTGTACCTATAACATATTTTGTCATTTCACGCTCGGATGCCTTAAAGTTCCTGATGTAATCAACGACATTTTCATATACTTCATTGGTCTTTCTGCAGTTAGGATCCCTGTATGAGAGAAAATATCCCGAACCGCTGTTGGTATATCCGTTCATGCAGCCGTATGCGCCTCCCATGACACGGATGTTATTCCACAGGTAATCATATCCTAAAATTGATTTCAGCACTTTAAGGGATGCGTCATATTCCACACCGTATTTCTTAAAGTTACCGCATCTTGCAACATAATTAACCTGAGATGAGGTCTTAATGCCTTTTTTTACTTTTTTCAGTTCAAAATTTCTTCTGACCGGTTCAGGCTTCTCACAAGGAACATTATTTACATATAGTTTAATCTCTTCGGAAACGGCATCATAATCCGCACCGTCAGCCGTCAGTGATATTATCATTCCGTTTCTGTTGAAAATCCTTTTTGAAACGCTGTCAAGCTTTTCTGCGATTTCTTCTTTTTTGGTTTCAAAGTTATCATACAAATCGCAGATAAAACGGTAATATGAAATTCCTGAGGTCAGATCCCCGTATTTCTGCTTTTCTTTCATCTGTGACATACATTCTCCCATCGCCATTACGTGTCCTGATGTAAGAATTTTTGTCTGAAGCCTTGATTTTGACTCTGCAAGTATTTCGCGAAGGCGTTTAAAATCATGGTAATCCGCCTTAAACATCATTTCAAGGGCAAGTCTGAACATTATACTGAATTTATCCGTGAGTGCTTTTCCCTTAATCTGGAAATATGCCTTATATGCATCATCATCATTAAAGTCTCCGTACACGTTAAAATCCGGGAATATTCCTCCCGTATGAATGTCAACTTCATTGGACAGTTCGTCGTAACTGTAATTTTCGGTATTAACATATCCGAATACCGTACCTAAAAGTCCTACATACGGAATATCCTCATCCTCCACGGCAGAGATGTCAAAGCATATATTCGCATATCCTATTCCGTTGGTATATATGTCATGATGGATTACCTTAACGTCTCCTGCTTTTTTCTCTGTATTATAGAGCGGCACGACATCTGCGGATATGTCTTCTCTTTTAAGCAGAGGCACGGACATAAGTTCTTCCTCCGTTGACGGTTCTGACTGATATTTTTTCAGTGCCGCCGTTTCTTCTGCTATTTTTCGGATTTCCTCATCCGTGAGGGATTTTTTATATGCTTCAAGCTTCTGTGCCGTCATACGTTCTCTTTCAGAGACAAGGTTGATGACAGGCTTCATTACAACAAGTGACGAATGAGTATTGTTAAGAATATATTTTTCAATAAGATTCTCAAAATATCCGGTCTGTATATTTTCTCTTAAAAACTCATATATCTTATTTTTGGCAAGCTGTGCA
Organism: uncultured Butyrivibrio sp.; assembly: GCA_964405265.1. Classification (GTDB taxonomy): domain Bacteria; phylum Bacillota; class Clostridia; order Lachnospirales; family Lachnospiraceae; genus Eshraghiella. Next base: position 7,381 of record CAYONC010000016.1, read on the forward strand.
AACAGGTTATCATCCTCAAATATCCATACGTCCATAAGCTCAAGCCCGTACATGAGTCCCTTTGGGAATCTTCCGAAATCAGCCTCCCTGTACCGGAATTCTTCTGAATTGATTCCTGCTTCAAGTGTCTGCCTGCTGATTCCCTCAGAAACAATTTTTTCAAGTGTTGTCCTTATAACCTCAAGAAAAGCTTCTTCCTGTTCATCGGATGCATTTTTTGCAACGATTGAAAGCATAGGCTGTCTGATGCCGTCCTCGTAACTGCTGAAAACATCTTCTCCTATGCCGGCGTCAATAAGAGCCTGCCTTACGGGTGCGCCCGGTGCAGAAAACAGGGCATAATCGAGAATATCAAATGCCACACGGGTTTTTAAATCGGAGGCATCCGATATTGACACGTTATATGAAAAATAAGTTTTGTTTTCCGTTCCTTCTTCTTCCGTTACCGAATATTGTGCTTCCGTACGGTGCATTTCCGAAAAAGGCTTCTGTTCCGTGACTTCGGATTCCACATCCGCATATTCATAATGCGAGAGATATTCCCTGTCCAGATAATCAAGTCTTTCATTCATGTCACAGTTGCCATATATATAAATATAGCTGTTGGACGGATGGTAAAGTTTCTTATGAAATTCCAGAAAATTCTCATATGAGAGGTTTGGAATTTCTTCCGGATCCCCTCCCGACTCCGTACTGTATGAGGTATCGGGATACAGTGAATTAAGGCAGTATCTCTGAAGCACGTCATCAGGAGAAGAAAATGCTCCCTTCATTTCATTATATACAACTCCGTTATATATAACCGGTGAAGCTTCGTTTTCCATTTCATAGTGCCAGCCTTCCTGCATAAAGACTTCTTTTCTTGAATAAATGAGCGGATGAAGCACTGCATCCATATATACGTCGGTAAGGTTCTTAAAATCCGTATCGTTACAGCTTGCTATCGGATATACCGTTTTATCCGGATATGTCATGGCATTAAGAAAGGTATTGAGCGAGCCTTTTGCGAGCTCTATAAACGGGTCCTTTACCGGATATTTATCAGAACCGCACAGTACGGAATGTTCAAGAATGTGCGGCACACCCGTGCTGTCCGGCGGTGGTGTCCTGAAGCCTATTGAAAACACCTTATTCTCATCTTCATTTGACATAATGACAATTCCGGCTCCTGTTTTTTTGTGTCTGAGCCTGAATGCTTCCGTTCTTAATTCTTCTATATATGTCTGTTCAATTATTTCATATGCATCATTATTAATTTTCATTTATATTGTCATACCTCCGTCTACCGCAATTATCTGTCCCGTAATATAATCAGCCTTATCCGAAGCAAGGAATGCAGCCATTGCAGCTATTTCCTCCGGTCTGCCGATTCGTCTTAACGGTATCATTTCCGTTGATTTTTCAAGTGCCTGTTCACCCATTGATGCAGTCATGTCCGTTCCGATAAAGCCGGGTGCTATGGCATTGCAGGTAATGCCCCTTGATGCAAGCTCCCTTGCCGTACTTTTTGTAAGTCCTATTATTCCTGCTTTAGATGCACTGTAATTTGCCTGTCCCGCATTTCCCAATATTCCGGAAACAGAGGATATGTTAATGATTTTACCCGATTTCTGCTTCAGAAGATATTTTGATATATGCTTTATGGTATTAAATGCTCCTTTAAGATTGGTATTAATAACCATGTCAAAATCTTCCTCACTCATCTTCATAAGAAGATTATCCCTTGTTATTCCGGCATTATTGACCAGCACGTCTATGCGTCCGTATTCAGTCATGACCTCATCAATCATTTTTTTGCATTCGTTAAAATCAGCAACATTACACCTGTATATGCTGCTTTTCACTCCGTATGACCGCACGGTTTCCGCAGTTTCTTCCGCTTTTTCCTCTGAGCCGTTATAATTTATGATGACATTCATTCCGGATTTAGCAAGCTCTTCTGCTATTGCCCTGCCTATTCCCCTTGCCGCTCCCGTAACCAGTGCTGTTTTTTCCATCATTCAGTTTCCTCCGTTTTTCTGATAATATATATGCGTCCGTCTTTTTTTGCATCCATAAGAATACTGTTAATCAATTCGTATCCTCCGTGTATCCTCAGGTATTTCTTAATTATTCCCATTTCCGTGGAATACATTATGATAATTCCGTCTTTTCTTAACAGTCCGCAGGATTTTTCAAAAAAACGCCTGTAAAGCTCATCTGCGGCATTTCTGTCCGGTACCGGCATTTCCGTAATTATCTCATCAAAGAGATATACGTGTTGGAAATCAAAAAAATCTTTTCGTATAAAATTTATTCCCACATCTGCCAGTCGGGCATTTTCTCTTGCATATTCAACCGCATCTCCGTATATGTCAATACCGTACAGATTGGATGCTTTCTTTTTTTTGTTACGTTCAATCAGAAGTGTTCCCACACCGCAGAACGGGTCAAGTACCGCTGCCTGCCCGGCAAGATAAGGTGCCGCCGCTTCTGCCATCATTGCCGCATTGGCAGGATGAAGGGATGTGGCAATATGATTTTTTCTGTATAAAAATCTCCTGTCTTTATGCGTAAAAAGCTTCAGCAGACATCCTATTCCGCCTTCCCTGTCAGAGATGAGTCTCAATTCAATTTCATAATCCGACACTGAATTGACAAGTCTCTTTCCTGAGACGGCTTCTATTTCTCCTGCCACTGCGGCACTGTCCATATCTGCTGACGATACACGGAAATAATACGGAGTTCCGTTTTCCGCATGCAGTGAATTAAGAATGTCAAACAAATCACCCGAGACAATGCTTTTTGACAGTCCGTTTCTCTTCATCGGTTTCAGATTGTTGACCGGAAACAGCATTTCCCTGTATATTCTTATTGCTGAAAGCTTCCCCGTTTCCCTGCTGTCCGTCATTACTCCGCAAAAAATGTTTCTTGCGTTTCCGGTTATTTTTTCAACGGCATTTTTCAGATATCCCGACATTTCTTTTCTTGCCGTAAGTACAATTTTCATGCTTTTGTCAGGGTTCTTAAATTCATGTCTTATATGTTCCGCTGATTCCGGAAACATTATTTTAAGCTCTTTCAGTTCTTCCGCTGCGTGTTTTACTTCTTCATCCTTAAAATTACCCTCCTCAAGCTCAGACATCCTGCTGCGCAGAGTTTCTTCGTATACGGTATAATCATATGAACGGAGTGATTTAAGGTAAGAACTTTTCACAAACATTTTTGTCTCATTAACATATCCTTCATACAGACACTGCCTGTATTCATCATCTCCGAGCATACCCATTATCAGTGCGGCATTTTTTCTTACCTTGGGATCCTCATTTTTAAGAAGCTCCGTAAAAAGCTCCGTACCGTATAATGCATCAGCTTTCAGTTCTTCGGCTTTTCCCTCCGCTGACAGTGAGGCCTTCAGCTCTGTCAGGGATTTTCTTAATTCTTTTTTGTCATATATATTCTTTAATTTCTCGTCAGACATTTTTTCCTCTACATGGCATTTTTTATGGCAAGTTTCATTGCATACCATTCTTCTTCATTTTCTACATAATATTTGGGACAGATTTTCCCGGTTATGTCGTAATGTCTTATTACATCCGTTTCAGGATTCAGCTTATATGTCCTGCAAAGTGCAGCCGCAAGCTTTATAACCGATTCATATGTTGCCGCATTATATTTTCCGCTTTCGTCCGGATGACAGCATTCAATCGAAATCGTATCGGCGTTTCTGCTGTTGGAGGCATATGCTATTTCATCAAGAGGAACGCATTGTATGATTTCTCCTTCAAGTCCCACTATATAATGGCTGCTTGCATATGTGGTTTTCAGCTCCGCAAGGTTGTTAAAATAGCTTCGGTTCTGTGCCGCCGTGGTCCCGGGATTACCTACATAATGAATAACTATGGCATTTATTCTGCCTACCTTGTCACCCGGTCTTGAATAATCATTAACGGGAAGAATATCCTGTATGATTTCACTGCCCGTCAGAAATTTATCCGGTTCAACAGGCGTATCCGTTGTGTTTTCATTTCCGTCTCCTGACGTACCTGAGTTACCGGAAGTACCGGTTTCCTTTATATATTTTCCAAGGACAAATATTATAAATATGCCAATTAATACTGCCACTGATGACAGCAATGCAAGCTTTAGTTTTTTCATCCTGTAATTTTCTCCTTATCACAATCATTCCTATTTTACATTAAAAAAAGGCTGTCGTAAATACGACAGCCTAAAAATTTTTAAATTATGAATCTATGCTGTAATTAGGAGCTTCCTTGGTAATGTGAATGTCATGAGGATGGCTCTCTTTAAGCGACGCTGCGGATATTCTGACAAACCTGCCTGTATTTTTAAGAATCTCTATGGTCTTAGCCCCGCAATATCCCATTCCTGATCTCAGACCTCCCATTAACTGGAATACGGTATCTTCAACCATTCCCTTATATGCCACTCTGCCTTCTACGCCTTCCGGTACGAGCTTCTTGGCATCCGTCTGAAAATATCTGTCCTTGCTTCCGTTTTCCATTGCGGCAATGGAACCCATGCCTCTGTATACCTTATACTTACGTCCCTGGAAGAGTTCAAATTCTCCCGGTGCTTCATCACAACCTGCAAACATGCTTCCCATCATGCATACATCCGCTCCGGCAGCTATTGCCTTCGTCAAATCTCCGGAATACTTGATTCCGCCGTCTGCTATAAGCGGTATGCCATACTGCTTAGTCACTTCATACACATCCATTATCGCCGTTATCTGCGGAACTCCGATTCCTGCAACCACTCTTGTCGTGCATATCGAACCCGGTCCTATTCCGACCTTGACGCAGTCAACCCCTGCCTCAATAAGTGCCTTGGCTGCTTCACCCGTTGCTATGTTGCCTGCAATAAGCTGAAGATCCGGATATGCTGCCTTAACCTTCTTCACCGCATCAATAATATTCTTGGAATGTCCGTGTGCGGAATCTATTACAATACAGTCAACCTTGGCTTCAACAAGTGCCGCAACCCTGTCCATAATGTTAGCCGTTATTCCTACTGCTGCACCACAGAGAAGCCTTCCCTGCTCATCCTTGGCTGAATACGGATATTTTATCTGCTTCTCTATATCCTTAATTGTTATAAGACCTCTTAAATTGAAATCATCATCCACGATTGGAAGCTTCTCAACTCTTGCCCTGGCGAGTATTACCTTGGCTTCTTCAAGTGTAACCCCGACCCTTGCAGTAACAAGATTCTCACTTGTCATGCATTCCTTAATCTTCCTGGAGAAATCCTTCTCAAACTTGAGATCCCTGTTGGTAATGATTCCTACCAGCTTTCCGTTTTCTGTTATCGGTACTCCTGAAATCCTGAATTTTGCCATCAGATTATCGGCATCTTCAAGTGTATGTTCCGGTGAAAGGAAAAATGGGTCCGTGATAACTCCGTTCTCTGAACGCTTAACCTTATCAACTTCTTCGGCCTGCTGCTCTATCGACATATTCTTATGGATAATTCCTATTCCGCCCTGTCTTGCCATTGCTATGGCCATTCTGTGCTCTGTCACGGTATCCATGCCTGCACTCATAATCGGAACGTTAAGCTTAATTTTCTTCGTAAGATGTGTTCCGAGCTCAATCATGTTAGGGGTTACTTCCGAATATGAAGGTACTAAAAGTACATCATCAAATGTTATTCCATCGCCTATAATTGTACCCATTCTTGTTATTCCTGCCTTTCTTATGTATAATTCATTAAAATATATCAAATCGTTTTGTAAAAGTCAATATTGAAATTATAGTTCGTGTATTCTTCTTGAGTAAACTTTTTTGAATGCTTTTATCATCTCTTCATCAGGAGAAAAGAACAGGTAGCTTATGCTGCCGCTTTCATCCTTCATAACCGCAACAGTCCTGTCTTCATCCCTGTCATGGGTAGAATAATCATAATATGTGATGTTGGTAGCTTCCGCAAGGCTGTTAAATTTTTCCGAACTCTCCGGTGCCATAAAATCAAGCTGGTTAAAATTAAACACTTTCATGGTCTTCCTTGCAGTTTTGCCCATTATCTTATCTATTGTAAGTTCTCCGGCAAAAAAACCGTATTCAAATTCCACATTGGTATTACGGAACACAAAATATACGGCAAAACCCACCGCGACATCAAAAATCAGGGCAAATGTCAGTGCATAAGGAAGATTAATCATAAGCACAACCGTTATGCATAAAAAAAGTGAAGCCAGGGACATTATAAGACATCTTCCTATATATGCCTTGGCCGTTATTTTCCGTTTAATCATACATTCTACTAATTCTTCCATTTAATTTCTCCTTGTATCATAGTCAGTTTGTTATATTGTACTAATTTTTATGAAATAAAGAAAGACTTTTTTTATTTTTTTAATATTAGAAAAAAGAGACTGCTGCCAGTGACAACAGTCTCATATTATTTTCATGCGGCAGACGTGATTACATCATTCCGCCCATTCCGCCCATTCCGCCGGCCGGCATTGCCGGAGCGTCTTCTTTAATATTAGCCACAACCGATTCTGTCGTAAGAAGTGTTGATGCCACACTTGTTGCATTCTGAAGTGCACTTCTTGTTACTTTAGCAGGATCAAGAATACCTGCTGCAACCATATCCACATATTCTTCATGAAGTGCATCGAATCCCGTTCCGACCGGTGATTCCTTAACCTTATTGACAATAACCGCACCTTCAAGCCCTGCATTATGAGCAATATGGAATAAAGGAGCTTCAAGTGCCTTAAGAATTAATTTTGCACCCGTCTTCTCATCACCTTCAAGGGTATCTGCAAGAAGCTCTACCTTCTTGGATGCGTGGATGTATGCAGAACCGCCTCCTGCGATAATTCCTTCTTCAACCGCTGCCTTGGTTGCCGCAAGTGCATCCTCAAGGCGAAGCTTATTTTCTTTCATTTCGGTTTCGGTAGCTGCACCTACACGGATAACTGCAACACCGCCTGCAAGCTTGGCAAGTCTTTCCTGTAATTTTTCCTTATCAAATTCAGATGTGGTCTCTGCAAGCTGTGCCTTAATCTGATTAATTCTTGCGTCAATATCAGACTTATTGCCGTTACCGTCAACAATTACCGTATTTTCTTTCTGAACCTTAACGGATTTTGCCCTTCCGAGGTCCTCAAGGGTTGTTTCACTTAATTCAAGTCCAAGCTCCTCTGATATTACCTTTCCGCCTGTAAGAACCGCAATATCCTTGAGCATTTCTTTTCTTCTGTCTCCGTATCCCGGTGCTTTAACAGCAACAACATTGAATGTTCCTCTTAATTTGTTAACGATTAATGTCGTAAGTGCTTCTCCTTCTACATCTTCCGCAATAATAAGAAGTTTTGCACCTGTCTTTACAATCTGTTCAAGAAGCGGGAGAATTTCCTGTATATTGCTTATTTTCTTATCCGTGATGAGAATATAAGGATCATCAAGTACGGCTTCCATTTTATCCATGTCGGTTGCCATATATGCTGATATATATCCTCTGTCAAACTGCATACCTTCAACAACGTCAAGCTCTGTCTTCATTGTCTTGGATTCTTCTATTGTAATGACTCCGTCGTTTGACACTTTTTCCATTGCATCCGCAACAAGTAAGCCTACTTCTTCATCACCTGCCGATATTGCGGCAACCTTACCAATCTGATCCTTACCGGTAACCTTTGAGCTCATCTCGGCAATGGCTTCCACTGCACAGTCTGTGGCCTTCTTCATACCCTTTCTCAGGATAATCGGATTAGCTCCTGCAGCAAGATTCTTAATTCCTTCGTCTATCATTGCCTGTGCAAGAACCGTTGCGGTCGTTGTTCCGTCTCCGGCAACATCATTGGTCTTGGTGGCAACTTCCTTGACAAGCTGTGCACCCATATTCTCAAATGCGTCTTCAAGTTCTATTTCCTTGGCGATTGTAACACCATCGTTGGTAATAAGAGGTGCTCCGTATGATTTATCAAGTACTACGTTTCTTCCTTTTGGTCCGAGCGTAACTCTTACAGTATCCGCCAGTTTATTAACTCCGTTTCCGAGAGTCTCTCTTGCTTCAGCTCCGTATTTAATTTCCTTAGCCATAATTCTTAACCTCCGTTATTATTCTACTATCGCAAGAATGTCATTCTGCTTTACTACTATATATTCTTCATCTTCCAGCTTAACTTCCGTACCGGCATATTTTGAGAATATAACTTTATCTCCTGGTTTTACCTGCATAACAATTTCTTTTCCGTCTGCCATACCGCCCGGTCCGACTGCAACTACTTCTGCCTGCTGTGGTTTTTCCTTGGCCTGGCCGGGAAGAACTATTCCCGATTTTGTGGTTTCTTCTGCTACAAGCTGCCTTAATACAACCCTGTCTCCTAAAGGTACTAACTTCATAATTTAAAACCTCCTAAACTCTTGATCTTATTAGCACTCACTTAATCAGAGTGCTAACATATTTTATATATTAGTCACTTTTATATGCGTGTGCAACTATATTATTTTTTCGTTTTTCAGATATTATCTCATGCAATCTCTGTTTTTCTCGTTTTTTCTTCTATTTTTTACCAATTTTATTAATTTTACCGTAATAAAAAAGGTACTGCTGGGCATATCCTCCGTATTCCCCGAATTTTTTTTCCGCATAAGCGGCTATATCGGAATTTTGGGTTTCTTCTTTAAAATAGAGTGTCTCCATAATTCTCTTTATCCACACATCTATTGGAAAGGCATTTCTCTTTCCAAGCGAAAAGAGTGCTATGCAGTTTGCCACTTTATCTCCTATTCCGTTGACATTTTTCAATACGGTAATACATTCTTCATATGACATTCTGCGAAGCTCTGCTTCATTTATTGTGCCGTCACTGTATTTTCTGCACGCATCCATGATGTATTTTGCACGGAATCCCGCACTGCATGCTTTAATGCCTTCTTCTCCTGCTTTTATAAGTGCCACGGCGTCAGGAAACAGATGCATCATGCCCTTATCTTTCCCGTATTTTTCCGACAGGGATGCAACAATACGCTTTATGCCGGGAATCTGCTGATTCTGTGATATTATAAATGAAATCATTGTTTCAAAAAAATCCTGGTTGAGTATCCTCACACCCCACATCGCATCCGCTGCTTCCCTTAAAACGTCATCATTTTCCGAAAGGATTCTTTTTATTGCCCCATAATCCCTTTTCAGGTCAAAATATTCTTCCCATACATCCCGGAATTCTTTTTCTTCCGTATCAAAAAATATAAGCTTATCTTTCCGTTGTGCGACATGAAGCACTTTTCCCATTGCTGACAGCAGGTATTCTTCCTCATCCTTCTTCATATAATGAAAGCATTGCCCGCATTCGAGGGTCTGACTCAGCAAAAAATCAGTTATTCCTTCTACCGTATAATTCATTTCTTTCTTCTCTTTTTGTTTTTTTCTAAATTATAATCTAAAATCCAAAAAATTTTAATATTTTTTTCATAAGGTCTTTTTTTTTTTTTGATTTCGTATTAGAATATAAGCAAATATATTCAGGGAGGGTTAATTTTATGAAAAAAGTTTTCAAAATTCTTATCGCTGTAACCGCAATTATTGCAGGAGTTGTAGGAGGTCTCATGCTTTACTCTAAGATTAAGCAGAAGAGAGCTGACGAGGTCGATGAATTTGATGATGATTTCGATGATGACTTCGATGATGAGAGCATTCAGGAAGACGCGGCTGAGGTATAGACCTCAGCCTTTTTTTGTAACAGAAGATTATGGCTCTCTTTCCGGTTTACTGCCGAAATTAACAGGAATGTTAACCGGCGTTGACAGATTGTTTAATTCTGTTGGTAGTGTTTTCAGTATAAAAATAATACGATATTTACATCAAGCCGTCTAAGGAGGAAACATTGATGAAGAAAGGTATTATTAATAATCTGAATCCGTTTAACAACAAAACAGATATGTCGTCTGCTGAATACATAATCAAAAAATTATCTGCATTCGTTCTGATATATGTATTTTCAGCCGTTTTAGGAGAAGGAGTAATAATCGGTATTTTATATGCTCTGGGATATGATCCTTTACACGGCATAATGCCGTCCGGGAACATTGCAGAGCTGTTATTCTACTATGGTTTTCTGATATTTTTCATTGTAACACTGCTATATTGCAGGCTTATTGAAAAAAAAGAGCTTAAATCCATAGGCTTTTCTGGAAATCCTGCCGATTATCTGGCAGGTGCGTCACTTGCAGCGGTTCTTCTATTAATAATTACAGGTATATGCTGCTTCTGCGGTTCCATCAGTTTCAGCGGTTGGAACACAAATGTCAGCATAAAGAGCATTTTATTATGGATACTTGCATTTGGTATTCAGGGTGCAGCAGAAGAAATTATGTGCAGAGGATTTTTATTTCATTCATTAAAAGATAATATTTCTGTACCGGCAGCAGTATTAATAAGCTCTGCCGCTTTTATTTTCCCGCATCTGCCGAGCCTTATCGGGTCTGATTTCATATATGCAGCAGTCGGAATCATAAACCTGTATCTGATTTCCGTTATTTTCTCAATGCTTGTTTTGATGCGCTCCAATATTTGGATTGCCTGCGGACTGCACAGTATATGGAATTTTATGTTATATGTGATTATGGGTCTGTCTTTAAGCGGAAATGACAGCAATCCAAAAGGAATAATTCTTTTTAATACGGAAAATACCGATATACTCAATGGTGCAGAATATGGTATGGAAGCAGGAATCATAACGACATTAGTGTTGGGAGTATTCTTATTCATTATTATAAAAAAGCAGAAAGGCAGAAACGCTAAAAATGGAATTTCATAATAAACTATACAATCTCAGAAAACAAAAGGGCTTATCTCAGGAGGAACTTGCCAATCGTCTGAACGTCTCACGACAGACCATTTCAAAATGGGAAACAGGTGACTCGGCTCCTGATATGGATAAGCTCATTGCCATCAGTGCTATGTTTGAAATTTCTCTGGATGAGCTGGTAATGGATAAAGTGCCTGCCCAACCGGAAAAAAATTCATTAAAATCAGATATTGCAGCCGGACTGAAAGAAAAAATATTAACTGATAAAAATAAAAAAAGGGCAAAAACAGGATTAAAGATTGCCGTAATTATTTTTGGTGTGATTGTTTTTATAGATGTTATTTCAATGATCATTTATGTAAGCCTGTATGGTTTCCCGCAATAAAATTCACTTTAGGTTTAATGCAGGCCGCACGACGGCAAGGCATATTTTTCTGGCATATATACCGGATATGTTGTATAATTAACCTCATACAGATTATATTTCGTAATCCGGAGGCATATACATGAAAGAACAGTTATATTCAATACCCGTTAACGATGCATTCAGCACAGATTGTGAATGTCCTGTCTGCATGATGTATCATAAGCTTGAAAATGATGCGGTCGAATACACCATGGGTCCGAGTTACATGGAAGATGACACCCGCGCCCTTACGGATTCCAAGGGTTTTTGCGAAAAGCACATACGCATGGTATATAATCAGGATAACCGTCTCGGCATGGCATGGGTTATGAAAACCCATTTTGACAAGATAATAAAGGACATCAGGAAGAATATGCCTTCTGCTCCCGCAAAGCTGTTAAAGAAGGACATTGTCTCATCTCCTCTTATCAGATATATCGATAACCTTGATAATTCCTGTTTTGTATGTGACCGTATAAATAACTTCTTTGAGCAATATGTGGACACAATCTTTTTTCTCTGGAAAAAGGATACGGAATTCCGGGACAGGTTCAGGGCTGCCAAAGGGTTCTGCACTCCCCATTACAGCCTTCTTCTGAAAAAAGCCGCCAAAACACTCAAAGGAAGTGAGCTTGAAGAATTTGTCGGAATCATTAATGAAATGTATATTACCAATATGGAACGTGTCCGTGATGACGTTGCCTGGTTTATCAACAAATTTGATTACAAATATCAGAATGAACCATGGTATAATGCGAAGGATTCCGTCATACGTTCCCTTGTAAAATCAAACGGTGTAATATTGGATGATAAATAATCAAAAGAAGTTCCTTCTGCAAGACTGCAAAAGGAACTTCTTTTTTATGTTCTTTCCTTATATATGAATACGGTAGTTCTGCTGAGTTCATTTCCGTTAACGCTGTATTGTATAACATTAACCTCATCTCCGTCCTTCAGCTCATAACCGTCCACCCATAATTCCCGTGGTCCGTTATATATTGTATGATAATCCTTGCCGTTTATCTCCACCGTACTGTATTCCGTAAAGTTTTCTCCGTGAACCTCCATGTGTGAATATACATTATATACATTCTGAATTTTTATCATCTTATATCCCATCCGCATATTGGTAATCCTGTATGGATTAATACCATCGTATGCTTCACAGTTGCCATACAGCAAATCATACTCAAGAAGCCTGAGATTATTAAGATATGTCTCTTCATCCTCCATATTCATATATGTAAGATGCAGCTTGGAAATAGCACCTCCGACCATACCGAGTCTGCTCATTACAACCGAGCTCAGCTGGTATGCCTGAATATCCCTGTCCTTATTCTTCAGATTGCAGTTATCCCATATCACATACTGTGTCTGGTATATATCACCGTTGGAAAGCATTTCATCCGTAAAATCAAATGTAGGAAGATGGTCACCGTACATGACAAGCACTGTCTTTTCGTCCCTTGCTTCAAGCTCGGCAATCAAATCGGCAATAAATTTGTCCATTTCATGTATCTGATTTACATAATACTCAAAGCCGGCAGGATTACCGGTTTTGTCATTACCGCTTACCTTAACCGTAAGGTTCATGTTGGATGTATCATCAGGATAATCACCATGACCCTGAACCGAAATACCGTATATGAAATCCTGTCCCTCCGTAGAATCGAGGATACCTGTTATTTCATCTATAAGACAGTCATCCTTAACCCAGCCGGTAGGATTCAGCTCCGTCCTGTCAAAATACTCTATTGATACAAAGGAATCAAAGCCGAGTCTGCTGAATACCGTATTTCTTGTATAAAAATCGCCTTCATTGTTATGAAGTGCAAATGTGTTGTAATCATATTTTTCAAGGTAATAACATATTGACTCACAGGCATTATTTCTCAATACCGTCTTATACGGATATTCACCCGGCCCGAAATCGTCAAGGTTCATACCCGTAATAATTTCAAATTCCGTGTTGGCTGTTCCGGCACCAAATGATGGCACGGACAGGTATCCGCTTGAATAATTTTCAACAAGACTTCTGAAAGTAGGTACCGGGTCCTCCGAAAATTCAAGTCCTTCCACATGAGTCGGGTCAAAAAATGACTCTAACTGTATGAAAATAATGTTCGGATGAACCTCATCTCCCTTGATTTCCGTATTATCATTCAAATCCGAATCCACTTTATCATCGACATTGTCTATTATTTCATCGATTTTATCAGGAGAGTAATCCTTCGGCTTGTCAATACCCATGTTAAATATGGAGTTGGAAAAGCAGTAACAGAAACCGTATGTGTCATATGCATGCACTATATTGCCGAAATTTTTAGGCAGCAGTCCCGTTAAGTTGCCTATAAAATTTCCAAGCATGATAAACCCGAATGAAAGTGCCGATATAAGACCTGCAAGGATATAATTAATCTTTCCTTTATACTTCGGCGTCTTTATGGCAATAAATACAACCAGTCCGACGGCAAGTACTATCAGCACGATAACCAGTATTATCTGAAAAGCCGAAAAATATCTTCTGATTACGTTGATTCCTTCCGTAATGTTATAAAAGTCCGGAGCATTAAACGGCGTCTTTCTTGAACTTCGTATAATGAAATTGGTTACTCCGAAGCCAATCCATACCGCACTTATAAATGTTGCCGCAAATATCCTTTTTCTTATAAATGCCGCAAATGATAAAGTAAAAAATATTATCAGGCTGTTAAAAGCAAATGCCAGCGGATGCGTAAAAAGGTATACAAAACCTTTTCCGACTGACCGCCTGCTGAGCATTTCAATTATAAGGTTCAGAAAAAGTGCAAGCATCCCCAGCCTTATCCATACAACGGAAAAAAATCTGTTATTCCAGATTTTTGAAATATTACCATAAAATCTGCTCTCTTTTATCCTGTTCATTCTGTCATCTCCTGTTATCCGTCAGACCTTAATTTTGTCTTTTATAGAATCCCTGAGACTTCTCGCTCTCTCTTTCAGTTTTGCATTAGCCGTTCTTGATACGATTACTGATGCAGCAAACCTTGATGCCATATCATATTTTGACAGCCGTGCAGCCAAATCGGCAAGCAGATAATCAAGCGTAGCTTCATCCATTCCGCATATAGGGAAATCCTCACTCTGCCTTCCGGTCAGGAATCCGTCGTAAGCATTGGACAGCATCTCTTTCTCACTGGCATCACAGGCAATTCTCAGTGCCGGTGCCTTAGGATTATCATCTGCAAGGCTCTCCTTCATACCTCTGAAAAGCCATGCCGTTTTCAGGCATATATATGCTTTTTCACTGCTCCTGCCGTGCTTTGCAATGGTATTATATAATGCAAGCTTGTATCTGTTAATTGCTTCTTCATATGTATATACATCGCCATATTTAGGAAGGCCCTTAAAATTAGCTGATACTTTTTCCGTAATCAGCTTAGCCTGAATGGATGTCATATAACTGAAAAAACGGCTGAGGGCAGCATATCCGCAATGCGGGCATACTATAACGTCATATTTCACAGAATCAATTCCTATATACTTAGGTCTCAAATCGGAATCCGAACCGATAAGCCTCGGCTTACCCGTTTTAACGGTCTTGTTATAAAATTCCCTGTCACATACCGGACACTGCATCCGTTTCTCAAATACATAATCTGCCTCAGTAATCACGGGGTCCTTAATTTCTTCGTTTTTCGCTGTGTCTGTTTTTCCATTATCTTCATAAATCTGAACATCATTAAGATTTTTAAGTCCCATGGACTCCAGTCCGCTAAATATACTGCTCAAGTGTATTCCTCCCGGGTTATTTTAATTTAAATGAGCTTTTCAATGATACAATTCTGTTAAATACCGGATGTTCTTCAGTTGAGTCCTTACAGTCCACACAGAAAAATCCGTTTCTTACAAACTGGAAGCTGTCATATGCCCGTGCATCTTTGAGTGACGGTTCAATATAGCACTTTTCAATGACACGGAGTGAATCAGGGTTGAGATTAAGGCTTCCATCTTCATTATATACACCCTTTTCCTCATCAACGATATTCTCATAAAGTCTTACTTCCGCCGTAATTGCGTCCGCTGCACTTACCCAGTGTATGGTTCCCTTGACCTTTCTTCCGCTGAATCCGCTTCCGCTCTTCGTCTCCGGGTCATACGTGCAGTGTATCTCCGTTACCGTACCGTTTTCATCCTTGACGTAATCCGTGCACTTCACATAGTATGCATTCATAAGCCTTACTTCATTTCCCGGATACAGTCTGTAATACTTGTTAGGAGGAACTTCCATGAAATCCTCCCGTTCTATGTAAAGTTCCCTTCCAAAAGGTATCTGCCTTGTTCCCAGTTCAGGATTCTCAAGATTATTATCTGCCTCAAGCATCTCCGTCTGTCCTTCAGGATAATTGTCAATTATAAGCTTAACAGGGTCAAGTACTGCCATTACTCTCGGTTTCTTGAGTTTAAGGTCTTCTCTTATGCAATACTCAAGCATTCCATAGTCAACCGAGCTGTTAGCCTTGGATACCCCGGCAAGTTCAACAAACATCTTAATGGATTCCGGCGTAAAACCTCTTCTTCTGAGTGCCGCAAGCGATACAAGCCTCGGATCGTCCCAACCGTCAACTATTTTCTCATCAACAAGCTTCTTAATGTATCTCTTACCCGTTACAACGTTGGTAAGATATAATTTTGCAAATTCTATCTGTTTCGGAGGATTTTCATATTCAAGCTCCCTGACCACCCAGTCATACAGCGGTCTGTGGTCTTCAAATTCAAGTGTACAGATTGAATGAGTTATTCCTTCCGCGGCATCTTCTATCGGATGTGCAAAATCATACATGGGATATATGCACCAGCGGTCCCCCTGTCTGTGATGATGCTGGTGTGCCACCCTGTATATAACAGGATCCCTCATGTTGATGTTGGGAGACGACATATCTATCTTAGCACGCAGAACCTTGGTTCCGTCTTCATACATTCCGTTTTTCATATTTTCAAAAAGTTCAAGATTTTCTTCTATGGTGCGTTCCCTGTAAGGACTGTTTTTACCCGGCTCGGTAAGTGTACCTCTGTATTCCCTTATCTCTTCTGCCGACAAATCGCACACATATGCCTTGCCCTTTTTAATAAGCTTTACCGCGGCCTCATACATTATCTGAAAATAATCGGACGCAAAAAAGAGTCTGTCTTCATAATCCGCACCGAGCCAGTTCACATCGGCTTTTATGGATTCAACATATTCTTCCTTCTCCTTGGTAGGATTGGTATCATCAAACCTTAAGTTAAACTTTCCGCCATAACGGCACGCAAGTCCATAATTAAGAAGTATTGATTTTGCATGTCCTATATGGAGATATCCGTTAGGTTCAGGCGGAAATCTTGTCATTACGGCAGAACAGTGTCCCTCCGCAATATCATTTTCAATAATCTGCTCTATAAAATTTCTGGAAACAACTGTTTCTGATTCCATGCGTAATTCCTCCTCGTATATACATAACTAAATTTAATAGTATCAGATTTTGCATTTTATTTCAATGCCGCAAAAAAAATAGCGTATTTATTTTTTTCTTGACATTCATACCCTGTGTACAATATAATTTACCTGAAAAAGCTGTGACAGGAACAAGTAGTGTTTCGGCAGACTCCCACAGAAAGCAGCCGGCAGATGAGAGGCGCGGGATAACCCTTACACGAATACCTCCCCGAGCCGTGCACCGAACGGTTAATCCCAGTAGGCTGCAACGTCAGACATACGTTACAATGTCAGGGTATATATGTACTCCATGAGGTACCGGATGTAAGTCCGGTATGAATAAAGGTGGTAACACGACACAGTCGTCCTTTAGGTCATATGACCGGAGGGCTTTTTTTATTTATCTGAAAGGAGATTTTTATGGGAATTTATGAAGAACTTCAGGCAAGAGGCCTGATAGCACAGGTAACTGATGAGGAATTAATAAGAGAGCTTATTAATGCGGGAAAGGCAACCTTTTACATAGGCTTCGATCCTACTGCCGACAGTCTGCACGTAGGCCACTTCATGGCATTATGTCTCATGAAGCGTCTGCAGGAGGCAGGCAATAAGCCTATTGCATTAATCGGCGGCGGAACTGCAATGATAGGTGACCCTTCCGGACGCAATGACATGCGTTCCATGATGACACCTGAAATCATTAATCACAATGTTGAATGTTTTAAAAAACAGATGAGCAGATTTATTGATTTTTCAGAGGGAAAAGCACTTCTTGTCAACAATGCCGACTGGCTTATGGACCTTAATTATGTAGAGCTTCTCAGGGAAGTCGGTCCTCATTTCAGCGTAAACCGCATGCTTACGGCTGAATGTTACAAACAGCGTATGGAGAAAGGACTGACGTTTCTTGAATTTAATTATATGATTATGCAGAGCTTTGATTTTTACACTCTGTATCAGAAATACGGCTGCAATCTGCAGTTCGGAGGAGATGACCAGTGGAGCAACATGCTCGGCGGTACGGAGCTTATCAGGCGTAAATTGGGTAAGGATGCATCAGCAATGACCATTACCCTTCTTCTTAATTCAGAAGGCAAAAAAATGGGAAAAACCCAGAAAGGTGCCGTGTGGCTTGATGCGGAAAAAACTTCTCCTTATGAATTTTTCCAGTACTGGAGAAACGTTGATGATGCTGATGTAATTAAATGTCTCAAAATGCTTACCTTCCTTCCTCTTGAAGAAATAAAGGAAATGGAACAGTGGGAAGGAAGTCAGCTGAACAAAGCAAAAGAAATTCTTGCATACGAGCTTACGGCTCTCGTTCACGGAAAGGATGAGGCAGAGAACGCAAGAGAAAGCGCACGTGCAGTATTCGGTGCAGGTGACGCAGCCAATATGCCTTCTGCCGAAATCGGGGATGACAGTTTTAAGGACGGAGCCGTTGACTTAATCACTCTTCTTGTTGCCGGCGGTCTTGTGACAACCCGTTCCGACGGACGCCGTGTTATTGAACAGGGCGGTGTAACCGTGAACGGTGAGAAAGAAACCGACATCAGAAAAACATATGTCAGGGAAGACTTCGGCGACGGAATGGTAATCAAAAAGGGAAAGAAAAGCTTCAAAAAAATTATTCTTAAGCAGTAATAATGGGGAAAAAGGCTATGGTTACTGAACTTACAGTAAAAATTCTTGCCAGCATATTTGCCGGCTGTATTGCATCATTAGCAGTCACTCCTGTTTTCTGTGTATTAAGAAAAATATTTTATTTTCCTTTGGTCAGAAACAGTCTGTTAAAGGATGCACAGGAAAAAGGTAATATTGTTGTCGCACATTACCTCAAAAGCTGCGACATCATTAATGATGACGGTACATATTCCGGAAAACGTACCGGAATATATCAATACGAATACGGTGGGAAAAAATACAGATACAAAATCGTTACCACCGACAGTATGCCTGATGAGTTAACGCTCTATTACTCAAAAAATCCGCGTAAGGCTGCATTACCTGATGCAATCGGTTTCCGTGAATATAACCGTTTTTTATACTACATTATTCTGTCTGCGATAATCGCTGTTATTGTTTTTTTCACCGGAGCGGAAAAATTTTTGTAAATTAAGCACACCCGTTCCAAAAGGCAAGCCTTGTGATTTTCGGGCTGAAAGTCTCAGATAATGAGCTTTCAGCCCTGCTTTTTAAGCTTTTAACAGTTCAATCGTCTGTACCTTATCCATTTTATTCATGATTTTTTTTGCATACAATACACTTACTCCGATTAAAACAGGTATAATTATTATCGAAAACCTGTATTCTGCACCGACAAAACATACTCCGCCCGTTTCTGTTTTAGCATTAATAACCGCGTTGGCAGTTATGTTATTTACATTTAATAACATCAAGCCGATAATCTCAACACACAGAACAGTTATTGCAGTCTGAATTATAAATATATTGTGTATGGATTGTTTTCTGACTCCCATCGCCTCCAGTATACCGATATCTTTTTTATGCATATTTATATTATCTGATATTCCCGATATATTCAGCATAAGCAAAATTATTACAAATATGAGCATTACAGTTCCAATCAGATACCATATATTATCTTTTGCCTCAAAAAATCCGTCAATTTTCCGCACTGTGCCTTCATCAACAGTAATACCTTTTTCCTGACAGCTCCGGAGCATGTATTTTAAATCAGATTTATTTATCCCGTCTAATTCAATTACCGACATGTCCTTTCTTTTTTGAAAATAAGCCTGCCTTATGCCGAAAAAATCTTCATCGTATAATATTACATCACTGTTATATTCTTCATTGCAGTTTCCGATTATTCCTACAATAGTGAAATCCTTCAGATAATCATACATGTTGACATAATTTTCATACACCCCGTTATAAGCAGCATCATATATATCAATATACTTCCAATTTTCTTCAAACTCATATCCGTTTTCGGTAAGCATGTCATTAATTACGGCAAACTCATACGACACGGCTATTTCTTCTGATGTCTGCGGAAGCCTTCCGTATACCATATAATCATCCTTTGAAAGATTGGATACAGATGTATATGCCAAATCTGAATTTGTGTATCCTGTAATTCCCTTTGATGTAAAATCGGAAGCAGCAATATTTAATACTTCTGAGGACTCCATAATATAGCTGAATGCTTTTTCATTGCATACACATTTTTTATAAACATATTTTATATCATCATACTCTGCCGGAGTAATCACTCCATTCTTCATCCTGTTTATTATATCATATTCACGATAATCCGTTTTAATAATCCCCGTCACAGCAAAATCCGTACCCATAACCGTAATTACAGAATCAATGCAATCATTATTCACAGACAATAACTCTGCCATATAATCCGTTATGCATATTTCATTTTCCCTTTCAGGTTTTCTTCCTTCAGAAATCTGATAATCCTGAAAATCAATCCAGACATCTGATGTAATACTTATATTACCGCACTCAATTTCTGCTTCTGAAAAACATTCAGTTATATTTTCTTTTCCTACCGTCTGCATAATCCGTAATATATCTTCACTCTTATACAGAATATTTTCTTTTATATTTCCAAAACCATCTTCACAGTCTTTTTTTTGACACAAAACCATACCAGTTCTATTCTGTAAAATATATTTTACTTCGGAATTTATTTTATCTGAAATAATAAGTTCTCCCAAAAAACAGACTATTCCAAATACAATCCCCATTACAATGGTATTAACTATAATTTTTCCTTTATAACCTTTAAAATTTAAATATGCAAATCTTAACAGTCTTCGCCAGCTCAGCTTTGTATCTCTTTTTTCTACAGATTCAAATATGTGTTCATTTTCCTGTTCATTTTTCTTTATTTCTTCACATACAATGTTTATGTCATTCTGCTTTTCTCCAAAAACACACTCCTCTATATGTAAAATTGCACTTTTTTTATTAGCGAAAATTTTAGTGGTTGTTTCTCCTAAAACATTATCGCGTATACTTATTTTATAATTAACTTTATCATTAGTATTGTCAGTCTCACCCACTATTTTACCCTCAAAAATATTTATTATTTTGTCACCAAACATTCCTGCAAGCGATTCATCATGAGTAACAACAACCACCAGACATTCTTTTGAAATATTTTTCAATATTTCCATAATTTTTAAACTTGTTTTATAATCCAGATTACCCGTAGGTTCATCCGCCAGTATGACTTTAGGTTCTTTAACTATTGCTCTTGCAATTGCCACCCTCTGTATCTGTCCCCCACTCAATTCATTTATCATACTTTTTTCCATTCCCTCAAGTTCAACATATTTTATGATTTCTTTTATTTTATCATCAATATGAATATCCTTTTCCCTTTCTGTTTTCTGCTGTTCAAGAACATATTTAATATTTTCTTCCACACTGCAACTGCTTAGCAGATTAAAATCCTGAAATACATAACCAAGAACAAGATTTCTGTATTTTTCCTGTTCTCTGCTATTCAACTGCAACACATCAAAATTTTTGTCTGAATCCATATAACAGATTTCACCTGAATCTGCTTTATTAAATCCTCCTATCATATTCATCAGGGTTGTTTTTCCACTTCCGCTTTTTCCAAGTATAAATACCATTCCTTTGTCAGGAAATTCTATATCTACATCGTCAAGTGCTCTCACTTCTCTGTCTTTTGTCACATACTTTTTACTGATATTCGATATTTTTATCATTTTTCGCCTCATATCTGATTTTTGTAATTAAAATAAGATGCACCCAGAAAAATTTACTGTTTACATCTTATCCGTTTAAACTATTGGTTTCCCATTTCTATGCTGAACGCCTGTTCCCGCATTATTAATTCACATATCCTGTTCCGGTCAGTTCCGTAAAGCGATGTATAAGTTCCGTATACACACACAGCTCTTTTGCCCTCGTGAAATAATCCCAAAGATAAATCTCCATCTTCAAAAGCTGTTATATCTTCCTCAACAATTCCTGCTTCAATAATTTTCTCAAACTGTTTATCGCCCAAATACAGGAAATTGATATCCGCATCTGTTTTTACAACATCATCTATTATCTTCCATTCTTCTTGTGATAATACGCTCTTCCCATTTAAGTCGTTAATAATTATTAACTGATACGCATAATTTCCGGTTTTTTTCATAGTATCATATGTAATCTCAAAAATATTTTCGACGGTTATTTTTTCATCAAAATCTAATTTTTCTCCATACACAAGAATTTTTGTCGGATATTTTTGCGACAAAAGAATTATATCATTTTCAACAGTAGATAAGGTACCCTTATCCGAATTTCCGGCAACAATTTTTCTGATTACAAATGGCATTGCTGCTAAAAATACAATACATGAAATAATTATTATTATTCTTTTTTTCATATTTCTTAATCTTCCTATTTGTTAATTTGAAAATGAACATGTATATGTCTTTGAGCGTCCACTTGAATAATTAGCCAATGATCCATACATGCCAGATCCGCTCTTATTAGTTGATGCACCAAACTTAGCATACACATTTAATACAACATTATAACCTGATGATGCCGTTGTCCACTCACATGCTGCCATCTGCCATGTCTGCCCATATAAGACTTTTTTATTTCGTTCACTCGAAGAATTCCAATCCCAAATAGATGGAACATAATCATATTCAACTTTAAACATGTTTTTACTTTGATTACTCAAATCCGTAATTTCGCAATATTTAGAATTATAATTCATAGTTGCCGATACCGATGCCGCATCCGTTCCCCCTGAAATTCCTATTGAATATTCTCTTGACCCGGTCGTATCATTCGTTGGTGTGTTGGATTGATATATGCATTTACTGTTTAAAGTCATGCTATATTGTAAATATTGCGAAAATCCATACCTTGTATTTCCTTTTTTATCATAAAATACACTCGGTGACATACAGCTTTTCAGCAAAATTGCATCATAGTATTTTCCATCCACTTTTTGTTTTGCACGATATCTGCCTATGTAATTATAACAATATCCAACTATCTGATCGGTCGAAATATCAGAGCCAAAAACCGGCTGTTTGCAGTTATAGTATACCGCTATCGTTCTTCTAACTGTAAATCCTGTTATTTTTGCCTTTTCAGATAATGGAAAACTAATCTCAGGAGCAGCATATACTATGCTTGAACCGCACATAATTACTACCATTAAAACTGCTGAAATAAACACTCTTAGAATTTTTTTAACATACTTGTTCTCCTTTGTTTCTGTACAACAGCATATCTGCCGTTGTCTACATATTAAAATGATTGCTTGCACTCACGAAGAAAAAGTAATATATTGTATGTAGGTACTTTTTCATAAGTGCTTGTTCATCGGGGCTCTGATGTTTCCTCAAAATTCTATCAGAGTCCCCTTTTATATAAAACAGCTGCGTTATATCAAAATCTTGTATCCATTTACAAAAAAAGGCTGCAATGACATTTCACATTGCAACCGAACCATCATAATGATTAAACCAACTCCTCATTGATACACCACCTTAGACTTCATGCTTTGCGACCTCACATTTCTGTAAGTGTGCCGATTCATTCTCATCTCTCATTTAAGATAAAAATACATCTTTCGTTATAAGTTGTCAACTCTTATCTTTAATTTGTATGTGTTTTTCCGGAGGCAGCAAAAATTCTACAATCATACCAATTTCCAACATTGTTCTGATAGAAATTATAAATAATCAAAAAAATGAATCATGAATATTTTCTCTCAACTGAGCGTTTCCGTTCCAAACCGTGGGCGAAGCAGAAAATACAAGCCAACTGCCACACCGCAGGCAAGGACAGAAAAAATGAACT
>CAYONC010000017.1:0-26631 GCA_964405265.1 uncultured Butyrivibrio sp.
TCAGCCTCTTCTCTATAAATTTCTGTCTTACGCCAATATTAACTTAATGACATTGCATCATACGATACAGCTCCTTCTCTCTTTTTTCTGTTACGTCATCATAATCAGAATAAGCTTACCATTCCGACTGCCTTATCATTAATGACATAATATACTGCCGAATCCTCCGGTTTAACATAAAGCTTAACGGATTTAATTGCAGATTCCTTATGTCCTTCAGCCACATATGCAGCCTTAACCTTTGAAAGAATTTCTGATGTTAATGTTTCCTGTCCTGCATACTGAATATATGTTTCCGTTACAACCTCTGCCTTTTTAGCAGGTGCCTTTGCGGCTGCCTTGGCAGGAGCCTTCTTTGCAGGTGCTTTCTTAACTGTTTCCTTAGCTGTCTCTTTAGCTGTTTCCTTAACTTCTTCTTTAACCACAGGTGCCTTAACTTCTTTAACTTCCTTAACTTCTGCTGTCTTAACAGTTTCCTTAACTTCAGTTACTTTTTCTGCTGATTTCTTTGGCATAATAAAATCCCTCCTATTTCTATGACCTTTAAGTCAACGCCTATAATATATCCCATGTATTTAAATTATGCAATAGAAATTTTCAAAAAAATTACAATATTATGCCTTTTTTCCTATTCATATAATACCAAAATGCTTACATGCGTTCCATATTCCGTCTTTATCAACATCCGTTGTAACGTAGTCGGCAAGTTTTTTTACATCCTCTGAACCGTTTCCCATAACAACCGATGTTCCTGCCGTCTTAAACATTTCTACATCATTAGGGCTGTCTCCGAATGCAATAACATTCTCTGTTCCGATATTAAGCATACTGCAGATTCTGTGTATTCCCGTTCCTTTGCTGTACCCTTTCGGAACCATTTCCACAACCTCCGGTCCGTGAATTATGAAATGAAATCGGTCATTCAGCTTTTCCATGCATTTCTTTACGTCAGCACCTGTCGTGTCACATGATATTTTTAATGCTTCCCATTTTCCCCATGTATCTTTTATCTGGACAAGTCTGTTTCCAAGTTCTCTTCTTAACTTATTTCCGTAATAATCACCCTCAAATTCATCATAATCCATATATATATAGTCTTTTCCTTCAAGAATCGGTCTGCAGCCATGTTTTCTTACTTCCCGTATCGTATCTTCTATTATGTTTTCCCCTAACTTTTTGTAAAAGCAGATTTCATCATTATATTCAACCATCATTCCGCAGGCAGAAATTATTCCGTCGAAGCCGATTTCCAGCAATGCCGGATTATTTATGTAAGCCCTGCTTCTTCCACTGCACAGGAAGGACTTATGTCCGTTCTTTCCGGCAAGCCGTATAGCCTCCACCGTACTGTCGCATATTTCATTGTCTCTGTTCCATATTGTTCCGTCTATATCAAAAAATAATAATTTATCGTGCATTTATATAATTTTCTCCATTAAAATAATTACGATACCCATTGCTGCAGTCAGAAAACCGGATACCGTGTCGTAAAAATTCATGCTCTTTATTTCCCTGTATCTGCATAAAAATGCTGTTACGGCATTAAATATAATCCACCATGCAATAATTCCGATATATGTACCCTCTGCAAGATACACGCCTTCGCGAAACGTAATTGCAGCAGCCCCGAATCCGGTATATATGCAAATAAGTTCAAAAATAATCACCGGTCTTGAGAATCCCACCATAAAACCGACCATTATGTTGACAAACGCACTTTCCGAAGAATTGTCGGTAGCAAAATCCTTATTTTTTTTAATCATCATGACAATTCCGTCAATAATAAGAATAATACCCGTAGCTGCATACAGCACCGGACTGAACCGTGAAATAATACCGGTACAAAATGCAGTCAGAACGACGCTTATGCATATATAAAACAGACATGGCAGTGACGTTCCCAGTGAAGTAAGCATTGCATCTGAAAAGCCGTATCTTTTGTTATTCTGAACGCTCAGCGACGACGCAGTTCCAACCGGCAGGCCAATTACAAGACCTGCAATAATACCTTTAAGCAGCATACCTCTTATATCCTTACCTCATGATATGTTTCTTTACCGTTTTCAAACGCATCCACAGCTTCATAGCACCCTTTAACCATGTCAGCTATGTTCTCAATAGTATAAAATGCCGTATGCGGACTTAATATGACATTAGGAAATGACCGAAGAAGTGCAAGTTCCCTGTTATTCATCACTTTTCCTACATTATTATAATAATAAAGTCCGTTTTCATTCTCAAGTACATCAAGTGCAGCTGCACCTACTTTTCCGTTTTCCAATGCCTCAATAAGATCCGCCGTATTAATAAGTTTACCGCGGGATGTATTGACAATTATGACTCCGTCCTTCATGACATTCAGTGTTTCCCTGCATATCATATGATAATTTTCTTCCGTTGCATTAGTATGAAGCGTAATAATGTCCGCTTCACCATACAGCTTTTCAAGTGAAACATATTCAACAAAATCCTTAATGGCATCGTTTTCATGAGGATCATATGCGATAATCCTGCATCCGAATCCTTTCAGTTCTGCAGCCACCGTACTTCCTATTTTACCGGTTCCTATTATTCCTACGGTTCTGCTTATCATACTGTGTCCTATCTTGCCGTTAAGCGTATAATCCTGAAGCTCACTCCGCTTAATTACGTGTCCGAAATTTCTAAGGCACATAAGCATATGCATAATAGCATAATCAGCCACGCCTTCTGACGGATAAGACACATTGGAAACCCTCATGCCCAGTTCTTTTGCCCTGTATAAATCAACATGGTCATATCCTATTGAACGGCACGTAATATATCTTACTCCTGCATTATGAAACGCCTCCAGCATTTCTGCCGACATATCACACGGAGTCGTGCTGATGGCATCACAGCCTTCTGCCAGCCGTATGTTAGTCATATCCGGATATTCTGTTGTATACACAAATTCCATATTGTATAACCTGCTGAATTTTTCACAGAATTCCAGTTCATCAAATTCTCTTAATGCATAAAAACATATTTTCATTTTCTCTTCTCCCATTGTTTACACAAGCAGAAAAACCGGGAAGCCCGGTTTTTCTGACAGTATATTCTGTTAATTATTTTCTTATACGGCTGTCATTACATGTAAAGTAAATAATCTGAAATTCCTTGGCTACCTCTTCAAGGAACTGTAATGCACCTTCAGTCTTATCCATATCAAGGTTGATAAACGGATCATCAAAAATGATGAACGGCTTCTCATCCTTATACATTGCTTCCACGAGTGACATTCTCATACACACGCCTATCATATCCTGGTAGCCGCTGCTGAAGAAGCATATCTCTCTCTGCAGACCTTCTTCTTCAACAGTAAGATGCGTATTGGCATCAATATGATATCTGTCTGCCGACTCCTGCGTAAGTATCTTGTAATACTTGGCAAAGCCTTCCTTGATAGGTCCGATGTATTTACCTATAATATTGGCTCTTGACTGTTCAAGCAGTTCCCTTGCCTTGCTTACAAGCTCATACTTCTTCTTATCTTTCTCATAGCGTTCGGTCAGCTCCTTAAGTGAATCCTCTGCTTCATCAAATTCTTCCTTCTTAAGATAAAGATCATTAAGAACCTTGTTAACCTCATCAAGATATTTGTGTATCTCGTCAATACGGGCCGTAACATCAGTGAGCTGTGCATTAATTTCATCAGCCGACTGAACCGTTTCCGGAAGTATTATATCCATAAATGCCGATGTATCTTCCTTATCAAGGAATCTCTTAAGCTCTCCATCAGCCTTCTGCCATTCTTCATAACATGTAGTATAAGTCTGAAGATTTGACTTCATGGCAATGAGCTGTGAATTGATGTCACTCTGGATTGTAACTCCCATTCTGTCATAGAAGCTTCTGATTATATCCATAACCTTATCTCTCTCAGCCGTTGCTTCTTCAAGCTGCTGTTTTCTTGAAAAGAGATGTCTGTATGTCTCAACTCCGTACTGAAGGTCATGAATGAGTTCAATATAGTTGGCACCCTGCTGTGCATGACTGAAGTATTTCTTGATAAATGAATCAATTTTAAGGCTTGATTCTTCCAATCTCTTCCTTACTTCATCACCTTCAGGCTCCTGACTCTTATTTCTTAAATCGTTATATTCTTTCAGATCTGACTTGAGTCCGAATAAGAATTCAACAACCCTGTCTTCATCGAATACAAGTCCGTATGTATTAAGGAAATCACGTATTCTTCTGTCAACCTTCTCTATATATTCCTTATCCTTCATGATTTCATTCATAATGGCATCGGTTTCCGGATTAACATGTGACGTATTGCTCTTGGTCGTGAAATATCCCACTATGCCGAATATAGCACCAAATACCACAAAAGCAAATCCCACAAAACCTTTAATTATCGCAAGAACAATTCCTGCAACGGCAAGCATACAGCCTACATATACAAGAGGAGAAATTGCTTTCTTGGCCGAAGCCGCCCTTATCTTCTCTATGTTGGCTTCCTTGACCGGAATCGCAGTTGCCCTTGATGTTCTTTCATTCCATGAAATAATGTGTGCTGAAATCTCTTCTTCCTTAGGAATTATGTGGTTAAATCTGGCCTCGTATTCTGCAATTCTTGAATTGTCATTACCATGAGCCTGACTCCGGCTGTATTCCTGTGATACCCTGAAATATGTTGCCGTTTCCTTGATGATATCATCAATTTCCTCCGGTGCCGGGGTTTCTCCTACAAATTTATTCTTCCAGTCATTCAGTTCTTTCTCATCTTCATCACTGAGAGAGTAGTTCATTACTGACTGGTTAAGACTTGTAAGCTTAGAACTTTCATTAAGAATCTCGGTGATTTCTTCTTCTGAAGGAATTTCCTTAGGGAAATTAACAGCCACTTTATCAAGGGCTTCCTTTCTCAGCAATGCTTCATTATTAAGCTCGTTGTATTTTTCCTGCTTGGCCCTGATATCAACATACCTTACCGACATGTCCTGGCTCTCCTGCAGCTGTTTCTGCTGTTCCTTAAGTGCTTCAAACTGTTCTGATTTCTCCTTAAGGGTCGCAACATTAACCATAATCGCTTCCTCAAGCTCCTGCTTATCTGCAAGCGTTGCTTTAATTTCAGCTATTCTTCCCGCCATTACGTTAAGCGAGCCGTTTTTCCTGTCAGGACTGAGCTTATTAATTATATCCACAAGACTCTGATTGGCTGAGTCATAGTTGTTAATGTCGTTGGTATTTTCAACAAGATTACCTAACTTGGCATTAATGCTGTCCGTTGAGCTTGTTGCACACTCACTCTGTGAAATAAATACCGTTCTGTCAAATGATTCCCTGTCAATCTTAAAGAGTGCCTCTCCGACATTAGGAAGGAATTTAGTTTCCTCAAGGTTCGTTCTTAAATTTCTGACACAGAACTTATCTTCCTTCTCTTTAGAGCCGAATACCCTTTCTATTTCATATGTCTCACCATCAGACTCAAATACAAGCTTACCGCCGTACACACCGCCCTGCCACGGACGGAATCTTCTTCTCTCGTTCTCATATTCACTTCTCGTACGCTCATTTTCAAAGCCATAGAACATTATCTTAATAAATGCCGCAAGCGTACTCTTGCCCCAGCCGTTCCTCTCGCAGAAGGAATTACAGCCGTCCTTGAATTCATATGTACCTTTTCTAATTTTACCAAAGTTCTGGATTTCGCATTTTATAAGTTTCATCTGCTATATCTCCTCCCCTAAAAGTGCCTGTATACCATAACGGATAATTACCGGCTTATCCTCTTCCGGAATATCCGCTGAGGAAAGTACTGTTCTGGCAAATTCACCCTTAAGTGTCTCGTCAAAAGTAAAATCTTCTATGTTAATTCTGGTCTTCGTTCTGTCAACTGCCTTGAACACATAATATGAATCGGCAAAATTCTTCTCCAGCAGGTCCGTATTAAACTCACTGTCTAACGTAACTTCTCCGGTAAGAACAATCTTAACAAGACTCTTCGCATCAACCTGATTCTTCTCAAGTGCGTCTGCTATTCTCTGTCTTGCATCTACCGTTGTATAGCATCCCGTAACATCAACATCAATTGAATATATTCTGCGTTCAGCCATCGGAATAAAGGTTCTTGTTGCCGTACGCTTTTTCTCATCAATGTCAAGAAGAACAAAGCCGTGTTCACCGCATTCATCAAAGCCTCTTCCTTCAAGGCATCCCGAATAACAGTACACGCCTCTCGCATCAAGCTTATCTTCCCTGTATGAATGGAAATGTCCGAGTGCCAGATAATCTATATTGCGGTTCTTAATTCTGTCAATTCCTATTATATCCGGATTATCATTTCCCTTCTCCTGAATCTGTCCGTGCATAACAACAATATTGTATACGTTCTCGTCAAGAGTAAGTCCGTCACATACCGTAGTACAGTTTCTTCCGTCAATTTCAGCACCCGTTATCATAATATTTTCTGAGCCTGCAACCGGATATGTCGTCCAGTTCCCCGAAAACAGTTTAAGATTGTCAGGAACTTCCTTAAGATTAATAAGGAAATTATCAATGTCATGATTTCCCTGAAGATAATAAAATTCGATATCAGGATTACCCGTGATTATGTCCTTAACAAAATTTCTTGTCGTAACGGATATCATGCTTGTGTCAAACAGGTCACCTGCGATTATTATGGCAGACACCTTATTCTTACCTGCATATGCAACCATCTGTTCAAAAGTGTTAAGGAGTTCGTTCTTTCTTTCCTTCGCCTGTTCTTTGCTCAGATGCCTCAACATCTTGGAGTCCAAATGAACATCTGCACAATGAATTATTTTCATGTTGTCCCTCTCCTTGTAAGTTATACTTGTAAATATGACCTGATAACATCATACACTTTAATATATTATCATATAGAAAACAATTTCTCAACAACTTCTTAAAAATATATTGCAATTTTCTCTGTAAAATGGTACTCTACAAAATATTTATACGAAGGGAAATGACAATCATGAAAATGAAGAAAATCATCACAACAGCACTTGCAGCCGTGCTTGCTCTTTCAGTATTTACGGCATGCGGAAAACAGAACACTGAGAAAGAACCTGCAGTCAAGGTAATCGATATCGAGCTTACCAGCGAAGACTACGCTCTCGGTGTTGACAAGGCTCAGCCTGAATTGCTTGAACAGGTAAATAATTTCATCAATGCAATCCAGAAGGACGGTACCCTTGATGAAATACTTAACCGTTACTTCGGTGACGGAGAACCCGTACCGGTAACCTCAGCACAGTATGACGACAGTAAGGATCAGCTCATCGTAGCTACCAATCCCGCATTTGAACCATTTGAATACACCAAGGGTGACAGCTATCTCGGAGTTGATATGGAAATCATCAAGCTCTTTGCAGACAGCCTCGGCAAGGAACTCGTTATCCAGAACATGGATTTTGATGCCGTATGTCTTTCAGTCGGACAGCACAAATGTGACATCGCAATCGCAGGTCTCACCGTTAAACCTGACCGCGAAGAATATGTTGCATTCTCAACATCATATTACAAGGCTTCCCAGAAACTTGTCGTTTCTGCAAAAAATACGGAATTTGACAACTGTAAGACAAAAGAAGATGTAGAAAAAATCTTAAATGAAAAAGACAGCAGCGTTAAAGTCGGTGTACAGACAGGCACAACCGGTCAGTTCTACGGTGAAGGCGATGAAGAATGGGGATTTGACGGTTTTAAGTTTACGACCGTGGGATACAAAAACGGTTCGCTTGCCGTTCAGGATCTCGTAAACGGTAACCTTAACTATGTAATCATAGATTCGGCACCGGCTGCATGTATCACAAAAGCTATTAACGAAATGCAGTAATACTGCATATTTCAGAAAGGCAGAATAATGGGTAACTTTCAACAGAAATTTGACAAATTTATGGAAGTATTCATAGAATACAACGGATATGTCAAGGTACTTGAGGGTTTAAAGAACACTGTAATCATAGCAGCCCTTGGTCTTATAATCGGTATCATAATCGGTACGCTTATAGCAACGGCAAGGGTTCTGCCCCAATACAGACTGTTCCCCAAAATCCTGAACAGGATATGCGGTTTTTACGTTGCACTGTTCAGAGGTACTCCGGTAGTGGTACAGCTGCTTGTTTTTTACTATGTACTGCTTCCTCTTATGGAAGTAAAAATGACCGGTGTTCAGGTATCCGTAATGGTCTTCGGACTTAACAGTGCCGCATATATATCCGAGATAATGCGAAGCGGTATTCTCTCCGTTGACTCCGGTCAGATGGAGGCCGGACGTGCAGTAGGCTTAAGCTACGGAACAACCATGATAAAGATAGTTATACCGCAGGCGGTAAAGAACATTCTTCCAACCTTAGGCAATGAATTTATTGCACTGATAAAAGAAACATCCGTCGTAAGTTTTGTAGGAGCCACGGATTTATATGTTGCATTTAATTACATAGGAAGCAATAATTATGAATTTATGGTCCCATATCTCGTCATGGCAGCGGTTTATATCATACTTGTACTTATAATCAGCTTAGGAATACGGCTGATGGAAAGGAGTCTGAGAAGAAGTGATAGACGTAATTAATCTTGAAAAGCATTTCGGTGACAACAAGGTTTTAAACGGAATCAGTCTCACCATTGAAAAGGGTGACATAATGGTCGTAATCGGTCCTTCCGGCTCCGGAAAAAGTACTTTTCTCAGATGTCTTAACTGTATGGAGGATCCGACCGGCGGTCAGATTATTTTTAACGGCACGGATATTGCAAATCCCAAGGTTAACATCAATATCCACAGAAGACATATGGGTATGGTTTTCCAGCATTTTAACCTGTTTAACAATAAAACCGTAATTCAAAACATAATGCTTGCGCCTGTTCACGTACGGCTTAGGCAGCTCCGCTCAGACAGACGCAGCAACTTTTTTACGCGCATTACCAATATTTTCAGAAAGGCAGACACAAAGAAGGCTCTTATTTCCGTAACGGACAGACGTTCTTCAATAATATCTGAATGCAGGGAACAGGCAGTTCATCTGCTGGAACGTATAGGTCTTGAAGACAAGGCAGACGCTTACCCTTCTACCCTTTCAGGCGGACAGAAGCAGCGTGTTGCCATTGTACGGTCACTTGCAATGAATCCCGACGTCATTCTTTTTGATGAACCTACATCAGCCCTTGACCCCGAAATGGTCGGAGAAGTTCTTGACCTGATGAAGGATCTTGCAGAAGAAGGCATGACAATGATTGTTGTCACCCATGAAATGGGATTTGCCCGTGAAGTTGCCAATAAAGTCATATTTATTGACAATGGTCAGATTTTAGAGAGTGCACCGCCGGAAGATTTTTTTGGAAATCCGAAGCACCCGAGACTCAGGGAGTTTCTTGCTAAGGTACTTTAATATCAATTATCATAAGCATATCATTTTCAAAATCCATAAGAAAATGATATGCTTTTTTTTCTTTTTTTGTTATAATGTTGTAAATATGACTGAACGGAGGATCAATTAATTGATACAGCATAATTTTTCCGGCTACCGGAATGATTACTCACTCGGGCGGAGTGCCTGGAGAACCTATCGTGAAGGTGCAGAATATGAATGGCTCATTACCAATGGTCTCGGCGGTTATGCTTCATTGAGTGTAATCAATGCCAACACAAGAACCTTTAACGGTCTTCTCAACGTTTCGCTCAATCCGCCTGCAGACAGATATACGGTACTTGCCAACATTACCGAGAGAATTATAACGGAGGACGGTACCGAAGCGGATTTTTCTTCATACAGAGATATAAGTGAAACGCATGAAGGGCACAGATATCTTAATCATTTTGACTATGATGCATATCCTGTTTTTACCTACCAGTATTCCGATTTAACAATGATTAAGTCGATAGGAATGGACTATGGTAAGAACACTTCCGTCATCTGCTATACGGTAAGGAACGGTATTAAACCCAAAAAGCTCCTGATTACGCCTGATTTCACATTCAAGACTCTCGGTGCAGCGGTTACGGATGACAGTCTCCGTTTTACGGTACAGTCAGACGGAAGCCTTCTTACGCTCACCCCTGATTCAAAGCGTGACATCAGTATACGTTTTCTTACATCAGAGGGCAGGTATATCGACAGAAGCACCTATCCGGTAAGTATGGCAGTTCCGACCAATGTATACAAAAGCGGTATAATGTGTGACCTTGACATAAGGAACGGGCTTAACACATCCGACTGCTTTTATACGCCATATGACATTGAAATTGACGTCAGGTCCGGCGAAACGAGGAATTTCTATGTTGTATGCACCACGGAAGAAGACGTAAGTGTTAACGGATTTGATGTACTTCATGCAATGAAAGAAAGAAAAAGCAGGTTAGCAGACAATCTTCCCGTGAAAAACAATCTTTTGGAGCGGCTCTGTTACAGTGCCGATAATTTCATTGTCCGACGCAGTTCAACCGGATGTAAGAGTATTCTTGCCGGTTTCCCCTGGTTCCTCGACTGGGGAAGAGATACAATGATTGCATTTACCGGTCTTACCCTGTGTACGCACCGGTTTGATGATGCCGAAAGTATTCTGTTATCATTTGCAAAATATATAAAAGACGGTCTTCTTCCTAACGTATTCCCCAATACTTCCGAAGAACAGCCTTATTATAATACCATGGACGCATCAATGTGGTATTTCAACGCAGTATATAATTATATCCGCTATAATGATACAAAAACTGCCGCAGATTTCGTGAAACAGAATATATATCCTGTTCTTGAACAGATAATCGAACATTACATTAAAGGCACGCATTTTTCAATCCATATGGATGATGACTGTCTTATCAGCGGAGGAAGTGATTTCGACCAGATTACATGGATGGACGTAAGAGTCGGCGACTGGGTTGTTACGCCGCGCCACGGAAAGCCTGTTGAAATTAATGCACTCTGGTATAATGCACTCAGAATTATGGCAGAGCTCTCTCCGGATGATGTGCGTCCGAAATATAACAGCCTTGCAGATAAGGTCAGAATCTCCTTTGAAAAAAAATTCTGGAATGAAGACGAACAGTGTCTGTATGACGTAATCAGCAAAAATCCGGACGGCAGTGACGCTCCTGATGGCAGAATAAGACCTAACCAGATAATTGCGGTTGCTCTGCCGTTCCCTGTTGTAACACCTGACAGAGAACGTCTTATTACCGATAAGGTGTATGAGCTTCTGTACACCCCGCTCGGCATACGTTCACTCTCCCCTTATGATTATGAATACAAGGGCAGTTATATCGGACGTCTCATTCTCAGGGATGCTGCTTATCACATGGGAACGGCATGGGGATATATTACCGGCTTTTTCATAACGGCATATGTCAAAACACACGGAAAGAGTGATGACGCCATCGAAACGGCAAAGACACTTTTAACACCGATGACGGATCATCTGAGCGACGGTTGTCTCGGAGGTGTTGCCGAAATATTTGACGGTGACTTTCCGTGTACATCACGCGGATGTTATACCCAGGCATGGAGTGTTGCCGAGTTAATCCGTGCATATTACGAGGATATTTTACAGCTGAGACCATAGAAAAGGAGGTCAGTCATGAAGAAAAAATTACTAATTCTTGCCATAAGTTTATTATCTGTTATGGGTCTTACCGCCTGTGCGGATAAAACGGACAAAAATAACGGCAGCAAAACCAACCTTGATTATACCTGTTACAGATTTGAGGATTCGGTTGACGAATCGGGTTATACCAACCGTACCTATTATTATGTTAACCAGGAAGGCTCATTCAGCCTTACTTTCAGGGTTAACCGCAATCACTATTCGGAGGATTTTCATCACGGAACAGCCGTAATTTCCAATGATGCACTGAATTATATGCGTTATTCCCTGATTGATACCGAAGGAAATACCATTATCGGATATGATGATTATGCCGAATTTCACAGACTCGGAAGTACCGTTTATTTCAGCTATACTTCCATTGACGGTGCATTATGCGGTGTATTTAATGATGAAGGTAAAGAGCTTATTGATGAAAAATACAATGAAATAAGTCTTTTCCCTGAAACCGACGAAATCTTTTTCATGTGCAGACTGGATGATGACACATACGATATTTACCGTGAAAACGGTAAAGTAATTGCCGAGGGCATCAGCATACCCGATATTTCTTCTTCTGAATATGTCAATCGTTTCTCAAAATCCGGAAAAGGACTTTTTATATTTGAAAATAACGGCAGACTTACCCTGCTCAGTGAATCCACCGGAGAAATCATCGCAGAAGTTGATTCCTCTGCTGCAAATACGCTGCCCGATTCATACCTTTCAGAAAATGAAGACGGCGTGAATGTAATGTATATCATAAGTGCCGATAATGACGCTGTATATCCGCTGGGTGCGGAATATACCGGCTGTATGTGTTACGCAACGAAAGATTACCGTTATATTTATGATAACTCATACAAAATTGTTGCAGTATTTAATGATAAGGGAGTTCTCAAGGAAGAGCCTGAGGATGCCACGATACATATGCTGCATATCGCAGATACTTATAGCCTGATATATGAATATCCCGACAAATATGTCCTTAAAGGCGCCGGCAACAAACAGCTTATGAAATTCGATAAAGATACTTATACTCTTCTTTCCATTGTGGATTACGGTTTTGGAATCCGAAAAGGCGAAGATGTATTCCTCTATGATTTTTCGGGAAATGTCCTGTTTAAGGACCTTGAATACAATGGCAGCTACGTCCTTAAAAACGGCAGCAGCATAATTCATTTTGACGGAACAGATACGGTAATATCTTCTGAAACGTGCAGGGAGTATGTTGATACGCTTTACGGCAAATATTACCTGCTTAAGGATGAGCTTACCAAATATCAGGTGACAGATCTCAATTTCAGAGTTATATTTGAATTTGCTGCTGATGATTTTTTGGAAATCCTTAAAGGAACCGGTTATCATCTTATAAAGCTGACTGATGGTCTTTATACACCGGACGGAAAGAAATTTGAATTTGAAAATCCGGAATTGTTATAACAACAAGGCTCCGCTGTTTACGGGCGGAGCCTTTCTTTTGTCTCTTCACGAAGCCATTCTTTTTCATCCTCATCAAGATAAGGCGAAATTGTATCATATACCTTTTTATGATAATCATTCAGCTGTCTTAGCTGTCTGTCACTCATTAATTCAATAAGTATGGATTCCCTGTCAAACGGCACCATGGTAAGAATTTCAAATTTCATAAACCTTCCGTTTTCATTGGTATAATCATTACGGCACAGAAGAAGGTTTTCAAGCCTTATTCCATAATCGCCTTCCTTATAATATCCCGGCTCATCCGATGTTATCATTCCATCCTCAAACGGAATACAGTCCTTTCTGTTTCTCATGCTGATACTCTGGGGGCCTTCGTGAACGTTAAGCAGATACCCTACTCCATGGCCTGTTCCGTGATTATAATCAAGTCCCATTTCCCACAAATGGCGCCTTGCCTCAACATCCATACTGCTTCCGTCCGTTCCGTACCGGAAATGCAGATTCGCAAGATTCAGGTTGCCCATAAGTACTGCCGTGTAATTCTTTTTCATTTCTTCGGTTATATTGCCTGTTGA
The DNA here is from genome assembly GCA_964405265.1 of uncultured Butyrivibrio sp. GTDB lineage: Bacteria > Bacillota > Clostridia > Lachnospirales > Lachnospiraceae > Eshraghiella. Next base: position 13,587 of record CAYONC010000017.1, read on the forward strand.
TACGGTTCTCGTAATATCCGTTGTTCCCTGCAGATAATGTCCGCCGGTATCCATAAGAAGAAAATTATCCTTCTCAATCGATTTATCAGTTTCCTCTGTCGCCTCATAATGAATTATTGCACCATGCTCTCCGAATGCAATTATTGGTGCAAAGCTTTCTCCGATATAATCTTTTTCACGGCTTCTTAATTTTATCAGTTCATCCGCAAGTGCAATTTCGCTTCCGTGCAATGATTTTTTTATGCGGTATATAAGCTTTGTTACTGCCACGCCATCTTTTATATGAGCCTGTATCATGTTATATATCTCAGTAGGATTTTTAACAGCCTTCATCTGGGTCTCAGGGTTTATCCGGTTAATCACTTCCGGTCCCTTAATTCTTCCTGCAAGTGCTGTATTAACCCTGTTACGGTCAAGAAGAATCACATCTCCTTTACCATATTTTTCCATGTCGTTATATATATCAAAGTAAGGTCTGACACATATGTCCTCTTTCTCAAGCTTTTCCTTTATATCATCACCCGCCGTCCCCGGCAGAACATACAGTAATGAAACATTCTTTTCAATAACGGCATATGCAAGCGGTACAGGACAGTATTTAATGTCATTGCCTCTAAGGTTAAAAAGCCATGCAATGTCATCAAGTGCTGTTATCAGGTGCACGGCTGCACCCTGTTCCTTCATTGCTTTTCTTACCCTCTCAATTTTGCTTCTTCTGCTTTCACCGCTGTACTCTGCAGCAAGCTCCCATATGGCATGCGAAGGCATTTGGGGTCTGTCATTCCATATGTCTCCTACAAGATCAATGTTTTCCCTAAACACGATATTCCTGCCGGCAAGAATCTTCTTCAACCCGTCGGCATAAGCCGCACTGACGGTTCTTCCGTCGTATCCGATGCAGCAACCGTCTTTTACGCTTTTTTTAATATATTCCTGTATCGTCGGTGTTCCTTCGGAACCGGATTTTTTTAGTATGATTCCCGTACCGTCAAGCTGGCTTTCTGCCTGTATGAAATACCTGCCGTCAGTCCACAGGCAGGCTTCATTCCCGGTAATCACAAGTGTACCCGCAGAGCCCGTAAAACCTGACATATACTCCCTGCACTTAAAATAATCTCCCACATATTCAGACATATGAAAGTCATCCGTCGGAATAATATACACATCCACTCCTGACTTTTTCATTAAGTTACGCAGTTTTTCAATCCTGCACATATATATATTTCCGCTCATCACAATTCCTCCGGTACAAAATAATCACATTCATCATATTCATCATACTGTCTTTCCTTCAGTTCATCAGCATGCCCTCTTAAGGCTGCAAACGGTGCAAATATTTTTGCCCTGTTCTGTCTGTCCATTTTGACCCGTGTGCTTTTGTGTTCTCCCTCAAACGGATATTTTATGCCAATTATGTCTTCATATTCAAATTGTCCCATTTATGCCCTGTGCCCTCCTATCTGATTATTCCGTTCCATAGCAGTTGCATTTTTTTCAAGATTCATTCCTTTCAGTATTGAGTTTTTACCGTATTTTTTTCTTATGTCAATCATTGTCTTCTGTATATTTTTTTCTTTATCCGCTTCTTCCGGGCTTGTAAATATATCATACTGTTCATATCCTTCTTCAACAAGATTATTTGCAGAAATCTGCAGCTTTCTTACAAGCAGCCTGTCAGATACTATTCTGTCATAGAGCTCCAGTATGCATTCCGTGATTCGGCGTGTGCTGTTGGTTGCTGTTCCCGTGGATGTACTGCCGTGTGCGGATTTAGGCAGACACCTGCCGTAACGGTCAGTTTCCACCACTCCTTTATATCCGGTTTCCATATTGCTTTTGTCATATGTTACCGTAAGTGTAAACGATGACGAAGCCACGGATTTTTCCACCATATCAAGTACCAGTGCATCTGTCATTTCCTTAACTATAAGCCTCGCATCCTGAAATGAATACGGTTCCTGCAGCACCTGTCCCGAACTGAGACTGCTTATCTCCGTCCGATAGGTTTTAATATCCCTCATGGTACAGGGTTCATATCCCCACGCATGATCTATCAGTATCTCTGCATCCACTCCAAACATTCTGTAAAAAATATCTTCATTGTATACGGATGCCCTTGCAATGTCCCCCATGGTATACATTCCTGCCTGTTTAAGTCTGGCGGATACGCCTCTGCCTATCCGCCAGAAATCACTTATCGGCTTATGTCCCCACAGCTGTCTTCTGTATGTCATTTCATCAAGATATGCAATCCTGACACCGTCACTGTCTGCAGGCATATGCTTTGCAACTATGTCCATGGCAATTTTACACAGGTAAAGATTAGTTCCGATACCAGCCGTCGCAGTTATTCCGGTTGTTTTTAATACGTCCTTTATCATGGTGACCGCAAGCTCATGCGCGGTCATTTTGTACATATCAAGATAATGCGCAACGTCAATAAAACATTCATCTATACTGTATGGATGAATGTCATCACTGCTGACATATTTAAGATAGGTTGAATATACAATTCCCGAAACTTCTATATAGCGTGACATTCTCGGTTTTGCAATTATATATTCAATCTCCGTTCCCGTACGGTTTTTATGCTCCAAAAGCTTCTGCTTAACTTCAAACAGCCTCGGTCTTCCCGGTATCCCGTACTCCTTGAGTGATGGGGAAACGGCAAGGCATATTGTCTTGTCAGTCCTGCTCTCGTCTGCTACCACCAGATTGGTTTTCAAAGGATCAAGTCCCCTGTCCGCACATTCAACGGATGCAAAAAAAGATTTCAAATCTATCGCTATATACATTTTCATCTTCCTCTTTTCTTTATACTATTTTACCACAAAAAAACTCCTTCATCCATATACGGATGAAGGAGGTATGTATCAGTATGTATTAATATCCCAGAATACTGTGTATCATTTCTCTTAAAATGGTCGGAATCAGCGGTTTTGTAAGATAATCCTCATATCCCATATCACTTGCTGCTTTAAGGATATCCTTGTCCTTCTCTGTTACCATGAATATTACGGGAACACTGCTTATCTTTCTGATTCGTCTTAAAGTTTCAAGTCCGTCCAGTCCAGTCATCGTAACATCCAGCAGTATCAGATCCATATCCATGTAAGAAAGCATGTTCAATGCTTCTTCTCCTCCGGAAGCTCCGGCAATGTTATACAGCTTCTTATAGCTCAATATCTGTTTAACCCTGTTAATGTATTCCTCCTCATCATCAACCACAAGAATTCTCTTATGCTGATATTCCATTTCTCTCATATTGTAGTCTGTATCTTCATCAATCATCTGAATCATTATGTCAGCTATCGCAGGGTCAAACTGGGAATTTTTTCCTTTTTCAATTTCTGCCCTTACAATCTCCTGCGGAAGAGCCTGTCGATAGCTTCTGTTACTCGCCATCGCATCATATGAATCGGCTACTCCGATGATTCTTGCAATTTCAGGTATTTCTTCTCCGGAGAGGCGTGCAGGATATCCCTTTCCGTCATATCTTTCATGATGATATTTTGCACCTTCATTAATTGTACTGTCCGTATATATTCCTTTAAGAATATGATATCCTGTTATCGGATGAATTTTTATTATCTCTTCTTCATCCTCAGTCAGTGCTGAGCCTTTATTAATAACTGATTCAGGTATCCTTATTTTACCGAGGTCATGAAGAAGTGCCGCAATATATACCTTATTCTGTTCTTCTTCATTTTTGCCCATACGTTTTGCAATTTCCTTTGAATAATATGCAACACGCTGTGAATGACCGTTTGTATACCTGTCCTTCGCATCTATCGTCTGTGCAAGTGCATTAATGACTGCCGTATTCAGCTTATTCATATCATCCCTGCCCTTAGCTTCATTTCGCAGTGATTTACGGAGCTTGGCAAAAAATATCGTGCAGAACAAAAGGATAATCATAAATACTATGAGACATATAATCACATTTCTTAACAGTATTATGCTTATGTTAAGATACATATTGGAATTGCCCACAACCATAATGACAAGCAGATTCTTATTGACACTTCCGTAAAAAACAGTGCTTCTCTCACCGTTTACCGTTATTTCATAGCTGTCTTTCCTGCCATCCGTCACTTTACGGTATATCTTTCCGTAATCATCATCTGCAGTATATTTTTTTCCTATCTCGTTCTCATCATAATGTGCTATTACAACTCCGTCACGGTTAATCACGAAACCATACCCCATGCCCTTTAACTGCGTACTCTCCGTAATAATCTGTGCTTTGTTCAGGTTAACATCAATGGCAAGAACACTTTCCCCATCTTCAAGCATTATACAAAAGGTTGCTTTCATGGCTTCCATATCCACATCATAGTATGGATCTGCCATCGCAGCGTTCCCTGATGCATTTTCCGCAAGTTCATACCATATGCTCTGTTTTGCATTATATCCGTTGTATGATTCACTGCCGTTGCTGTCATAATATCTGCCGTTTATAAAACCATATACACGACTGATGCTTTTGTCATACCTTCCGTTGTATTTTTGATATATGTCAGAAATCAATTCTGACATTTCGTCTCCGTCCGTTCCGGCCTCTATGGCATTCTCAACATTTACGGCTGCAGCAAAAATCATATCCTTATAATTGTTAAAATGAGCATTAAGCCTTTCCGTTTCCTGTTCCAGTCTTGTCTTGCCGACGGTTTCCATATCAGATACCGCGTTAAAATAAAATGACCAGAAATTATACAGCAGCATAAGTGCTATAACAAGAAATGTAGCTATAAGCGTAAGTATGTATTGTCTCTTTTCCTTCTTCTTCAAAGTCCGTCTCCTTATTCCCCTAAAACTGTTTTCATCCCGCATAATAATCAATGTTATTTCCCTTCAGTGCTTCCTGCTCATACGCCTTCTGATTCCTTCCGTAAGCATCATCAGCATATGTCTTCATCAGCGTTGTGGTGGTTCCGCCTGATACATAAGCTTTTCCGCATTCCGGACATACGGATGTATGTATGGATACCGAAACGGATACAAGTTCCTTATCCGGCCTGCTGCCCTCAGCCACGGCATTTGCTACGTGTTCCTTCTCATGACTCATCACTTTTCCGTAAGACTCTTCCGGGCTGATTCTTCCCGGAGTCTTAAATGATACCATTTCATCCGAACCGTCCCGATACTTTCTGAGTGCACAGGTTGTACATTCAGTACTTCCCGTCTTACCGACGTCTTCTGCCGCGCCGTATGCTCCCGGCATTATATTCATATATGAATTGCCTATTCCCGAAATTCCGGTCATATAATCGCTCTCCCTTGTGTTACCATACCGTACTATGTGGATTATACATCATTATGTCCGCATTTAACATACGTTTCTTCAAATATTTCTTTGTTAATTATATAAATGTCCTTTATGTCATCAGTTCTTACAGCCATATAATCATTCTTATGTCCGAGAAAATAGTCTTCCCTGCCTCCGCTTCCGAAAACTTTGGTACGTTTTGCAAGCTTTTTTGCATATATACGGTTATCCTGCTTCGGTCTGCATATTTTGGCAACATTATCAATAGCCGTATATTTTCCATCCGTGCAGCTCTGTATTTCCGGAATATAGGTGACCATCTGCTCAAACATATCAAAATCCTCATCCGTCATTTCGTATGTCTTTTCAAACTTTTCTGCAGTTATGTCATATACCTCTCCTTTTATGCCTATCATTATATAACTGTCTTTTTCTGCACGCATACGGTGCCCGGTCGTATTTTCAAGTGATTTTACAATGAATTCAGTTCCTTCTTCCATTATGTCGGTGGTTTTTACCACTGCCCACCTTACGTCCTTTTTAGCATAAACCGGTAATCGTCTTATTTTATTTTCGTTATCTGCAGCATATTCTTCAGCTTTTATGACATCTACCATTACAAAATAGTCATCACATTTTTTCTGAAGATATTCATCTATCGTATATAATTCATCAGACACTGCAATACTTTTTAGTATTCCTGCCGATATTACGGCAGTGGCATCATGTCTGTCACCTTTGACAAGTGCCACATTATGCATGATGTAATCAAGCAGCTCCACTGCCCTTATTTCATCCGATTTACTGTGAAGCTCCACTCTTACCTGATTATTTTCTTCAACATAATCAATGCTGTAATATCCGTTATCCGTCATATCCTGTTACCTCTCTTAATTTCATCCATAAGTACTGCATATTTCTCGTCCGTATATGTAAATAAAATTTCCTTTTCATCAGTGTTAAGAGGGAAAATTTTACCATATATATCGTTAAACAGGACTTTTCCGGCAATATCCGTTCCTTTAATTTTGTAATCGGTATAATCTGACAGCCGCACATTTTTCTCTGGTCTGAAAATTATCCTTCTGTCTGAAAGTGACACCACCGTCCCTCTGACTGAAGCTTCACTTATTTTTTTCTCTCCGGCACTGTAAAGCTCCAGATATACGGTTTCTGCTGTTTCATACACAGACTCATATTCTTCTGTATCAAGTTCTGCCCTGTATTTTCCGTCAACGGATAAAATTTCATATGCTGCAATAGGTTCATGAATTCCTTTTGCCGTTATGTCTATTTTTCTGCCTGTTTTGCAGCGGCAGTCAAGGCCTTTAAGTGTATGTTCCGATACAAGTATTCTGCCTCCTGCACAGTATCCCTCCATTCTTGAACATTCATTCACTACCCTTCCTATTACATTATATCTCATCACCTTCTCCGACCCGATATTGCCTATAAATGCTACTCCGCTGTGTATGGCTATTCCCATGCTGAGCTGTCTGTATCCGTTATTCCTGCAGAATTCATTAACCTCCTTCATGCGGTTCTGCATGGCTATCGCTGCCGTAATTGCACGTTCCGGGTGATGTACTCTTTTTATCGGTGCCCCGAATACCGCCAGAATCCCGTCCCCCGGCAGTTCAATGACAACACCTGAATATCTGTTAATTATCTCCGTCATCTGGGTAAAAAAATGATTCAGCAGCTTTAACAGTCTGTCAGAATCCATCGTTGCCGACATTGCAGTAAAGCCTCTTAAATCAGCACACATAACCGTCATGTCCGTCTTGTCACCGCCGATAAGTGCGCCCTCCCCGTTTTCAAGGATTTTTGACATGACATCATCCGAAAAATAACGTCCAAATACTCTGTACAAAAGTTCATTTCTTGAACTGAGCTGTTCATTAAGTCTCCTTATTTCTCTGGCGGCTATAATGTCGGATGTCTGAATTTCGAGTGTCTTCTCAGCCTGCCGTACTATTTCAAACTGCCACATCCATTTTTCCATACGGCATACATCAGTCGGTGTAAACGGCTTCAGAATAACCGCCACAACATCAGGGCTGTCTACCTCCTTAGGATCTTCCGCAAGATAAATTACAGGCACGTTATACAGCTCCGGGCAGTTCATGACCGATGCAATTATATGTCCGTTTTCCTTCTTCTCCATCTCATAATCAATTATAATCAGAGAAGGCAGTTCCGTTCCTGAAGTCATATGTCGTTCCAGTACAGCTTCCGACAGAATGCACACCGCTTTCATGCTGCCTATTGAATTAATGCACCTTTGGGCATTTATTAATTCTTCTCTTTTGTTACCGATTACCCAGATATTTTTTTCCATTACTTCCTTCTTTTCTTACAGGTATCGCACAACGTTCCCAGCCGTATCGGCTTTCCGCATCCGCTGCACAGTATTCTTGCTTTATCAAATTTTGGTATTTCCAGATATTCCTCTTTAAGAAAAAAATCTATTACCTTCCTTGGAACATTAGTATTGCGTTCTATCGTCATGGCATTGGCTACACCGTTTTCCCGCAGAAACCTTCTGATTGTTTCATAGTAGTCATAGCTTTCCCTGCCGCACCTGATGCAGCGGTATACTCCTTTTGACACAATTTTTACCGCACCCATGCAGAAATTACATTCTACCGGTGCTTTGTTGGGCGTAAAAATATTATTTTTTCTTATCTGTTCCTTCAGTTTCTCATCCTCTTCATCCCTGTGAAGTACTTCCTCATATGATTTTTTCTCACATATGAATGCCGATTTAAGATTTTTCCATATACTGTGTTCTAACTTTTCCATATCGCCGTCATATATCAGCATCTGTACATTATTCAGATAGAATCTGTACATGTCATTTAACGGTTTATCATCTATTTTAACTGGCAGGATATGTTTTTTCCTGTTAATTATACTGTCTATTTCCTTCTCAACCCATATGGATTCCTGAGAATGTTCCGATACGACAAACAGACAGGCATCACATTCCTGTATTGCCTTAGGAATCTCCCTTGCATAGCTTGAACCAGCCGGTATCATTTCCGGAGCTTTCCAGTACTGCAGTCCCAATTCACTGATTATGCCGGTAATCCTGTCCACAAATTCAATGTCCGTGGAGCTGTAACTTATAAAAATCTTTTTGCCTTCCGCCATGTTATCCTCTCCGTCTAATATACGACTCTGTTCCTTCCGTCGGTTTTTGCTTTGTATAATTTCCCATCAAGTATCTCAACATTTTCTTCACAGCTCAGCTTCTTATCCGTAAGTGCAACCCCGAATGACATGGTAAGATTTATGACACTGCCTTCATAATTACACGGTGACTGTTCAATTCTTTCACGGATAAGGTCAGCAAGATTAACTGCGGTATCGGGAGCCGTATTTTTCAAAAATATTATAAACTCTTCGCCGCCCCACCGTATTACTTCGCCCATGTCTCCGGTATAGTTCTTCAGAATTCCGGCAACATGTATTAATGCGGCATCTCCTGCATTGTGTCCGTATGTATCATTAACTTTTTTGAAAAAATCTATGTCACACATTATCATACCGGGTACATTGCCGTCAGTATGTGCTTTTGCATACAGTGCTTCAAATCCCCGTCGGTTCTTAAGGCCTGTCAGGCTGTCCACGCTGCTTATCATCTGCAGAAGATAATTCTCAAGAAGCTTACCTGAATATGCCGCGGCCATTGCAAGCCTTCTTACGTCTTTTTCATCATATTTTCTGTCTTCTGACTTATTAATTACCTGATATGCGCCTATTACCTCTCCTCTCTCATTGCATACCGGCATACATATTATTGATTTCGTAACATAACCCGTCTTCCTGTCCACTTCCGGATTAAAGCGTTCATCCTCATATGGTGAGTTTATGATAATGGTTTCCCTGTTTTCTATTGCAGCACCTATTATACCGGTTCCCTGTTCTACCACAATCCGGTCCGTTCCCGAGCTTGCCAGTGTCCAGTACTGTCCCTTTTTTCTGTCCCTGTACCAGAATGATGCCCTGTCCGAATCAGTCAGCGTCATGCCAAGTCCGGTAAGTATTCTCAACGCATTGTAAAAATCCGTTTCCCTGACAAGAAGATTCATATGGTTAAAAATTTTTTCAAGCAGTTCTTCTGCATTTCCGCTCATGATACAACACCTCCAAAATGTGTTCTCATATATTCGAGAGAACGTACCTGTTCTTCTGCCCCGGCAACCTCAACAAGTATGTCCGCCTCCTTAAAAATACCATTACAGTAGCCGCAGAATCTGTTCCAGTCCATCTTTCCGCTTCCCACTGCAAGATGCAAATCCTCTTCCAGATTATTGTCATTAATGTGTATATGTCTGACATATGGTGCCAGCATTACCGCCATCCGGTCCGTATCCCTGCCATAAACCACCGCATGAGCATAATCAAAGCATATGCCGTAATTTTCATATTGCGACAGCCGTTCGGACATTCCGACTAACAGCTCCGCATCCTGTTCAAACATATTTTCAATATATATATTAACATCCGGATATTCGCGAAGGAGTTCCCCCATATATTCAGAGAACTCATTCACAACCCTGTCCCTGTAAGCTTTTCCCGGCACTCCGGGATTATATCCTGTGTGAAACACAACTCCCTTTACCCCCAGCCGGCGTGCAATATCCATGCTCTGCTTCATCCTGTACTTTCCCGTACAGGCTATTCTTCCGTCCTCACTGTGTATGAGCACGTCATAAAACGCCCCGTGCATTGTACTGCCCGGAGGTATATGTATCCCGGTATAGGCATTGATTATTTCCTGTATGGCACCGGCGTCATCAAGAACCCTCGGGCTGCAGAAATCATTTACTTCAAATGCCGTACCGTATTCTTCTGAAATTTTTTTGTATCCGTCAATGTCACTGCAATAGGATACCGTCAGAATATTTCTCATAAATCACCGCTCTGTTGATGTAGATAGTTTATTTTACCATTCTTTTGTATTTTTAGTCAATATTACCAATAAATATATAAAATACGTATTAAATTTTTTTAATTTTTTCAAAAAAAAATATTTTCATATACAACTGTTTTGTGTTAAAGTAAAAGCGTAAAATTTAACTTAAATTTTTTAATGATTGGAGATTTCGCTATGAAGAAGATTTATGAAGGAAAAACAAAAGATGTTTACAGCCTTGACAACGGCAACGTTATGCTGAAATTCAAAGATGACTGCACCGGAAAAGACGGTGTGTTTGATCCGGGCGAAAACAGTGTCGGGTTAACCATTGAAGGTATCGGCAAAGCCAATCTTGAAACATCGATTCATTATTTTGAATTATTAAAGAAGGCCGGCATTAAGACGCATTATGTAAGTGCCGATGTTGATAACGTAACCATGGAAGTTCTTCCGGGAAAAGTATTCGGTCACGGTTTAGAGGTTATATGCCGCCTTGTGGCTACCGGAAGCTTTATCCGCAGATATGGCGAATATATTGAAGACGGAACCGTACTTGAAGGCGGTTATGTTGAATGTACATTCAAAAATGATGCTCTTGGCGATCCTCTTGTTACAGGAGAAGGTCTTGCCGCTCTCGGTATTATGACACCTGCAATGTTTGAAAGCATGAAAGAACAGACATTAAAGATTACAAAGATTGTAGCTGATGACCTTAAATCCATCGGTCTTGATCTCTGGGACATTAAATTTGAATTCGGATATAACAATGATGAAGTAATCCTCATTGACGAAATTGCTTCCGGCAATATGCGTGTATACAAGGATGGTAAAATAGTTGAACCGGTTGAATTAACCAAATTAATTCTTAACAGATAATAATATCTGCAGACAGAGCATCCCCCGGCGAAATACGTCAGGGGATGTTTTTATAATGTGAAGCACATTTCATGCCATTCTTCTCCGCCCCATGACGAATCAGACATTCCCATGTCTTCAAATCCAAATTTTTCATACATTTTTACTTTTTCCTGAAGACAGGTAAGAAGAACTTTTTTTCTGCCCTTTTCACGTTCTCTGCACAGATATCTGTATACAAGCTCCCTTCCGAGTCCCAGTCCTCTGTATTCCGGCAGAACATCCAGTCCGAGCAGCATAATGTTTTTTCCCTCTTTATGATGCAGCCCCGCGTCCGTGAAAAATTCATCCCTGAATCGGTTTTCATCAGTTGCAATACCATTCAGAAAGCCTGCTATTTTCCCCGTCTTTCTGTCTATTGCAACCAGAAACTGCTCTCTTGCATACTCAATACGTTTTTCTATATTTTCTGCCGTGTCTGCCTCATTCGGCGGAAAGCATGTCTGTTCGATAATTGCTGCCTGTGCTGCCTCAGGCTTTTCAATGTTTCTGAATTCAAATATTTCCGGTATATTACTTTTCATATCCTTACATCCTTTTCTTGATTTATCCCGTACATCAGATTTTCCGTTTTAAACAGTGCTAATCCCTCATAGTAATAGCTGCGGTCAATACCCTTCATATATATTTCCCTGTCAGCAGTTTTGTCGGTTAACGCCTGCTTTAACAGCCTTTTAATATCAGTATCCCTGACCGGACTGTAATTCATTGCGCAAAAATAATCCTCCCTGCCAACCATACTCCAGTCGACTACCTGCCCGAGCTCTTTTTTCATGAGTAAATCAAGCCAGATTCTCATGCTCCTGCCGTTTCCTTCACGAAACGGATGTGCAATATTCATTTCCACATACTTTTCAATTATTTCCTCAAAGGATGACTGAGGCATTTTCTCTATATCTTCAAGTGAGGTTTTTAAATACATAAGCGGTGCAAAGCAGAAACGTCCTTTTGCAATATTAACGTTTCTTATTTTGCCGGCAAATCCGTAAATTGAATTAAATAAATATCTATGGATTTCCGATAGTGACTTAAACGTTCCTGCTTCAAGCTTATTCAGATATCCGCTGTCAAAGAGTTCCATTGCTCTCTTTTTGCTTATTATTTCTTCAGCTCTGTCTAATTCTTCCCGGTCGGTGATATCAAGTATATTTTCCAAAATCATAATTTCCGCTTTCTTAACTCACCGGCTTTTTGAAGCCCGCTTTTCAATATCCGTGCCCTGTTAAATCTCTGCATAAACACAAACATCAGGTCAAATAAAGCACCTGCCACGGATGTAATCAAAAAAACCGCAAATGTCCCAAACCATACGGTTTCAACAAGAGGCAGAAAACTAAGTACAAAATTTGTTTCATGCACCAATTCTGACTGACATGTTGCCTGAACGACTTCATCCCAACCGTGTTTGGAAACATCAAATACATCCGTATCAAATGTAGGCATTTTATTTTTCCATTTTTTTACCTTTAACCTGCGGTATAATTTCATCTCCCTATCGCTGACCTGATACCATTTTTTCGTATAATCCGCCCGATTTTTCATTCTGGAATCAAACAGATATCCGACAGTCAGGCGGATGATAAAATGATATGCAGCTGTTCCGAATGTGATTACAAGCGAGAAAATAACATCATTACCGACAGCCCGATATAATAAGCAAAATAACATTGTTAACAATAGTGTTATAACTGCCGTTTTCTTCATTGCTTTCGCCATAATTATCTCCTCCGATTCCTATTCATAATCAGTCGGAAAGAATTCCCGTATTGTATACATAATATTTACAATTTTTTTCTTAAGTTTTATAGATCTGAAGACAGGTCCAGATGCTATTATTATATCAAACCCGGATGTGGAAAGCAACGCCCGGGAAACAGGCGTATGTGTTTTTCCGGAGGTGGCAATAAGATTAGAACGGTAAGCCGTCGCCATCC
>CAYONC010000018.1:0-26584 GCA_964405265.1 uncultured Butyrivibrio sp.
GATTGCCTGATGACATTTTTATACGGAATACTTATACCGTTTGCCGGTACCGTACTGGGCTCGGCCTGCGTATTTTTCATGAGAAAAAAATTAGATAACAATATTCAAAGGATTCTTACGGGATTTGCCGCAGGGGTAATGACTGCCGCATCCATATGGAGTCTTCTCATTCCCTCACTTGAACAGTCATCCGGAATGGGCAGGCTCTCTTTCGTACCTGCTGCTGCCGGCTTTTTGCTCGGTATACTGTTTCTGCTGCTCCTTGATCTGATTATTCCCCATCTTCACCAGAACAGCAGTAAATCAGAAGGTAAAAATTCAGGTCTTAAAAATACAACCATGATGATGCTTGCGGTAACACTCCATAATATACCGGAGGGGATGGCGGTAGGCGTTGTTTTTGCAGGACTTATTTCCGGCTCAGGCACCATAAGCTTTGCAGGTGCCATGGCACTGTCATTAGGGATTGCACTTCAGAATTTTCCGGAGGGAGCGATAATATCCATGCCGCTCCGTGCCTCCGGAATGAAGAAACATCAGGCATTTTTCGGCGGTATTATATCCGGCATTGCCGAACCCGCAGGTGCCCTTATAACAATTCTTGCAGCCGGCATCATTGCGCCGGCACTGCCCTATCTTCTCGGATTTGCCGCAGGTGCAATGATATATGTTGTCGTTGAAGAGCTTATTCCCGAAATGTCGGCAGGTGAACATTCCAACTCCGGAACCATATTCTTTGCAGCCGGCTTCTGCCTCATGATGATTCTTGACGTGGCACTCGGATAAAAATCTTGACGTGGCACTCGGATAAAAATCATGCTTTACAAATACAGGTTAATGATGTATAAATACTATGTAATAATCTTCAGGGCAGGGTGTAATTCCCTACCGGCGGTACAGCCCGCGAGCTGACTCCACATGAGAAAGCATGATTCGGTGTAATTCCGAAGCCGACAGTATAGTCTGGATGAAAGAAGACAATATGACTTTGTATTGCATACTGCCCGGAATATCCATATTCCGGGCTTTTATTTTTACAAGGAGGCAACATGACGGACAGAGAATACATGAAACGTGCCATTGAGCTTGCCCGCCGCGGTCAGGGATACACAAGTCCCAATCCTCTTGTGGGTGCGGTAATCGTTAAAGACGGTAAAATAATCGGTGAGGGGTATCATGAAAGATACGGTGCACCTCATGCAGAAAGAAATGCCCTAAATTCATTGTCAGAGAGTGCCTCGGATGCCACAATTTACGTTACTCTTGAACCATGCTGTCATCACGGAAAACAGCCCCCGTGCACGGATGCCATAATCAAAAGCGGTATCCGCAGGGTAATCATAGGTTCAAGAGATCCAAATCCCCTGGTATCCGGAAAGGGTACCGCAATTCTCCGCAGTCACGGCATTACGGTAGAAGAGGATTTCATGCGTGAAGAATGTGACAGGCTTAATCCGGTATTTTTCCACTTCATAACCACCGGAATGCCTTATATTGTAATGAAATATGCCATGACACTCGATGGAAAAACCGCCACGGTAACGGGAGCCTCAAAATGGATAAGCGGTGAAGCTTCCCGTCACACGGTCCATGAACTGCGTCACCGTTACAGAGGCATAATGGCAGGTTCAGGTACGGTTGCAACAGATGATCCCCTGTTAAACTGCCGGCTTGACGGAATGCGCAGTCCGGTCCGCATAATATGCGACAGCAGACTTTCAATATCTGCGGAATCGCAAATCTGCCGTACTGCCGGTGAATACGATACGATTATAGCCTGTGCTGACGCTGATGCCGTCAAAGCCGAAGCTCTTGAATCCATGGGAATAACCGTTATAAACGTTCCCGGTTCTGACGGAAGGGTAAATCTTAACGCACTGATGAAGGAGCTTGGTTCAAGAAACATAGACAGCATACTGCTTGAAGGCGGAGGAACACTCAATTACAGTATGCTAAAAGAAAATCTTGTCAATGAACTGAAGGTGTTCATTGCACCTAAGATTTTCGGAGGCCGGATTGCACCATCCCCCGTATCGGGTGACGGCGTAAATATCCCATCTGAAGCATATTGTTTTAAGTTAGACGGAATCAGTGTTTCAGGAGAAGACGTTCTCCTCGAATATATAAAAAAAGAAGGTGTTTAAATGTTTACCGGATTAGTTGAAGAGCTTGGAGTAATCAAAAAATTAAGCATTTCCGGTCATTCCGGTTCCATTACAATATCAGCGGCTGCCGTACTTGATGGTACAAAAACCGGTGACAGTATAGCAGTAAACGGAATATGCCTTACCGTAACCTCAATTTGCTCCGGATATTTTACCGCCGACATAATGGCAGAAACCGTTCGCCGGAGCAGTCTGAAAAATGCTTCTCCGGGAGACCATGTCAATCTGGAACGGGCAATGGCCGCTGACGGCAGATTCGGCGGACATATCGTATCAGGTCATGTAGACGGTACAGGTACGGTTACATCAGTAAGAAGAGAAGAAAATGCAGTATGGGTAACGGTAAATGCTCCGCAGGCAATACTGAATTATATTGTAGAAAAAGGTTCCGTATGCCTTGACGGAATAAGTCTTACGGTTGCTTCCGTAACTGATACCTGCTTTTCGGTGTCCGTGATTCCGCATACGGGAGAGCAGACAACCCTTCTTGAAAAAAGGGCGGGTGACATAATCAACATAGAAAATGATATTATCGGAAAATATGTAGAGCATTTCTTAAACCGGAGTGCTTCCGTTTCCGAAGGCATTACAATGGATTTTTTAAAAAAATATGACTTTTAGGAGGTTTCCATGAATAATCAGTATAATACGGTTGAAGAAGCACTTGAAGACTTAAAAGCCGGAAAAATCATCCTTGTAACCGATGACGAGGACAGAGAAAACGAAGGTGACATGATATGTGCCGCAGAATTTGCCACCCGTGAAAATATTAATTTTATGGCAACACACGCAAAAGGGTTAATCTGCACACCCATGAGTGCTGCTATTGCAGCCAGGCTTGGACTTTCACCGATGGTTGCTGAAAATACGGATAATCACCAGACGGCTTTTACCGTTTCAATAGATCATGTTGATACAACAACCGGAATATCTGCTGAAGAGCGTTCATATACCATGATGAAATGCACTGACGACAGTACGATGCCTTCTGATTTGAGAAGACCCGGTCATGTATTTCCTCTTATTTCAAGGGCGGGAGGCGTGCTTGTAAGAAACGGACACACTGAAGCCACCGTTGACCTCATGAGGCTTGCAGGGCTTAAAGAATGCGGTGTATGCTGTGAAATAATGAGGGAAGACGGTACCATGATGCGTACTCCGGAGCTGTGGGAGCTGGCACATAAATATAATTTGAAATTTATTACCATAAAGGCACTGCAGGACTATTGCAGAATTCACGAAAAGCACGTAATCAGGGAAGCCTGTGCTGATTTCCCGAATAAATACGGTCATTTCCGTATATACGGATATGTTAATGACATAAGCGGAGAACATCATGTTGCACTTGTCAAGGGTGATATCGGAGACGGTGAAAACGTTCTCTGCAGGGTTCATTCAGAATGTCTTACCGGAGATGCATTCGGCTCATTAAGGTGTGACTGCGGTCTCCAGCTTCAGTCGGCAATGAGCCGTATAGAAGCCGAAGGCAGGGGAGTTGTCCTGTATATGCGCCAGGAAGGCAGAGGCATAGGCTTAATCAACAAATTAAAGGCATATGAATTGCAGGAACAGGGATATGATACGGTTGACGCCAACATCAGGCTCGGCTTTGCTCCTGACCTGCGTGAATACTGGACAGGAGCACAGATTCTGTCTGATTTGGGAATTAAATCCCTAAGACTTTTAACCAATAATCCAAGTAAAATTTACGGACTTAACGGACTCGGTCTTACGATTAACGAAAGAGTCCCGATAGAAATACCTACACAGAAATATGACGAATTCTATATGAAAACAAAAAAAATTAAAATGGGACACGTCTTCAATGAAATTTTAAAATAAAACAAACGGAGGAATTTACAATGAAAGAAATTAATCTCTTAGAAGGAAAAGTAGTAGCACCGGAAGGAATGAACGTGGCAATAGTTGCAGCAAGATTTAACGAAATCATAGTAAACAAGCTTCTGGGCGGTGCTGTTGACGGACTGGTACGTCATGGAGTCAGTGAAAATAACATAACAGCCGCGTGGGTACCGGGTGCATTTGAGATTCCGGTTACTGCAGACAGGCTCGCAAAATCAGGAAAATATGATGCGGTTATATGTGTGGGTGCAGTTATCCGCGGAGACACAACTCACTATGATTATGTATGCAGTGAAGTATCCAAGGGTATTGCCCATGTATCACTTACAACCGGAGTACCGGTTCTCTTCGGTGTCATTACAACCGAAAACATAGAACAGGCCATTGCACGTGCCGGAAGCAAAGCAGGAAACAAGGGTTATGACTGCGCACTTTCAGCAATAGAGATGGTTAACCTTCTCCGTCAGATATAATATGCAGCCGGTTCTTATTTTCGATTATGACGGCACAATCCATAATACCCTGCACATATATGAACCAAGCTTTTGCAAAGCTTATAAATGGCTGACTGACAACGGATATGCAGAACCTGAAAATATCAGCACCGGGCGCATGGCATCATGGCTTGGTCTCAATGTCAGGGATATGTGGAATGATTTTCTTCCGGAACTGCCTGAGGAAATTAAAGAATATGCCGGTAGAATTACCGGCGACAGTATGCATGAAATGATTAAAAGTCATCAGGCGTTATGGTATCCCGGTGCAGAAGATACCCTTACCTCTTTAAAAGCAAGGGGATACGTCATGTATGTGTTAAGCAACTGTAAAAAAGCCTACCGTGACATCAATATGGAAACATTCCATATGAAAAGGTGGTTTAAAGACTTCATTGACTGTGAATCATATGATTTTATGCCAAAGCATGAAATACTTACGCATATTGCGGAGGTTATTAACAGACCTTACATTGTCATAGGTGACCGCAGCAGCGATATTGCCTGTGCTGAGACATACGGCGGAAAATCCATTGGATGTCTGTACGGATACGGTACACATGATGAATTAAAAAATGCAGACCGGCTTATCAGTGATATCTCTGAATTAACTGAAATTCTCTGCTGATACCGTCATTCGCATTTGTACCATTTTACCGCTAACTGCGTCCTGTCCCTTAAACCGAGCTTGTCCAGTATGCTGCTCAGGTAATTTCTGACGGTTCCCTCGCTTAAAAAGAGCTTTTCCGCTATTTCCCTGTTACTTAAGCCTTCTGCCACAAGCCCGGTTATTTCGTATTCTTTTTCCGTGATACCCATATTGATAAAAATGTCTTTTCTGTGGGATTTGTCACTGATGTCAGGTATTTTGCCTACAATTTCCCTTCCAAATACGCTCTGTCCGCTTTCCACGGCATTAACAGCCGATACAATACCCTCATAATCCTGTTTCAGTATGTATCCCCTCGCTCCGTATTTAAGAGCGTCCATAACATATTCATCATCTGAAAATGTAGTAAGAAACAGTATTTTTGCTTCCGGATGACTTTCAAGAAGCTCCTTTGCGGCACTGATACCGTCCTGCCCCTTCATCCGTATGTCGGACAGAATAATATCCGGTCTGTGCAGTTCATACAGTGATGTCATGTCTGCCCCATCGCTTCCTGTTCCGGCAACCGTTATTCCAGCTGCTTCCAATATCATTTTAAGAGACATCAGTACGATGCTGTCGTCATCTATTACAATTATCTTCATTCCCTGTTACCTGCTTTCTTCGGTATCGATATGTATATACGGAAACCATTCCCTCCTGAAATATTAATTATCCCGCCTAATTTTTTCACCCTGAGTTCCATGTTGACAAGTCCTATTCCGCCGTCATCATTTCCGGCGCCATCATTTCTGCCGTTATCCTCCACTAACATCTGATAATACTGTTCCAGTTCATTAATTACAACCTTGACACTGTCACCATTTGAATGTTTTATGATGTTGGTTACTGCCTCTTTAAGAATGGTTAACAGTGCATACTTAATTTCACTGTCTGCATTTTCTGAAATGTCACATACAAAATCCACATTGAAATCCTTCAGCTCACCTGTTATTGCTTCTGCTGCAGGCTTCATGTCAAAGCTGTCCTTATGAAGGTCGTGTACACTTTCTCTTATACTGTTCATTGCCGTGTCAAGACTGTCCTTAACCGGAACAAGCATATCATACACTCCGCTTTCACGGTTAACCGTCATTACGGCACCCAGCTGGAGTATTGACCTCGTAACAAGATGTCCTGCATTGTCATGTATCTCCCTCGCTATTCTGTTTCTTTCACTTAATGTTGCAACCCTTACTTCATTTTCCATTGCCGCTTCGAGATATTTATTCCTGTTCATCATCATGTTACTGTATTCAGCGGAATCGTCACGCATCTTTTTTATAATGTGTTCCTGCTCATAATTTACGGATGAACTGCAGGCAAGTGCAAGTGCCGCAAGCATTACCGGAAACAATGCCGCACTGCCGCTGTCATATAATATATACGGTAATTCCACTGCTGCCGCTGCCACGGTACAGCATACAAAAAAAAGCTTCTGTTTCCTGAAATCAAATATTACGGAATAAAGCATAAGCGGTAAAAATGAAACCAGCTCTCCAACCGGTATGCACAAAAAAACAAAGCCGAAATATATTATTTTTTTCACCCACGGTCTTTTATCCGCATCAATACAGCACAGGATGCCTGCCGCAATAAAACCTGCAAGAATATAGGCAACGTCCCCATAACTTCCGGCTCCGCTTATAATCAGGGTAACACCCGTAAGATATAAAATTATCCTGTCAATATAAGTCCTTTCCACGTTCTTTCTCCCTGCCGCTTTATTATCATAACTATACCACAAAAGTGACAAATGTCATATTATTTTATGCAGTGAATCACTTGAAGCGGGAATTTTACAGTGCTATCATTCTGTCATGAACAACCCGAAAGGAGCAGAAACCATATGGACAAATCAATAATTAAAATTGAAAATCTTGTTAAACGTTACAAAGAGCTTATAGCACTCGACCACTTTAACCTTGATATAAAAGAAGGTGAAATATTCGGCCTTTTAGGTCCTAACGGATCCGGTAAAACCACGACCATCAACTGTATTCTCGGTCTTTTAAAATATGACAAGGGAACAATTACGGTTATGGGTAAAGATATGTCAGAAAATCCAAGAGACATAAAAAAGGACATTGGTGTAGTCATGCAGAATGTGGCAGTAATGGACGAGCTTACCGTATATGAAAATATAGACTATTTCTGCGGTCTGTATATTTCCGACAAAAAAATCCGAAGCCGGTACGTTGAAGATGCCATTGCATTTGTCGGTCTTGAGGATTACAAAAAATTTTATCCTAAAAAACTCTCCGGCGGTCTTTTAAGAAGACTTAACATTGCCTGCGGAATCGCACATAAACCAAAACTTATTTTTTTAGATGAGCCTACCGTCGCAGTAGACCCGCAGAGCCGCAACAAAATACTTGAAGGCATTACGGAGCTTAATAAAAACGGTGCAACCATTATTTATACATCACATTATATGGAAGAGGTTGAGCAGATATGTTCGCGTATAGCTATTATGGATTCCGGAAAGAACGTCGCCTTAGGAACATCTGCAGAACTTAAAAAGCTGATTAAAAATACGGAAACCATTAATATTGAAGTTCTGTCACTTCCGGAAAATGTACTTAAAGAAATCGGTGAACTTCCGCATGTATATGACAAGAGCTACGAAAACAGTCTGCTGAAGGTGTTTTATAACGGCGGAAAGCATAATCTTGCAAGACTGCTTGATTTGTTAAAAATTCACGACATCCGCCTTGGAAGAATATATTCCGAGCTTCCTTCACTTAATGATGTATTTTTGGAAATTACCGGAAAAGAACTCAGGGATTAAAGGAGGCGCCTATGTTTTTTCATATATTTAAATACCGGATTAAAGCACTGGTACGAAATAAAGAAGAATTGTTCTGGACAATTATGTTTCCCCTGATACTGGGAACATGCTTTTATTTTGCTTTTGCAGACATAACCGAGAAAACGGAAAATTTTAAGACCATAAATGTTGCGGTTGTCAGTAAGGACGTTGAAAACAATATGTATTTTGATGCAATGATGGATTCGCTTTCATCCTCATTGGACGGAGAAACGGCATTTTTTTCACCTGAATACACCTCCTATGAAGAAGCAGAAAAAATGCTTTCTGACGGGAAGGTTGCAGGAATAATTCAAATGAAGGACGGCACACCTTATGTTACCGTCTCAAAAAACGGCATAACCGAGACAATGATTAAATCGGTTATGGACCGCTATGCCCAGACAGTCAGGATTCTTTCATCCGTATCACCTGAAAAAATTCAGGAGGTTGCGGAAATCATGAATGACAACGCCTCACATATACATGAAAATCAGCTTACGGATGGTAATGCCGATAATACCCTTGATTATTTTTATTCACTTATCTCCATGGCATGTATGTTCGGATGCATTACAGGGCAGCTGTGTGCAACCCATATTAAGGCAAATCTTTCATCCGTGGGCATGAGAAAATCGCTTTCATCAAGAAGCCGTTTTTCCCTTGTTATCGGTGAAATGACAGGTTCATATACCATACACCTTGCCGGCAATATACTGCTTATCGTATACCTTAAATACATACTCAGGATCAATCTGGGCGTGTCATTCATTGCATTACTTGCCGTAATGGCAGTAGGATCACTTATTGCATTAAGCACCGGAGTACTTATAGGTTCAATACCTAAACTCTCCGAAAACACCAAAATGGGAATTAATATAGCCTTTTCCCTTGTGGCAAGCTTTTTAAGCGGTCTAATGGTCGGCGGAGTAAAGCAGTCTGTTGAAAGACATCTCCCGGTACTTAACCGTATCAATCCTGCCACACTGATTTCAGATGCTTTGTATTCACTTAACATATATGATACATATGACGTCTTCCTGAACCGTATGCTGATTATGCTCTGTATGACTGCAGTATTTTTAACCATTGTATTCTTTATGGTAAGGAGGGAAAAATATGACAATGTTTAGTACATTCTTCAAGGTTTTCAGAAAATACGCCGGCAGCTTTGTATTATATACCTGTATATTCTTATCCTTTGTAATTATTATGGTTAATGTTAATAAAGGAAATACGATTGAAACATACTCTGCTTCAAAATGTTACATTGCATTATTCAATCACAGTGACAGCAATGTAGCAAATGCCCTGTACGACTTTCTCAGCGAACATCACAACATAGTGGAAACAGACGAAGACATTGATTCCTTCCGGGATGAGCTGTATTCCCGTAATATCACTTATGTTGTTACAATCCCGGAAAATTTTGAAGAGAATCCTGAAGTTGAAGTATATAAGTTGCCGGGCTCTTATGATTCCGAATTTATGGATATGACGATTAATTCGTTTATTGCTGCCTATACTGCCTGCATGGCAGGGGGTATGGATGCTGATGCTGCTTATTCATATACCGTTGAAACAATGAATACCGGCTGTGAGGTATCACTTAATTCAAAATCAGCTTCAGCCGGCTATACAGACGAACACTATTACTATGTGTATATGGCTTATATCCTCTTAATGGTAATAACACAGTGCATAGCACCGGTGCTTATGTCCTTCAATAAAACCGATATTAAAAACCGCATGCTCTGCAGTGCACTTACAGACAGAAAAAGAAATACCGGTATTTTTCTCGGATGTATGGTTTCTACGATAATTATTATACTGTTCTATTCTCTTGTCAGTATAATATTATTCAGAGAATCCGTTTTTACCATGTACAGACTTTTCAGAACGCTGAATGTCATAACATACTCCGTTGTCTCTGTAACATTTGCATTTTTAGTAAGTAATATAACACGGACGGCGAACATTGTAAGTGTATTCGCCAATGTAGTCGGACTCGGAAGCTCATTTATATGCGGTGTTTTTGTTCCAAGAAGCCTTTTAGGTTCCGGTGTTATTGCAGTCGGAAGATTTTTCCCCGCCTACTGGTATGTTAATGTGGAGGAAGCACTGTGTAATACGGGCTCTGTATCATACACAACAATTATGACGGGGTATGCCGTACAGCTTTTGTTTGCTGCCGCTTTTATGACGCTTTCCCTTATTATCTATAAAAACAGGAAAAATTCTTAATTTCTTAAATTTTTATTGACATTTTAAGGGATATGGGCTATATGTTAATTATGCTTCAATAAAAGGGAGTAGCCGGCAGTGTCTGCTGTATATGCGGCGTCAGTACGGTGCTTATGCACCCGCTTCATTGTTTAAATGGCAAGACTTTTATTGGATTAGTATTTGTGTACTTTTCCAATATCTGTCTTGCCTTTTTCAGGTATTGTCACTGTCCTGCGGAGCATAATCCAATCATAGAAAGGAATTAATTCCATGAACTATCTGAAATCTCTGTCCGAACTGTATGATGACTTCAACAGCTCACCTGACGGGCTCAGCGAAGAAGCCGTCAGAATGAACACGGAAAAATACGGTGCCAATACCCTGCCGGAGGGCAAAAAAAAGGGTGCTTTCAGGATTTTCCTTGAACAGTTCACCGACTTTCTTGTCATCATACTTATTATAGCCGCGATAATTTCCGCAGTCAGCGGTGATATTGAAAGCGTGGTTGTAATTGTTGCGGTTATTACGATGAATGCACTTCTTGGCACCATACAGACGCTTAAAGCGGAAAAATCCCTTGAAGGGCTGAAAAATCTGTCCGCTCCAAACGCAAAGGTTATAAGAAACGGCAGTCCTTACCTGATTCCATCAGCAGATCTTGTACCGGGTGACATAGTCCTTGTCGAAGCCGGAGATAAAATATGTGCAGACGGAAGAATAATTGAATCGGCTTCCCTTCAGATAAATGAATCGGCTCTTACCGGTGAAAGTACCGGCGTTGAAAAATCCGCTGTCTGTATCGATGGTGAATGTCCTCTTGCAGAACGCTCCAATATGGCATATTCCGGAAGCTTTGTTATATACGGACGCGGAAAATATCTTGTTACGGAAACAGGCTCAGCCACGGAGGTCGGTAAAATAGCCACTCTGATTAATACCGCATCAGAAAGAAAGACTCCTTTACAGATTTCCCTTGACAAATTCGGGAAATCACTCTCAATAGGTATTCTGATAATATGCATGGCGGTGTTCGGACTCGGAATCATAAATACACTCCGGCGCGGAGATCCACTTAATTTTAACAATATAATGGACAGCTTTATGTTTGCCGTTGCCCTTGCGGTTGCCGCAATACCTGAGGCACTGACATCCATTGTAACCATTGTTCTGTCTTTCGGAACAAGGAAAATGGCGGATGAAAATGCCGTTATAAGAAAGCTTCAGGCTGTCGAGGGCCTTGGTTCCGTATCAGTCATATGCAGTGATAAAACAGGAACGCTTACCCAGAATAAAATGACTGTAAGGCAGATTTATACAGATAATGAGGAACTCCTTATAAAAGCCATGGTTCTCTGCAATGATTCAGAATGTTCAGAAGGAAGGGAAATCGGTGATCCTACGGAAACCGCACTTCTTAATTATGCAGAGA
This sequence comes from uncultured Butyrivibrio sp., assembly GCA_964405265.1. Lineage (GTDB taxonomy): Bacteria > Bacillota > Clostridia > Lachnospirales > Lachnospiraceae > Eshraghiella. The sequence continues at coordinate 11,636 of CAYONC010000018.1, forward strand.
GCAGAAGCATAAGCGCTTCCGTTTTAAGAAGCACTTACAGAAGACTTACTGAGCTTCCTTTTGACAGTGACAGAAAGCTTATGACATCCGTTAACATCATGGAGGACGGTCCGTTGATGTTTACTAAGGGTGCCGTTGATATAATGCTCCCTCTGATGAATGCGGATGAGGAGGAAAAAAGAACAATATCTGAAAATGCAGAGGCCTTTTCCCGTCAGGGTCTGAGGGTGCTCTGCTTCGCATACAGGAATTTTGACAGTGACACAATTTCCCCTGAGGATGAGAACGGGCTTTCATTCATCGGATTAACTGCCATGATGGATCCGCCGCGTCCCGAATCGGCGCAGGCAGTGGCTGAATGTAAGGCAGCAGGAATCAAGCCGGTAATGATTACGGGAGACCACGTTGTAACCGCTGCAGCAATTGCGAAAGAAATAGGTATTCTTGAAAATGAAAGCGAAGCCGTGGAAGGAAGGGTTCTTGACAGTCTGACAGATGATGAAATGATTGATTTTGTAGCTGATAAATCCGTATATGCAAGAGTAACACCTGAGCATAAGATACGGATTGTCCGTGCATGGCAGGCAAGAGGATGCTCCACTGCAATGACCGGTGACGGAGTCAATGATGCTCCGGCACTTAAGCAGGCTGATATCGGCATTGCCATGGGTATTACCGGAACTGAGGCAGCTAAAGATGCTTCTTCCATGGTTCTTACCGATGATAATTTTGCCACAATAATAAAAGCAGTAGGAAACGGAAGAAATATTTATGCAAATATCAGGAAGGCAATCCTTTTTCTTCTGTCAGGCAATGCAGCTGCAATCATTGCCGTACTTTTCTGTTCAATTGCAGGATTTTCACTGCCTTTTGAACCGATTCATCTGCTGTTTATAAATCTGCTCACGGATTCACTTCCTGCCATTGCCCTTGGCCTTGAACCTCATACGGACAGTGTCATGAAACAGAAACCCCGTAAAAACGGAGAAGGCATACTTACAAAGGACTTCCTTATTGATACACTGATATACGGTCTTATCATTGCCGCCGCTTCCATTGCCGCATATATGCTTGGGGGAAGTACAATGGCATTTGCCGTTCTGTGTATGTCAAGACTTTTTCATGGCTTCACGTGTAAATCCGAAAAACCGGTTGCTCTTTCCGGAAAAATGTTTAATAATAAAGTAGGGCTTTTTGCTTTTGCAGCAGGTATGATTCTTATATGCGGTGTACTGTTTATACCGGGACTCCACAGTCTGTTCAAGGTACACAGTCTTACATCCGTTCAGCTTATATGGGTATTTGCATTACCGGCTGCGTCATTTTTGGCAGCACAGGTTGCCAACATTTTTAAATTACGAAAGGAATAACTACAATGTATTACGCAACAATTATTATCGGGCTTTTAGGCGGACTTGCAATTTTTCTTTACAGTATGCAGATGATGAGTTCAGGTCTTGAAGCCGCTGCCGGTAACAAAATGAAAAACATCCTTGAAAAGCTTACCTCCAACCGTTTTGTGAGCGTAGGTCTCGGTGCCGGGATTACAGCCATTATACAGTCTTCTTCCGCAACGACTGTTATGGTCGTCGGCTTTGTTAATTCCAAGCTTATGACACTTAACCAGGCAGTATGGATTATAATGGGCGCCAACATAGGAACCACCATTACGGGACAGCTTATAGCCCTTGACATCGGGCTTATAGCTCCGATTTTGGCTTTTATAGGTGCCGCACTCATTGTTTTCTTTAATAAACCTAAGCTTCATCATTTCGGTCACATAATTGCCGGTATAGGTTTCCTTTTTATCGGTATGAACATGATGAGCGAGGCAATGGAACCGTTATCACAGCTTGATTCATTCAAAAATATGATGACTTCCTTCTCTAATCCATTAATCGGTATACTTGTAGGTATGCTGTTTACGGCTGTCATACAGTCATCTGCGGCATCAGTCGGTATCCTGCAGGTGCTTGCCACAAGCGGTCTGATAGGATTTGAAAATGCGGTATTTGTTCTTTTCGGACAGAACATAGGAACGTGTATTACTGCGGTGCTTGCATCAATCGGTACAAGCCGTGCCGCAAAGAGAACCACCATTATACATCTCCTGTTTAACGTAATAGGTACGATAATATTTACGGTTCTTTCACTTACGACACCTCTTACGGGGTGGATTGGCGGATTGTCGCCTGATGCTCCTGATAAGCAGATTGCAAATATGCATACCATTTTTAACATTGCCACCACATTAATACTTCTTCCGTTCGGAAATCTTCTTGCAGCGCTTGCAACCAGGATACTTCCTGACAAGCCTGAGGAACACATCGGAGAGCTTTATCTTGAATACATCAAGCCGCTCAACCATTCTTCTGATTCGACGGTCGGTACGTCCGTTATATCCATGAACGGCATAAGATGTGAGCTTGAACGAATGGCAGCCATAACAACAGATAACATAAATGAGGGTTATACCGCATTGATAAACGGAGACAACAGTCTTGTTGAGAAGGTTGAAAAGGGCGAAGAATACGTTGATTACCTTAATAAGGAAATTGCAAAATACATATCCTCCGTCATCGCTTTTGAATCAAATGAAAATGATTCACGGAGTTTAAGTGCATTTTTCAAAATATGCAGTAATCTCGAACGTATCAGCGACCATGCAATGAATATATGCGGATATACCAAGATGCTTACGGAAAAGAAAATTTCTTTTTCTGACGAAGCACTTGATGAAATAAAGCTTATGCAGGCAACCTGTATAGAGGCAATGGGATATGTGGAATTATCTACTCCGGATAAGGTTAACTGTCTCAGCAAAATTTCTTCCATGGAACAGAAAATTGATGATTTAACGGATAAATTCCGTCAGAATCAGATAGACAGGATGAAAGCAAGCAGCTGCAACAGCGAGGCAGGCATTATTTATTCTGAAATGCTTACCGACTTTGAACGTATCGGTGACCATATTCTTAATATCGGTGAAGAAATTGCCGGTGCATCACTTGCATAATATATAAAAAAGTACGTGTGAAAAATTAATCTTCTTCACACGTACTTTTTTATAATTCTTCCATTATCAGGGATGTACAGTTATATCTGCGCATTATTTTACGCAGCTTATCAAGATATCCCTGCTCGAAGAAAATGCACTTCGTCACGTCACAGCCAAGCCGGTCTCCGGTTGCATGATATGCCTCTGCCCTTGAGCCGCCGCCGCAGTAGTGCAGCCATTTACATCCGGCGCACTTTGAATTTGCCTCCGTAAGTGTCTTTAAGGTGTCATCAAGCTCTTCAAGATATCTGCCCTCCTGAAGATAGGTCTGAAGTCCGTTTTCTTTTACGTTACCGAGAATATTTCCCGGCTTTTCATAATAGGACGCAAGCTGGTGACATGCATACAGATTTCCGGATGCTCCTATTGTTATTTCTCCGAAATTTCTTCTGAACATCGGTATCGAATCCTTATATTCCCCATAGGCCATCTCAACTGCCCTCGGTACAAATGTCTCTGCTCCCGGATAAACCGTTACAAACTGTCCTATGTCAAGAACCATGTTGCAGTCAAGCTCATAATATTCTCTGATGACATCAAGCATACAGTCAAAGTATTCCTGTATTTCAAGAACACCGTCTTTCAGATTTTTCTTAAGTCTTGCCGTTTCCGGAATCCTGACGAGCCTCGTCTTATGAACACCGAGTCTGTCCATTTTTTTAAGTGTCTCAATTATGGAATCCTTATTATACCTGTTGACCGTCATCCGTACATTGACTTCAAAGCCCTCTGATATGCACAGCTTTATGGCACTTATTGTACGCTTTTCAGAACCTTCCCTTCCCCTGTATTCATCCTGACATCCAATTCCGTCAAAGGATATTTTCATAAGCGGTACACACTTAAACTTCTTCATCTGGAGAAGCATATCCCTGGTTATAAAGAAGCCGTTGGTATCAATCTCATCCACGAACATTCCCTGCTCATATATTTTTTTCAGAATCTCAACGAAATATATATGTATTACCGGGTCTCCGCCGGTAAGGGATATCGTATTGATTCCGCAGGCTGCCGCCTCTTCTATAAGCCTGTATGCTTCCTTCAGGTTAAATTCATTCTGAAGCTTGGCATTGTCTGCCGCATTAAAGCAATGCTTACAGTTATAATTGCACTTACCCGTCAGCATCCAGTTCATTGCCGGAAAATATCTGTTATCACATACAAGAGGCTTCTGCCATTCGGAAAGAGTATCTCCTGCAAGTGCAATCCTGCACACGCCCCTCGCTATCATTCTGCTTATAATCGGATTTCTGTCCTGCTCCTGTATTCCGTCACATTTTGCAAGTACTTCAAACTCATCCTTATTAAGACTTTTTGCTTTCTTCTCATTCTTCACATAATATGCATACGGAACATTTCTCCATGAGCGGAGTGCAATATCAGGATTAAGTATATATTTCTTCCTGTTATTCTGCTTCGGTGACGTAATATTATGAATAATTCCGTCAGGAATGTTAGGAAGTATTTCCTGAAATATTTCGGGATATATCTCATATTCATCAAGCCGTTCAATCGGCACCCACTTATATTTTTCTTCCGGTACGGGTGTCTGTCCGTTTTCTCTGTACATCATCAGATAAAAAAATGAAATCTCATGACATTCTCCTGTATCAAAAGTGTCCCGGTAAAGATTTTCCTGAGTAAGTATGAGTCTGTCAACCTCAGTTTTGATTCCCGTCTGTTCACTTATGGCTCTCTCTGCCGCTTCCGTACTGCTTTCACCAAAGCGTATTACATCTCCTGTTGCACAATACCTGTTCCTGTCACTGTCATATGACATAAGTACATGGTTATCTTTTATAAGTATTCCCACACTCCTCATCCAGAATGATGACGTTCCCTTTTTTAATGACACTTCCTTTTTGAGAAAATCATCCAGCCTGTACTTTACAAATCCCTTCTGTCGTTCTCTCAAAGAATCAACGTATTCTTCCGAATCAAATATACGGAGAAATTCTTCATGGCTTACCCATTTGTAAGCCATTGTCTCATTTTCCTGAAGCCTTACCCTGTATTTAACAATATCTGTTTCGCAGAAATATCCCTTAAATATTGCATTGCCGGTAACAACTGTATATATTTCCGCCAGTTCCGTGCCTCTTATTCCTGTCTCCTCATACAGTTCACGTTCTGCTCCCTGTAAAAAAGTCTCTCCTTTAAGCACAGCGCCTCCTGCCGTACTTTCCCAATATCCGGGATATGTAATTTTATTAAAGTCTCTCTGCATAAGAAGTATTGTTCCATCCTTATGTGCAACAAAAACCTCTGCAACCGCATGTCTGTATTCCTCAGGTATCTTTTCCCCACGAACCAGATCCACACCGGCAAGCCTGCCGTCAGGCAGATATGCATCCCAAAGTTCTCCGGACATATGTCTGTATCCTTTCCCATGTCTATTAAGGTCGTTTTTTTGCTTTATTCTGAGTATAACACATACTTACGCATTGGAAAAGTATAACTTTTTACTTGAAAAAAAAATTTTGGTCTGTTAAAATACTTTTAATCTGACGAGTAGCTATTTAAAAGGCGTAAATCCAGTTAATGGATTTGCGCCTTTTTTTGTCACAGAAACAATTAAGGAGACAAATCATATGAAAGAAAATGAAAACAAGATGGCAACAGCACCAATGAACAGGCTGTTTTGGAAAATGGGACTTCCCATGATTGTATCAATGGTTCTTCAGGCATTATACAATGTAATTGACAGTATTTTTGTTGCCAACATGGGCGAAAAGGGTGCAATGGCAAATCAGGCACTGACATACGCATTTCCCGTACAGATAATGATTATCGCAATCGGTGTCGGAACAGGTGTGGGCATCAATACACTTTTATCAAAAAAACTCGGTGAAAATGACAGTGAGAATGTCAGCCGTGTTGCCGGAAACGGCATTTTTTTGAGCGTATGCATGTATCTGGCATTCCTTATATTCGGTCTGTTCGGTTCCGAATGGTTCGTAAAACTTTTTACTGATGATGCAGAAATTGCAAAAATGGGAATTTCCTATCTTAAAATATGCACCTGTCTGTCATTCGGTTCAATCGGATATACCGTATATGAAAGATTTTTACAGGCAACCGGCAGAACCATGCTGTCTACAATAGCACAGATTTCCGGTGCCGTGACAAATATCATACTGGACTATATATTTATTTTTCCTCTTGACCTCGGTGTCGAAGGTGCTGCCTGGGCTACGGTTGCAGGACAGTTTGTATCCCTGTTTACTGCAATGTTTTTCCATTATTCAAAGAATACAGAAATTGACGGCAGAATAAAATACATAAAGCCTTCTTTCAGTATTATTAAGGATATCTACGGAATAGGCATATCTGCTGCCATTATGCAGGCTCTTCTTGCTGTCATGATGTCAGGCATGAATGCCATTCTCGGCCTTGCAGATGCCAACCAGACTGTTTTAATAGGGTCCTTCGGCATATATTACAAAATTCAGCAAATCGCACTGTTTTCTGCATTTGGTCTGTCCAACACCATTATTTCCATTTTATCGTTTAATTACGGTATGAAGGATAAAGGCCGGATTAATGACTGTATCAGATATGGAATAAAGGACACTGCCATCGTTACGTTATCTTTAGGCATTATGTTTGAAATATTTGCTCATCCGTTATCCGGATTATTCGGTCTTTCAGGCAGTTCTACAAAAGAAATCATTGACGTCTGTACAACTGCACTCCGTATATCTGCAATCGGTTTTGTGTTTATGGGCGTCTCGGTTGCGATACAGGGTATTCTGCAGTCCGTCGGATATGCCGTAAGACCTTTGCTTATTTCCCTGTTGAGGCTGGTTATATTTGTATTTCCTACTGCCTATCTGTTTACACTGACTGACAATGTCCTTAATACCGTATGGTGGACGTTCCCAATCGCGGAAATTTTTACAATGCTGATATCGGTATTTATACTGAAAAAATCTTATAAAGAAAGAATAAATGTTCCGGTTATAACTCCGGCTTCCGATAATCTGATAATTTCAATATCCAGAGAACACGGAACCAACGGAAAGGAAATTGGGCGGTTAATTTCAAAGGCTTTATGTATTCCTTTTTATGATAAAGAGGAAATTAAGGATTTTGCCGTAAGAAATAATTTGTATAAAGGCGATTACAGCTCTGATGAATTGTACGATAATTACTTATCCCTGGATGCCAAAAGGGATGCCATAATCAGTCAGGCTGAGGTTATCAAAAAAATTGCTGAAAAGGGAAGTGCTTTATTTGTAGGAAGAGCTGCCGATTATATTTTAAAAGACAGCTCACGTCTTATTAAAATATTCATATATGCACCGACAGAGTACAGAATAAAAAATATAATAAACAATTATAATGACAACGAAAAAACTGCCTTAAAACATATTGCAGCCTCAGACAAGGCCCGAAAAGATTACTATGGCATTATAGCAAACCGCGAATGGGGAAAACGCAGTAATTACGACTTGTGCATAGATTCATCCATCGGCAACGAAAATGTGGTTAAAACCATATGTTCATACATTCAGAACCGGTAATGAAAAGGTCTCCCTTGATAAAAGGGAGACCTTATATTATTTCAAAACGTGCTTAAGCAGCTCATATGCCGCCGTTTTTTTTGCTTCTTTCTTGGTTAAATCCTCACCAGAAAAAAATTTCTTAAATTCTTCAATATAACACAGACATTTCCATGTTCTGTTTCCTTCTTTATCATATTTTTCCTTGAATTCATACTTCGGAATTGAAAAATATCCGCGTCTTGCAAGAATTTCCAGCTGACTGATTGCATCACTTCTGTTAGGATTATCCAATTCATTTCTTATTGCCGTCAGGAGATTATTTTTCTCCAGATATTCATATGCCATCCGGCATACATTTCTTCTTGCTTCTGCCTTAGTCCGTCCGAAGCCTCTGAACACAGGCAGCTCATCCGTCAGTTTTAAACGACAGTGATATTCCGTTTCCGTCTGAAGAGGGTCATCCGGTTTCAGGTCCTGACTTTCTCCTATAAACGGAACATACCATGTAATCCGGTATCCTGCTTTCTCATATTCATACATCGGAATCCGTTCTTTTTTATCCGCTATCCATTTCTGTATAAGCAGCACATAATTATCTCCGTCATAACCTTCAAGGATACTGTCAGGCTCAAGCATAATCTCCACAGAGTTTATTATTGTTTCCATATCCCAACCGCAGTCAAGCGCCACTGCTCCAAGTATTGCTTCAAAGAGGTCTTCCCGCACTGAGCTTCCTTCATTGGCATTCTGCTGGATATCCCCTTTCCCCATAATAAGATAATCCGCAAATCCTAATGCATCAATCCGTTCTGCAAGAGTCTGTTTTTTTACCAGCTGCCGTTTAATTTCAGTCAGCTCGAACTCTGTTTTCATACAGACATATTCATTATGACTGCCGGATTTTCTGTATTCTTCATGGTCACCTTCCATGTAACCGTACTTTTCAGCAAGTATTCTGACAACTGCAAGTTCGAGAACCCTGTCTCCGATAAATTCGAGAACTTCATTATTCTCTCCACCGTTTTCATGCGAGTAGGACCTTCGGATAAATGCCTGTCTCAACAGATCCCGATTTCTAAATTCATATCCTATCTGGTTCTGTATAAAGTTATAGTCCTTCATTTCCATAATAATCTTAATTCCTTCTTCTGTTATTATTCAATGATTATTCTGCCTTCTGTTGATGAATATTTTTCTGACAGGCTTCCGTTAAGTTCTTCCGTGATATATGTAATAAGCATCTGGTAATCTGACATTCCTTCATCTATGATAAATTCATTATCATTAAAAAATGTCGCTCCCGAACCGCTTTCTTTGAGTATATAACTGTGACTCGCAAGTGTATATTCCCTGTTCAGGTCAAGAGGTTCATATTCTCCTTCAGAGTTGAGAACCATTATATCTTTAACACGGCGTTCTCCCGATACTTCCGTAAAAAGTCCGTTTTTATCAAATACCACTGATGATTCCACTGACGTGTCTATTGTATATTTGAGTCCCGACACACTTAAGAAGCTGCCGTTTTCTCCTGCTGCCAGACCATCCTCTGAAACAGCCTTTACCGTTGAGACTGCTCCTATTTCCAATATGTCTGCGATTTCGCTTCCTGTTACTTTTGCGGAACATAATGTATTTCCAAACGGATGGACAGCTATTATGTCAGCATACGTGATGTCCCCTTCCGGAAGATCCGCACGTATTCCTCCGCCATTAACTATTCCTATGTCCGCTCCGGCAACAGTTCTATACGCATCCGCACAAAAGTTCCCTATTGCCGTTTCCCTGTTTCTTACCAGACGTATTCCTTCTTCATTGGTTGTCTTCAGGGAAATGTCACTGTGTGCTACCGTTTTATTCATTTCCTCTTCATATTCAGATTTTATGTTATTAATGTAATCGGCTATTTTCTGTTCTTTATACTCGTAAAAATCCACAAGTCCTGTTGATATACTGCCGTCAGCCGTTATAATCAGCTGTCCGATGTTTTTCAAACCTGTTCCCGTAGATGATACCAGTATGTCTTCTCCGTTTTCATCTTTGAGAACCCTGCATGATACGGTACTGTGTGAGTGTCCGTCAAGTATCACGTCCGCACCATGTATGTTCTCCGCAAGCTCCGTTGAAGTATATGGGGATGATTCTTCTCCGTCTCCGAGATGTGTCAGCAGGATAATATAGTCAGCTCCTTCTTTTTCACATTCGTCTATATATTTCTGAACGGAATCATACAGTTCTTCTCCTGTTCCGCCTGCAAAATCATATACAAATTCTCCATTTTCCATAAAATAAGCCGGTGTGGATTTTGTAATGCTTTCCGGTGTAGATACCCCGATATATGCTATTTCCGTATTTCCGTATTTTACTATTTCGTATGGTTTAACTTCTTTAAGGGAATTTTCGTCTTTTCCCGTATATGTCACGTTACAGCAGAGATACTGTGCTTCAGCTTCCGTTATCAGCTCGGACAGCCTGCTCATTCCGTAATCAAATTCATGATTACCCAAAATTGCAAAATCATATCCTGCTTCATTCATTATATCAACTATGTATCCGCCTTCAGATACAACTCCTATATAGTCACCCTGCACCGCGTCTCCGCAGTCAACCAGTGTTACATACGGCGTCTGCTTCATGACTTTTTCTTTATATGACACAAGCCCTGCATATCCTATTCCGCTGTCTATACTGCAATGCACATCATTTGTATACAGTATTACTATATCCTTTCCGTTTTTTTCCTCAGTTTTTCCGCAGCCTGTCAGTAGTGCGGTTACCATAATTATGGCAGATATGACTGCTGTTATTCTTTTCTTCATAATTGTTATCCTCCATAAAAAATCCGTCAATGTCTACCTTGTGATTATATCACAGGATAAAAATAAAATAAACACATACGTGGGGTGGGTATGTGTTTTAGATTATATGCAGCGTCGAAAATTTAAATAGGTTATTAAGCTTAAAAGAAATTGCCGGGAAATTAGTATCTGCTACAGTAGAAATTCATATGGGTTATTAAACTTATATATCATTGCATTCATATACTCATATCTACTACAGTAGAAATTCATATGGGTTATTAAACTATTAAATATACTGGCTCCTGCCAAAATCTACTACAGTAGAAATTCATATGGGTTATTAAACTTCTCTCTATTTTTGTGGTTATGAAAATCTACTACAGTAGAAATTCATATGGGTTATTAAACAGACGTATGCGTATGAGTTAGGTGTTATCTACTACAGTAGAAATTCATATGGGTTATTAAACCCTTGCATTGTTACTATTGCACAAATTTGCCTTGGTTTTTTTGCCACAGCACTACATTATTCACATTTTTTTAAGTTTAATAACCCTTATTTCTTTTAACTTTACAACAAAAGACCGAGGTTTGCAACCAATTTAGCATATTATTATGTTTTCATCTTCATTTTTTGCATATCCATATTTTATAATTTTACATGATGCACTTAATCTAAAAATATACACGCTGTCACTTTGTGAAAATCTCTTAGAGAACCTGTTCTCAATCTCGCTCGCAACAATATTTAAAACCCTCTCGCTGTTTTCAATTTTGAAAACAGAATACTGAATCCTGTATCCAAATTTCAAAAGGAAATGTGAAAATTTATTTCTCAATTTATCATCGGATATATCATAACTGACAATTAACATTATCCACACTCCATTCTGGGAAATTCAGTTCAAGATTTCCTCGCATAAAGCATCTGTAAAAATCACGTATATAAAGATAAATTTCATTTTTATGTTCTATAATCGATGACAGAAAAATTCTTCCATATTCTGATGATTTTTTATATTTTAAAATCCATTTTCCATCATATATTTCAAAATCCTTTTCCTTGAACTGACCGAGGTTTATTCCCTTTTTTACTTGTTTATCAATTATTACTCTGAAAGGTTCAACCATATCGCATGTCAAAGACTTCCGCATATAAAACTGCCTATGCAGAATCCCATTATATCTGTCAAAACCAAACATTGAAAGCAATGCATCAACGTATGAAAAAAGTATTGTATATCCAATATCAAGCAGTGCATTAGGCATATCAAATTTTACTCTTGGCTTTCTTCCTTTCCATACCACATTATCAAAATAATTTTTAAAATATATTTTAGAAGCACTTCCTTCAATACCCATTATGCTTTGAATATTGTTACATTCATCAATCTTTGAAATATATCCGTCAAGGCATATAAGTGCATTTTTCAAATCATCATTCTTTCCTCTTATCGTAGAAAGCATATACCTCTGATTATGAATTTTATTTTTTATAAGTGATTTCCCGGCACCAATTCCCTCGTAAAGGTATTGTTTCTTTCTAAGAAGTGTGTTTCCCTCTGCAAACACACTTATTGTAATGTATTAACACGACAGGAACGACAAGTAAAACAAACAGCAGCACTAACCACATGGAAACTTTTAAGTACACAGTGCAAAGTCCTAAAAGAGATAAAACCACCTGTGCTATCGTTACAAATTTAAAATAAACATTTTTTACCTTCTGGTATGGTTCTTCCGAAACCCTCTTTATTAAATTTTTTACTTCTGGTTCTTCAAAATACTGATAATGTATCTTTCTGAATTTATGAAGAAGAACTGGTTCATAATGATTCGTTAATGTCTGCTCACATTTCACTTCTAACAAACTTGCAATACATACAAAAACTGCAGAGCCAATCTGTATTCCACCAAGTATCATTGCACTTACCATAATCGGTTTTACGCCACTTTCTTTTGTTGCATAATTCATCATTTTGTCTATTAGAACTTGTGTATATTGCACATTCAGGGTTGCAAACAGACTGCTTAAGGCTATTAGTATTACATTACCGAACACTATGCTTCTTGCATATTTCCACATTATTCCATATAGTTTTTTTATATTATTCAACATAGTTTTACATTTTTCCTTTTATCTCTATTAATCTTTTTTGACATTCTACACACTAACCTGTTCCACTTTTTCGCCCAATCGTACATTTTCCTCCTCCTGCTTTATTCATAATCATAATACGTTGTTCTGAATTTGGTCTCATCCTTGTACCAATGTAAATTATAATATATCTGCTGCTGGGCCGCAAATGATATATTAAATGTTTCCACTCCTTCTAGAACGGAACCTTCCAAATCAATTTCATGAAATCCCAAAACATTTTTTGCATATTCAAAAACCTGCTTATAGAGATATGTTATCACTCCCATTTCACTTTGTCTATCTGTAGTGTAATAGGAATACAGCACATCTCCTCTATTCTTTGATCTGCTATAGCAGATACTCTCACTACTGAATACAGTATCAAATAACTTCCTGCAATCAGAATTATTACGAGGACTTCAATTAGCACTTTGCTCATACAATCTCTTCCTTTCAAAACAAAAAGTAGGACTATATCAGCCAAACGGATTTTCTCCGTGTTAAATGCTAATTTAGTCCTACCTAAATAAAACTATTAAATTGTCACCTCACTTGGGTGCACGAACCACACTCAGGTCATGACTCCTGAATTGCTTGTGCTGTGTTTGAATTTCGGTTTGATTTGTCAGCGCTGCCTTATCATATACCGATTTTAGGTATAAAAAAATAAGGACTAAATTAGTGCTAAACCCTTGATTTTACTGGGTTTCTCTAACTTTGTCCTTATTATAACATGGTCATCAATGAATGGGTGAATGCCCTCAAACTCAATGTGAAAACGAGCCAGCTTTGTGACGATGTGTTCTGTGCTTTCCGTGAAATCCTGCAAAAGCTGCTCCATCTTCTCCTGAATGAGATACGGCTCTACAGGCTCATGTTGTGCCCCCATAATACGAACAGGAACTCTGCGGTATACACCTCTGTCATCCTTTTTGTCGGCAAGAACAAGGTAGTGAATTTCTTTGATGACACGCTCGCTGATGGGCACATTTTTTTCGACAAGCTCACGGACATAATCAAAGGCTTCCTTGTGTCCGACTGCTTCCATGTGGTCTTTCAATGGCTTGCGGTCAATTGTCAAGCCACGGAGAACCAAATCAGTTTCACGCAAGGTCAGCGTGTTGCCCTCGATGGCGTTGGAGTTATATGTGTACTCAACGATGAATTCCTCATTCAGCCGTTCCACCTCGCCCTCGGTCAGCGGTCTGCGACTATCAAGCTCTATCTTCTTTCTGTCGATCTGAGCAAGAATGCTTTCCTTGGAATTGTATCTCCCGTCCACAGGCTTTTCCGCATCGGCAGGAATTTTCCACCCACGCCCCTCTTGGTACGCCCCCGAAACCTTCCCCTCGGCACAAAGTACACGTATTCTTCTATCGGAAATGCCCCACTTCTCAGCGGCTTGTCTTACGGTCATAAACATGGTCTATCCCTCCTTGCTGTGCCTATTATATCACATTATCGGAACAATACCAATTGTTGCGGAATAATATTTTGCATATTATCGGAATAATAGTTTACGATTTAGAATCTTGAAGTACATTATCTACAAAAAATTTTCTGATCTCTACTGTAATATCTTTATAATCGCTTTCGCTTTTTTTGAGCGTCCTCGATGGTATTACTTTCACTGAGCGAAATACGTATCGTACCTTCTGCATATTTATTATCCAAAGAAATCGCACGTAAAACATGTGATCTCAAGTGTAGGAAGATGATTTTCATTAAACTCTCTATACTGTCTGAATTCTCCATACTTTTTGTCCAAATAATATATACTCTGCTGTTGTTGTCAATTACTTTTGATGCTATTTCTTGATACGTTAAATTTGATACTAATATAAATAACCGAAAAAGGAATTGTAATATCTGCATTGATATGATAGAATGCAGCACCATGGAACAATCGTGTTGCAGGGTGGCTTGACTTCTATTCCGTATAGAATAGAGGTGGTGCTGATGTACAAGAAACCATTTGACTTTAAACACCTTATGGCTTTTGGTATGTTCATTCTATCATTACTTACATTCATTGTTTTGATTTGTAAGTAATTTTCTACATAGAAAAACCACCCCTAAACTTTGACCGGTAACAGGGTGGATTTTCTAACTTGTTCATGAGGTCAACCCCTTGTGGGAGATTGTTCCTTTTTCTGATTCAACTGTATCATACTCTATTCGGAAATTCAATAAAAAATTCCGTTACCGATAACCGTATCATATAGACTAATCAGCTGCATATCTTTTCACAAGCCTTATTATTCTGTAATTCTTTAACTAAAACAGCATTTTATCAATGCCATTGCCAGCTAAATTTGTGTGCTACCTGTGTGCTACGCTCCGAAATTAAGCACATTTTAAGAAAATTTATGAAAACGCTGACATAAGGAAAACCCCCAAAACACAAGGCTTTGAGGGCTTTTTGTAAAATTCGTATATTCTTTT
>CAYONC010000019.1:0-25619 GCA_964405265.1 uncultured Butyrivibrio sp.
GGAATAGTGGCTCCCAAAGTCCGGACAGGTGGCTCAGAGAGCCCCGGAATAATCATCTGTCAGGTGTGCGATTTTCATGAAATAATAGAAATCGCACACCTTTTAATACAGGAATAAGATATAATATCAAAAGAGCGAATATGAGTCTTTTAATAACGGAATATGTCCTTGCGTTGCATTTTCTTTACTGTGAATTGAAGCCGGATTGCCAATAACCACAGAATGAGAAGGGACATCGAAATTGACAAAGGTATTTGGTGCAATCAGCACATCATCTCCTACAACAATATTACCAACTACCGTGGAATTTGCTCTAATGCATACTCTGTTTCCTATTGTAGGCACACCTTTACGTTTGCCATTAATATCTCTTCCAATCGTTACTCCATGAGTTAAAAATATATCATTTCCAAATTTTACGTCTCCATTTATGACAATCCTTCCCCAATGACCTATTATCATTCCCTTTCCCATATGCATATTCCCCTCAAAATCAATACCTGTTTTTCGTGATATTTTATCAAGCCTTTTTTTATAATATCTGCCCCATATATTTTCTTTATTAACCTGATACTTTCTATAATTTTTAATAAAAGAATATTCATATCCCTTTTTACGGCTTACCGGCATTTCAGAAATATTTCCACAGAAAGCACTGTTAAGTGCATAATCATAATTAATCATGTCTTTGTATTTTTTTTTATTCTTTACATAGAATTTAATGGAAAGCAGCTTTTTTATATCCATATTTTTCTCCCTATGAGTTATTTTTTTATCTTATTATACATAGAATGTATATAATTATATAGTTTTTTATTCTTACTAATCAGATATATTAAACGATGTTTTAATTTTACATTTCCTTCAGCACTCATACATCTAAACTTCATACCAGAAATATTGAGATCATTAGCACGTGCATATTTTTTTATCAACTGGTCTAACCATGCATCCCACCTGTAATCAACTTCCCTCATAAATTCATTGTTTTTGTAAAATGATATAGTATCCTTAATTCCTTCGTCAAAATTAATTTTACAGTCAAATCCGCCGATTGCTTCCATTAGTTTAGAGTTGTCAAATCTCATGTTAGTAGCCTTGTCTCCCAACAATGAGCCTTTATACATATCCATGTTTTCCTCTATATATTCAGAAGGAATATTTATAACAATTGCTTTCTTCCCTAAGGTTTCCTCTATGCTTTTAAGCACCTCATTCCATGTTAATGTCTGTGCAGAAGTGACATGAAAAGCTTCATTAATTGCTTTGTCATTACCAAATAATTTTACAACTCCCTTACAAAACTCCGTAGTATGCGTTAATGTACAAATTGCATTTCCATCATCCCACATTACTATTGGCTTACCGCATAAAATACGATTTGCCAGGCTCCAGTACCTTCCGTTCGATGTCACGGCAAATGGTATTCTGGTTCTTCCATACGTAACATATGGTCTAATAATAGTATAGCATTGCCCGGTTTTTTTATAGTTTTCTTTCAAATACTCTTCGCACTCCACCTTTTTATTGGCATAATCCCATTTACAGTTTCCGATAGGAGTTACATCTTCCCGTATTATTTCATCCTTTTCTCTTTTGTTATACACTGTTGCTGATGAAATAAACATAAACTGCTTACATCTTCCGTTAAAAATTTTTAATGTTGTTTTCAGGTCATTGATATTATATGACAAGAAATCTACAACAACATCATATTCCTGACCTTTTATTTTATCATTCACTTCGTCAACATTCCGTATATCTGCAATTATATTGTGCACTTCTTTAGGCAAAAAACGGAGATGTCTTCCTCTGTTAACGCATGTAACATCCATACCACTGTCAACCGCAAATTCCGCAATATCTGTACTTAACACCCCCGTACCGCCAACCAATAATACTTTTAACTGTTTATCCATATTACTTTTTTCTCCTTAATTTATGATATATATTTCTAATTGTGTCAGCAGTTTTCTCTTTATATGGGAATGCCATTATTTTTAACAAGACTTTGAACGGCACCTTCCCATGCAGATACCAAAAAACTTTCCTCGCTTTTTTTTCGCCTTCACATTTTCCAAGATATGGATTGTATTGCAGCACATCATGAATATCTATTTCTTTTATTCTTAAAGATTCTTCTATATTAGACAAAAGAATACTTCCCTTGTCAGAATTAATCATCACAGTTGATGCTCCAAGATTATCATTCAGTTCAGGAGCCATCTTATCTATCCCCCAGCAATCTGCAAGCGTAATATCACTGACTCTTTGAGGATATCTGAATTTGCAATCCATACATGCAGGCCTGTTGTATAACGATTTAAAAAAACCCTGCATATAAAGATCATTACGTCCTTTGATATTATAATTTTTTCCTTCAGTATCTATATTTACACTAAATTTATCCCAGCCTCTGCTCTTATCTTTAAAATTGATTTTTTTTATTTTCTTATTTTTATAGAAATACTTTATATATTCATCCCAAATCTTAGGAGATGGAATACTCTTACATATCAAATCAACTGTAATAAGTTTTTTGTAATCAGTTTTCAAAAAAGCTTTTAAACCTGCTACTTGACAACTCGTACCTGTAAACATAACCATTCTGTCATCTTTAAGATCACGCAATACATTTTTATACGTTTCACCGATATTGCTCTGTACGTATTTGGAACCCATCAGCCTGTATATGTCTTTTATATTTTCTGCCGAATCATGTACAACATGAAATTCTTCATCAAACGATGCTCCATATATAACACCGCCTTGCCTGATTACATACTCCGAGAGTAGGTAGAACACTCCCCCTGATGAACTTTTTAATCTTGTTTTGTCATCCTTGCTTACAGCCGCATACACCTTTTGCAAAGTATTTCTTTCTGCCAAATTATTAATACACGGACATATTTTGTCACAAATTCCGCAGTTAACACATTTATCTGCATCTGCAACCGGATATAAAAAGCCTTCTTTATCGCTTACCATTTTTATTGCATCAACCGGACAAATATTGTAACATGCACTGCACCCGGAACACTCTTTTTTATTCTCAATATTTATCATTATTTTATTTCCTTTTCAGCTTACCTATCAGCTTTTTAATAAATTCCACCAGCATTTTTTTATTAATAATAAAGAACAGAACAATAAGCAGTATATATACAAAGTATTCGTACTTCATTCCCTTGTAGAATATAATTATTTGAATAATTGAAATAATGAAAAACGATATGTGCAGCTTCAAATCATAACAAATTTTTACATACTTTTTTGTATCAATCAAGCGATATATCCACAAAGTAAGAAGTCCAACCATAGTTCCAATTGCTGCACCATTTATTCCAATCAATGGTATCAGTATAAAATTCATTACAATATTAACAACTGCTCCTAAAACTGTAGATATCATTGCATTACGCGTCTTCTTCTCAGCTGCGTATATCATTCCCAAAAAAGCACCATACGCAGAAAATACCATTGCCAGCATCAAAAACGGAACATACTGCGCTGATGTCGAATAATTTTTCTCAACAAGAATCTGTATAATAGGTCGAATAAATGAAATTATAACCATACTTGCCAAATACATAATCAGCGAATAAAAAGAAAAAACATTTGTATAAAATTTTTCTTTATCACGCGAATTATTTTCTTCTATTGCAGACAGCTGCCATGCTTGGGAAAAAATAGAACTTATAAGATTTAATAATGTAGGTATTTTGTGGGCAACCGTATAAATACCACTTGCAGCAGGTCCTATAAAGAAGATAAGCATATATCTGTCAGATATATTCATTATCCACCACATAAGTGCATTTGGTATAAGTGGAATTGAATATTGCAGCATATATTTTATCATTTGGGTATCAGACTTTATAAAAATATTTACTTTATATACATCACCAACCAACACGTAATAAATACTGCTTAATAAATATGCTAAAACGAAAGAGCACAGGTATCCCTGTATCCCCAGTTTAAAATATGTCAATAAAACAATGTTGGAAACCAGTAATACAAATGTATTAATTACGCCACCAAATGCAAATTCCTTTATCTTACCTTTTCCGCGCACATATTGACCTGTAATATTGTAAATTCCTTGAAACAATAATAAGAAGTATAAATACTTCAAATTTTGTCCGCCTATATTGAAATATTTCAATATAGGATATATACATAAAAGCACTATATAATTAATAAAAAATAATTTAAGTGCAACAGATACAATGTCATTGGATTTTTCCTGTTTTTCCATGATGTATCGTAATACTGCATCTTGAATATACAAAGATACTATCGGCAGAATCAATGAAACAGTATTTACAAGTGCATCCGCTACACCTAATTCATCTGTTGATAATACATAAGTATAATATGGAACAAGAAAAAAAGATAAAAGTTTGCTGCTTATATTGGCTACTGTAAATATAAAAGAATTTTTTATTAATTTTTTATAGGAATCCATTTACAATTTTCTCCTTATAATTTAGCAATCAGTTTTTTTTCTTCATTAATCTGTTCCTTATACAATATCATTTTTTCATTCAATATTGTCTTAATTTTATCGTAATTATCTTCCAAGTAACTGAGTGCTGCTTTTAATTCATTAAGTCTCGTATCATCATTTATCTTTATAACAAGATTCTGTTCATTGCCAAATATATCCCTTGCAATTCCTATTGACTTTACCGAATAACTCAATGCAATTGCCGGAACGCATGATGAGTATGCCGCAATTACCGAATGGGTTCTTGCTCCAAAATAAAGCTTACATTTTGATATGATATATTTATATTCATTACATGTAAGCTCACTATCTACTACATATATTCTATCTGAACTAATCTGAGTCGTAAGTTTTCTTATCTGTTCAATATCGTTTTCTTTTTCCCATGAAACATGAGGTATCAGCATTACCGAATATGACGTATTTTTCAATATATACCTAATAAAATCATCAAAAAGCTTTAATCTTTTTTCAGTTTTTATTATATGGCTGCTTATATTTAATCCTATTATTTCACCCATGGTTTCCCATTCAAAAAAATCATTAACCTTTGCCTGTAATACAAAAGCAGGATCCGGGAACAAATATATTCTGCTCTTAATACCTTTATTAATTAGCATTTCATAAGTAATACTTTCTCTTGTCATTATGGCATCATAATTATTTAAATCAGAAATTACCCTTTCATCAAGACGGTTTTCTTCAATAGAACATCCCCATAATACGGTTTTAGCTCCGTTTTTCTTTGCTTTATCATTAAGAAACGTTAACCATTCACTGTAATCGTAACAGTATACATCTCCTCCGGTTGACAGTGCTATCGTGTTACCGTCTATCACTTTCAATGCCTTGCCATACTTATATTTAAGCGCTGCTTCTTTGTCAATACCAAGTTTTTTAACTATTCTTGGTATAATTGATGATATTGGCTTCCAACCGTTAATTTTGGGCACATCAATCAATTTTCCATATTCCTCAAGTCCGCATTTCCTATCTAATTCCGTATTCTCTGAAAAAAAATAAGTATTTTTCTTATTACTTTCAAAAATTTCACATGTAGATTTTGTTATAGCCTCGCATCCATGATTACCGCTATCAATATGTGAATAAAAAACCAGTTTTTTTTCCATAAATATTTTCCTGCCTTTATATCATTTCATTCGTTTCTTCAAGTGCTTCCTTAACAGCCTGAAGGTAACCGTATCCGTACTTCTTATCCGGTTCAAGATATCCGGATTCTGCCCATTCATTCCAGGCAAACATAAATATCATGTCTTTTTTATAATTATCACGTGCATTAATTATCTGTCTTTTAAAATATTGCTTAAATTTCTCAGGACATGCTCCATCAATAACATATCCTCTGCTTTTCTTTCTGGCAGTATTATCCCAATCCACAAAAGCACCCGGAATCATCTTTTCATTAAGCACTTTTTTGTTAATTATTCGTTCCCACATTTCATCATAATCATACTTTGCAAGATGTGCAGTTTTCATTCCCTCAAGATCTTTTTTAATTACTTTTTTTGCAATTTTCTTTATAATATTTTTTATTTTCTTAACAAAAATATTTTTTGTTTTTGTTAATTCAATATATTCAGTTGTCGGCTGATATTCAATGTGAAAATCAAATTTCGAATTTTCCATATCATTCGGCATAAGCTGTGATGCATAAGTAATCCCCCCGAGTCCGGCCTCAACTGCAAGTTCATTCCAGTATGACATCATTTCATGCATTTTTGCAAACATATCAGGTTTATAGATTATCAAAAGTGGTTTACAATTAATTTTAATATATCTGTCATCTTTGAAAAATGGAAGAAAATATTCAAAATGCTGTTTCCATTTTTCATAATTCCCCTCCGTTTGTCCAATTAATATCTGTGCATCCTTTGCAGCCCAGACATTAGTCCAGTTTTCATTTGCCCAGCACAGACAAAACGGAAGATCTAATGATTTATCATTAAGGTACTTTTCAACCGGTTTTTCTAACAAAAGCTTTCCATCAAACCAATAATGATACATGCAGAACCCATATATACCATATTTTTTTGCGAGTTCAACCTGCCACTTCATCGTTTTTTCATCAAGAAGATTATAATAAAAATCATCTAAAGGCTTTCTCGGCTGATAATGTCCATCATATAACGGCTTTGCTTTTTTTACATTTACCCATTCCGTAAATCCTTTCCCCCACCACTTGTCATTTTCCGGTATACAATGAAACTGAGGTAAATAAAATGCTATTGTTTTCATTCTCCATTTTTCCTTTCATAACAGCATTGAAAAACAGGTGGCTACTGTACCTCCCTGTTTTTTTCCATAATTCCTATATATATAAAATAAATTCCTGTTCCAATAATTGAAACCGACGATTCTGACAGTAACATATCAATTGTCAGCCCACACATTAAAATAACCATGAAAAGGTTTTGCACAGTTGAATATTTGAAATATTTTTTTACGTTAAATATAACCATTTTTATCCAGATTATAATAGCCGCACCCATTCCTATAATGCCAATCTGGTTAAGGCATACTCCAACATAGCTTTCTGAATTTAAAATTTCTGCTCCCGTAATTGCGCCATTAGCCGCACCAACAGTCCCCATACCATTTCCCCATACAGTTGTTCCCTTTATGCCATTAATAAGTCCGTCTATATGATTTGTCAATGCCGTAGGATGCGATGCCGTAAAGTAAAGTATACATACCAATATTACTGCAATCACTGAAAAACTTCCTATAACCGTAAGCGCTGTTTTCACTGATATATTTTTCAGATACCTGTGATATATAATTCCGAAAATCATTACTGCCATATAAACAAGTGCACCTTTTGAAATTCCAAGAAGAATTCCTATTATCAGAACAGTTGCCGCAGACACATATATAAACTTCTGTTTTGACATATCCCATTTACATAAAAACAATAATGTAAACAAGCCCAAAGTAATGATGTGTGATGTTGCTAAGGGGTCAGCCGTAATTGATACCAGCCTGCGAATTTTAAATCCTAAATCCCATGTGTAAAAATTTCCTGTCACGCCCTTGTACAAGTCCACCTCGCCTTGCTGTTTCTTGCTTAAGAAAACTTCATAATTTAACTTCTGCCATATAATGTTTTCAGGAAGAAGCATTTCAATTATTCCGAAAATCACAAGAAATATGGACATTCCTATAACCATTTTTTTAATTTTATCAATTCCTTTAATGTCTGCATTTAGCAAATATCCCATAAATACACATGCAATAGGTATACACATCTGACGGATCGAAAAAATAACAGATTTTATTCCCGCGGTTGTCTTAAATGAGTTAATCAGAACACAGCAACAATATATGCATAACAAAGCAGCCGTCATTTTATTATGCATTATTATTTCTTTAATTTTTTTATTTCTGAACAGCCGATAAAAAGAAATTAATACAGAACAATATATCAACAGCTCCTTTATCGCCAGTAAAATAATCATATATGTGTTACTTATGTATTTTGAAAAAATCACTAAAACAATATTTTGAAATATGCTAAGTATAAAAAAACATATAACCGTATATTCGTTATTCAAATAGGCAAAATATAAAACTATCCCCAAATATATTGCACAGGTAAGCCATGTAAGTCCCAATGGCAGGCATACCACTGACAGAATAATGCTTATAATAAGAAATATAATTTTTTTATTCATACCTGTTAGCCTTTCTCCCTTTAATCTTACCTGAATGTACTCACATACTCATGTTAATTCTGATACACCCCGCATATTTCCTTTCCTATGGTTTCCCACGACAGTCTTACCATCAAATCATCTCGTCCTGCTTTTCCAAACTCACTTATTTTTTCCGGATTATCCAAATACCAGTTTAATGCCTCGGCATATTCATCTGAATTACCCGCCTCAACCAAAAGCCCTGTTTCCATGTTCTTAATAACGTTCAAAAACTCTCCTTCAGTTGTCGCAACAACAGGTTTTTCATATGCATAAGCCAATAAAACGACTCCGCTCTGATATATTTGGCGGTATGGCAACGCTACAATATCACTTGCATTAAAAAAGTATTTAATTTCCGAATCGTCAATAAATCTTATCTGCTTAAGAATATATTCCTCTAACCCAAGCTCTTTAATCATGTCATCATATACCCGGAAATCGTCCTTCCATACCTTTCCTGCAATAACACACAGAACATCTTTATGCTTTTCTATAACCTGTGGAAGCGATTTTATAAGTACATCAACACCCTTGACCTTTTTTATCTGTCCAAAGAAAAGTATTACTTTTTTATCCATAGGTATGTTTAATATTTTTCTGCTTTCTTCCATGGTTGCCTTTTCGGCATATTCCATATAATGTCCATGAGGAATATATGAAATATTCTCAGCATCAACCTTAAACTCTTCCACTAATGTCTTTATGTTCATCTTTGCCTGAGTAACTACATGGTCAGCATGTCTGTATATTTCTTTATGATAATGGAAATCATAAAATTTTTTGTTAAAAGGAAGCAAATCATGAATGGTTGTTACTACCTTAATACCTTTTTTTCTTAGTTTTTTATGGAAAAAATAATCCAGAGGAGAAAAGATATACCATTGCACATGTACAACATCAATTTTATTATCCACACAGTACTCATATACTCTTTTCCAGCTTTTATTATAGCTTCTGACTTTATTAATCAGTCCTTTGGTTTTGCTGTAATTATAAAACAAAGGCAGATACTCTGTGGAATAACCGCTTATGTTATCATCCTCTATTCCACATACAACAATATCAACACCCTGCTTCCCAACCGCTTCCGCCAATGAAAACGTATACTTATTGTTTACTTCCGGTATCTGATTTAATAATAAAACCTTCATTATTTTAAAACCTTTCTCCAATAGGCTATCATCTCCCTTACGGTCTGACTGAGTGGTATCTGCTGTTTCCAGCCTGTATCGTTCTTCAGTTTTGTTAC
Organism: uncultured Butyrivibrio sp.; assembly: GCA_964405265.1. Classification (GTDB taxonomy): domain Bacteria; phylum Bacillota; class Clostridia; order Lachnospirales; family Lachnospiraceae; genus Eshraghiella. Next base: position 9,479 of record CAYONC010000019.1, read on the forward strand.
ATCCCCAATTATTATTTTTTCGTCCGTAGGTCTTAACAGACTTTCATCTACAGACAATTCAAACTTTATTCCAATTTCGTTCTCAATAGCCTCAATTATCTCTTTAATCTGATATGCTTTCTCTGATGAAATATTATATGCTTCACCATACCTGCCCTTCTTTGCCAGTAACCTCAATGCACTGATCAAATCCTTAAAGTCCATTATGGCTCTCTTTGTCTCAATATTCCCCACCCTGAGTACAGGTCTGTCCGTTCCTGATTTTTCCTGTTCAACGGCACGCTTTGTAAAGTCTGATGTAACATCATTCACTTTTCTTGTTCCCGTTGTATTAAAGATTCTTGCTCTTATGGATTTAATACCGTCATTAACATAATACTGATGAGCGAGCAAATCCTGTCCAACCTTACTCACTCCGTACGGATGAAGCGGCAAAAGTTCCGCGTTTTCACTGACTTTCGGTTCCGACAGCCTGTCAAGTGTTGCCCCATATTCTGCACTTGAACATGCAACCACAACAACAGGATCATATTCAGAATTAATACGCCTTGCTTTTTTTACAGCCTCAAATATGGCAACCGTACCGTTAATATTGGTATCTATCGTTTCGTACGGTCTGTCCCACGAAACAGTCGGATAACTCTGTGCCGCAAGATGATATATTTCATCAGGCATATAATCTGTCAGTATTTTTTCTACGCCCGACGGATATCTTACATCACATTCTATCATTTTTATACCGGAATCCAACTCAGTAATATCTGTAGTAGGCTTATAATATGTTCCGACTACGTCTGTTCCTTTTTCATGCATCATTTCTACCATATGCGAACCAACCATTCCGCCGGCTCCAGTAACTAATACCTTCATAAATTCCTCCTGCAGTTAATCTCATTTACCAAAAAACTTATCTTCAAGCATCATACACCAGCAATGATATATCGGAAGATGTAATTCCTGTATCATATATGTTTCCGTTTCAGGTACTTTTACGGAAACATCTGCCATTTTTCCTAATTTCCCTCCGGAGGCTCCTGTAAGTCCCAGAATTTTTACGCCCATTGCTCTTGCAACAACTGTCGCATTTATAATATTTTCGCTGTTACCTGACGTTGATATTCCAAGAAACACATCGCCTTTCCGTCCAAACCCGTATAATTGCTGTGCAAACACACCATATCCGTCAACATCATTTATATACGCTGTAGACAACGCTTCATGTGCCACTAATGGAATTGCAGTAAGTGAACATTCAAGATTTTTAGCCAATTTTTCTCCCAAAACGCTGTCCGCTTCAATAAGTTTATCCGCAAATTCTTTACTGACAGGTCTTGGCAGCTTAAACCTTTTCATCAATTCTCCTGCTATATGCTCTGAATCAGCCGCCGATCCGCCATTCCCGGCGATTAAAAGCTTCCCTCCCCCTGTATAACATTCCTCCATAAGCAGATATCCTTTTATTATATTCTCCTCAATCGAAGCAAGGACCGGATACCTTTTAAGCAAAAGCTCCACATGCTTATACAATCTTTGTTCTAATTTATACATTATCCGTACCTCTAATAATATTATTCGTTACAAATTCTTTTAAGTTCATGTAATCTTTTCCTAACTGTATACTTTTACAGCCTGCCGCTTTCCCGGCTTCATAATCGTTTTCACCATCACCAACCATCCATGATCCTGATAAATCAATATTAAAATCTTCAGCCGCCTTAATCAGCATGCCCGGCTTCGGTTTTCTGCATTCACATTCAATTTTTAAATCTGCTATTTCTCCATCATACCCTTTGTGCGGATGATGAGGGCAAAAATAAACCGCATCAACATATGCACCCTCTTTTCCAAGCAGCGTTTCCATTTTATCATGAATATCCCCCAGTTCCCGGTATGTTACTTCTCCTCTTGCAATTACGGGCTGATTTGTGACAACAATGGCAAGATACCCTGATTTATTTATAATTTTAATTGCTTCTGCCACTCCATCAAGCAATTCAAATTCCTCCGGTTTTCTTAGGAAACCTACGTATCTGTTAATTGTACCGTCCCTGTCAATAAAAACAGCTTTCTGCTTATTGGCAAGATTCTTATTCTTTACGATTCCCGCCACAAAGTCCTCAGTTACGCTTTTATATCTCTCAGGGGTTCCCATATCCTTAACATATTCCGGACTGTCATAGACATACATCTTCCCCGTCCCTGCTAATGGTTTAAGAATTTGTCTGTCCAAATCCACCTTATCCGAATCCGTATCCACATCCAAAGCTTCGGGTGATATCACATGAAGTCCTGCATTTACACGGTTTCTGTAATATTCAGGTCTGTTATCCTCTTTTGTAAGCCAGCTCATTACCATTCCGTTATCATCTGCAATTATAAGTCCGCTGTCATACGGATGATCATTGGGATGAGTAAATAATGTTACTAATCCGCCTTTTTTATTATGATATTCCACAAACCTGTTAAAATCAATGTCAAACACTGCATCTGCATTTAAAAGCAAAAAATCTTCCGTAAGCCTGTCCCTTAATTTTAAAAGTGCCCCTGCATTTCCAAGAGGTTCCTTCTCATAGAAATACTCTATATTTACGCCAAATGGTTCTCCGTTTCCAAAATAATCCATAATCACACTTCCAAGGTGACTAACGGTTATAATTATGTCATCAAATCCCTGTTTTCTCAAGCATTCTATTTCATGTTCAAGAACCGGCTTTCCATCTATTTTTATCATAGGCTTCGGAATATCTTTTGCCACCGAAGATATTCTCGTTCCTTTTCCGCCTGCCATTATAACTGCTTTCATTTATTTGATACCTCTTTTAAACTATCGGCTCATAATTTTCCGGTGTATAATGTATAACTCTTGTTCCGCCATTTTCAAATTCAAATGGTACATACAGCAAATCTGACATTGCTTCCTTTACTGCATCCTGATAATCCGGCTCCACATAAAAGACAATGAACCCTCCTCCACCGGCTCCGAGTAATTTACCACCTGTTGCTCCGGCAGAAATCCCCTTGGCATATAAGGTATCAATAGCATCAGTGGATACGGCGGCTCCCGTCTGTCTCTTAAGCTTCCATGTATGATCAAGCAGTCGTCCAAACTCTGACAGACTGTCAGCGCTTTCCGTCAATGCTTTTTCTGCTTCATCTACTAATGTAAGCATCTCTTTTAATTGAGAGGTTTTATCCTGTCTTCCTTGAGCATTTGCTTTTTGAACATCCGAAGAAAACCTTGTAAATCCCGTAAAAAACATCATCAGATTTTTATTAAGAGTTTTCTTTTTCTCAGGAGAAATTATCACCGGTAACACTTCATAACCGTCAGCGTTAAAATTAATCCTGTTAAATCCACCATATGAAGCGGCAACCTGATCCTGCCAGCCCCCTGCCTCTTTACATAATACTCTTTCAAGATATATAGCCTCATCTGCCAATTTCTTTTTATCAGCATATTTCCCTTTTAATGCGTAAAATGCATTAAGCATGCCAACAGCAAAAGAACTGCTTGTCCCAAGCCCTGAACGTGCCGGTAAATCAGCCTCATAAGTCAGTCTCATTTCATGCATATCAAGCATCTTCATGGCATTTCTTATTGCCGGATGCCGGATTTCATCCACGGAATTAACTTTTTCTGTTTTGGAATACGTCAGCTCGCTGGAATAATCAAAAAACCTTGGCAAATGACGAACATTCACATAACAGTACTTATCAAACGTCGTTGACAATACCGAACCACCATATTCTCTGAAAAATTCTTCCATATCGGTTCCACCGCCGAAGAAAGACATGCGAAAAGGCGTCTTGGTAATAATCATATCAGTCTGTCTCCTTAAATAATATCGTATTTGTTACCTGTTTCCGTACATTTTCTCATAGTAGTTCCGGTACTCGCCTGAAATAATGGTCTCCCACCATTCCCTGTTATCAAGATACCACTGAATTGTCTTCTTGATTCCGTCGGCAAACTTTGTCTCAGGAAGCCATCCGAGCTCGTTGTGAATTTTGGTAGGATCTATTGCATAACGCATATCATGCCCCTTCCTGTCCGTAACATAGGTTATAAGGCTCTCCGGCTTACCAAGCTCCCTGCATATAATCTTAACGATATCTATATTCTTCATTTCATTGTGTCCGCCGATATTATATACCTCGCCGACCCTTCCGTTGTGGATAATAAGATCAATCGCCTTGCAGTGGTCCTCAACATACAGCCAGTCACGGACGTTAAGACCCTCACCGTATACAGGAAGCGGCTTATCATTAAGTGCATTGGCTATCATAAGAGGTATCAGCTTCTCAGGAAAATGATACGGTCCGTAATTGTTGGAGCAGCGGCTTATCGTTACCGGAAGCCCGTATGTCCTGTGGTATGCAAGAACCAGAAGGTCAGCACCTGCCTTTGATGAACTGTAAGGACTGCTTGTATGAATCGGTGTCTCTTCCGTGAAAAACAAATCCGGTCTGTCTAACGGCAGATCTCCGTATACCTCATCCGTGGATACCTGATGGTATCTCTGTATTCCGTATTTGCGGCACGCATCCATCAGGACTGCCGTGCCCTTAATGTTGGTATCAAGGAACACCTCCGGATTCTCTATTGAACGGTCAACATGACTTTCTGCCGCAAAATTCACAACCATATCCGGATGTTCCTCTTCAAAAAGTCTGTATACAGCTTCCCTGTCCGTAATGGATTCCTTAACAAATCTGAAATTCGGATTGTCCATTACCGGTGCAAGCGTTGAAAGGTTGCCTGCATAAGTGAGACAGTCAAGACATATTATCCTGTAATCCGGATATTTCTTAAGCATATGAAATACAAAATTACTTCCTATAAAACCTGCTCCGCCTGTTACTATAATGTTCATTGTTATCTTTCTCCTTAAAATTAATGTAATGCGTCTATATATTTGCCATCAAGCACGTCCTTAAGATACTGTCCGTATTGATTTTTCTTAAGCTCTTCATATACCTCAAGCACGTCTTCCCTGCTTATCCAGCCGTTAAGATATGCTATCTCCTCAAGACATGCTATTTTACGGTGCTGATGCGTCTCCACCGTCTTAACGAAATTGGTTGCCTCAACAAGACTCTCATGTGTTCCGGTGTCAAGCCATGTAAAGCCCTGTCCCAAAAGCTCCACGTTAAGGCTTCCCTTATCAAGATATATACGGTTGAGATCCGTTATCTCAAGCTCGCCCCTTGCTGACGGTCTGAGATTCTTAGCATATTCCACAACCCTGTTGTCATAAAAATACAGTCCTGTAACGCAGTAATTGCTCTTAGGCTTCTCAGGCTTCTCCTCTATTGAAACAGCTCTTCCGTCAGAATCAAATTCCACTATGCCGAATCTCTCAGGGTCCTCAACATAATATCCGAATACCGTCGCACCCCTGCCGCTCTCTGCATTGTCTACGGCAGCCTTCAGCCTCTTCTTCAGTCCGTGTCCGGAAAATATATTATCGCCCAGTACCATTGCAACGGTATCATTCCCAATGAATTTCTCACCTATAACAAAAGCCTGTGCAAGTCCGTCCGGTGACGGCTGAACCTCATAAGACAGATTCACGCCGAACTGATGTCCGTCTCCTAACAGGTCATGAAAACGCGGCGTATCCTGCGGAGTTGATATTATAAGTATATCCCTTATCCCGGCGTTCATAAGCACCGACATAGGATAATATATCATTGGTTTATCATAAATTGGCAATAATTGCTTGGATGTAACCTTGGTAAGAGGATACAGCCTCGTTCCCGAGCCCCCTGCTAAAATAATTCCTTTCATATAAGCCTCCTGAATCTGTATTTAAGCATAATCCACCTATTATTTTCTATATAATAATTTTGATTTTATCACATTTAAAATTACTTTACAACCAAAAATACGGAGCTCACCGCATATTCATGCAGTAAGTTCCGTACTTTTCTAAATACCGAATATCTGACGGTTTTCCATGGCTTCGTAAAGTGCCCGGAATATGTAATAATCCGCGGGCTCAGTTATTTTTATGTTATAGCCCGTGCTCTTTACCATGTGCATTTTCACATTATATATGCTGCACAGATGAGATGAATCTATGCTTTTGACATTATCCCTTGCCGCACGTTCATGAAGCTCCATGATGTCGCCATAGTAAAATGCCTGTGGTGCCTTAGCCACATACATCTCGCTTCTCGGCGGAATGTCCGTTATCGTTCCCGCATTGTTGCTTCTTACGACGCTTTCTTTGGCAGCTTCGGCTGTAATTGCATTTCCGAATTTTTTTACCGACTCTATGTTCTGTGAAATCAGCTCCTCCGTTATAAGCGGACGCACGCCGTCATGTATCAGTACAATGTCATCACCGGCACATATGTCTTTCATGGCACACAGCCCGTTATATATGGAATCATGTCCGGTTTCACCACCCGGTACAATTTTTACCGTCTTGTTGATTTCATACCTTCGTATCAGCTTCTTCAGCTCATCAATCCATTCTTCAAGACATACAATAACTATTGAATCCACATCAGGATGTATTTCAAAATGCTCCAGCGTATATATGATTATGGGTTTGCCGTGCATTTCAAGAAACTGCTTGGGTTTTGAGCGGGTATTCATCCTTATTCCCGTACCGCCCGCAAATACAAGTGCTGTTGTCATATGCTTCCTCCGTTAATCGTTTTCCCTGAGTTTAAGAAGTGTTTCATTAATAAGTGTGGACGAAGTTCCCTTGTAATACGGAAAATATATTATTTTTACCCCTGCTTCCTTAAACTGCTCTTCATATTTCTGCCATTTTTCCGTACCATACCAGTCATCCCCCACAAACATGACGTCAAATTTCAGTTTTTTCCACATTTCATACTTATCCATGCTCTCCTGCGGAACAACTGCATCAACATACTTAATGTTTCTTACGATTTCCATTCTTTCTTCAAAAGGAATCACGGCTCTTTTATGCTTATAAGATACAAGCTCATCCGTCGTAACACCGACAATCAGCCTGTCGCACATTCCCTTTGCGTTTTTGAGCATGTTAAGATGTCCCACATGAAACAAATCAAAAACACCCGTCGTATAACCTATTACCATGTCAATACCTCCATTCTTTCGTAAAATACATCTCCATAAAGCACTGCACATTGAGAAACATCCATAATAGCTGGTCGCCGTTTCCGTACTGCCTGCAGGCCTCCATAAGTTCCTCCGTATTGCGCTGCTTAATCCAGTCCGCACCGGCAAGCTTCTTCCGTACCATGCATGATATGTCATCCTTCCAGTTCTTTAACGGAACCGGAAATCCCTCTTTCTTACGGTTTACAACCTCCTCCGGTATATAATCAAGTGCCAGTTTTTTCAGCAGATACTTCGGTATGTCAAGTTTCTCGCTGAACTCTGAAGCCTTGAGACCGGCAGCCTTTTTTTCTGCTTCCGGCGATATAAAGCGGAGCTTCATGTCATACGGTACATTTTCATATACATATTCTATAAGCTCATGGTCAAGGAACGGCACCCTCGCTTCCACGGAAGCAAGCATTGTGGTGGTATCCACCCTCTGGAGCAGCCCCTTTACATGATATTTATGAAAAAAATTAAATACATTGTATTCATTGCAGTGTCTGCCAAAAGACTCCCTCACCGCCTCATCATATTTTTCTCTTCTCCCGGGTCCTGCAGCAAGAAATTTGTCCCTTATCTTTCTCGGAACATACTCATATTTACCGATAAAAAAGTCATAAAATTCTTCTTTCCTGCTGCCGTTTGCATACTCAAAAGGTGAACGGAATATCCTGCCGTATCCTCCCAAAAGCTCATCCGCACCTTCTCCCGACAGAACCACCGTAATCTTTTTCTTAAGTTCACCTGACATTACTGCAAGCGGTATTTCATTAGGTACGCCAAGAGGTGCATCCTTATAGGATATCACTTCCTTCATACGGTCAAAATACTCATCCGCATTCATTATTATCTTATGGTGAACGGTATTATATTTTCTTGAAGTCATATCCGAATATTCAAATTCGTTAAGCTCAGGAAAGCCGACGGTATACGTGTTAAGCCGGTCCATTGCCGCTTTTGCGGCTATTGCCGTAAGAAGTCCGGAATCCACGCCTCCGCTTAAATATGTTCCAAGCGGTACATCTGAAACGGTTCTTTTTAGCACGGCATCTTCAAGGCGTATTCTGAACTCTTCCGTTATTCCGTTTTCATCATATTCAGTATCCGTATTAAACGTCTCCGGAAGATGCCAGTAATGATACACCTGCATATTGATTCCGGAATCGATTACCATATATGTTCCCGCTTCTGCCTGGTATATTCCCTCAAAAAATGTATACGGCTCCCTCACATACCTGTATCCCAGATAATCATCCGTTGCCGCTTCGTCCGGGACCGCACGTACAAGTCCGCTTCTTAATATCCCTTTAATTTCGGATGAGAAAATAAATTTATCTCCGTCTGAATAATAATACAATGGTTTTATCCCCATTCTGTCCCTTGCCAGATAGAGTTTTTTCTCATATGTGTCATATGCTCCGACGGCATACATACCATTGGCCCTTTTCAGCATTTTTGCAACACCGTACCGTTCGATATATGCAAGCACCGCTTCAGTATCGGATTCCGTCCTGAACGGATAATCACATTCAGCTCTGAGTTCATGGAAATTATATATCTCTCCGTTGTATACGATAATCCACCTTCCTGATGCCGATGTCATCGGCTGTGACGACCTTCTGTCCGGGTCTATTATGCTGAGCCTTCTGTGTCCGAAGCCCGCTGTTTTCGTGTCATTGCATAATTTCCCGCCATCATCAGGTCCGCGGTGCAGCAGCGCATTATTCATGTTTTCAAGCCGTAACTGCAGATCCTTTATTCCTTTTTTTGATAATATACCGTTTATTCCGCACATGATATATCCTTTCCCTGTTCAAAAGCACACTGTACGGCTGCATGTTTTAAAACAGGATTATTCATTACCTCTGCCACTTCTTTTTTCAGTACTTTTCTGCCGTCATATATTTCTACATCCTTAAACCGTTCTGCAGTATATGTTCCCCAGTTTCTTATTGGTGTAAGATATACTCTGTCCACGCCCAGTCCAAGTCCCATTTTGACAAAATCAGGCATTTCCCTGTAATTATCCATCTGCACGCACATATTAATCTGAAAGAATCCGATTCTCCCCGCCCGTCTCATTTCCGAAAGCATTTTAAGGTTTCTCTGCAGTTTTTCCCATGCGTGCTCATCGTGACTTCTCCGCAGCTTTTTATATGTTGCCTCAGTTGCCGCATCTATTGATACGATTATGGATAAACTGTTATATATTTTTTCCAGCCTTTCAAATTCTTTTTCCGTGAGAAGTATCCCGTTGGTTCTTAAGTCAAGCGTATTCCTGTCAGATGCATTATGATACATTATATCCTTATATACCTGACTGAAAAACACTTCTCCCTGACCGCCCAAAAGAAGGGTCTTTACCTTGTCAGGCCAGCCTGATTCTATAATCCGGTCCTTTATTCTTTCTATAAGCTCCCTCTTTGTCCCCTGCTCTACACAGACTTCTTTTCTGCAGGATTCACAATACAGGTTACAGGTTCTGTCAATGCCTATTTCAAGCCTCTCCGGACAGTCCCCTGCTTTTGGCGGTATCATTCTTTCAGTTGCCGGTCCGGGATTCATTACCATATGCACACAGTTGTAGCTGTTGCAGAAGGAATAAGTCCTGTTTATAATCGAAAGTCTGAATATTTTCATGGTATTTGAATTCCAGATTTCGTTCAGGGTATTTTTCTCAAGGTTTCCTATTTCCGCACCCCAGTCTGAACAGCAGCAGTGCACGGAGAATCTTGAGCTGACCTGTATATTCTTGAACGGAAGCGTGCATTTTATCTGGTCTGTCATCGGGGCATAAAGCGTCTTGTACATCATTGCCGATGGTATGGTTACGGATTCGTCATCCACATCATCAAGGAGGCTGAACAGTTCTTCACCATACACATAACCGGTATTTTTGACATATCCTTTTTTTGCAAGCAGTTCTTCCTTATGCTCCGGATTAAAATCACACAGAATTATTATTTTTTTCCTGTCTTCTCCCTGTTCCGGTATATCATCATCTGTTATTTCATTCAGCTTCAGATTGTCAAATACATATTTGAAGTCCTCGGCATACTTTCCTTCACCGTACAGATACAGCCAGGAATTGTCCAGATATTCCCTAAGCAGTTCCCTGTCAGCAAAACCGAGCACTTCAACATCCTTCCTGTAATATATCTTATTCCATATGAATATATATCTCTGTCCGATACCCATTTCATCCAGCTGATGCAGTACGGAGCTCCTGTTCTGTATTGCCACTATTATTATGTCATCAGCGGCAAAGCCCTCTGCTGCCTGCGGCGGATATATCTCTGTTTCACGGCACGTCTTCCCCCACATGCTTTCATTGTTGTCAATAAAGCCTTTTACGGATATTCCCATATTTTTAAGGCAGGTATGACAACGCCTGCCCCAGTTGCCGCTTCCGAATATGTATATATTTCTGTCTGCGAGCATTTCTGCATTACATTCATAATATTGCTTCATATGTATCTTCTCCTGACATTCCGATAGTTTTATTTTACTTCTTCCATGAGCCGGCATCCATATGCAGGGCAACTGCTTCTTCCGGCATTTCATACTCCTCCAGGTAGTTGACCGGCGGAAAATATTTTGGTGACAACAGACATATATCATCCTTTATCTGTGTTGAAAAATCCATCACGAAGCCCCTGTCTTTCATAACCGGAGCTTCATAATATATGTTGGTTCTTCCCGGTACAAATCCCGAACGTCCCCTCGGATTATCACGCATTTCCCTGATAATCCCGCAGCCCTTTACACCGCCGAACCCCGTTCCGCTTGCAACCGACGGCCATTTCCCATATCCGAAAAAAGCCTTGTACTTTCTCAGAAAATTTATGTCTCCTGCAGGTTTCACGTCCGTATCAAGATATATGCCGCCGTATCTGTATACAACATCCATCCTTACATAATCTGATACAAATGCATATTTTCCTGCTTCATATGCTTCCTTCACGTATCTGCAGCATGATATGTCATAATTACTTTCATTCCACAGGCAAAATTCATATTCAGGATATTTTTTTTTCCATTCTTCCATATATTCCTGCTGCCATTCCGGAATATCATTTTCTCCGAACCAGCAGTAATGTATCATCGGAGGAATAATATACGGTGCCGTTTCCTGTTTTTTAATTTGTTTTACGTCTTCTGTTACGGCTTTCCGCATCAGCCGGCGGTTAATATCCTCATATAATACGACATCCCGGACTTTTATGCATTTGTCCTGTTCAAGCTGCCGGAATACACGTTCTGAATTTTCACAGGTAATCATCAGCACTGAATCTGCATATATATCCTTGTACAGTTCTTTTATGCTCCTGACTTCATATTCACGATTTTCCGATTTTATGAAGGTTCCTGCCTTGCTGTCATCACGGTCTGCAAAAAAAAGAATATTGCCGTCTATTCCGGTTCTGCACAATACATCCTGTATGTGATGTGCCACCATTCCGGCACCATATGCTATTATCTTTCTTTTTTCCGATAAATGCTTCAATTCCACAGGCGTAATTTTTTTCAAAATCATACCATTCCCCCCGTCACCCTGTATATCAGTTCACCGCAGGTCTGTTCTTCACCGAGTTCTGGCGTTATGTTTTTATCTTCAAGAAGGCTTTTTTTCAATGCCTTATAATATACTTTGTTTTCCGTTGCTGCCTTATCACGTCTCTGCCTGTCATAATTGGATATTATGTACGTTTTAAGCTCCGATGTCATGGTAGCAGTGTCAAAAATCAGATATCCACCACTGAGTCTGTCATTATCATCTGCATCATATCTGTAAAATATGAGCTTATCATTCAGTGTGGTAATGTAAGACGTAACCGTTCCTTTCTGATTAAATTCTTCAATACCCGCTTCACATATTCTGCCATCCTTAACCATGACTGCCTTATCAGCTTTAACCGGAAATGCATAAAACGTGCCGTTTATCATTCTGCTCATTGCATATCCGAATCCGTTCAGGCTTATACCCTCCGGATATTCTTTAAGTGCACTCAGCTTTCCCGTATTTTTTTCATATGAAATAATACTGCCGTCAGGATATGACATCATCCAATATACATCTCCGCTGCAGCTTATGCTCCATATTCCTTCTCCTTCAATATCCGGCTGTCTTTTTTCGACTGTTAATGCTTCCGTATCCAGTTCAAAGAAACATTTCCCCATTACGGAAGGCATCAGAATCCTGTTTCCGTCTGCGGCAACGCCCTTCTTAATAAAATAAGTTCCCATATCTGACGGAAGAGGGATGTATTCGCATTTTCTGCTTTCCATACTGATTCTGACAATGCTTTTTGACTTTGCGGGAATCAGCCACAGATATTCTCCATCGATATACCCGCAGGCAAATTTCTCACATACAGTCTGTATATATTCAGAATCAGGCTTTATCCTGTCAAATTCTTTTTTCTCAATGTCGTATATATATACTTCCTCAGCATTATACGGTATAAATACGAGCTTACCGTTGTATATCTTAATGTCTGAAAAGAGTCTTCTCCTGTACCATGGATATCCCGGAAACATACATATATATTCTGCTTCTCCGTTTTCCCGGATAAAATACAATGCATTTTTTTCCATGTCCGCTGCATACATACCGCCATCATGCTCTGCCGCGCATTCAAAAATTACATGATCATCATACTTTCCGGCTGTATGCCTGTCAATTTTCTGTATTATGGTATTTTTCCCCGCTCTCCTGAACAGCTCAACCACACTGCTCATGTCTCCGTAATATGCATCCGACCAGGTTATCGCCCTGTACAGGTCCGGGCTGTCATCATATATATCCTTTTCTGATTTTTTAAATTCTTCAACAATGTCGGAATATTCTTCCGCAAGCTCAGGATAATCCGATTCAATGGTGGATTTTAAAAGCGGATGCGGACGCCATAACAGCACCGTATCCCCGTCCCCGGCGAACATTTCAACGCTTTCCCTGATTGTTTCAAGCATATTTTTTTCATACTTCATAAATGCGGCAATGGACGTATTGTACATAACCGTTTTTCTGTTATGCAGCCTGCATCTCCATTCTTCAGGAAGTTCGTAATCACTCCTGCATGCTGATTTTACTTTATCATATTTCGGACTTCCCAGTGCAAGGATTTTTTCACAGAGGTTTCCGAATATCCCGACGCAGTTATTTTCCCGTTCAAGCTTTTCAAGCTCCTCAATGTATACCTTGCGGACCAACTCCGACTGCACTATTGTAATATCGGAATAAATCACTCCCGGAAGCGTGCACAGATGCGTCTGTATTCTGTCTCCTGTTGCAACAAAATAAGGGACATATACCAGAAGTTCCGTTTTCTTCCTAAGCTCCTTTGAAAAAAAGGAGGGTTCAAGACAGGTTATCCTGTTGCTGTCATCATACGGATTGTGAAAATAAATTATATCCGGATGCAGCTCATCAAGATTAATCTGCTTAAAGTCCGTTACCGGAACATAATCCGGAAGCTCTCCGCCTTCATAATGCATTTTGCCAGGACTTCCGTCACTGTTCCTGTCATAATACGGTACAGGCACAACGTACGGAGTGCAGTCCTCGTCTTCGCATGCCGCACGCCATATGCTCTCCAACGAATCCCACATGCTTGCCTTATATGGGAGAAATACCGCAATTTTATTCCCGGTCTTCATGTCATTAACGGCAGATACAAAGCCCTCTGCTGCCTTTTTTATGTCACTTATACAATTAAGTCTCTGCTCCGTACCGTTTTCCATAAGAAAAATGTACAAAAGCTCACATATATTTTCAAGATAATGAACGGCTTCACTGCTTTCTCCGTTCTCTGTCTCAATTTCCGTTCCCATGTCAATCAGTTTCTGCTGGATTTTGGCAAAAACCCCTTCAAAATCGGCCTGAATACATTCCATTACCGCACGTTCGGCCTGTTCCATTATTCTGTTTAAATCATCGGCCGTATCCAGATACCGTTTTCTGATATACCTTCGCATGTATTCATTCTCCGTTTTTTATTTCTGTTATAATATATCGTCATAATTTTACCATACAACAAGTCCTTTTACTACTTTTTTGTTATCCCTCCCCGTAAAACAGAATATGCCCCGGCAGTACGTGCTGCCGGAGCATATGTTTTGTAAATTCATTTTATTTCAGCATTATTTTTTTTGAGAAAAACCATATCCCTGCCGTATTTCAAGGCAAGCTCCTCATCATTTTCCAAAAACAGTCCATATTCCTCACTATTTATTGACGAAGGCTTTTTCCGCTCATATATCGCAAGATTCCATGAGTGCTTACACTTTTTGCAGCGGTATATGAGCCACACATCCACACGATTTCCGTTGGCATTGACCCTGAATCTGCATGAATTGATAAATTCCTGTTTTTTACCGCAGCCTCCGCATTTATGATATACCCTCGGACTGAGCGGATTCATGACTCATACTCCGCTTTCAGTATCCGGTATATGCTTTTTTCAGATAACGAATACTTCGCCGCAATGTCTTTAACGGATATTCCGGAACGATAATCGGAACATATTCGGAAATTGCGTTCCTCATAGTATGATTTGGTATCGGAACAGCTTCCCCATGCTTTCTTTTCCGTGCTTGGAATATAAATACTCTTTCCGTTTATATAATGCTGAATGGTTTCTATTAATTCTTTCGGCAGAACATCCTCTGCACGTAAATAGCTCATCTTAATCCTCCTATAATTAACCGGGGACATCTGAGCTTAACCGTTCACATTATTTTAAGCCCAGACTACTGAGCTGTTACATATCTTTTTAACACGCAGTTTTCTCTCCTTCCTGTTCATATAGTCTTATATTAAAATTATTTTTCACATTATGCAATCTCATTTTTATTTATAATTAAATCCGTCACACTATTTTTTACTCGGCATATCATAAAAATAAAGAGGAAAAATATGTGTACTGCATTAACTCTTACTGCCGAAAACGGTGCAGTAATATTCGGGCGGACCATGGATTTTTCATATCCCCTGTCGCCTTCATTTAAAACCGTTCCTGCCGGACAGTACTGGAACAGTCTGACCGGCACCCGTTCACTATGCACCGCATACACCGTCTCGGGTATTACGGAGGCTTCTTCTCCGTGGCAGTTTGCTGACGGAATGAATGATAAAGGGCTGGCAGGTGCCATGCTCTATTTTCCGGGATATGCCTGTTATGATTCCTGTACTTCCTGCGGATGTCCGTGCATTGCCGCCGTTGAAGCCGTTTTTTACATTCTCGGCAACTGTGCTTCCGTATCCGAGATACGGACGGCATTAAAAAAAATCCGTATAACCGGTGTTAATGACAATGTTACCGGTGCAGTCTCACCTCTCCACTGGATTTTTACCGACTCGTCTTCCGACTGCCTTACCGTGGAAATCACTGCTGACGGTCTTAATTTTTACGAGAACCGCTGTGGTGTGCTTACCAACAGCCCGGACTTTCCGTGGCACCTGACAAACCTCCGTAATTATGCCGGTGTAACCGCCGTTCAGAACAGTCATGCCGAATGGGACGGCATCTGTCTGCCGCCGTTCGGCCAGGCAGGAGGTACCATGGGGCTTCCCGGAGATTTCACGTCACCCGGCAGGTTCGTCCGCACAATGTTTTTAAAAAGTCATCTGCAGACTCCTCAGTCCGCTGAATATGCCGTCAGTTCCGGTTTCCGCATTTTAGGTAATGTCAGTATCCCCAAGGGCTGTGTAATTACAGACAGGGGTACCTGTGATTACACCATATATACTGTGTTTTACAATCTCACAGACTTAAAATACTATTTCGTGGACAACGGGAAAATACCATATACAATGTAAAAAGTGGTCTTTACGTAATGCAAAAAGCACTGTAAAATTCACAATTTACAGTGCTTAAAGTGAGCCATCGGGGACTCGAACCCCGGACAACTTGATTAAAAGTCAAGTGCTCTACCGCCTGAGCTAATGGCCCATATTGTGTTGTTCAGCTGACAAGCTGGGCTAGTTGGATTCGAACCAACGAGTGCAGCAGTCAAAGTGCTGTGCCTTAC
>CAYONC010000020.1:0-23227 GCA_964405265.1 uncultured Butyrivibrio sp.
GGTAGCAGGAACATATAAGAAAGAAAGAATCGAGGCAGGCAGGAAATACTTCTCTGTTGCATCAGGCGGCGGTACGGGAAGAACACTTCATCCTGACAACATGGCAGCAGGTCCTGCATCATATGGTATGACTGATACTCTCGGACGTATGCATTCCGATGCTCAGTTTGCAGGTTCATCATCAGTTCCTGCACACGTGGAAATGATGGGTCTTATCGGTGCGGGCAACAACCCGATGGTTGGTATGACGGTTGCAGTTGCAGTTTCCATTGAGGAAGCAGCAAAGGAAGGTAAGTTCTAAAAAAATAGCGTAAAATCAAGGGCTGACGTGGTTCTGAACGGACTGCGGCAGCCTTAAATTTTGCCACGGAGCATCAAGCATGTTGAATACTAAAATGCGAACAGATGTTTGTAAAAACTTCTTGCAATTATTCTGATAAATGAATACAATAGAAAAAGCAGAAGACCTGCAGATAAGAGAAAATGTAAAGAAAGAGGAACTTTTCTTATGTACTACATCAGCAACAGAAGGTATACAGGCAGCAAATATAAGCTGCTTGGTTGGATAGAAGAACTAATATTGGAAAATTGTGAAGGTGAAAGCTTTTTTGACGTATTTGCAGGAACGGGAGTAGTGAGTGCTTATATGAGTAAACATTACAAGAAAGTTATCATGAATGATTTTTTGTTTTCCAATGAGATTATTTATAAAGCCTTTTTTGGGAACGGTGAATTTAGTGAGAAGGTAATCAATGAATATAAAGAACGGTTTCAGAAAATTAATCCTAACAGATTAAAAGACAATTATTTTTCAGAGAACTTTGGAGGAAAATATTTTTCAGATAATGATTCCAAAGTAATAGGAAAAATAAGAGAGGAAATTAAAAAGCTAAAGGGAAGTTTATCGGACAGAGAATATTGTATTCTGTTAGCATCGTTAATATATTCGATGGATAAAGTGGCTAATACAGTAGGACATTATGACGCATACAGAAAGATTAAAAACATTGAGGACAGATTTGTTTTTGATTTAATAAAGCCGGAAAAGCCTTCTGAAAAGTTTTTTATTTACAGGCAGGATGCAAACAGATTAGTACGAAAAGTTAAAGCAGACATCGCATTTATTGACCCACCGTATAACAGTCGTCAATACAGTCGTTTCTATCATGTGTTAGAAAATGTTGTTCAGTGGAAAAAACCTAAACTGGAAGGAACTGCACTAAAGCCACAAGCTGAGAATATGAGTGAGTATTGCAGAAGCAGTGCTCCGGAAGTTTTTGCGGATTTAATAAAAAATATAGATGTTAAGTATATAGTTGTTACATATAACAATACATATAATTCAAAGAGCAGTTCTTCAAAAAATAAAATTGGATTAGACGAAATTAAATCGATTTTGTCATCCAAGGGACAGACTACGGTTTATGAGAAAAAGCATCAGTGTTTTAATGCGGGAAAAACAGAATTTGATGATCATAAAGAATTTGTTTTTATAACGAAAGCAGGTGTCGTCGATGGAAAATAAAAAAACAATAAGATCTCCTTTTTTTTATGTGGGAGACAAATATAAACTTATGCCGCAACTCAAGCAGCTTATGCCAGAAAATATAGAGCAGTATATAGAACCGTTTGTAGGGGGCGGAAGTTCTTTTCTGAATTCTCAAGGGACTTCATACATCTTAAATGACGTTGATTCATATGTGGTGGAATTACATAAAAAAATAGGAAGTTATACCGGAAGAGAGAAAGAATTGTTTGAAGAGCTGTTTGACATAATCAATTTTTATGGATTATCATGTTCATATCGGGGTATTTGTGTGCCGGAAGAGATGAAAAGGAAGTATGTAAAGACATATTATTCAAAATATAATAAAGAAGCTTATATACGAATGAGAAAAGATTATAACGTTGCAAAAGATGATTCCCTCAGACTGTATTTATTGTTGATATATGGGTTTAATCACATGATTCGATTTAATGGGAAAGGCGATTTCAATCTTCCGGTTGGTAATGTGGATTTTAATAATAATGTATATTGTGCTTTAAATAATTATTTGGAATTTGTCGGAGAACATAAGATTGAATTCTTTAATATGGATTATATATCTTTTTTGGAAAAAGTTAAGTTTAGGAAGGATTCGTACGTTTTTTTAGATCCGCCATATCTGATTTCAATGAGCGAGTATAACAAGTTATGGAATGATAAAAAAGAAGATGAATTATGTGAATATTTAGATTCCTTAAATGATAGGGGCGTTAAGTTTGGTATAACAAATCTAATTACGCATAAAGGGAAAACTAACCGGAGATTTTTAGATTGGTCCCGGAAGTATTATGTATATGATGTAAAGAGTAATTATATCAGTTTTAATGATAATACGGTAAAGGCTGACTCGCAGGAGGTGTTTGTTACAAATTATGCATAACAGAAAGGCTGAAAGCAAACCGTTGTCGTTTTCAACAACGATGAGAAATCCAAACAGAATTGTTAGCTTTTTGAATTGTTTATTACCGTATGAAAACCAGATTTTGACACACGATATTATTATGAGGGTGATTCACAATGCAATTAAAGAAAAAATATATACACCATTAATTGTGAATAGAACGCCGGATTTGTCATGTATTCTAAAAAGCGACGAAAAAAAATATTCTGATAAGCAAATTGATTATATAATAGAGATGAGCCCGCAAAAACATAAAGAAGCAGGGTTTGAATATGGGTGGGATTCCAGATTTGATACGATATTCAGGTTGCCAATGGAGTTTGGGTATGTAAAATATGCAATGGGTGAACCTATAAGAATATCAATAACCGGACATATGCTGATTGACGCATTAAATGAAGAAGAACCCAATGAAGAGAAAATACAGGCGGTATTTCTTAATTCAATGATGAAATATCAGAGTGACAATCCATATAGAAAAAATGCAAATTCAAATGTACCATTAATTCTTTTATTACAGGTGATGAAAATGCTGAAAGAAGATGAAGAAGAAAATGGCACGGGAATTTTTCGTCAGGAGTTAAGTTTGTTTATATGCTGGCCGGATAATGATGCAAAAGGTCTGTATGATAAAATAAAACAGATTAGAAGTGAGGTGGGTTATTCGTATAGCGATGAGTATATGTATGAAATCTGCCTGAAATTATTGAAAGCATCTGATGGGCAGAGAAACAGATTTAAACTTTCACAAATTTGTGGCGAAGCAGTGGATGAATATATACGTAAAATGCGTACTACCGGTATTATTTCTTTAAGGGGTAATGGGCGTTTTATAGATTATAATGTTTGGGAAAAAGAGAAAATAGATTATATACTGGATAATTATTCAGAATATAAGAATTTTGAATCAAAAGATGAATACTTTGAGTATATTGGAGCAGTTGATACTGCGGTAATAAGCATGGAAAGTGCTGTTCCGGCTGATACAACAGACTTAAGAAAAAATGCTTTGAGGAAATTTGCATCCGAATATTCAAAAGAAGAAATATATTCTGAATTGAATAAAGTATGTAAAAAGGCAGCAAGTACGGACTGTATTTTAAAACTGTTGCCGGGACCCATACGCTTGGAGTTTTTGACAGGTATTGCCATGGTACAAAATTTTGAAAATTTGGAAGTGATTCCCAATTATACAATCGATGATGAAGGAATGCCGACTAATACCGCATCTGGTGGGAAAGCGGATATTGTATGTTTTGATAATGAATATCAAAGTCTGGTTGAAGTAACATTGATGTGCGGCAGACAGGAACAGGTGAATAATGAAATTATACCAATAAGAAGACATTTACTTGAAGAAAAGAAAGATCAGAAAAAAACTTTTTCTGTTTTTATTGCACCTGTAATTCATGAAGATACAAAGCAGATATCAGAATGGTACAAGTTTAAAGAGGATTTGGATATTGTTACATATGCGGTTGATGATTTTATAGATAAGATTAAGCAGGAAGATAAGATTTCTGGTCTTTTGAAGAGATAGTTATATGCCCCTGCCGGGCAGGGGCATATCAGATTCGGGGCGGTTTTCTGTTATAATCCGTAATCCTTTAAAATTCTTTCTGCAAGCTCAGCATGTCCGAGCTTCTTCCTGCTGGTAATTATTTCATCATTGTAAATGATGTATTCAGAAGGAAGCGGACGGAGATTGTATTCTGAAGCCATGGAACGGCAATATGCTCCGGCATTCATTATGGCAAGATAATCACCGACACGGATTTCTGATATTTTACGCTCCTTTGCAAAACAGTCTCCTGATTCACAGGTGTTGCCGTATATGTCATACGTGAGAGGCGTTCCCGAAGGATTGCTTAAGTTAACAACATGGTGGTATGCATCATAGAATACGGGACGTATAAGATGCGGGAATCCTGAATTGGTTCCCACAATCAGGCGGCCCTTGTTGTTCTTTATGGTATTAACCTGAATTACCATGCATCCCGATTCGGCAACGGTATATTTACCCGGTTCAAAATACATTTTTAATTCCCTGCCGTATTTAACACAGGCTTCTTTAAACATTTCAACGGCTTTTCTGCCAAATTCTTCATAATTGACAGGTACCTCATCAGGAGAATAACGCGCCTTAAAACCACCGCCGAAATCAAGAAATTCAAGATCCGGAAAATCATCACGGTTTACAATTGCAAGAAGGTTCTGCATACTTTCAAATACCTTGTCTGTATCTGCAAGACCGCTTCCGGTATGCTCATGTAAACCGGCAATATGAATATTATATTTACGGGAAATATCAACTGCCTTGGGAACATCCTCAAGCAGTATTCCGAATTTACTGAGTGCACCGGCTGTAGCAACCTTGATATTTTCTCCTGCCTGTACATCAGGATTAATTCTTATGCATACACGGCTTCCGGGATACTCTTTTCCATATGCTTCAAGTCGTGAGAGCGAATCGATGTTGAAAAGCACGCCCTGCTCCATGACTGATTTCATTTCCTCATCGGTCATGTTATTGGCTGTAAACAGTATATTGCTGCTGTCAAAGCCGATTTTTTTGGCGAGAATTACTTCTGCCGGACTCACGGTATCAAGGCAGAAACCGTTTTCTTTCATTATTTTCAATATGTGAGGATTGTAGTTGGCCTTCATTGCATAATGGAGACGTACATCCTTCCATGGGAAACAGTCTTTAAGCTTTCTGTAATTATTAATAATATAATTCATGTCGTATATATAAAAAGGCGTTTCGTTATCCTCTGAAAATTTCTGCAGACTGAGTGACTGCATGAAATAACCGTTTTCCTTCCGATATACTGAGTTGCTGAATTCTGACATTGAAATAACCATCCTTTTTATTCATTTGTATCACTTAAATTTTATCAGAAAATGTGATGTAGTCAAGGAATAAAATATAATACCGGTTATATACACAATATAAAAACGGAAAACGATATTTATTTCGGTTTTTAAAAAAATAATAATAAAAATTTTACTTAGTAATAGAAAAAAATAAATAAATTGACAAAAATCAAAGCGGACGCTATCATAGCGATGAAGATATAAATTATTATGGATATGAGGGAAGAAAATATTTGAACTAAGGAGAGGAAAGTTTTGAAAAACGGAAAAAAATTCCCATATATCGTTCTTACACTTTCAATGTTTGCGGCAATTATAATAATGACAATGCTTGCCCCCGCAGTTGAATCCGTTCTGAATAATGCTGAAGGATACAAGTATGATGAATACATAAGCATCCGCCTGTGTGGTTCAGAAGAACCATATGATGAAAAACAGCGTGAAGAATGTATTGAGACTGTTCGCAAGCTTATAAACGGATTAAGCCGTGTTAACGGTAACATATCCGTGGAAACCGGACTGACGATTGGAGATGCCGTGAGTGTACCTGCATATATATACATATCATTAAATGAAGAAATAAAGGTACCGTTTGAAAGCTTCAGAGAGTCGATTGTCGAAGGAAACGGTGTATATACAGGGAACAGATATATTGATTTTATTGAAGAAAACAGGCTCAGGGTATGTGATACTTATTATGCAGTCTCAGCCGTTGCGGCAACAAAAAAGCTGGAAAAAAATGAATATATATATTAAATATTCTGATTTGAGTGACAGAATGGCAGAAAATATAATCGGTTATTTACGCGATGATTTCTTTCTGACGGATGAAATTATACTGCATTATGAGAGCGATAAAAATGATTCATCTGAATTAAAACGCTGTCTTGAAGACGATGTTTTTTCGTATGAAGCGGCTGAATATCATGGCAAAACAGAAAGCTACAGTGCCATTTACGGTAAAGCGAAAAATATACTGCTCGTTCTGTCTGCGGTTCTTACCCTGTTCGTTATTGTAGAAGCAGTATTGCTTCTGTTATCATCAGTTGTGAGAGAGGCATTTATAAAGGAAGTATTCGGAATGACAGGAAGGCAGATATATGCTCCGCTGTTGTTTGGATGTATGCTGTGCTTCTGCACCGCCGCAATTATGTCACTGATTATGTCATATGCCGTATTCAGACAGGTATATGTGTTAAAATACTGGACACTCTCGGCGTTATGCTCGCTTGCCGTATTTCTGGCGGCATTCGGTTTATCTTATCTGTATATAAGCAGAATGAGAGAAAGCAGAGCGGAAAAAATAATCAAGTATACGGAGTAGGATAATGAAATTAAAAAATAAATTTAGAATGGCATATGATATATGTCTTGAAAACCGAAAAAGATTTTTTATACATATAGCCGCGGCACTTGGCTTTTTTGTGACACTTTTGTTTCTTGTATATATGATTATAAGTACGGAAAACTATAAATACCGGATAAGCCGTGGATTGAAATGTGACGTTGAAAAGCTGTGTTATGCAAGTCAGAGTGAAAATATTGCATACGATGATTCTGTTGAAATATATGAAGAGATATCCCGTATAAAGGGTGTGGAAGATTTTGGAAATATCTCAACAGATGTGTATAATGCGTCAGAATGTCTTCTCTTTCTTAAGGAAATACAGAAAGGACATGAAAACGGTATAGTCGATGATAATGGTATAGAAACCATTGTCATGGACGCGGGAGCTTGGACGATGCTGAATATTAATCTTGTTGAAGGAAGCACACCGGCTGAGATTGGCTTTAACGATGCCCTGCGGGATATAATATTATACTTATCGGAGAAATATCACGGAGTTACAAATGTCGGAGATGTGTATGAAGTATTCAACAGTGACGGAGAAGAAGTCTTCAGATATGTTGTGGGAGGCTTTTTTGATGAGAATTCTGTCTGTATTGATCCGTATATTTTCAGTGAGGTTATTCTGAATAATGCAGGAAGTTATTCATTAGAATACGGAATTATAGAAGTAATGAAATATGGAAATTTAAACGGAGGCTTTTTTACATATGAGGATGCTGATGCTTATGAAGAAATTGCAGCTGAAATTTTGAAAATATCTGAAAAATATAACGTTACCATTGATACATATAAAATATCATCAATTATTGATTATGTTGAGAATGATACAAAAAATCAGACGCTGGTGTTGAGAATGGCGCTTATCATTTTTGCCGCCGTCATGATTATTTCCCTTTGTGTAAGTCAGATATATTCAATAATTACAAAATCAGCGGATTACGGAATAAGGCTTTCCAACGGAGTCACAAAAAGGGATATGACAGGGATAATTTTTATACAGAATATATTGCCGACGATACGAAGGTAAAGGCACTTGATAATCTGTCGGTTAAAATTGGTGACGGAGAGTATGTTGCCGTCATGGGACGCTCGGGTTCCGGAAAGTCCACGCTTCTTAACATTATAGGAGGCATGGAAAAGGTAACATCAGGAAATTATTGGTGTGACGGAAAGGAAATCAGTTCATTATCGGTTAAAGAGCTTGATTTGTTCCGAAGGGATAATGTAAGCTTCGTATTTCAGAATTATTTTCTTATAAATTCCCATACCGTATATGAAAACGTAGAGGTGCCTCTTATTGCAAAGGGTGTACCGTCAAGGCAACGTAAATCAATAGTGAATGAAATGCTGGAAAAAACCGGAATAAGTGACATCGCACGGAAATATCCGAATCATATTTCTGGAGGTCAGATGCAGAGATGTGCCATAGCAAGGGCGCTGGCATCTGACAACAGGATAATTCTTGCCGATGAGCCGACCGGTGCACTTGATTCAAAAACCGGCGGAGAAATAATGGAATTATTTAAAAAATTAAAGGAAAGCGGCAGGACAATCATTCTTGTTACTCATGATGAGCATATTGCTTCCCATACGGACAGAATAATACGCATAGATAACGGAATGATTGTTAATTAGATTGATTATGATGCAGAAAAGGCGTATACTCAAAGTAATATTAAGGAAGGCGGTGTGGCGATGATTATTGACACCCACGTTCACATTGGCGGAGAGAATATGGGCTTTGACATGACCGAGGACAAGGTGCTTCGTGCAATGGAAAAATATGACATATCCCATGTTATATTGTCCAATGCAGATTCAGGTGAGGTGGATTTTGAACAGAGACCGCTGCCTGAGAATGTGTTATGTACACAGGAAGAAGCTTTGAAACGTTCCATAAGCTTTGCAAGGCAGCATCAGGGCAGAATAAGCGTGGCGGTATGGGTGCGGCCGTATTTTCAGCAGCCGACGGAAGAGCTGGAAAAGCTCATAAGAGATAATATCGATATAATAAGGGCTGTGAAGCTTCATCCGTTTCATTCAAGGACGGCACCCGACAGTGACAGGGCACTGCCTTATATAAGGCTTGCCGCGGAATATAATCTGGCGGTGGTGTCCCATACGGATAACGGGACAGAAGGAGCACCAAAGAGACTGTATAATGCAGCTGTAAAATTTCCGGGTATTCCGTTTGTAATGGTTCATATGGGGCTGGGAAGTGACAATGGTACTGCACTTGATCTGCTTGGAAAAGCGGATAATTTATACGGAGATACGGCATGGGTTCCGATGAGTACCACCCTTGAAGCCATACGCAGGTATGGAGCCGGGAAAATGATGTTTGGAAGTGACATGCCAATAGACGGTGAGGATACTTATCTGTGTAATCCTAAGGGAGAGAGAGCAGTATACCAGGATTATTTTCATGTGCTTCCGGAATTAATAAGTAAGGATGCCTATGATTCGCTGATGTATAAGAATGCCGTCAGACTGTTTGGAATTAAAGGCTTTACTAATCAGACATAATGTAATATAATTGGAAAATCAATAAGACAGTTCGCTTGTACCATCCTGTCTTTAAACAAAACCAGGGCAGCTTATTATCGGATGAGACTGCTCATCCGATTTTTTTGTAACAGGAAAATAATTGGAGGATAATATGTATACACTGACTTCAGAACACAGCTTTGATGCCGCACATTTTTTACACGGCTATAATGGAAAATGCAGCAACATCCACGGACACAGGTGGAGAGTTGTTGTGGAAATATCGAGTGAAAGTCTTAAAAATGACAATCATGCCCGTGGCATGGTTGTTGATTTTGATGTCCTTAAAGAGGATGTTAGGAATATGGTCGATATATTTGACCACTGCCTTATCATGGAAAAGGGCAGTTTAAGGCCTGAGACTCTTGCTGCACTGACTGCTGAACGCATTAAAATGATAGAGCTTGAGTTCAGGACGACGGCGGAAAACTTTGCAAAGTATTTTTATGATGTGATGTCAGGAAAAGGTTATGACGTAAAAAAAGTATCGGTATACGAGACGCCTAATAACCGTGCATCATACAGCGGGGAATGATTATGTCGGAATTTAAGGTTGCAGAAATATTTACCAGTATTAACGGAGAAGGGACGAAAGCAGGACAGCCTGCGGTCTTTGTGCGTTTTACGGGATGTAATCTTGGCTGTTCCTATTGTGACACTGCATGGGCCAACAGGGAAGATTCCCCGTTTACCGTTATGACTGACAGGGAAATATACAATGCGGTAAAGTCTAAGGGGATTGCCAACGTAACAGTTACGGGTGGAGAACCGCTGTACAGGCAGGGAATAGGCAGTCTGTTAAAGATGATTGACGAGGATACTTTTCTTCAAGGAGAAATAGAGACTAACGGAAGCATATCGCTTGCACCGTTTGTGCAATATTGCAATACCATAAGCTTTACGATGGACTACAAGCTTCCGTCAAGCGGAATGGAAAATAAAATGTGTCAGAATAATTTTGATGTGTTGAGAAGTCATGATACGGTTAAATTTGTTGCGGGAAGTCTTGAAGATCTTGACAGGGCATTAGAGATTATTGACAGGCACAGGCTCAGAAAAAGAGTGAATATATACATAAGTCCGGTATTCGGAAAAATTGATCCGAAGACAATAGTGGAATTTATGATTGAGAACAGGATGAATGACGTTAATATGCAGCTGCAGCTGCATAAATTCATATGGGACCCTGATGAAAAAGGGGTATAGGAGGAATACAAAAATGGCAATAGATACGGAAGCTGTAAGGGAGCATATAAGAGGACTTATAATTGCACTCGGAGATAATCCTAACAGGGAGGGGCTTAAGGATACTCCTGACAGGGTGGCTAAGATGTACGAAGAGGTTTTTGAAGGAATGAATTATTCCAACAGGGAAATTGCTGCCATGTTTGACAAAACATTTGAACGGGAGCTTGATTTTTCGGAATCGGATAATGATGTCGTGGTAGTCAGGGATATTGATATTTTCAGTTATTGTGAACATCACCTTGCACTCATGTATGACATGAAGGTAACGGTTGCATATGTTCCGAACGGAAAAGTAATCGGATTAAGTAAAATTGCGAGAATATGCGACATGGTAGGAAAGAGGCTTCAGCTTCAGGAAAGAATCGGTTCTGACATTGCCGACATAATGACGATGGTTACGGAATCGGATGATATTGCCGTATTGATTGAAGGACGTCACAGCTGTATGAGTGCAAGAGGCATAAAAAAGACTGACGCAAAGACATATACGGAAACCCTCAGGGGAAGATTCAGGACGGATGTGGGTCTTCAGCTGAGAATCAGACGATAATGGGAGAAAAAAGATGAAAGCATTGGTTTTATTCAGCGGCGGCGTGGATTCATCAACGTGCCTTGCAATGGCGGTTGAAAGATACGGTTCTGCAGATGTGACGGCACTTTCCGTAACATATGGTCAGAAGCATGACAGGGAGATACGGAGTGCCGTTGATATAGCATCATATTACGGGGTGGAGCATATTTATCTTGACCTTGGTAAAATATTCCAATACAGTGACTGCTCACTTTTGTCACATTCGGACCGGGAAATTCCACATATGTCGTATAGTGAACAGACGTCGAAATCCGGTAATCTGCCGGTATCCACTTATGTACCGTTCAGAAACGGACTGTTTCTGTCTGCAGCGGCAAGCGTGGCAATTTCAAAAGGCTGTGGAATTATTTTATATGGAGCACATGGTGATGATGCGGCAGGCTGTGCATATCCGGACTGCACGGATGCATTTAACAGGGCAATGGCAGATGCGGTATACGAGGGCAGCGGCAGACAGGTAAGAATAGAAGCTCCCTTTGTCAACATGACCAAGAAGGACATTGTCAGGGAGGGCTTAAGGCTCGGAGTTCCGTATGAACTGAGCTGGAGCTGTTATGAAGGAAAAGACAGACCGTGCATGGTATGCGGAACATGCCGTGACAGAATAAGGGCATTTGAAGAAAACGGGGTTATGGACCCTTTATTAAGTAAGGAGACCGGAATATGAACGGAAGAACAGGAGAAGAAACGGAAGGAATAACACTGCTTGGAAATAAATCAGTAAAATATTCTGCCGATTATGCACCGGAGGTGCTTGAAACTTTTATTAACAAACATCAGGACAATGATTATTTTGTTAAATTTAACTGCCCTGAATTTACAAGTCTGTGTCCTATTACGGGTCAGCCGGATTTTGCGACGATAACAATTTCTTATGTGCCTGATGTGCGCATGGTTGAAAGCAAATCGCTGAAGCTGTATCTGTTCAGCTTCAGAAATCACGGCGATTTTCATGAGGACTGTGTTAACATAATAATGAAGGATCTTATTAAACTAATGGAACCGAAATATATTGAAGTATGGGGAAAGTTTACGCCAAGGGGTGGCATAAGCATAGATCCGTACTGCAACTACGGAAAGCCTGGAACACCGTGGGAAAAGGTTGCATTTGAGCGAATGGCAGGGCATGATATGTACCCTGAAAAAGTTGATAACAGATAAATTTTTTTAATCAGTGTATTAACATACAGCTCATGTATGCCGATACATATTAAAACATAGTGTGCAAAAGGACTTGCACCGTATTAACAAGGAGGGTTATTTATGGAAGTAAAAATGACTGACGGTATTTATTCCCGCGAGGCTTATGGCACCTATTCATCGGGAAAGAAGACAGAAGCAGAGCAGCAGACGGACAGTACTGCAGCAGTGTATGAACAGAGTACACCTGAGAAGAAGGCAACCTACTCTGTTGCAAGAATGAGTGAGAGTGACAGGGCTGCACTGGTAGAACAGCTGAAATCGGAGCAGAGCAGCAGGGAACAGCAGTTAATGGATATTGTCCGTAATATGATGACCGGACAGGCGGGAACCTATGACAGCGTATGGAAATTCCTTTCCGACGGTAATTTTGAAGTTGATTCAGCAACTGCTGCCCAGGCTAAGGAGGATATTTCCGAAAACGGTTATTACGGCGTAAAGCAGACATCAGAGCGACTTTTCGATTTTGCAATGGCACTTGCAGGAGATGATGTTGATAAGATGAAGGAAATGCAGGCGGCCGTGGAAAAAGGATTTAAGCTTGCAACCAATGCGTGGGGCAAGTCGCTTCCGCAGATATGTCATGATACACTTGATGCAACCAACAGTCTTTTTGAAGAATATTACGCATCAAAACAACAATAAAAAATATGGGGCTGCACTTATGTGCGGTCCCGTATGTATTTAAGGAGGAACATATGTCAAGAATAATAGCATGGGGAGTCGGGGGAATTCTTTTAAGCATTTTTATAACATACATTCCTACAATTATAGCTTTTGTGAAGAAGAATGTGAATAACAAGCAGCTTCTTGTATATCAGTCTGTGATTGTGGTGATTAATCTTGTAATATGCATATTGCTCAACCTTCTTCCGGGATTATTCATTTTCCGTATCGTGAGAAATGCATGGGATGTCATTTTCGGACTTACATGGATATATATGCTTATATGTGCACTTATCAACAAGTATCTGCCGAGACCTTAGGATAATACTGCTTGACTTTTTTTATCCGTATTATAAAATGTATATAGTAATTTTATGGAAGGTAAAGGCTTATAATGAACAAGATAATTTTAACCGGAGACAGACCTACCGGAAGACTTCATATCGGACATTATGCAGGGTCTCTCAAGAGAAGGGTGGAACTGCAGAACTCCGGAGAATACGACAGAATATATATTATGATTGCCGATGCACAGGCGCTGACGGATAATTATGATAATCCTGATAAGATAAGGGAGAATATTGTTGAGGTTGCTCTTGATTATCTCTCCTGCGGCATTAATCCGGATATATCAACGATATTCATACAGTCCATGATACCGGAGCTTACGGAACTGACGTTTTACTATATGAATCTTGTTACGGAAGCACGTCTGCACAGGAATCCTACAATTAAGAGTGAGATAGAGATGAGAGGCTTCGGTGGCTCACTGCCGGTAGGCTTTTTGTGCTATCCGATAAGTCAGGCATCAGATATAACTGCATTTAAGGCTACAACCGTTCCGGCAGGAGAGGACCAGATGCCTATGGTTGAGCAGACAAGGGAAATCGTTAATAAGTTTAATGCCATATATGGTGAGACTCTTACGGAACCGCAGATTCTTCTGCCTGATAACAAGGCATGTCTCAGACTTCCGGGAACGGACGGTAAGGCTAAGATGAGCAAATCCATCGGAAACTGCATATATCTTGCAGATACGGAAGAGGAAGTCCGTAAGAAGATTATGTCAATGTATACAGACCCGAATCATCTGAGGGTAGAGGATCCGGGGACCATTGAAGGCAATACCGTGTTCACATATCTTGACGCATTCTGCCGTGATGAATATTTTGCTGAATTTCTGCCTGAGTATACCGGACTTGATGAACTCAAGGAGCATTACAGAAGAGGCGGACTCGGTGACGTAAAGGTGAAGAAGTTCCTGAACAATGTCATGCAGGTTGAGCTTGCGCCTGTAAGGGAGCGGAGAAAGAAATGGGAAAAGGATATTCCTGCCGTATATGACATATTGAAAAAGGGAAGCGAAGAAGCACGCAGGGTTGCGGCACAGACACTTGATGATGTCAGAAGGGCAATGAAAATAAATTACTTTGATGACGGCGCTCTTATAAATGAGCACATGAAAAAGTATATGGATTAGTTATATAAACAGGTGGCATACCGATGCGGTATGCCACCTGATGTCTTATGGTCTGAAGAATGATTTCTATTACCTCTTAAGCTCAATACTGCAGTCAAGTCCGCTTGTCATTGAGAGATTTCCGAGCTTTTCCAATATTCCGGAGCCTGAGGTGTCATTGCATCTGTATGATTTATCCAGTGCTTCATACATATAATTCATAAGGCCGGTATGTCTGCATACGGCATTATCAACAAGGCTGTATACTGATTCGGAAGAAGGCGTACCGGAATCCCACGGATTGCACCATAAGGCGTGGCCTGTGTTGCACGGGTCATCCATATGCTCCGCATCATTAACCAGAAGGGGTGAAAAAACTGCATATCCGACAGTATGGCGTTCAATGAAATTCAGAATGTTATGCTTGTAACCGGTTTTGTCCATAACCAGCGAGCTTTCAAGCCTGAAGCTCAGCAATGCGGATTTTATGGAAAAGGTGGATATTTCCACATTATAAGTGTACAAAATTGCTTTATGGAGAAGCATGGCAATTACATTCTGTTCATCGACAGGCAATCGCGCAGCTTTTTTATGGTTAAAGCTGTCAGGCGTCATATTTTTATAATTCTTTAATACGCAGCGGTCAATATCCGTTTCAAGTCCGAAATGGATGCCTAAGACCCTGCTGTCAGCGGCTGTACCTACACGACTGTATACATAAGGATGAAGAGCCGTATCCGCAATATAGTGCCCCATATATCCTAAAATATAGGCGGTGCAGATTTCAAAATCACGTTCATCACGGACCGTCTCCACGGACTTTATCAGGTTTTTGAAAAAGTTTCCGGTGTCCTTTTTGTGGAGACTGTTTCCGATATTGATTCCGTGTCCGTAAGAAGCCGGAGGATAATAAAAAAATACATCAGGTCCCTGAAGTCCTGTCAGGTATGAATGACGGTATTTTTTAATAATGTTTTTTATTCCGGTATCTTCAAGCTGCCTGAAGGCATTGACTCCCATTATGTGATGTGTTACAAATCCGGGCATATGTATCCGACTCCTTTTCTGATAAATATACCTATGATTATATACAATTTAACCGGTTTGTAAACAGTATAATTCTTGAAAGTATGCGTGTAATCTGATAGAATGGCTACTTAGAATACTGAAAAAGAGGACAATATAATGAAATATAAATTACTGGCATTTGACATTGACGGAACACTGACCAATTCGGATAAGGTTATAACACCTGCAACAAGGGAGGCTGTGTTTAAGGCAATGGAGAAGGGATGCAGGGTTGCGATAGCATCCGGACGTCCGGTGCAGGGTATAGTTAAGATTGCCGAAGAACTGAAGCTGTCAGAATATGACGGATATATTCTGGCACTTAACGGAGGAAAGGTGATATCATGCAGAGACGGCAGTGTACTCCATGATGTTAAAATACCAATGGAATATTATGAAGAGATTTATAATCTTTCAGAGAAATATAAAACGACACTTATGACATATGAAGGCAATGACGTAATAGCAGAGAACCTTGCGAGCAGGTATATTGATGTTGAAGCAGGCATTAACGGTCTTGGAAAGAAGAAGGTTGACAATCTGTTAAAAAGTCTTACCTTTGAGGTTAATAAATTTCTTATGCTTGAAGACGGTGATTATCTTGCCGAAGTGGAAAAACGTGTATATGACCGGCTTCATGACAGACTGGATGTATACCGCTCAGAGCCTTTTTTTCTTGAAATACTTCCAAAAGGCATCAATAAAGCCGCCGCACTTGAAAAGATGACGGAGGTAACGGGCATTAAGAGGGAAGAAATTATGGCATTCGGAGACGGCTATAATGATTTGTCAATGATAAGATACGCCGGCTTTGGCGTGGCAATGGGAAATGCCAGGGACATTGTTATTGAAAATGCGGATTATACGGCAAAAAGCAATGATGAAGACGGTATTGCAGAGGTTTTGAAAAAATTTGTGCTGGACTAACATACTTTAGTGTGTTAAACTATACTGGTAAGAACAGAGAGGTGACGGCACATGAGCAAGAATATTAAAACTGAAGAAATGAATAAGCTGTTTGATGCAATATTAAGTCTTAAGAACAGGAACGAGTGCTATGCTTTTTTTGAAGATATATGTACGATTAATGAGCTTGTTGCCCTGTCTCAGAGGCTTGAAGTTGCCAAGAGACTTATAAATGACAAGACATATATTGAGATAGCAGAAGAGACAGGAGCAAGCACTGCAACGATCAGCAGGGTCAGCCGTGCACTTAACTATGGAAATGACGGATACAGGCTTGTATATGAAAGAGTTAATAAATAGTAGTGACATTTAAAAAAAAATAATGTATAATTAACAGCGAACAATTAATTCGTATGCGGAGGTATGATTTATGGGAATTATTGCAAGATTTAAAGACATTATGTCTTCTAACATTAATTCATGGCTTGATAAGATGGAAGATCCTGAGAAGATGATAGATCAGTATCTTAGAAATCTTACCAAGGACCTTGCCGAGGTCAAGAAGGAAACGGCTTCTGTCATGGCTGATGAGCAGCGTACCAAGAGAGAACTTGATGAATGTACGGCAGAAGTAGAACAGCTTCAGAAATATGCGGAGAAGGCAGTGCTCGCAGGAAATGATGATGATGCAAGGAAGTTTATCGAGCAGAAACAGCTTATGACTACCAAGCAGCAGTCACTGCAGCAGACTTATGCGCTTGCGGCAGACAATGCCAATAAGATGAGACAGATGCATGATAAGCTTGTTAATGACATTAATGAGCTGAATTCAAGAAGAGATACCATTAAGGCCAAGGTTAAGATAGCCAAGGCACAGCAGACGGTTAACAAGATAGGTGCAAGTGTTGCCGGAGCAGAGAAGAATCTTTCTGCTTTTGACAGAATGGAAGCCAAGGCTGACAAGATGCTGGATGAAGCCAATGCAATGGCTGAACTTAATCAGGCAGGCGATGCGGTTCAGGTAGAGGACCTTAAGGATAAGTACACTGTATCATCGCCGGCGGTGGATGATGAGCTTGCAGCGATTAAGGCTAAGATGGGAATGTAATCCCGTAACAATACATTGATGATTTAAGGGAATGTCTTTCCGACATTCCCTTTTTTACTCTGAAAATGAGGTAATATAAAATGAACGGTTATGAACAACTGAATGAACGTCAGCAGGAAGGGGTATTTACAACTGAAGGACCGGTTCTTATTCTGGCGGGAGCAGGAAGTGGCAAGACAGGCGTAATTACGCACAGAATAGCACATCTTATTGAAGACAACGGAGTTAATCCGTATAATATTCTTGCCATCACATTTACCAACAAGGCTGCCAAGGAAATGAGAGAGAGAGTAGACAGTCTTGTCGGCATTGGAGCTGATGCCGCATGGATTATGACATTTCATGCCGCATGTGTAAGAATACTGAGACGGTACATAGACAGACTCGGATATGCGAATAATTTTACAATATATGACACGGATGACCAGAAGAATATCATAAAAGACATATGCAAAAGAATGAATATTGATACAAAGCAATATAAGGAAAAAACCATTCTGTCCAAAATTTCATCTGCCAAGGATAATCTTACGGGACCGGATGAAATGTATCAGACTTCGGGCAATAATTACATATCCATGAAAATTGCAGATATATACAGGGCATATCAGGAACAGCTTAAGAAAAATAATGCGCTGGATTTTGATGACATAATCTGTCTTACCGTTAAACTGTTTGAAGAAGATGCGGAAGTACTGGAGTATTACAGAAAAAGGTTCCGTTACATCATGGTTGATGAATATCAGGATACCAATACGGCACAGTTCAGTCTGATTAAGCTTCTTGCAGGTGCTGATGGTAATTTATGCGTCGTCGGTGATGATGACCAGTCCATATATAAATTCAGGGGTGCCAACATAATGAACATCCTGAATTTTGAAGAGTATTTTAATAACGTGAGGGTTATAAAGCTTGAACAGAATTACCGTTCCACACAGAATATACTTGATGCGGCGAATGCAGTGATAAGCAATAACAGCGGACGTAAGGCAAAAAAGCTGTGGACTGCCGGAGCTGACGGAGAAAAAGTCATTTATAACATATATGAAAACGGTTATGAAGAGGCGTCAGGCATAGCAGATGATATTCTTACGGGAATCCGCGAAGGAGGAGAGTATAATGACTATGCGGTTTTATACAGAACCAATGCACAGTCACGTGCATTGGAGGAAAAACTCCTTGAAAAAAATATACCATATAAAATATACGGGGGAATTAATTTCTATTCAAGAAAAGAGATAAAGGATATACTTGCGTATCTGAAGACGATTGACAATGCCATGGATGACCTTGCGGTAAAAAGGGTTATAAATGTACCTAAAAGAGGTATAGGAGCAACTACCATGGAACGCATATCGCTTTACGCTGCAAAGAAGGATATTACGTTTTATGAAGCCCTGAAATATGCCGGTGAAACAGGAATTACAAGGAATGCATCCGAAAAAATCAAATCTTTTGTAATACTTATAGAAGCATTGAGGGCAAAGAGCGGATTTATGGCGGTTGACCGTCTTATCAGGGAAATAATTGAGTGTACCGGATATTATGAATATCTGGACAACGAAGCGGCAACGGATGAAGAAGCCGCAGAACGTAAGGATAATATCGAGGAGCTTATATCTAAGGCAGTTCTGTATTCTGAGAACACGGAAAATCCGCAGCTTGGCGGCTTCCTTGAGGAAGTGGCGCTGGTTGCTGACATTGACAGCCTTGACGAGACTGATAACAGGGTATCGCTTATGACAATACACAGCGCTAAGGGACTTGAATTTCCGGTTGTATTTCTTGCAGGAATGGAAGAAGGACTTTTTCCGGGATACATGAGCATATCAACAGGTGATGAAAGCGATATTGAAGAAGAAAGGCGTCTCTGTTATGTCGGGATAACAAGAGCAAAAAGACAGCTGATACTGACTGCAGCCAGACTCCGTATGCTGCATGGAGAAATGCGTATGAACAGAACGTCAAGGTTCGTCCGTGAAATTCCGGACGAATATCTTGAGGAAAATGCACATCAGGGAAAAAGAAGGGTGACGCTGTCCGAGGATGACCATATGAAGCTGCCGCCGAGAAAAGCAGGACAGCCGGTATTTTCATCGTTTCAGAAAGATGCCATGAAGTCCGGCGTTTTTGATAAAAAAACGACAGGAATAAATGGAGGAACCCCGGGGTATGATGTAGGTGACAGGGTTAAACACGTAAAATTTAATGAGGGAACCGTTCTTGAAATAAAGGATGGAGGCAGGGATTACGAGGTTACGGTTAATTTTGACGGTGCCGGTGTACGGAAAATGTTCGCATCCTTTGCAAATCTTATTAAAATATAATTATTATTGAAAAAAATAGTTATTAGTGTTAAAATGTTGCTATATAATATAGGAGAAAGGACGTATAATATGACGGAACAGAAAAGCAAGAACAAAGCATTGAAGATTTTTGCCATAATCGGAGTGATTGCGGCAGTAGCCGGTGCGGTATTTGCACTTTACAGATATTTTAAGCCTGATTATCTTGAAGATTATGAAGATGATTTTGATGAAGATTATGAAGGCGATATCGACGAAGAATAATTTTTATTTTGAAAGGCGGGGCATTAATCCCCGCCTTTTATACTTTTATCTGAATTGTAAGACATAGACGGACAGGAGGCACTATGAACCGCAGGGCAAAATATCAGTTAATCGGATTGATAACAGGTTTAATAATGTTGGCAGCCGGTGTTTTTATATTTGCATCAGGGACAAGCATCGAATCCGGATTTTTAGGCAGGGGAGCTTCATGGGCTCCGTGGAAGGTAATACTTGTTCTGTTGCCGTTAACCGCCGGAACGGTAATGATGATTATAAAACCGGAATTTAAAGTTTCACGAATTATTGCAGTATCCGGAGCTTTACTGGTTGTAATTGTTTTTATGGCGGATCTGACAATTATTATAAAGAAAGATTTTAATCCTGCCGGACTTGTGGCAGGAAGCATTTTACTCATAGGCGGTGCGGCAGTCTGCCTGACATCGCTTTTTATCAAAAAAAAGAAATAGAAGAGGTATATTAATGAAAAAGGGTATGATTTATGAAGGCATCGTGAAAAAAGTTGATTTTCCCAACAGGGGAACAGTGGTATGTGATGAGGGAGAGGCTGTTGTAAAAGATGTCATAACCGGACAGAGGGTTACATTCATGGTAACAAAAAAAAGAAATGGCAGATGCGAGGGGCGTCTTATTAATGTGACAGAGAAATCATCCCTGGAAAATGCGGAGCAACAGTGCAGGCATTTCGGAGAGTGCGGCGGATGCACATACCGGAGTATGGGATATGATGAACAACTGAGGATGAAAGAGGTCCAGGTACACAAAATTATCGATAATGTGTGCACTGATTATGAATTCATGGGAATATCAGGAAGTCCGATTCAGGACGGATACCGTAATAAAATGGAGTTTACGTTTGGTGATGAGGTAAAAAACGGACCTCTTGCACTTGGTATGCATAAAAAAGGCAGTTTTTATGATATTGTAACGGTTTCCGGCTGCCTGAACGTGGATGGGGATTACCGGAAAATTATAAGAGCAACCGTTGATTTTTTTGAAGCTGAACACCTTCCGTTTTATCATAAGCTTTCCCACGAGGGATTTTTAAGAAATCTGCTTGTGCGTAAAGGTACAAAAACGGGTGAAATTCTTATTGACATAATAACCACGTCTACGATTGAGTATGATTTTACAAAATATGCGGATATGCTGAACGGCATTATATATGATGGAACCATTGCCGGTATTCTTCATACTGTTAACGATTCAGTGGCAGATGCCGTGATAAATCAGGGTACGTCAGTAATATACGGCAGGGATTATATATATGAGGAAATTCTCGGGCTTCGTTTTAAAATAACTCCCTTCTCCTTTTTTCAGACAAATTCAAGAGGAGCGGAGGTACTGTATTCAATAGCAAGGGATTTCGCCGGAGACACGGCGGATAAGGTTATTTTTGACCTTTACAGCGGTACGGGAACCATTGCCCAGATTCTTGCTCCTGTGGCAAAGAAGGTTGTCGGTGTGGAAATTGTCGCCGAGGCCGTTGAAGCTGCAAAGGTTAACGCAGCACTTAACGGACTTGAAAATTGTGAGTTTATTGCAGGCGATGTCCTGGAGGCAATAGATAACCTTACCGACAAGCCTGACATGATAATTTTAGATCCGCCACGTGAAGGCATTCACCCTAAGGCTATTGAAAAGATAGCGGATTACGGAGTTGATACGATTGTATATGTTTCATGCAAACCTACAAGCCTTGCAAGGGATATTGTCATATTTGAGGCGAGAGGATATAAGGTAATAAAGGCTGCATGTGTGGATATGTTCCCTGGAACGTATCATGTGGAGACGGTTGTTAAGTTGGTTAGAAAAAAGCCGGATGCATATATTGACATTACAGTTGATATGGATGAGTTGGATTTAACATCTTCCGAAGCAAAGGCAACCTATCAAAAAATTAAAGATTACATTCTTGAAAAGCATAATGTAAAAGTTTCATCTTTATATATTGCACAAGTGAAACAAGAATACGGAATTATCGAAAGGGATTGCTATAATAAATCAAATGTTGAAAACGCGAAACAGCCGAAATGCCCACCTGAAAAGAAAGTTTTGATTGAAGAAGCATTGCGACATTTTAAGATGATTTCATAAGAATATGGAGGCAGGTAAATGAGCAAACTGATAGCAAAAGAATATAAAAGATTTGAAGACATTAAAAAAGTGCGTGAAGATGGTTCGGAATATTGGAGTGCAAGAGAACTTGCCTTGGCACTTGATTACACAAAATGGGAAAATTTTCATAAGGTAATAAAGCGTGCTATGATTGCCTGTGAAAATAGTGGACATACAATATACGAATGTTTTCCTGAGGTCAGGAAAACATCAAAAATGCCTAAAGGTGGATTTAAGAATTTAGTTGATTATGAATTGACGAGATATGCCTGCTACTTAATAGTGCAGAATGGTGACCCAAGAAAAGAAGTGATTGCATTGGGGCAAACATATTTTGCCATTCAAACATACCGTCAGGAAGTGGCAGACCATTTTAATGAATTAAGCGAAGATAATCGCCGTCTTGTTGTGCGAGGCGATATTAAACAATGGAATCAAATGCTTGCTGAAACCGCACATAAAGCGGGTGTTATTACGAATGAAGAGTTTGCGATTTTTCAAAATGCCGGTTATATGGGTTTGTATGGTGGACTTGATGTTGATGACATTCACGAGAGAAAAGGATTAGAAGTCGGGCAGAAAATATTAGATTATATGGGCAGTACCGAGTTAATTGCTAATCTATTCCGTATTTCACAGACGGAAGAAAAACTTCGTAAAGATGCAGTAGAAGATGCAAAAACAGCAACATCAGTTCATTATTCTGTAGGTCGTGAAGTGAGAACTGCCATCGAAAAAATCGGAGGAACAATGCCGGAAGATTTGCCGACGCCGGAAAAGAGCATTCAGCAAATAGAAAAAGAACAAATGGCAAGATTAAAGGAAAAGGCTAAAAATGGAAAATTGATGTTAGACGAATAATTCACACATTGGTATAATTAAAAATCCTTCTGTAAAATGATAACAAATCAAATTACAGGAGGATTTTTTTTATGAGAACAATATTTGAACAACAAGGCGGACAATACGAGTTACAAGGTGATTACAGATTGCCGTGTGTTTCATTGCCAAGTGAAAAGAATTGTGAAATTGGCATATGGGGACAGCGACAC
>CAYONC010000021.1:0-20683 GCA_964405265.1 uncultured Butyrivibrio sp.
GGACAGGTGGCTCTCGCAACACCGGACTGGCGGCTCCGCCGCACCGTAATATTCATGACAGATAATAATCCTTTAGTAAAATATCTTTTGTTCTTCTTTCCGTAATGGTGTAAATGTAAGTTGCAATTCCATTCCCATTCCTTTTGCCAAACGCTTTAAGGTTGATAAAGATGGATTCGCAAGACCTCTTTCTATTTTGCTTATGTCTGCCTGATGTATACCGGTAGATTCTGATAATTGTTTCTGTGTCATGTTTGCAATTTCTCTTGCTTTGATTAGATTTTCTGCAAGCTCTGCAACAATGTCAATTTTCTTTTTATTTACTTCAATTCCATCTTCCCATATATCTTCAGCGTCTAAATCCAAATAATCGTTCCATGATATACCATAACCGCCTGTGTCTACCGTTACACCTTTGAATAGCTCATTATCTGTTTCAAACACTTTAAATTGCGGAAATAGAGAGTACAAAGACTTTATATCATATGCTTTTTCAATTCCGTTCAAAAATTCAACCAACAGAATATGATTTTCCATTGGTTTAACGGATATAATTTTATGCGTCATACGAAAGCCTCCTTTCTATTATTCAATAGGTTCTAACTGTGAAAATTCCTGTGTTTCCCACATTTTTAACAATTCATTTCCATATCTTAAAACAAATGTTTTGATGAGTTTCTGTTCTTTAGAAGGAATATCTCCTTCAAACATTTCTCCGTCTGACAAGGAGAACATACCAATATAATCTCCATAAATAGCATGGATATGTGGTGGATTGTGTTCTTTTTGTTTAAAGTACATTTTTATTACTATCCCGTGAAATCTTGAAATTACTGGCATTCTTATTTTCTCCTTTGCTTTTCTGATATAATTATATGGGATATATCCCATAATGTCAATACAAAAACAACACGTTTACGCAATCATTCTGCAATTCCTACTATTCCGGCTATTCAGCACGTTTCCGTTATAATCAACTCTTTCTAAGGCTACTATGTTTTTATTCCACATAGCAGCCATAATCCGTAGGAATCCCTTTGCTATCGGTTTGCCTTGTGAGTTGCAAAGTGTCACGGTTGTTGCGTCTGCTGTGAGTCGAATAATCCTCCCGTCTTTAGGATTTCTGCATCCTGCCTTTCCAATGCATAGATGACTCTAATCAGCTTCTTTGTTGCATGAGTAAGAGCTGCCCTGTGTTTTTTGCCTTCTGCACGTTACTTTGCATAGTAGGTTGCAAAGGTTATGTCAAAACGGATTAAAGGAAGGCAGGCGTTAAAAAGCACGCTGCGAAGTTGTGAATAACCGTGTTTTACCATTTTTCCACCATGGGATTCTGTTCCGGAAGCGATAAAACCGGGTTCAATCTTATTCCCAGGTGTAGAAATTGGTGAAAATGTTCTTGTTGCTGCAGGTGCTGTTGTTAGTAAAAATGTACCAGATGGAAAAGTAGTAATGGGTGTGCCGGCTAAAGAAAAAGGAAATATTATAGATATTAAGGATGAAAATGAACAATTAATATATCCATGGCCGGAACATTTAGAAGAATATAGGGGATATCCATGGCAAGAAAAGCCAAATGGTAAGATATTATGAAAATGAACCTAAGACCACATTTATTGTAGCCTTGTCTGCAAAAAAACAAATATTATTTTATGCTTTTTCATTAAACCGGAACCTGCTTGTCGAGGGCATTCATTACAAATTCAACCACCTGTTCAACCGGTTCCGTGCATCCTCTTTTTACATAAGTATATTCAACGGCTTTAATTCCTGAGACGATGTAGAAGCTTCTGTATTCCTGCTCAACCGGGTCGGCAGACAGAAGAGGCATCATTTCAGGAAGAAGAGGCATAAATTTCTCGCTAATCAGTGAACTGAAGCCGTTTTTGTACAGCAGTATGAGCCTGTCGGCGTTATCCCTGATGTATGTGAAATGATGATACAGGTATCCGTCAGTATCGGACGGAATAATTCCCTTTCTGTATTCTTCACGCATATTGTCAAGCTGAAATTCTATCACGTCTTCTTTTAATTCAAAATTTCTGTAAAAGGTTTTTCTGCCTACCCCCGCCTTTTCACATAATTCTGTAATTGTTATTTTGTTAAAATGTGTATGCTCCATAAGACTGAAAAGAGCGTCTGCTATAATATGACGGCTGCGTACTGCCGTTATGTTAGTGTTGGATGAATACATAATGCACCTCAATTTATACGTTAATGTGTCAGTTGCTCGGTGACTGTTGAAATTTGATTTTTTTATTGATATTATAACACAAGAAGAAAAATGACACAAGCGTGTCAGAAAGAGGCTATATATGGATATGCAGGATTTTTATACGGGAAAAGCATTTGATGCATACGAATTTTTTGGTGCACATGAAGAGAACGGCGGGATTGTGTTCAGAACCTATGCACCCAATGCATCAGGAATCACAATCATCGGAGAATTCAATTCCTGGAAAGAGCAGCCTATGGAACAGATTAACAGAAGCGGTATATGGGTAGGATATTCGCAGGATGCCGTTCCGGGCCAGATGTATAAGTATGTGATATACGGCAATAACGGAAGAGTGGAGCACTGTGATCCGTATGGTTTCGGAATGGAGCTGCGGCCGGGAGCGTGCTCAATAATAAGAAATCTTGCAGAGTATGACTTTACTGATGATGAGTGGATGGAAAAGAGAAGCCGTCATATTGACGGACCCGTTAATATATATGAATTACATCTCGGTTCATGGAAAATGAACGGACAGAAATGGTATACATATGCTGAAATTGCAGACAGTCTTATAGAATATCTGAAGAAGGGCGGATATAATTATGTGGAATTTATGCCGGTTTCGGAGCACCCCTTTGACGGAAGCTGGGGATACCAGAATACGGGCTTTTTTGCACCGACCTCACGTTACGGAACGGCAAGAGAGCTTATGGAGCTGACGGACAGGCTTCATGGTGCGGGAATAGGGGTTATCATGGATTTTGTTCCCGTACATTTTGCCATTGACGCGTACGGGCTAAAAGAATATGACGGAACGGCACTTTATGAATATCCGAACAGGGATGTGGGAGAAAGTGAATGGGGAAGCTGTAATTTTTCACACTCAAGAGGTGATGTTGCAAGCTTTATATGTTCTGCGGCTAACTACTGGCTCAAGGAATATCATTTTGACGGAATAAGAATGGATGCGGTAAGCCGGCTTATATACTGGCAGGGGGATGAGAAAAGAGGAGAAAACAGTGTTACGCTTAATTTCCTAAGGACGATGAACAGCGGCCTTCATGCACTGCATCCGACGGCAATGCTGATAGCAGAGGATTCGACGGCATATCCGGGTGTAACACGGAGTGTAAGCGATGGCGGACTGGGTTTTGATTATAAATGGGATCTGGGCTGGATGCATGATACTCTTGAATATATGGGGATGAGTCCTGAATGCAGGGAAAATGCTTCCGGAAAAATAACATTTTCTATACATTATGCTTATAATGAGCGATACATTCTGCCTTTTTCCCATGATGAAGTGGTACATGGCAAAAAGACCATCATTGACAAGCTGTATGGCGGTTATGAGGAAAAATTCGCACAACTGAGGCTGCTTTATATGTACATGATGACTCATCCCGGCAAAAAGCTTAATTTTATGGGAAATGAACTTGCGATGTTCAGGGAATGGGATGAGAAGAGGGAACCGGACTGGGAGCTGCTTGATATACCTGAACATGCGGCTTTTAACCGCTTCATGAAGGATTTGAATGAAAAGTATAATACGGAAAGTGCATTATGGAAACTGGACCATACATATGACGGTTTTAAGTGGGCTGACTCAGGAAGCGGAAAAAGTGTTTTTGCATATACAAGAACGGACGGAAAAACCACTATTCTGACTGTGCTGAATTTTTCTGACAGGGAGCAGACTGTTGATTCGGACGTTGTTAGCGGTGCTTTCGTGATGCTTAACACGGACTGGGATATATTCGGAGGAAATACCGAAACGTCGAGCGGAATTGCCATGGATGATACAATACCGCCGTATACGGGAATAATGTGCCGGGTTACTTCCTGCGGGTGTAACGGAGAATTATAAAGAGAAGATAATTCCGGCTGTGTTTGATGATACAGCCGGAATTGATGCAAAGTTGATACCTGTGTGATAATTATC
Source organism: uncultured Butyrivibrio sp. (assembly GCA_964405265.1). Lineage (GTDB taxonomy): Bacteria > Bacillota > Clostridia > Lachnospirales > Lachnospiraceae > Eshraghiella. Next base: position 4,161 of record CAYONC010000021.1, read on the forward strand.
CTACTGCTACCTCAACTTTTTTACCGCTGAATGCCACGCCGTATTTATATATGGTTTTAACTCCGGCAGCAGTCAGTTCGGTATCGTATTTTTTATCATTAATCTGTTTAAGGGCAGTTTCTGCCAGTTTTTTGAGGCTGCCTTCCGTACAATTTTTTTCTGCTTTAAGTTCAATTAAAATTCCGGGCAGATTTTTCTGCAATGGTCTCAGTTGGATATCGTATCTTCCATCGCCGGATTCCTTGTTGGAGGAAACGAAAGCACCGCCGAGTAATGCACAAAGTCCGAGCATAAAACCATGGTAAAAATTTTCACCCGCGGTATCGAAGGAGCTTACAGACTGTGTAAGCAGGGTTTGAACGGCAGCTTTAAGTTTAATGTTATTTCCTGAAAAAATAGCTTCCTGAACTGAAATAGCAGTCGTTTGCGGAATGATGTTATCGAGTTTTTGTAAAATCTCCTTATTGTATACGAGTGAGATTTCCCTGTTAGGAAGTGACACTTCGCACATAAAATCGCCATTAAAGGAGGGTGTTGTTTTAAGTACTCTTAAATATCCTGCAACAAGAAGAAAACTGTATATGGTTGAAGGATTATTCTTGATTTGCGGATAAATGACACCTGTATCAATATAGGTAGTAAACGAGTTGCCGTTAACAAGAGAAGTGAGCTTCTCGTAAATCTCTTTATCCGATTCGGCAATTATTTCACCAATGATATCATTACTGCCGGTAGACTGCCAGAATGCTCTCGGTTCACATTCGTTATTGAAATAGTTAATAACCGACCACGGATTGAAAATTTCTGTTTTGCCGAACCGGTAGCCGTCATACCACTCACAAAGTTCGTTAAATTTATCCTTAACACCATAGTATGCTGTCATTTGCCTGATTTCATCATAAGTAAAACCAAAATAAGAGCTGTATTTATTATCTAAAACGGAATTTATCGTAAGGTTGTTAAGACCACTGAAAATACTTTCTTTGGCAATGCGCAGGATGCCTGTTAAAAATCCGTAAGACAGGTGCCTGTTATCTTTAAACCCGCCGGAAAACAGATTTCGCATAAACAGTATGATCTTGTCATAAAAACCCTGCATATAGCCCTGCTGAATGGGAATATCGTATTCGTCAATGATTATAATGGCTTTTTCTCCATAATGCTCATCCAACATTTGTGACAGCTTTGAAAGTGACATCATCATATCGTTTTCCGTGGCATTATCGTCAAGCACTTTGCGGATATAGTCTTTGCTGTACGGACTTAAAGCAGTACTTTCGAGCAGCTCGCTGTGCCTTTCAAATTCGTCACGTAATGTATTATATATTAAGTCATAGGTTGCTTCCCAGGTTTCACATTTAATATCCTTAAATGTTACAAAAATAACGGGATATTTGCCTTGATAATCACGGTATTTTTGACCGCATGACCAAATCATTTTGTCTTCGAAGTATATAGAAGTGTCTTCGTCATTTTTTTCAAAAAAAGTGCGGAGCATATCCATGTTTAAGGTCTTTCCGAACCGACGGGGACGTGTAAACAAAGAGACCATAGGCCGTTCATCGATAAAATCCTTAATCATCATCGTCTTATCAATATAGTAATATTCAGTAGAAGCCAGACGGTAATCGGAAATGCCGACAGGCAGCGGCAGATTTTTCGGACGGCCGGTTTTTATATATGTACCGGACTTTATTCTGACATCCGCCGGTTTTTTTGCATCTGCAGGAATAAGCCAGAATTTTCCGCTTTTTACCGCTCCCTCAATTTTTCCGCTTTTGCAAAGAGCTGTTACTCTTCTCTCGCTTATATTCCAAAGTCTTGCAGCCTCTTTTACAAACATTGTATCTGTCATTATGATACCTCCGCATGTAATTCATAAGGTCATTATACCGAAAATTCGGAACAATATCAATAACTTTCGGAATAATGCCGGCGGTTTTCGGAATAATATCAGCTGTATTTCCAAATAAAAGATTATCAAAATAAATAAGTGTTTCCATTGAAACCGCTTCCTGAAAATGTTAAAATTAACGTATATTCAGACAAAAATTAACCGGTTTTCAGAATGGAGTGCTTATGGATAAAAGTGTACGGGAAGAATATCTTATTAACATAACTGAAACCATGCTTCATAACATGGATGGAACCGGTGGCGCCAATGTCATGCTTGTCAAGCATTATAATGCATTTGACATCAGCAATGAGGAAATGGCGGCACTGATAGGTGACAGGGATGATATCAGACTTTTGTATCACTCCTATGAAACCGGCGATGTTATAACGGCATTTGAACCATTCATCGACTGGATTAGGAATGCGTTTTACGAATGCCGTGACGAAAGCCTTGATGAATTTTTTGAAAAATCGGGTGTATACCTTCTTCACCGGCCTATTTTTAAATCGTATTTTGAAACCGGAATATGCAGAAGAAAAGAAGCCGTTCTTGTTAATGAAATTGAATTTGAAAGTGACCGGTTTCTTGAAGAAATAATCGGAATGCTTAAGTATCTGGCAGAGAAGAAGCCGCTTATGATTATTCTTAACAAGATACAGTTCGCGGGCAGCTCAACAATAGCATTGATTAACCGCATGCTGGCTGACGGAGCATGCTCTGATATTGCAATCCTTGCTACATATAATGAGATATTTTCCGAGGTTGATTATTATAAGGAAGAATGGAAAAAAATGCTGGAAAGGCTGGATGCGTCTGACAGTATTCTGGAATGGGCATACAGCACGGAAATATCAATCAACGAGAATAAGTCGCTTTTTGAATTCTCATATGACAGAGTGGAAGGGTATATAATCCGTATCAATAATCTGTATAACATGCTTGCTCTTGAGCAGGCGGAATATTACCTGAACAATATATATCACAAGATAGAAGTGGAGAAGGTGGACATGACATCGGAGCACCGTTTCAGATTTCTTGAAATGTATGCCTATGTTGCAATGTGTCTTGATAAACATTCTGACGCACTTCTTTATTGTGACGGTATGAGATTTATACTTGAAGAATGCGATGACAATTATATGAATTACTCATATAATTTTATTAAGGCACACATTAATATGTACAGTACCCAGAAGGAAAATGCGGCGGTATATGTTGCAAGATGTATGGATTTGTGCAGGAAAATAAATGATCCGTTCCTGACCTTCAAAACAAAAATGCTTGCACTCATGAATGAATTCAGCGGCTGGAGAAACCTGTGGCTGCTTATGGAAGACCGGCAGGTTGATCCGGAAATAATAGAAAACTGCAAAAAGTATGAGCATTTTAACCATCTTGCACATATATATGTATATGCATTTGATAATGAACCGTCCAAGTACAGCAGTATTGATACCGTGGACGGCATGATTCCCAGCTATAACATGGGAATAGAGATAGCCAGCCGGCTGGGAAATGACAGGTTTCTTATAGATGCCTATAAGAAATCCGTAATGTCGGCGTCAGCGAACGGCTTCTTTGAAGTGTCCAATCATTTTTATGCCAAATGCTATAAGGTTGTGGAAAGAATGGGCAACACATTTGAGGAAGCCAATATATACAATGGTATGGGATATAACTGCTCAACAATGGAAAAGTATTCTAAGGCAGCAGATTATTTTAACAGGGCGCTTCTTATTTTTAAAAATCTGGAAGATATTAATTATATAAGTGAAACACTGTATAATATGGCAATTAATGCAATTCTTGCAGAAGAATATGCTTATGCGGACGTGTATCTTACAACCTGTCTTAAGATATGCAGACTTATCAAATCTGACGGCATAAGAGTATGCAATCTGTCCAAGCTGTACGGACTGAAGGCACTGTGCAGTTATGAAATGAACGTGATATACAGCTGTCGTATTAATTTTCAATATATGGAGAGATATCTCGGGCACATAATTGTGCTTGAAGAGAGCGAAAAGCACAAATCCAAACTGTGGGAGGATGATTTGATATTATATTATCTTCTGGCTTCAATGCTTGCACAGAAGGATAAAGACTATGAGCGTGCGTATGACATGATTGCAAAAGCAGGAGAATATGTTACGGAGAAGTGCGGGAGCCTCTTCCTGTTTATGGTTCCTTATACAATCGCATATGCTGAGGCATGCAGGGCGACGGGAAGACATGATGAAGCGGAGAATGCCGTGGAGTGTGCCGTAAGATTCTGTGAAGAAAGGGGATATGTACATAAGAAGAATAAAATAAAGGCATACAGGAATGGCAGTGAATATATGCCGAGAAGGTATGATGTCGGAGTAAAAGGCATCACTATGGAAGAAATTCTTGATATGGCTGTATATAACATAACGAGGGCGGATTATGTTATTCAGAAAAACAAAATGGATTTCCTCAGTATATGGCAGAAGATAACCAACAATACCGAGGATTCAATGGATAAGATGATTAAAAATTCCATTAATGCCCTGAAAAACGGATATATTATCGATGAATTTCTGTTTATACGAATGGAAAACGGAGTACCGGTGGTGCGTTATAATGATATGCAGTGCGGCATTGACGGGGATAAGGTAAATTATCTGGTTGAATATTTTAACGTCCACAGGAATGCTTTCTGCACAACGAGGCTTGACAAGGAATTTATTGAACATAATGAACTTATAACGAGGATTTTCGGTGTAAATACCATAAGCACATGGATGTGTACACCATTATTCGTTAATGAGAAGATGAGCGGACTTTTTATAGCCTGTATGTTTATGTGTTCGGACTGGAATCACAGAATTAAAAGAAATGCGTTCACTGAAAGCGATATAGGTATAATGAAACTCATGTTCCGGCAGCTGCTGGATGCAATAGAGAGGTATGAGAGCAGGAGCAAAATAGAAAAAATCAATAATGAGCTTCAGCTTGTCAATGAGCGTTTGAAAAATCTTGCCGTGCGTGATACGCTGACAGGACTGTATAACAGACAGGGCTTCACTGAAGAACTGGAAAAACTGATTACCGGCGCGGTCAGTGAACAGAGAAAAATGGAAATATCCATACTTTATGCTGACCTTGATAATTTTAAATATTATAATGATGAATTCGGACATGACATCGGAGATTTTATACTTGTAAGCTTTGCTGAAATGCTGAGCAGAATCTGCGGTACGGAAGGATATGCGGTCAGGTACGGCGGAGACGAGTTTATCATGGTGATATATTCCGTGGACCGGAAAAAGGTGGGAAACTCGGCAGAGGAGATATATTCCATACTGAAGACGGAAAAGGGCTTTACGGAAAGAATATCTGAAAAACTCGGCAGAAAAGTTGTCATACCGGAGGACAGGTATGTATCATGCTCAATTGGTATATCGGGAACGGTAATACTTCCGGAGGATTCACCTAAGGAAAAAATTGACAGAACAATAAAAGAAGCTGATGAAATGATGTATTACATCAAAAAAACCGTAAAACACAGATATGTATTTTATGATGATATAAGAAAGTGAAGAAACACTTAAACGGGCGGCTGACGGCAGTAACGGAGGCTGCCCTGTTTAAATGTACACTGACAGTATTATGTTATGTACTTGATATTTTGATTGTAATACTATATAATGGCGTCAGCTTTTTCGAGGAGAATGTTATTAATGAAGAATAAAGGGAAATTAATTTTTGACATCATTTCAGTAGCGGTTTTTACATTTCTTATAATTCTGATTCCTGGATTTTCTTATCATATGATAAAGTATCACAATTCATCAAATTTCATACTGACCGGCGTGATTATACTGCTTGCACTCGGAATTTTCATTCAGCGTTACAAATGGATAACTATGCAGAAACGCAGTGCTGAGAAGCTTATGGAGTCTGCGGAAGCCGAGAGAAAATCCAACGAAGTAAAAAGACGCTTCCTGTCAGTGGTATCGCATGACATGAGGGCACCGCTTAATGCCATAATAGGTACGGCGGAGCTTGCACTTACACATACGACGGATAAGGACGACAGGAAAAGTTATAATTCAATCATATCATCAGGCAGGATGTTAAGCCGTCTTGCAAATGACCTGTTAGAGGTAAGCAGGATAGAAAACGGCAGACTGAAAGCCGTACCGGAGAAAGTAAATCTTAAAGATATGATGAATGTGGTTTTGTCTGAAGTGAAAAGAGATGCAGAAGACAAAAATCTGACCGTAAGACTGAATACCAACGGCTTGAGACATGAATGTGCAGTAACGGACGGAATGAGAGCGGGACAGATATATACAAACCTGCTTACCAATGCAGTAAAATATACCGGTAACGGCGGCAAAATCGTAATGCATCTGTGGGATGAATTTAAGGAAGAATGCAGTGATTTTCAGGTGTGTTTCAGAATCAAGGATAACGGTATAGGTATGAGCAGGGAGTTTATGAGTCATATGTATGACGCCTTTGAAAGGGAAAACGCACCATTAGAGAATACGGTTCACGGTTTCGGGATAGGACTGTATATTGTAAAAACGATGACAGAGCTGCTTGGCGGCAGTATAGAATGTCACAGTACGGAAGGCAAAGGGACCTGCTTTACCGTGAGGCTTCCGGCATCAGAATCTGCCGGCAACGTACAGCCGGCTGATGACGGGAAACATGACACGGCGGGAAGCCTTGACGGTATGAAAATTCTTGTGGCAGATGATATGGAATTAAACAGAAGGCTTGTTGCGGAATATGCCGGAGCATACGGAATAAAATGTGAGCATGCGGTTAACGGAAGAGACTGTCTTGAACATATAGAAAATTCACCGGCAGGCACCTATGATGCCGTACTTATGGATGTCAACATGCCGGTGCTGAACGGAGTTGAAGCAACAAGAAACATACGCAGCATAAAAGATGATATAAAAAGCATTACACCGGTTATAGCCCTTACGGGAGAAGACGGGCAGGAAAGCATAAATGAATGTATGAAGGCGGGAATGAACGGTTATATATCCAAACCCGTAGACTTTAAAATACTGACAGGCATTCTTAAAGATATTTATTGCAAATGTGCCGATTAAAATGTAAAATACAGAATAAGATGTATCAGGAGGCACAATTATTATGGCATGGTATGACGAAGCAGTGTTTTATCATATATATCCGCTCGGACTTACGGGAGCACCGAAGCAGAATGAATACGGAGAACCGGTTCACAGACTTAACGGACTTATTTCGTGGATTAAGCACATAAAGGACATTAACTGTAACGGAATATATATCGGACCTTTATTTGAATCGGTCGGACACGGGTATGAAACAACGGATTATAAGAAGCTTGACGGCAGACTCGGAACCAATGAAGATCTTGTTAATTTTGTAAAGGAATGTCACAATCAGGGGATACGTGTGATTTTTGACGGAGTGTTTAATCATACGGGAAGAGATTTTTTTGCATTCCGTGACATAAGGGAGAACAGGGAGAATGCACGGTACAGGGACTGGTACTGTAATGTGAATTTTTGGGGAAACAATGAATACAATGACGGATTTTCATACGAAAACTGGGGCGGGCATAATCTGCTTGCGAAGCTTAACCAGTGGAATCCGGAAGTTAGGGATTATATATGTGACGTTATAAGATTCTGGGTTAAGGAATTTGACATAGACGGAATACGTCTTGATGCGGCTGATGTTATGGATTTTGAATATATGAAGGCATTAAGAAGAACTGCCAATGAGGTCAAGCAGGATTTCTGGCTGATGGGTGAGGTAATACACGGAGATTACTCACGCTGGGCCAATAATGATACACTTCATTCCGTAACCAATTACCAGCTTCACAAGGCTCTTTACTCAGGACATAATGACCATAATTATTTTGAAATAGCACATACGGTAAGAAGGCTTAACGATATGCATGTTAATCTGTATAATTTTGTGGACAACCATGATGTGGAGAGAATATACACCAAGCTTAACAACAAGGCACATTTTCTTCCGGTACATATTCTTCTGTATACGCTTCCGGGTATTCCGTCAGTTTATTACGGTTCTGAATTTGCAATAGAGGGACGAAAAGAAAGAGGCGGTTCTGATGACGACATAAGACCGGCATTGAAGCTTGAAGATTTTGAAGGAAATGCATATGCGGACATAATAAGAAGACTTGGAAGCATCAGAAGTGAATGCAGGGCACTTTCTTACGGAGGATACAGGGAGCTTATGCTTACCACAAGACAGTATGCATTTGTGAGGGAGCTTGACGGAACAGGAGTAATTGTAGCCGTTAATAATGATGACAATGAATATGTCATGTCACTGCAGGCAGAAGGGGAAGCAGAATATACCGGAGCCTTTTCGGGAGAAAAGGTGCGGGTATGTGACGGCAGAATCAATGTAACGGTGCAGGGAAATTCCGGAGAGATATATATTCCGGTATAGCATACAGAGGAATTATTTATGGAATATTCAGCAATAAGACATATTGGAGACAGACGGCACTGTATGGCTATTGATAACGGGAAATTTTTAATCCGACTCCAGAGCCGCAGGAATGATTTAAAATATGTCAGAATTAACATAAGGGATAAGAACATTCCCGTTGATTTGTTTGATACGAGGCAGAGCATTGAAATGTATGTTGCGGCATCGGACGGACTGCTTGATTATTATGAAGCGGTATTTGAAACGGATATGGAGTGTTTTGCATACTACTTTGAAATTACCGATATGGAGGGACATACCGCTTATTACGGGAATTGTGAGTTTTCCGTAAAAGAACCGGAGAATACGGACGGTATGTTTATTGTTTCGCGTATACTCAGGGAGGAAGAACGCCACATAATTCCGGACTGGGCACCGGGCAGTGTGGTATATCAGATTTTTGTTTCAAGATTTGCAACGTCTGTGCATGTGGAAGAACGGGAGTGGTATAAGGCACCTGTCAGCTTCAGGGATAATCTGCACGGGGATTTGAACGGTATAATATATTCGCTTGATTATCTTAACGATTTGGGTGTGGATGTGATATATCTTACTCCGGTTTTTAAATCACCAAGCAGTCACAAATATGATACGGAAGATTATTATACCATTGATCCGGAATTCGGAACTGCGGATGATCTGAAAAGACTTGTCGGTAAAGCGCACGGATACGGAATGAAGGTCATTCTTGACGGAGTTTTCAACCACACATCGACGCGTTTTTTTGCATTTCAAGATATTAAGCGTAACGGTTTTGATTCAAAATATATTAATTGGTACTACATTGACAGGTATCCGCTTGAGTACGGAGATGACCATACCAAGCCGGGCTTCAGGAGTTTTGCCTATTATGGGGAAATGCCCAAGCTTAACCTTAATAATGAAGAAACCGCGGCCTATTTCATCAATGTGGGATGCCACTGGATTAAGGAATGTGACATAGACGGCTGGCGTCTTGATGTTGCAGATGAGATAAATCATGATTTTTGGAAAAAATTCAGAAAAGCAGTCCGGCAGTGTAAACCGGATGTGCTGCTTGTCGGTGAGGACTGGCAGAGAGGGTATGACTATCTTAACGGCGACGAGTGGGATAGTCTGATGAATTATTCTTTTTACAGGATTGTCGGGGATTATGTGGCACGGGAAAGCATTACTCCGACGGAATTTTTAGAGAGGATGTGCAATATCAGAGGATATTTCGGACCCGTGATATATCCTCTTTTGTGGAATATAATTGACAGTCACGATACGGAAAGATTCAGGCATATGTGCGGAGACGACATACGGAAACTCCGGCTTGCCGCAGCCATACAGCTTCTTGCACCGGGAATGCCGTTCATATATTATGGAGATGAACAGGGAATGACGGGAGGTCCTGACCCGGACTGCCGCAGGGGAATGTTGTGGGGCGATGAATACCGTGACAATGATACACATGACCTGTATAAAAGACTTATTACAATCCGTAAGGAACACAGGTGTATTACCGAAGGCAGGATAGCGGAGGCTGTCGGATATGATGACGGGGGTGTGGCAGTCATTACAAAGGAATATGGTGATGACATACTCACGTTTGTATTTAATGCATCAGACAGAACCAACAGGGTATGCGGTACGGAAGGCAGGATTAATCTGCTTACGGGATGTGTGTCGGACGGAACCGTGAAACCCTATGAAGCATTGATATTAAGATGACAGGAGATGAAAATATGAGCATTTATATTGAAAAAGCAAAAGAACTCAGAACAGTAACAGAGGTGCATTACAACTGTGCACAGGCAGTTATAGTGCCGTTTGCGGAAGCAGCGGGAATAAGTCCCGAGGCTGCATATAATGTTGCAGCAAATTTTGGCTCCGGAATGAAAATGGGTTCCGTATGCGGAGCGATAACCGGAGGGCTTATGGTACTGGGATTATTCGGACTTGACAGTCAGGCAGTGACGGCAGCGTATTATCAGTCACTGCGAAACAATCATCAGGGTATTTTGGATTGTGCGGGACTTCTCAGGATGAATCATGAAGCAGGCAGGGAGAAGAAACCGCACTGTGATGATATGGTATATGAGTGTGTAAGCCTTGTTGAGTCAATATTGAAAGAAAACGGAAAAATAGACAAATAGGAGGGAATATATGAGTTCATTCAGTGAACGCAGGGAACAGATGATGACTTTTCATCCCGGTGATGAAATCATTACGGACAGAAAGTATAACGCAATAATGGGAGGAACCATACTGTGGGGAATAATAATTAACATTATACTGTGTTATCGGTGTGGCGATACGGTTATGATGATGAATCCGTTATCGTTTTATATTGCTTACTTCATTCTTGTAATAGCAGGTACGCTCATGATGGCCCGTTCGGACAGTCCGGTTGTGTGTTTCATTGGTTATAATATGGTTGTTGTTCCCGTAGGACTGGCAATATCCTGTCTTGTAACGCTGTACGGAGGACCGGGTTCAACGGTTGTTACGATGACATTCCTGTATACGGCAATTATAACAGGATGCATGATTGCACTGAGTGTCATATATCCGGATTTTTTTGGCAGACTTGGCGGAATACTTTTCAGTGCACTGATGGGACTTGTGATATGCCGTATCATAAATATATTTTTCGGGTATGATTATTTTATGTATTCATGTATATCGGCGGCATTATTCAGTCTGTATATAGCTTATGATTACTGGAGGGCACAGACGTATGTAAAAACGGTATACAATGCGATAGACGGAGCAGCGTCGATATACCTGGATATCGTTAACCTGTTTTCAAGTCTGCTCAGAATTATGGGAAGAAAAAAATAGCAGTATGTTAAGACGGAGATTATTATGAAATTAAGAGACATTATCGGAAAAGAAAAAGTAACACTTTCGTTTGAGGTTTTTCCGCCTAAGACACATACAAATTATCAGTCGGTATTTGATGCGGCAATGGAGGTCGCTGCCATCGGACCGGATTATATGAGTGTGACGTATGGTGCAGGAGGAAGTACAAGGGATAATACAATTAAAATAGCGGAGACTATTCAGAATAAGTATGGCGTAACTGTCATTGCACACCTTACCTGCGTGGGAGCATCCACAGAGGATGTAAAAGCATATGCTGAACAGATGAAGGCAGCAGGTATTGATAATGTTCTTGCCCTGAGAGGAGACAGGCCGTCAGATTACAGTGGTGAAGCATTTACGGATTTTCATTATGCCTCCGAACTGATAAGAGAAATTAAGAAATCAGGGGATTTTTGTGTAGGAGGGGCCTGTTATCCGGAGGGACATACGGAGGCCTTCAACAAAAAAGAGGATATTGAAAATCTCAAAAAAAAGATTGATGCAGGGTGTGAATTCCTGACGACGCAGATGTTTTTTGATAATAATATATTGTATAACTTTCTGTACAGAATACGGGAAAAGGGTATAACGGTTCCCGTAATAGCAGGAATCATGCCGATTACAAGGGCAAATCAGGTAAAAAGAGCGTGTGAGCTGTCGGGATGTAATGTGCCTGAACGTTTCAGGAATCTGGTAGATCGTTTCGGGACTGACCCCAAGGCAATGGAACAGGCAGGAATTGCGTATGCAACGGACCAGATAATAGATCTTATTGCAAACGGAGTTAATAACATACATCTGTATTCCATGAATAAACCGCATGTTGCCGAAAGCATCAAAAAAAATATTTCGGAGATGATTGGTTAATGTATATAAGGGAAGTTCTCAGGTATCTCGGATATGGCATGAATGTTCCGGACGACCGGATTATGAATATTATAGAAGAATGTATCAGTGAAGTTAAAGCGGCTGCAGAACCGAAAAACGTATGCAGGCGCTTTAATATCCGTATATCGGGAGATGATATATATGCGGAGGATATATATTTTAAAAGTCATGCACTGGCTGTTAATCTTAAAGGCTGTAAGGAAGCGGTTTTTATGGCTGTAACGCTGGGTATCGGAGTTGACAGGCTTCTTAACAGAAATCTAAGGCTTGACATGACAAGGGCTGCAATAATACAGGCGGTTGCAGCAACTGAAATTGAAGAATACTGCGATGCCTGTCAGTTGAATATAGAAAAAGAAGTGTCTGCCGGAGGACTGCACGTCAGACCGCGTTTCAGCCCCGGATTTGGTGATTTCGGGCTTGAGGTACAGCAGATATTTCTGGACATTACCGGCGGCGGAAAAAAATTAGGAATAAGCCTGACGGATGGAGGCGTAATGATACCGGAAAAATCCGTTACGGCGGTAATTGGACTTACTGATAATATTAAAGAGGCAAGATATGGGAATATTGGATGAACTGAAAAAAAGAATTGTTTTTTTTGACGGAGGACTCGGTTCGCTTCTGCAGGAAAGAGGGCTGAAGGCGGGAGAACTGCCGGAGACATGGAATCTTACAAGACCGGAGGAAATTGTTAAGATACACCGTGAGTATCTTGAAGCAGGTGCAGACATTATTAATGCCAATACCTTCGGAGCCAACCGTTTTAAGTATGATAATCTTGAAGAAATAATAACGGCAGGAATAACAAATGCAAAAAAAGCGGTTGCCGAAAGCGGCAAGAAGGCTTATGTGGCACTTGACATAGGCTCGTGCGGAAAGCTTCTTAAGCCAATGGGTATTCTTGATTTCGAAGAAGCCGTTGAAGTATTTGCGGAGGTTGTTAAAATTGGGGATAAGGCAGGAGCTGACCTGATTCTCATAGAAACAATGAGTGATACCTATGAGCTTAAAGCCATAATGCTTGCGGCAAAAGAAAATTCAAAGCTTCCGGTTATGGCGACGGTGGTATTTGATGAGAAAGGTAAAATGCTTACAGGGGCTTCGCCGGAGGCGGTTGTGGCACTCCTTGAAGGGCTTAATGCAGATGCAATCGGTATTAACTGCGGTCTCGGACCGGTGCAGATGGAGAAAGTATTCCGGAGAATGACTGAGTGTGCTTCTGTTCCGCTGATAATAAATCCAAATGCAGGTCTTCCGCGTTCGGAAAACGGAAATACCGTTTATGATGTGGGACCTGAGGAATTTGCACTTGAAATGGAAAAACTGATACGGCTGGGTGCCTCAGCGGCAGGCGGATGCTGCGGAACAACACCGGCACATATCAGGGCGCTTACCGACAGATGCATGAACATACCTGTTCCTGAAATTAATGATAAGGACATAACACTTGTTTCGTCATATACGCATGCGGTGGAAATCGGTAAAAAACCCGTGATAATAGGTGAAAGGATTAATCCTACCGGAAAATCAAAATTTAAACAGGCACTCAGGGATCATGACATGAATTATATTCTTGCAGAAGGATACGGACAGACGGATGCCGGTGCACATATCCTTGATGTCAATGTCGGACTTCCGGAAATTGACGAACCTTCAATGATGTGTGATACGGTGTTTGAGCTGCAGAGCGTGCTGGATGTTCCGCTCCAGATTGATACGACAAGTATTGAGGCCATGGAAAAGGCTATGAGAATATATAACGGCAAGCCGATGATAAATTCCGTAAATGGAAAAGATGAGGTTATGGATTCAATCTTTCCTCTCGTAAAAAAATACGGCGGTGTTGTTGTCGCACTTACATTGGATGAAAACGGGATACCGGACAGCGTGGAAGGAAGGCTTGCAATAGCTGACAGAATATATGCAAAAGCCGGTGAATACGGAATTGCGGCAAAGAATATAGTTATTGATGCACTTACCATGACAATGAGTACGGACGACCGTTCGGCAGGAATTACCCTGGAAACCGTAAGGAGAATAACTGAGAGGGGCGGCAGGACGGTGCTTGGTGTATCTAACATATCCTTCGGACTACCGAAAAGAGAGCTTGTTACGTCGTCATTTTTTACGATGGCACTTCAGGCAGGGTTGTCTGCAGGCATTATTAATCCTAAATCCGATCTGATGATGCAGGCATATGATACCTTCATGGTTCTGTCGGGCAACGACCCTCAATGTGCGGAATATATAGAAAAGTATGCAGCAGCCCAGGCAGATTCCGGTGCCGTGAAAAAAGCAAATTCATCGGAAATGACCCTTAAGGACAGCATAATCAGGGGGCTTAAGGATGCAGCGTATGAAAAAACAAAAGAGATGCTTAAAATCAAATCTGCAATGGATATAATCAATGAAGAGCTTGTAGCGGCACTTGACGTCGTGGGAAAAGGATTTGAAAAAGGAACAATGTTTCTTCCGCAGCTTCTTATGAGTGCGGATGCTGCAAAAAGCGGCTTTGAAGCCATAAAAGAAGAAATGGCTGCTACAGGAAATGCAGGTGAGCCTAAGGCTGTAATAGTAATTGCCACGGTAAAAGGAGACATTCATGACATAGGAAAAAATATCGTAAAGGTTCTTCTTGAGAATTACGGTTACAGGGTTGTGGATTTAGGAAAAGATGTTCCGCCGGAAACGGTTGCGGAAGCGGTTAAACTGAATAATGCGCCGTTGGTGGGACTCAGTGCTCTTATGACTACTACCGTTACAAGCATGGAAGAAACCATTAAGCTGTTAAGAAGGGAATGTCCGTGGTGCAGAATAATGGTGGGAGGCGCGGTACTTACGCAGGAATATGCGGATATGATAGGTGCGGATTTTTACGGAAAAGATGCCATGCAGTCAGTATACTATGCCGAGAGGCTGTTTTCATAAAAAGGGCTGATTTATGAGCTGCTACTCATAAATCAGCCTTTTGGTCATTCTGCAGGAATTACACCCGGTTTCAGGTGTGATACATCCATATATACGGGAATACCGTTTTCATATGTGAGAGAAACTTCACCTAAAATCAGCGGCCTTGCGTAAGAAATAAATTCTTCAGTAACATTATTGCCGCGGCTGTTAATCCACTCTGTGGGAACGGTCTTTGCCTCATTGGCGATATCGGCGATTTCGGCATGGCCGTACTCTATGTGATACGGATTGTCCGTACGCTTCATTATAATCATGGAAGCGGTTATACCCTGTTCCGCGGCATTCACGGCTGTGAGACCTGATGTAAATGCCTCTTCATTATCGGTAAGGGAAGCACAATGCTCAGCACATCTCTGAAGAACGTTGATTTCAACTGAACGAACTTTTACGCCGATTTCCTGACGAACCATTTCTTCCAGGACATGTCCTGCACCGCTTAACTGTCTGTGACCGAAGGTATCGGCAGCACTGTCTCCTGCACTGATGTAATTGCCGCTCTTATCACGAATACCTTCCGATATTGCGATAATCAGGTTGTTGCGGGTTTTAAGAAATTCCCGTACATCCTCTAAAAAGCTGTCTTTATCAAAAGCCTTTTCAGGGAGATATATAAGATGCGGAGCAGTATTATAGCTGTTGCGGGCAAGAGCTGAGGCCGCCGTGAGCCAGCCGGAATCCCTTCCCATTATTTCTACGATTGTGACGCTTTTTACAGCATATATGTATGTGTCATGTGCTATTTCAAGCAGTGAAGATGCGATATATTTTGCGGCTGAGCCGAATCCCGGAGTATGGTCTGTAACCATCAGATCATTGTCAATGGTCTTGGGAACACCGATTATTCTTACGGGACTTCCGATTTTTTTCCCGTACTCGGAAAGCTTGAGAACCGTATCCATGGAATCGTTACCGCCTATATAGAAAAATGCACCAATATCATATTCTTCAAATCTTTTAAAAATGCTCCGGTACGGAGCGTCATCATTTCTGTAATCGGGAAGCTTGTACCTGCATGAGCCGAGATACATGGCAGGGGTATGCTTAAGACGGATAAGAAGGTCTTCATCACTGAATATATCCGACAGATTAATGATTCTGTTATCAAGTATGCCTAAAATTCCGTTAACCGAGCCGTATACCGTACCATATGTCCCGGAACGTGCAACTCCGCTGATAACACCTGCAAGACTGGAATTAATGGCTGCCGTTGGACCGCCTGACTGTGCAACAAAACAATTTGTAATCATATTAACATCCTCGCGTATCATAATATATGCTAATTTTAAAGTAGCAAAATAGGAATGTCAAGGAAATGAGACAGTATTTTCTTGACAGTGAAGCACAATGCCCATATAATTAAATGGATTTGAGCGGATATGGTGGAATTGGCAGACACGCCAGATTTAGGTTCTGGTGCGCAAGCGTGCAGGTT
>CAYONC010000022.1:0-19472 GCA_964405265.1 uncultured Butyrivibrio sp.
GGAACGAAGAAAAGCTCAAAGCTACTATGAAAAACGAGCAGAAAGAGTTGTTCGAGAAATACACCGATTGTGTGCGAGAGCATCAAACCAATACAGATTTTTTGATTTTTCAGAACGGATTTAAGCTTGGCCCAAGAATGATGTTGGAGGTAATGGAAGAATAATAGGTGAAGCAGACCTGGACCGCCTTTGAGGTGATCCGGGTCTGTTTTTTTTGGGTTTCGAGTAACATTTGAAGCTAACGCACTTTGTTCGCTGTAAAAAGTGTAATTTTATCCCAAAACTCATTGCATTTTTGCAATTATGTGATATACTATACTTGCATTATAATGATGGAGGCACGTGTATGTACCGAATTGCTATTGAAAAGCTATTGAAATGGAAACAAAGCAAACGCCGTAAGCCGTTGATTATCGAAGGAGCTCGTCAAGTTGGTAAAACTTGGCTGATGAAAGAGTTTGGCAGACAGGCGTATGCAGATACCATATACATCAATTTTGACTCCAATTCCAGAATGGCAGAGCTATTTGCTTCTGATCTGGATACGGAGCGTTTGATTATGGGCTTGGAACTGTATGCAGGTTGCAAAATCGATCCCGACAATTCATTGCTGATTTTTGATGAAGTGCAGGAAGTTCCAAGAGCGTTGTCATCTCTTAAGTATTTTTATGAAAATGCGCCGCAATATCACATTGTATGCGCCGGTTCGTTGCTTGGCATTGCCTTGCACCAAGGTACATCTTTCCCTGTGGGTAAGGTGGATTTCCTAAAGCTGTATCCTCTCTCTTTCAAGGAGTTTTTGATGGCAACCGATAAAGAACGATTTGCCGAACTGCTTGATAAGCGAGACTTTCAGATGATTACAAGCTTTAAGCAGATTTATGTTGATGCGTTAAAGCATTATTACTTTGTTGGCGGTATGCCCGAAGCAGTACAAAGTTTCGCAGAGAATAAAGACTTTAACGAAGTTCGTGAAATTCAAAAGCGAATCCTTGCAGCTTATGAACAGGATTTTTCCAAACACGCTCCCAATGAAATCGTGCCGAGACTTCGTATGCTGTGGAACAGTATACCTTCTCAGTTGGCAAAAGAAAACAAGAAGTTCATTTACGGCCTTGTTCGTGAAGGTGCTCGTGCCAAGGACTATGAAACTGCAATTATGTGGCTGAGTGATTGCGGTCTTGTTCACAAAGTTAGCCGTGTAAATGCGGCAGGTATCCCCCTACGAGCATATGAGGACTTGAAAGCATTTAAGCTGTTTGTGGTAGATGTTGGTCTCCTTGGCTGTATGGCCGGACTTCGTCAGCGTACTTTGCTTGATGGAAACGACCTTTTTGTTGAGTTCAAGGGTGCGCTTACAGAGCAGTACGTTTGTCAGCAGTTAAAGACTATCCAAGACTTAGATGTTTATTACTATACCAACGACAGAGGTTCTTGCGAAGTTGACTTTGTTGTTGATACAGGCGAACTGATTATCCCTGTGGAAGTAAAAGCAGAAGTAAATCTTAGAGCTAAGAGTCTTAAGACTTACCAAGAAAAATTCTCTCCCGAAGTTTCTGTTCGTACGTCCATGGCGGACTACAAAAAGGAGGACTGGCTCATCAATCTGCCGCTGTATGCGATAGATCAGATTACGAAGATATAATATTGGAGGATTACAGAATGCAAGAGATTATTGTTGATGAAGGAATGCGAAGCAGAACTATTTCCCGAATCCCACGTTTTTTGTAGATGACGGCTACAGCGGTGTTGACTTTGACAATCGCCCGGACTTTCAGAAAATGCTTGCAGAGGTCAAAACGGGTCGTGTTGGTACGATTATAACGAAAGACCTTTCAAGACTTGGACAAAACTCTGCGATGAATAGTCTGTATATTAACATCGTTTTTCCAAAAAGCGGTGTTCGATATATCGCCATCAACGACAACTTCGATTCCATCGACATGAACAGTACAGAGTGCGACATGGCTGGTATCAAAAACTGGTTCAATGACAACCTTGCATAAAGCATGATGAAAATCAAGCGGTGCTATGACAATCAGAAATCACAAAGACCACATTCCTACGGCTGGACGATCCTGCGAACGGAAATGTGGTTTTTTATATGCGTAGTTCGATTGATAGGACGGATTTAGTGTAGGAATAAAGGTCGAAAATGACGGATAAACCGATACCGGAAAATCCAACGCAAATAAATGCTAAATTTGTTTTCTGCCCCAAAAGTATTCAAATGACGTAGAAAAACATTGATATTCTAAGTTGTTTTTACTAAAATGGGGTAAAAGGAAAGAGATTAATTACAGAACAATAGAAAAAATGCCAATTACTATTGAGGTTATGAATATGAATTCTGTGCTTCATGAGTACAAATGGAGACAGGATTTATATATAGAGACACAGCCGTGAATAACGGTGGATTTGTTTCTAATCTTATTATGATTATTGAGGAACATATGGAGAATCCATATATAAGTGTCCTAACCTGCGGTTTTGGCGGTGGAAATTCTGCTATGACGGGCAGACAGCGGTGATAAAAATATGCCTATATACTGATGTAAGGAGAAAACATGAAGCAAATTAAGTTGATTATCAGCATAATGCTGATATTGGTATTCACGGCAGGCTGCAGAAATGCTGCGACACCTGGAAACGTGACAATGCCGGAAAATAAGGCAACATCAAAAAACGACGCAATGCCGGAAAATAAAGCAACATCAGAAAGCACTGCAGCGTCGGAAAACACGACACCGGAAAATATCAAATCGGATTACGGACTTGCGGAAAGAATATCAGACGGCGCAATACTTCACTGCTGGAACTGGTCGTATAATAATATTAAAGAGCATATGCAGGAAATTGCACAGGCAGGTTTTACGGCTGTCCAGACATCTCCCGTGCAGCAACCCAAAGATTATACCTATGAAGATAAGGTGTATACTAATGTAGGAATACCTGACGGAACGGGTGCGGGTAACGGACAGTGGTGGAAGCTGTACCAGCCGGTTTCCTTCAACATATGTGATAACGGACAGAGTTATCTCGGCACTAAACAGGAATTTACGGATATGTGTACCGAGGCGGAAAAATACGGAGTGAAGGTAATTGTGGATGTTGTGGCCAACCATCTCGGCAATATAACGGGATGGAAAAATTCCATGTCCGACATATCTTCTCAGGTGGGTGAATACTGGAATGAAGATATGATGACGGACGAAAGCTACTGGCACATTAATGACATACAATGCTGGATGAGTGACGGACGAAAAGATATAACACAGGGAACTGTAGGAATGCCTGACCTTAATACGTCGGACCGGCGTGTTCAGAAAATGGTATTGGATTTCCTGAAGGAATGTGTAGACTGCGGGGCAGATGGTTTTCGCTTTGATGCTGCAAAACATATAGAAACACCGGATGATGACAGCTCATTTGCAAGCGATTTCTGGCCGTATGTAATAAACGGAATACGTGAATATGCGGACCACGAACTATTTATATATGGTGAAATCCTGAATACGCCGGGAGATGATTTCAGTATAAGTGCATATACAAAATATATGTCGGTTACGGATAGTGCAACCGGAGATAACAGGCGTAATGACGTAAGGTACGGAAATGCGGCAAGCGCAGCCAATACGGGATATTCATACGAACCATCAAAATGCGTGGTATGGAATGAATCACATGATACATATGTAGGCGCCGGTTCGTCATATCTTGCAACGGACAAAATGATAAAACAGACATGGGCAATTATTGCATCAAGAAAAGATGCAACACCGCTCTTTCTCGCAAGAAGCTATTATTCCAAGGATATAGTAGACGAAAACGGAAATAAAAAAAGCACGGCTTCCCTCGTACAGACCAATATGGGGGATGTGGGAACCATGACATTTTCTGATCCATCGGTGGCAGCAGTCAATAACTTTAAAAATTATTTTATCGGGCAGAGCGAGCATGTTGCGAGTCAGGACAGTATTGTATATATTGAAAGAGGCAGCTCCGGAGCCGTAATTGTAAATCTTGCGGGAACCGGAAACGTCAGCCTTAAGGCATACAGCATTAAAGACGGAGTCTATACTGACAGGATAACAGGCAGTATTTTTACGGTGGAAAACGGATATATCAGAGGAGAAATAACCTGTACGGACGGTATAGCTGTAATTTATGAAACAGGGACGGTTCCTTACGCAGAATTATCCGTGCAGGGAGGAACAATATCAGACGATTATGTTGACGTAACGGTAAAGCTTGTTAATGCGGAAAAAGGCACATACCGTATCGGAAACGGGGAAGTGACGGAATTTGCCGGAGAAGTCCGGCTTATAATAGGAAATACCATTGATTACGGGGAAAGCGTTAAATTAACCATAACGGCAACGGACTCCTCGCAGACCTGTGTTTACAGGCATATATATAACAAAAAAAGGAATGAGAACACTGCCGTAAAATATACCGAGGCTTCGGGGAAAAATCATATATATATGAAAAATACAGCAGGCTGGGAAGATGTATACTGCTATATGTGGAGTGATGAAAAAGGAAGTAACGCACCATGGCCGGGACTCAGGATGACTGAAACGGAAGAGGGAATATATCTGTATGCAACAGATGAAAATTATCCAAATGTTATTTTTACCAATGGCAGCGGAATACAGACACGGGACCTTAAATGGGAAGGAAACCGCAGTATATACAATAATGAAAAAAATATATTTGAAAAATCGGATAATTAATGCTTGACTTTATCACGATAACGTGTTAGTATACTGAAATCACTAAGAAAACAATGGAGAAAGAAAAAATGAAAATGAAGAGAATATTGGTAACCGTACTTGCATGTGCCATGGCATTAGGAATTGCAGCCTGCGGTAAGGCACAGACATCAGGAGAAGCTAAGAGCGATATGGAATATGTCAAGAATAAGGGTAAGCTTGTTGTCGGAATTACAAGCTATGCACCGATGGATTATACGGATGCCAATGGTGAATGGATAGGATTTGATGCAGATATGGCCAGGGCATTTGGAGAAAGTCTCGGAGTTGAGGTTGAATTTGTGGAAATTACCTGGGATAATAAGGTTGCGGAGCTTAATGGAAAGACTATTGACTGTGTATGGAACGGAATGACACTTCTTGATGAAGTAACGAGTGCAATGTCATGCAGTAATGCATATTGCAATAACCAGCAGATAGTTGTTGTTCCTGAAGAAAATGCAGATAAGTATTCCACACTTGAGTCAATAAAGGATTTGAGATTTGCAGTGGAAGGCGGCAGTGCCGGACGTGACGTTGCAGAAGACAATGGCTTTAAATATACGGAAGTAACGGCTCAGTCGGATGCGCTCATGGAGGTCGCTTCAGGTACTTCTGATGCGGCAATAATTGACTCACTCATGGCCGGAGCAATGATAGGAGAAGGAACGTCTTATTCAAAATTAACATATACCGTACGCCTGAGTGATGAAAAATATGGTGTGGGATTCCGTAAAGAGTCTGACCTGACTGAAGAACTGAATAAATTTTTCAAGAAGAGCTATGAAGATGGAAGTATGCAGAAGTGTGCAGAAAAATACGGAGTGCAGGAAGCACTTATTGAACAGTAATAAGAAGCTTATCCGGACAGAGGGCGGACTGAGTGCCGCTCTCTGTTTTTCCTTGTATATGAATTATGAAAGAGAGCATTAATAATGGATTTATTTCTTGAGCAGTTTCCGGTTGTGATTAAAGCGCTTAATACCGGTTTTCTGCAGACCTTAAAATTATTCATTGTAACACTAATAGGAGCAATGCCGCTCGGACTTATAATTACGTTCGGCTCGACTTCTAAAATTAAACCACTGAAATATCTTTTTAAATTTATAGTGTGGATTGTAAGGGGAACACCTCTTATGATTCAGCTGCTTATTATTTTTTATTTTCCGGGTCTCATACTTGATAATCCCATATGGGGAGGCGGTGAAGCGGGAAGGTTTTCTGCTGCAGCCGTAGCATTTATAATTAATTATGCCTGTTATTTTTCTGAAATATACAGAAGCGGAATTGAAAACATCCCGACCGGGCAGGAGGAAGCAGGTCTTGTGCTCGGAATGAATAAGAGACAGATATTTTTCCGTATTAAGCTCATGCAGATGATAAAGAGAATTGTTCCGCCGATGTCCAATGAAATAATAACACTTGTCAAGGATACGTCACTTGCAAGGATAATAGCACTGCAGGAAATTATCTGGGCGGGACAGTCATTTATGAAAGGCTCCCACGGAATTTCCGGTGTAATGTGGCCGCTGTTTTTTACCGCGGTTTATTATCTTTTATTTGTGGGAATATTAACCATACTTCTCGGCAGATTAGAAAAAAAACTTCAGTATTTTAAATAGGAGGACGGTTATGGCGATATTGGAAGTTGAACATATACAGAAATCCTTTGATAAAACGGAAGTTTTGAAGGATATAAGCTTTACTCTTGAGAAAGGACAGGTGCTTTCCATAATAGGCTCTTCAGGAAGCGGAAAAACGACGCTTTTAAGATGCCTGAACTTTCTTGAAGATTTTGACAGCGGGATAATCAGGGTAAATGATGAAATAATCTGTGATGCATCCGTAAAGAGAAAAAAACGTGATTCGGAATTAAGAAAAAAACGGCTTCATTTCGGACTTGTGTTTCAGTCATTTAATCTCTTTCCGCAGTATACGGCATTAAAAAATGTTATGCTTGCGGTGGAGCTTCTTGCAAAAGAAAGGGATGATTATAAAACGGACAGAAAACGCATTCAGACGGAAATCCGGGAAGATGCAGTCAAGCTTCTTACGCAGATGGGACTTGCCGACAGAATGGATAATTATCCCCATCAGCTTTCGGGAGGCCAGTGTCAGAGAGTTGCGATAGCAAGGGCACTTGCACTTAATCCGGATATCCTGTGTTTTGATGAGCCTACATCTGCACTTGACCCGGAGCTTACGGGGGAGGTTCTCAAGGTTATCAAGGAACTTGCCGATAAAAAAACTACCATGATTATTGTAACGCATGAGATGGCATTTGCCAGGGATGTGGCAGATAAGGTTATATTCATGGACAACGGATACATAGTGGAGCAGGGTGACCCGGTGCAGGTTATCGATAATCCACAGGAAGAAAGAACAAAGCAGTTTTTATCCCGGTATTCGCAGGGATAGAATGATGATTATGCGGACTGAATATGAAAAAATTAATTATAATTCCCGCCTATAATGAAAGCGAGAATATAGAAAACACCATTGCCGACATCAATAAGAATGCGGCAGATTTTGATTACGTAATAATAAATGACTGCTCTACCGACGAAACCGGGGAAATCTGTGAAAAGAACGGATTTAATGTTATTAATCTTCCGGTTAATCTTGGTATCGGCGGTGCGGTTCAGACGGGATACCGCTATGCATATCAGAATGGATATGACATTGCAGTGCAGGTTGACGGTGACGGACAGCACGACCCTGTTTTTTTAAATGAGATGGCGGACACACTGCAAAAAGAAAATGCAGATATGCTTATAGGTTCACGTTTTTTGGAAAAGGAAGGCTTTCAGTCATCTGCAGTAAGACGCATGGGTATAACCTATTTTACCCGGCTGATAAAGCTTCTGACTCATAAAAGGATAACTGACCCGACGTCAGGACTGAGAATGGTTAATTCCAAAGTAATCAATATGTTTGCTGAAAATTATCCCGGGGATTATCCTGAGCCTGAGAGCGTTGTTCATATTTTGAAAATGGGAATGAAGGTCGTTGAAATTCCTGTTGTAATGAGGGCAAGACAGGGCGGAAGGTCATCCATAAGATTTTTTTCATCCATATACTATATGATAAAAGTGACAATTGCCATCATTGCGGAATATTTTAATAAATCAGAAAAGAAGGAGAGCAACGTATGATAGGAACAAGATTACAGATAATTATACTTGTGGGACTGCTTGTGGTTCTGACCTTTATGGTGGTTCACATCCGCAGGAAGAAATTGGATTTCCGATTATGTCTTCCGTGGCTGTTTCTGATACTCGTGTGTATAATACTTACGTGTTTTCCGAAACTTTTGGATATGATTGCAGGACTTATCGGAATTGCGGCTCCGGTTAATATGCTTTTTCTGTGCGGGTTTGGAATATCACTTCTGATTATATATATTCTTACGGTGGCGGTGTCAAAGCTTACGGCAAATGTGTTCACGCTCACCCAGAAGGTAGCATTGCTGGAAAAGGAACTTAAAGAATCTAAGAAATAATGTGGAGGTTACATATGGGATTTAAACAGGATGCATATGCCCTTAAAGCTAAAGGGATAATTGAAAAGCTGGCAAAGAGAAATATTGAAGGATTTTATTTTGAAACTGAACAGGAAGCAGCTGAATGGGTATTGTCATTTATGAAAAAGGGCAGCATGGTAGCATGGGGCGGCTCTGAAACGATTAAAGAATGCGGACTTATTGAAGCCGTAAAAAACGGCCCTTATGTACCTGTTGACAGAACGACGGCAAAAACGCCGGAAGAACAGAGAGAGGTTTTTGCAAAAACGGTAATGAGTGATTATTATCTTATGAGCACAAATGCGATTACCCTTAACGGAGAACTGATTAACATAGACGGTAACGGTAACCGTGTTGCAAGCCTGATTTACGGACCTGCCCATGTTATTATTGTTGCGGGAATGAACAAAGTAGTGACGGATGTCGAAAACGGATATAAGCGCATTAAGGAGAGCGCCTGTCCGCCCAATGCAGTCAGGCTAAACAGAAAGACACCGTGCGGCATGACCGGCATGTGTGCTGACTGTCTTGCACCCGACTGCTTCTGCAACCAGATTGTTGTTACAAGAAGAAGCGGGCATGCAGGAAGAATAAAAGTGATACTCGTTGGAAAAGAACTTGGTTATTAATATCCGTAACCGTATTTTGAGGTGTTTCATGAAAAGAACTGTATTACTTATAACTGTTTTAATTGTGTTATTTACCGGCTGCGGCAAAGAACAACATACACTTCCCGCCGCAACAACGGGAGAACAGCAGAGTTCTTCTGTCGTAACTGATGGGGACGATATTCCCGGAAACGGTAATAATTCTGATAATGTTTTATCTGAATATACAGCTGCCGTACAGGAGCGTATCAGCTCCATAAAAAAATCAGCCAATTATACAACTCCTGAGGGTGTGGTTTATTACATATCTTCAAGTACGGGAAATGATGATAATGACGGGCTGAGCCCTGAAACGGCATGGAAAACCTGTAATAACATTAATGACCTTCTCGGTGATCTTATGTGGGAAAAAGGTGAGAGCTTTGAAGGCGCAACTTTTTTATTTAAACGCGGAGATACATGGAACAGGGATACAATATCCAACATAATGGCAAATTGCATTTATTCAACATATGGAGAAGGCGAGAAAACTGTATTTGACATGTCATATAACTTTTATGACGATGCGGCAAATCCTGATTACTGGACCCTTGCTGACGGATATGATGATATATGGATATATAAGGAAAAAGTTCCCTTCCTTGGAAGTATTACATTAAATGATACCTCATCCGCCGACAACAAAGATGCGTTTTATTGGGAAGACGTCTGGTATGCAAACGGAGGCGGTGAATTCAGTTTAAACAGTCTTAATGATGAACAGTTTTTCGTGGACGTGCATCCCGGAGATGAATATAAGAACGAGGATGGAAGTCAGTATTATGTGTATGACTGTACAGACACCGGTATATTATATTACAGAAGCAGTGAAAATCCGGGAACACGTTATACATCCATGCAGCTGTGTAACGGCTGGGGTCTGCAATGCGGCAATAACTGTACTTATGATAATCTTGTTGTAAAAAACTGCGGAAATCAGGCGTTTTCAAACGGGAATACCGAAAATGCAATTGGCTGCAGGATGTATTCCTGCGAGGTTTATTTCTGTGGTGACCAGCCGATAAATATGTCATATGAACAAAAAACCGGCTTCGGAGGAGGAGAAACCTGCGGCTTCCATGGCGAATACAGCGAATACCGTGATAATTATTTTTATGGTTCACGTGAAGGCGCCGGAACATGCGAAGTCGGCTGGACCGGCAATTTGGAAGAATATGATTCAACATCCGGAGGAAACATAACCTATTCGGGCAATGTGATTTATAATTGTGACGGAGGGTTTGGAATAATCTGCTATCTTGACGGTTCTTATGATGCAAACATAAAAATATCTTTTGAAAACATATCAATAAGCGGAAATTATTTTGTTAATACAGGTATTGCCCATGACGCTGATGGCAATGATCCGGTATGCCTCGGTTCGATTTTTATTTGGGATCACTCGCATTCCGTTAACATGGAAGGTTTGAAAATTGAAAATAATACATTTATAAACTGCGGAGACGAGACGGTTATAAACCTGTCAGAATATCCGTACGAAAATCTGCCTGACACGTTCCGCAACAATACGGTTGTACTTGAGGATTCTTCCGGGATACACATAGCAAAAAAGACAGACATTAACTGGGAAAATACAGAATTTATTGATTCACAGGATGAACTTGATTCCTTTTTCGGAGAAGGTGCATTCATATTGAAGAAATATTAATGACATTGGGAAAATTTTATAATGCTGTGCTCCATTTTACTTTGAGAATGGAGCACATTTTGTTTTTGCTTTTTATTTATCTGAACCAGCGGCCGCTTGCTCCGCATGGGAGTATAAGCCCGGTTTCGGTAACAGGAAGACCTATCTCATCAGATACAGCCTGTCCACCGTGCACCGGACATATGACAGTACCGAGCATATATGTAAGAACTGCAGGTGCAAGACCTGTTGTATAAGAGTTGATAAGGAAGAAAAGCGGGTCATCAGAAAGAAGCTTCTCGCATAATTTTATAAGTGAGTACACGGAATCTTCTATTTTCCATATTTCTCCGTTTGGACCTCTTCCGTATGAAGGCGGGTCCATTATAATGCCGTCATAATGATTACCGCGTCGTATTTCTCTCTCAACAAATTTTACACAGTCGTCCACAAGCCAGCGTATGGGTGCACCGGATAATCCGGAAGATGAAGCGTTTTCCTTGGCCCATGCAACCATTCCCTTGGAGGCATCAACATGGGTTACACTTGCACCGGCATCAGCTGCCGCAAGGGTTGCACCACCGGTATATGCAAACAGGTTAAGGACTTTTACAGGCCTTCCTGCATTGCGTATGAGACTGCTAAACCAGTCCCAGTTAGCCGCCTGCTCAGGAAAAAGACCGGTATGTTTGAAAGAAAAGGGCTTCAGGTTAAAGGTCAGGTTTTTATAATTAACTGACCACTGCTCCGGAAGGTCAAAAAATTCCCATTCGCCGCCGCCGCGGCTGCTTCGGTGGTAGTGCCCGTTCATTCTTTTCCAGCCGGGATGCTTTCTTTTGGTATTCCATATAACCTGGGGATCAGGACGTACAAGTGTGTATTGTCCCCAGCGTTCTAATTTTTCACCGCCTGATGTATCTATAACTTCATAGTCTTTCCAATTATCTGCTGTCCACATTTTTAAACTTCCTTATAATATATAATGGAAACATTATAATCTATTTTTACCTGAACTGTAAATAAATTAATAATTAAAAGTTGAATAAAAAAAACAGGCATGATAATATTTCCATACAATATTGTTTATGAAAGGTGATGCATGATGAAATACAACGTTTCTGACCATACATTTGTGGTATGTGCATACAAGGAAAGCAAATATCTTGCGGAATGTATAGAATCGCTTATGAACCAGACCATAAGAAGCAGGATAATAATAACAACATCAACTCCTAATGAGCATATACGGAATATTGCACAACAATACGGAATACAGGATATCTATGTAAGAAACGAACCGCCACAGATAGCACTTGACTGGAATTTTGCACTTGCATCTGCTGATACGCCGTTAGTAACCATTGCACATCAGGATGACATATATTGTGAGGATTATCTTGAAAAAATACTCAGGGTAATTAATAAAAGAAAGAAACCGCTTATAGCATTTACGGGATATGGCGAGCTTCGAGAAGGCGAAAAGGTCTGCAGGAACGGACTGCTTAACATAAAAAAAATTATGCTGTTTCCGCTCAGACCGGCGTTTGCACAAAACAGCATTTTTATAAGGAGAAGAATACTCTCCTTCGGTTCACCGATTGCCTGTCCTGCAGTAACCTATGTTATGCCCAACCTTATGAAAAATATTTTTGAAGCGGGATACAGAAGTGATGCAGACTGGCAGGCATGGGAAAAGATATCACGGCAAAAAGGTGCATTTGCTTATTTGCCGGGTACAGGAATGTATCACAGAATTCATAATGAATCTGCAACCACGGAAATAATTGCTGATAATGACAGGAGTGCGGAAGACCTTGATATGTTCAGAAAATTCTGGCCGGATTGGATTGCGGGAATCATTGAACATTTTTATAAAAAAGGAGAAAAATCCAACAGTTTAAAAAAATAATATTGTTTCCGAAAAAATACAATTAAACTTGTTGCATTTTATACATCCATACATTATACTATTCATTGCTGTGACATGATAGCTGTGAAGCGTGAGGTTGCTGTTATTTAACAGGTTTTCCGTGGAGCGAATGTCAAGTTAGGAAACTGACGACAAGTCACTGTACAACTTACCATCTGCACATAGCAGAGATGACCGTGAAGGTTGCGGACAGAAGAAGGTTTTTCCACTTCTTTTTTGATTAGTCAGACGCGACACACACGGGGATGTGTACAGTCACCACTTGTTGTACTGGGATACGAGATAACAACGTATCAGATTTCAAAGTACGAAAAGGAGGCGGCTTTTTTTATGGCAAGTCAAGTAATGAGAATTACACTTAAAGCTTACGATCACCAGATGGTTGATATGTCGGCTAAGAAAATTATCGAGACTGTTAAGAAGACAGGATCTCAGGTGAGTGGACCGGTACCTCTTCCTACCAAGAAGGAAGTTGTTACAATCCTCAGGGCTGTTCATAAGTACAAGGATTCAAGAGAACAGTTTGAGCAGAGAACACACAAGAGATTAATCGATATCATCGAGCCAACACAGAAGACGAGAGATGCTTTATCAAGGTTGGAAATGCCTGCCGGTGTATACATCGACATTAAGATGAAGAACAGATAAGTCTTCAACGATTAGGCAGAAAAGTCCTGAAAGGTTTAATATAAAAGCAACATAACAGTTCCACTTATATTTAACTTGCTAGGATGTTCTCGGTAAAACGAGAACCGCTGTAGATTTAAACAGGAGGAATTAAAATGAAGAAAGCGATTTTAGCTACGAAAGTCGGAATGACCCAGATCTTTAATGAAGACGGAGTGCTCGTTCCGGTAACTGTACTGCAGGCCGGCCCGTGTGTCGTAACACAGGTTAAGACAGTTGAAAATGACGGATATGCAGCAGTGCAGGTTGGTTTTGTTGACAAAAAGGAAAAGATTGTTAATGTTGACAAAAACGGCAACAAGGAAATCAGAAACAGACACGGCGTTACCAAGGCTGAGAAAGGTCATTTTGACAAAGCCGGTGTTTCTTACAAGAGATATGTAAGAGAATTTAAGTTTGAGGATGCTGAAAATTATTCTGTTAAGGATGAAATTAAAGCAGACATCTTCGCAGCAGGAGACAAGATTGACGCAACAGCAATTTCCAAAGGAAAGGGCTTCCAGGGAGCAATCAAGAGGTACGGACAGCACAGAGGACCTATGACTCACGGTTCCAAATTCCACCGTCATCAGGGTTCCAACGGTTCTTCATCTGATCCAAGCCGTGTATTCAAGGGAAAAGGAATGCCGGGACATATGGGAGCCAAGCAGATAACGGTTCAGAATCTTGAAGTTGTTAAGGTTGACGCAGACAGCAACTTAATTCTGGTAAAGGGTGCAGTACCGGGTCCTAAGAAATCACTGGTAACATTGAAAGAGACAGTAAAGTCGGCTAAATAAGCTGATTTTAAGGAAGGAGAAACACAGAAATGGCAAAAGTATCTGTTTACAATATTGAAGGCAAAGTGGTAGGCGATATCGAACTTAATGATGCAGTTTTCGGCGTTGAAGTTAACGAACACCTTGTACACCTTGCAGTAGTAAGCCAGCTTGCTAACAAGAGACAGGGTACCCAGAGTGCCAAGACCCGTGCAGAAGTGAGCGGCGGCGGAAGAAAACCATGGAGACAGAAGGGAACAGGTCATGCAAGACAGGGTTCTACAAGAGCACCGCAGTGGACAGGCGGCGGAGTTGTATTTGCACCGAAGCCAAGAGACTATTCGTTCAAGATGAATAAGAAAGAAAAGAATCTTGCACTCAAGTCTGTTCTTACATCAAAGGTTGCTGAGAATAAGTTCATCGTGGTTGACGGACTTACATTTGATGAAATTAAAACTAAGAACATGGTATCCGTGCTGAATAATCTTGATATTAAGAAGGCATTGGTAGTAACCGGCGCTGATGATAAGAATGTAGCATTATCAGCAAGAAACATTCCGGGAATCAAGACGGCATTAACCAACACAATCAATGTATATGACATTTTGAAATATGACAAGATGATTGTATCCAAGGATGCAGTAGCAACAATCGAGGAGGTGTATGCATAATGGCAAACGTACAGTATTATGATGTAATCCTTAAACCGGTAATTACAGAAAAAAGTATGGAAGACATGGGCAGCAAGAAGTACACATTCCTTGTACATCCTGAAGCTAACAAGACTCAGATTAAGGAAGCTGTTGAAAAAATGTTTGAAGGAACCAAGGTTGCAAGTGTTAATACAATGAACCTTGAAGGTAAGACACGCAGAAGAGGCATGACTTACGGAAAAACGGCAGCTAAGAAGAAAGCAATAGTTCAGCTTACGGCAGACAGCGCTGACATTGAAATCTTCTCAGGTCTTTAATCAGAAAAGACCACGCCGGATTATCCGGTCCGGCAGTGAAGTCCGGTGTAGAAAAAGTGATGAGATATTGCACCGGAGAACAGTAATTTGAAACATCGAAAGGAGAACAGAAAATGGGAATTAAGACATACAACCCATATACCCCTTCCAGAAGGAATATGACTGGCTCGGATTTTTCTGAAATTACCAAGAAAACACCTGAAAAGTCACTTCTTGCATCTAAGAAGAAAACTTCCGGACGTAACAATCAGGGTAAAATCACCGTAAGACATCACGGTGGCGGAAACAGACAGAAATACAGAATCATAGATTTCAAGAGAAATAAAGACGGTATTCCTGCAACGGTAATCGGAATTGAATACGATCCGAACAGAACTGCCAACATCGCATTAATCTGCTATGCAGACGGTGAAAAGGCATATATACTTGCACCACAGGGATTAACTGACGGAATGAAGGTTATGAACGGTGCAGAGGCGGAAATCAGGGTTGGTAACTGCTTACCGCTTGAAAATATACCGGTCGGTACAGAAATTCATAATATTGAGCTTTATCCGGGAAGAGGAGGACAGCTTGTCCGTACAGCCGGTGCAAGTGCACAGCTTATGGCTAAGGAAGGCAAGTATGCAACATTAAGACTTCCATCAGGAGAAATGAGAATGGTAACATTGAACTGCCGTGCCACAATCGGTACAGTAGGTAATGCAGAGCACAACCTCATTAATTATGGTAAGGCAGGACGTGTGCGTCATATGGGTATTCGTCCGACAGTACGCGGTTCTGTTATGAACCCGAATGACCATCCGCATGGTGGTGGTGAAGGCAGGGCTCCGATTGGACGTTCAGGTCCGTTAACCCCATGGGGCAAGCCGGCACTTGGTCTCAAGACCAGAAAGAAGAACAAAGCTTCTAATAAACTTATCGTAAGAAGAAGAGACGGTAAAAGCATAAAGTAGTTAAGGAGGTCAGATTATGGCTCGTTCATTAAAAAAAGGACCATTTGCAGATGAGAGTTTACTTAAAAAAGTAGATGCAATGAACGCATCAGGAGACAAGTCGGTTATTAAGACATGGTCACGCCGTTCTACGATTTATCCTCAGATGGTTGGACATACAATTGCAGTTCACGACGGAAGAAAGCATGTGCCTGTTTACATCACGGAAGACATGGTTGAACATAAGCTTGGAGAGTTCGTGGCTACAAGAACATTCAGAGGACATGGAAAAGACGAGAAGAAATCTCGTTAATTAACAGATTTGGAAGGAGGTTTAATCCATGGCTAAAGGACATAGATCCCAGATTAAAAGAGAGAGAAATGCCAATAAAGATACCAGACCGTCAGCAAAGCTTTCATATGCAAGAGTTTCGGTTCAGAAGGCATGCTTTGTTTTAGACGCAATCCGTGGAAAAGATGTTACAACGGCACTTGCAATTGTTTCATACAATCCAAGATATGCTTCTTCAGTTATAGAAAAACTTTTAAAGTCAGCTATTGCTAATGCTGAGAACAATAACGGAATGAAGGCTGAAAACCTTTACATTGAAGAATGTTATGCAGGTGAAGGCCCAATCATGAAGAGAGTCAGACCAAGAGCACAGGGTAGAGCTTACAGAATCGAAAAGAGAATGAGCAACATTACAATCGTGCTTAATGAAAGATAGGAAGGAGAACACGCATGGGACAGAAAGTAAATCCTCATGGCATAAGAGTCGGTGTAATTAAAGACTGGGACTCAAAGTGGTATGCTGATGCAGATTTTTCTGATAATCTTGTAGAAGACTACAATATCAGAAAATTCGTAAAGAAGAGACTTTACAGTGCAGGCATTTCAAAGATTGAGATAGAGAGAGCTTCTGACAGAGTCAAGGTATTCATATATACGGCAAAGCCGGGTATTGTAATTGGCAAGGGCGGAGCTGATATTGAGAAGCTTAAAGCAGAAGTACAGAAGCTTACTTCTAAGAAGTTATCGATTGACATTAAGGAAATCAAGAGACCGGATGGCGATTCACAGCTTGTGGCTGAAAATATCGCACTTCAGCTTGAAAACCGTGTTTCTTTCAGAAGAGCAATGAAGTCGGTTATGTCAAGAGCAATGAAGACACCGGGTGTTAAAGGTATCAAGACATCTGTTTCAGGACGTCTTGGCGGAGCAGACATGGCCCGTACAGAATTTTACAGTGAAGGAACAATTCCTCTCCAGACATTACGTGCAGACATAGATTACGGATTTGCTGAAGCAGATACGACATATGGTAAAGTCGGCGTTAAAGTATGGATATACAAGGGCGAAGTTCTTCCAACAAAATCAGTTAAGGAAGGGAGCGAACAGTAATGTTATTACCTAAGAGAGTTAAACATCGTAAGCAGTTCCGAGGCTCTATGGCTGGAAAAGCAACAAGAGGCAATAAGATCGTATATGGTGAATACGGTATTGTCGCTCTTGAACCAAAGTGGGTAACTTCAAGACAGATAGAAGCAGCCCGTATTGCCATGACAAGATACATCAAGCGTGGTGGTAAAGTATGGATTAAATTATTCCCTGATAAGCCATATACTCATAAGCCGTTAGGTGTCAGAATGGGTAAAGGAAAAGGCGCAGTTGAATATTGGGTAGCAGTAGTTAAACCAGGACGTGTAATGTTTGAAATCGCAGGAGTATCAGAAGAAGTTGCGAGAGAAGCATTACGTCTTGCAATGCACAAACTTCCTCTTAAATGTAAGGTAGTATCACGTGCACAGTTAGAAGGCGGTGACAACAGTGAAAATTAATAAGTATGTAGAAGAGTTAAAAGGAAAGACTCCTGCAGAATTAAATGAAGAATTAGTAGCTGCTAAGAAGGAGCTTTTCAATTTAAGATTCCAGAACGCAACAAATCAGCTGGATAATACGAGCAGAATTAAAGATGTCAGAAGAAATATTGCTCGTATCCAGACAATCATAGCCCAGAAGGCTGCTGAATAATCCGAGGAAGGAGGAATTTGTTGTGGAAGAAAGAAATTTAAGAAAAACACGTACCGGTAAGGTCGTAAGCAATAAGATGGATAAGACAATCGTAGTTGCAGTTGAGGACCATGTAAAGCATCCTCTTTACAACAAGATAGTTAAAAGAACTTATAAATTACAGGCACATGATGAAAACAATGAATGTCAGATCGGTGATGTTGTGAAGGTTATGGAGACAAGACCTTTATCAAAGAACAAAAGATGGAGATTTGTTGAACTTATCAGCAGAGCCGAGTAATTCGGAACTAATATTTGAAGGAGGATTACCTGCATGATTCAGCAAGAGACAAGACTTAAGGTCGCTGATAACACAGGTGCAAAAGAACTTCTTTGCATCAGGGTTATGGGTGGCTCTACAAGAAGATATGCCAACATCGGTGATGTAATCGTTGCTTCCGTTAAAGATGCAACACCAGGTGGTGTTGTTAAGAAGGGCGATGTTGTAAAAGCCGTTGTTGTACGTTCAGTTAAAGGTGCTCGTCGTAAAGACGGATCATATATTAAATTTGATGAAAACGCTGCTGTAATTATCAAAGATGACAAGACCCCTAAGGGAACCCGTATCTTTGGACCGGTAGCAAGAGAGTTAAGAGATAAACAGTTTATGAAAATTGTTTCATTAGCTCCGGAAGTATTATAAGGAGGTGTCTACTGTGTCAACAATGAAAATTAAAAAAGGTGACCTTGTAAGAGTAATCACCGGTAAGGACAAAGACAAAGAAGGCAAAGTAACTTCAGTTGATGCCAAAAATCACAAAGCAGTTGTTGAAGGCGTCAATATGATTACAAAGCACACAAAGCCGAGTGCACAGAACCAAAATGGCGGAATTGTACATCAGGAAGCTCCTATTGATATTTCCAACATTATGTATGTTCACAACGGAAAGACAACAAGAATCGGTTTTAAGATTGAAGACGGCAAGAAAGTCCGTATTGCAAAATCTACCGGTGAAGTAATCGATTAATTAGGAAAGGAGGTCTGTAACGGTGAGCAGGCTCAAAGACTTATATAAAAGTGAAATAGTAGATGCTATGGTAAAGAAATTCGGATACAAGAACGTAATGGAAGTGCCAAAGCTTGACAAAATCGTTATAAATATGGGTGTTGGCGAAGCTAAAGACAATTCTAAGGTTCTTGAAACGGCAGTTAAGGAACTTGAGATAATTGCCGGTCAGAAGGTTGTAACAACCAAGGCTAAAAATTCAGTAGCCAATTTCAAAATCAGAGAGGGAATGCCAATCGGATGCAAGGTAACACTTCGTGGTGAAAAAATGTACGAATTCCTTGACCGTCTTGTAAATTTAGCATTACCCCGTGTACGTGACTTCAGAGGCGTAAGCTCTGTATCCTTTGACGGAAGAGGAAATTACGCACTTGGTATCAAGGAACAGATTATCTTCCCTGAAATCGAATATGATAAAATCGATAAGGTAAGAGGTATGGATGTAATCGTTGTTACAACAGCCAAGACAGATGAAGAAGCACGCGAATTATTGAGATTATTCAATATGCCGTTCAAAAAATAATTTAGGAGGGAAATTCAAT
>CAYONC010000023.1:0-17668 GCA_964405265.1 uncultured Butyrivibrio sp.
TCAGCCTCTTCTCTATAAATTTCTGTCTTACGCCAATATTAACTTAATGACATTGGCCTTTCAGGTTACGTTCCTTTTTTATAAATCATCTAATATCCTGCAAGTTCAGGACATATGCTCTTTGCCAGCTTCTTCAGTCCGTCAACCGTAAATGGATAAGAAGCATTGACAGCCATGTATTTTTCTCCCGGTTCAACGTGTATTGCATGATTTCCGGCAAGCTCATCCGTATAATCATCAAGAAAATATGTGGTTACGGCAGTGCGTCCCGACGTATAATGTGTTACAAGAAAATCCATATCATAAGATGATATATATGTTCCCGTATTGTCCTTGGTAATTGACACATCCGCCATTCCGCCGAGCATTGAAAAATTATAATACTGTATTGATACAAAATTTCCCAATGAATAATATACAAGCGCCCTGTTTCCGTTAGATGACGTAACCCATTCAACAGGCTGTACTACATGAGGATGTGCACCTATTATAAGGTCTGCACCTGCTTCCGTCATTATCTGTGCCCATTTCTTCTGGGATTCATCCGGTGTAAATGTATATTCCGTTCCCCAATGTGGAAAAACTATCACAAAATCCGCCATTTCACCGGCTTTTTTTATGTCACTTATAATTTTATCCTTATTGTCATCCGTCAGCATGTCTATGGCATACTCATATCCCTCCGGAATGGTATAACCGTTAAGTCCGTATGTGTAATTAAGCAATGCCACTTTTATTCCCTTAATCTCCCTGATCGTAATGACTTCGGCATCCTCTCTGCTGCCATGTATTCCCAATAGTGAAATGTCAGGATAATTTTCTTTCCAGAAGCGTATTGTATTGCTTACTCCTTTCATTTCTTTATCAAGTGTATGGTTGGTGGCTGCAAGGACAACGTCAAAGCCTGCCCTTACTTCCGCATCCCCCATCTCGGTACGCACGTTAAAATTAGGATATCCTATATTTCCTAATTCGTTTCCACCCATAATCACTTCATTGTTGACAACTGCCAAATCTGCCGTTTTTACCTTCCATGAGACATTTTCAAAAAGGTAATCATAATTATAACTTCCGTCAGACTTCATTGCCGGTATGCTCGCTCCTGCGTGCATAAGCATATCTCCCACGGACACAAGTGTAATTGTCTCCGGCTCTTTATTAAGTTCCATTGCCGCACCATATGATGAAAAAATCATTCTCATCGCAAGCATCAGCATATAAATCATTTTAAAAATCATCTGCAGTTACCTTATTCCTTACTGTCCGTAACTGAACCCAAATCTATTATCGTATCATTATCTCCGCTTACAAGAGGAAGCTTGCCATCCCACTTATCTATTATTCTCTGTCTGAAAATATCATCTGAAAGTGATTTTGCAAGGATTCCGTTAGCTTCTGCCTCTGCTTCTGCTTCTATTATTTTTGCCTGTGCCTCACCATTTGCCTTCGCAATGGCAGCTTCTGCCTCTGCTTTAGCCTGTTCCACATTTTTCTGATTGTTAATCTGCTGCTGTTCATACTCAAGCTGTGCCTGCTGCTTTGCCGCTATTGCTTCATTGTAGGAATCTTCAAAATCTGCATTGTCTATAATCACCTTATTGATTGTAACAACACCCTTGCCATACTTTCCGTCAACAGACTGCTGTATTGCCTCAAGTGCAAGCGGCTCAATCTTGCCTCTGTTGGTTGCATCGACATCCTGAAGCGTCTTGCTTGCCGTCTTAATTGCTGATGACACAAGTGCTGTCGATACAAGATTATCCTTATAATTAGTCACATTGGCATATATCCATGCTGACTTGTCACCTGAAATTGAATATGTAACAGTGATGCCGCCATAGCTTATTGCAGTTCTGTCTGCAGTTTCGCCCCATATCACTCCGACAAAATCTATATCCTGCTGCTTGTTATTCACTTTCTTAATTTCTTCCACAAAAGGTACCTTCCAGCATAATCCGTTATTGGCAGGCTTATCATTTACCTGTCCCAAAAGAACTCTTACACCTGTGTATCCGGTAGGAATAATGGTAAAGCTCATTGAAAGAATAAAAAGCACCAGTCCGGCTATTGCCATCGGAATCGTTCCGTTAAAATTAACCAGACTGCTTTTCCTCAGTCCGAGAAGCACGAATGCACCTATAATAAGCAGAACTCCTACTACACCGATAAATGTATTCATATCATATCCTCCGTAAAAAAATAAATTATCATAATAATATCATTTTTTTTGCAACTGTCAATAGTAAAAAAAGCCACCGCGGAGCGTTTTTATTTAATTGAAGGTTAAAATTTCCCATTGCATAAAATACGGAGTGCATTAAAAAGCACTCCGTTAATAACATTCCGTCATATGAATTATTTGCTTCTGTTCTCTCTTGCTTTCTCATACTGCTTCTTGGAAACATATTTCTCAATTGCAGTACTTGATTCCGCAAATCTGCAGCCTACCAGCCACTTTCCCTCAGAAAGCTCAACAACATTAACAATCTTCCCTGTCAGATTAAAGGTAACATCCTTCTCCGCTTCAGTATCCCTGTCAATATAAAGCACATGCATACTTGTGCCAACCTTGCACTTGGTTCCGTCAGATACAAGGACTCCCATTCCGGTAGCACTTAAATCCTTAAGAATGGCCCTGTACTTCTTACCGCCCAATCCGAGTGATATATCCACTTCCTTACCAATCCACAATCTGTACGAATCACGTCTGTTAACGGGATTAACGCTTGTAGGGCTCAATACAAGACAGCAGTCCCTGCCTGTTGACAGCTTGACATTCTTAATTATTATTGTCTTCCATACATAATATCTTCCGCTGATTGTGCAGGACAGTTCATAATGTATTTCCTTCGTTGTTGGAAAACCGACAACCTGGTCATCCTGAAGGATTACTTCTAAAGGTATACATTGCAGCTGCGGAAAATTCTTCATAAGCTTGGCAATTATCTTCTCTTCAAAATTAGACAGCTGCATAGGCGCCGTCTTAAGATTCATCCTGTTATCTGCCTTAATTATTGAAATCTCAACCTCTGTTCCTTCAGGTATCTCTGATATAAACATGTATCCTCCAATAGCGTAACTCATCCCTATTTCATTATAATAACAAAAAAAAGCCTTTAATGCAACCAATAAAAAGTGCAGTATGTCATACCCGTTATTTCAATAAAAAATGTGCAGCCTCACCAGGGGCTGCACATAATTATATTCGCTTATGAAATTAAGGATTAAAGCGA
The DNA here is from genome assembly GCA_964405265.1 of uncultured Butyrivibrio sp. GTDB lineage: Bacteria > Bacillota > Clostridia > Lachnospirales > Lachnospiraceae > Eshraghiella. The sequence goes on from CAYONC010000023.1 coordinate 3,234, forward strand.
AGCTGCTTCTTCAACAATCTTCTTCAGTGCTTCAAGAGCTTCATCAGGAAGCTTGTCATATCCTTCCTTCTTGGTTGCAAAGCCTTCTACCGCATTTACACGGTTCTGCATTGCATTCTTAAGCTCTTCCGTATAAGCCTTATCTCCAAGATCCGGAGTAAAGCCTTCCCAATCCATGATTTCAATGTCTTCAAAAGGTCCCCACTGTCTGAAGGATGCTTTTCCTTCAACAATGGTTTCAAGAACACCGAGAGTATCCTTAGGTGTAACCTTCTTGCCCATGAAATCTCCGGTATTAATGATGTAACAGTCAACATTCTTCTCTTCAACGAGCTTCTTAAATTTAACATAATCATTAACAAGCGGATATGTTCTGAACGGATTCGCATATGGAACAATACGGAGTGCGTTCATATCGGTACCTGCCGCAACACGTTCTGCAGTAGATGTCTTAGTGGCAAGCGTTGCTCCCATAACGGATGCAAGTGCTGCTCCTTTAAGCTTAACTACCGGCGGAATTGTAGGATCCTTCATAATCCAGAAAATGGCATTAACAGGGGCATCAATCTTGTCAACACGGTTAGGCGACCATAATTTTGACTTAATTGCACGTCCGTTACCATTTCTGATATCTTCGGTTACAAGCTGAATCTTGCCTTCCTCATCCATCGTTGCCGAACAGTTCTGGGCCGTAAGAAGATATTTATTATCAGGGCATCCCGTAGGATAATCTGCCGTCTTATCAAAATAAGTCGGTTCAAGTGCTATTGATGCACATGTATCCGTATTAATTATAAATGCATCATCATGAAGAACCTTAATTGCAGGATACTTGTCACCATGCTTGGCATGGGTAAGGGTTGATTTTCCAGAACCTGATAATCCGTATACAGATGCTACAAACTTAGAGCCGTCTGCAAGAGTATATTCCTTCTGTCCGCCGTGACATGATGCATAACCGTTTCTGTTGGCGATTGCCCATGCCATTGTAAGTGTTCCCTTCTTATGTTCTCCGAAATACTTCATACCGAGAATACATGCACAGTTCTGATCAGTATCAAAATAGCAGAGTGTAAGAGGGTCGCTTAAGCAGCTGTAATCTACATCAGGTCTGTTGCCCGGAACCCACTGAGGGTCTGAGAAAATATAAATATCAGGTTCCTTACCGTCACCAACAGGCTTGGAATCCCTGTACATCTTAACATATTCATCTGACATATACTGGAAATTAAGCATCCAGTTGTAGAGAAGATTCTCTTCCCCTTCAGGAATAAGAAGATGTGCCTTAACCATGAATTCAGGATCAAGACCCACAAAAACCTCTGCGTGATACATAGTCTTGAAGCGTGTCTCATATACTGCATCCATTGCCACTTTATCAAGCTTAACGGCATCAACGCCGGGTTCACCCTTGATGCGTCTTGCTGCAGCATAACGTCCGGTTACAGCACCATCATTGAAAAGAAGGACCTTAGCATCTTTTTCAAGTCCAAATTCTTCTCCTCTGTACACAGGCATGTCGGTCACAATGGTTCCCGGTGAATTCTTTGCAAGTTCATATGCTTCCTTTAATGTGTTAACTTTGATTACATTGTTACCGTAAAAGGCAGCTTCAATTATTGATCTTGTTCTTGAAAATCCGACTTTTCCGGCACCTATTTCATTCAATGGGTAATATGCTTTTGTTGCCATTTCTAATATCCTCCATTCAAAATTTCCCTGGTAATTATCTCATTTAAACCCTTAAAAGTCAATAGAGTTTAATCATACTTTAAAATAACATATAAAGATTTCTTTTCATCAGCTATTACATACCCCTTTTCTTTATACTCTTCTATTATATCGTCAGTTATTTCTTTCCATCTCATGTCAAGAACAACATAGTCCGTTTCCGTATCAATCGTTCCGTATTCATAAATGACATCCCTGTCAGACAGGTGCGGCAGAAAGAAAGTCGATGCCGTTACCGATGCATCCTTTGGAACTGATGCCATTGCTGCATTGAGCAGCTCTATGTTCGCTTTTTCTTTTTTATACACATCAAAGTAAAAGTTCTTGGACATTGCACATGCAGGGGCTGCAATAAGTGCCATGCATATTGCAAAATATGCCATGAAACGTCTCACTCTCTCACTCAGTCCGGCATAATTGATTACCGCAAGATAAAAAAGTATCGCAAGACTTCCGAATACATACTGAAAGAAAACGGAATACTGGTACTGGTAATTAGATGCCAGATTAATCAATATAACCGGAATAAACAGAATAATATTGGAAATTTTTCTGCTTGCAAGAGGCAGGAAACCAAGTGGTGCAAACATGTAAAACAGAAATTCGAGTTTTTTTACCGAAAAGCTCTGCTGTATCACATATGCCGGATTAGTTACAAAATTCCTTATAACATCCATAAGGCTTCCGGTACGTGAGTCAACCATATAATTTGAAAATCTGTTATCCATTATTCCAAGGCCGTATTTTTTCATAAAAAATGAGACTGTCAGGAAATACACAACCGACAGACCTGCAACAGTGCTTCCCTTGGAATATTTCTTCTGACCCGCAATCATGTATATGCCGATAAAAGCAGTATATACGGCCGCATCTTCCTTAATTATCAGAGTAAGTACCGTAAAAATTATGATTCCCTTAGTGCTGTCTTTTTCAATAAAATAAAACAGCCACAGAAGCATCGGAACAAGAAAACAGTTCTCATGCAAATCATATGTCGTTCCTCCGAACAATGCCGGAAACATAAAGAAAATAATCGCAAATGCCGCCGTGGCAGCCCTGCTCAGGTCTTTTTTCCTGCACAGCAGAATAAGCGGAACAGCTCCTGATGCCAGTGTCAGTACCTGAAGGACATTCAATGTCACCGGATACGGAAAAATAAAATATACCGGCAGGTACAGATAATATACCGGTGAAAAATGAACGGCAAAATGTGATATGAGTCCGTATTCGGCCCTTTCACACGTTGTCAGCGGTTTAAAACACTTCTTCATGTAATAAAACATCTGTGACCATATTCCGAAATCATAGTTCGGACTTCGGTATGTCACATATCTGAGAACCGCTATGCCGCCCGTATATGCAATGTAAAACATTCCGGCAATTATGCATATTACAGTCATGGTCGATTTTTTTCTTATACTAACCGTCACGGCTGTTTTATTAACCGCATATGCTATTGAAGCTGCAAGAAGCAGCCCTATTCCGAGCATATACACAACCGACGGATTACTCTTTACCGTTAAAAATCCGTACAGTGTAATAAGCAACATGGGGCCGAATGTCTCAGCCCACAGAAATACACGGAATCTTCCCATTGCACAAAATGCTGCCATAAAAATCAGTACAAAGCATATAAACATGGGCAGATTAACTTCTGCTGCAAATTTTGCACCCACAAATGAAATTTTGCTCTTATAAAGCATAATTACTGCAGTAAGCAGCCATGACATTATCAGTCTGACGGCAATTTTTTCAAATGTTACATCTTTAAACGTTTTAGAAAACTGCTCTTTTATGCTGTTGACAAATCTGTTCATATCTTATCATCGAAGCCTTCCACATTCATATTTTGACATTGTATTGAGGCAGTTAATTACGGCATCAATACGTTCATCAAGTGTACCCTCATCCGCCGTGATGTCCAAAGATACGGATATATCGCTCAGAAGTCTCTCATCAATGACATTTCTGTTCTTCACAAGAAATTCCGCCTTGTCAGCACTTGAATCCGTCTCAAGGAACCGCATCAGATAAGGATTAACGCCTTCATACTGCTCCGGCTCATCAGCATGCGTAAAACGGTACTGCTCCTTAACCTCCGGATACTTATCATGATCCACTTCTCCCATAAACATGTCATATGGTCTTACATAACACTTAAAATCACCATAAAGTGCCTGATATACCACATAGGATTCCCCCGTTTCCGAATGTTCCGCAATCGCAACAATCTGGTAGATTCCGCCTTTAAAATGCCTTACCCGGTCTCCCGGATGTAATACTCTGTTTTTCATAATCCGTCCCCCTTTCGTACTATCAGATTATATCACGAACATATTTTAACGGCAATCCAATTTTCTCATATACTAACATATACGGCAGTAAAGGAGAAACAGCATGAATAAAATAGCCGGACTGTTTGATTTACACTCTTTTCATGCACGGGGAATAACCGGCAGGGGGGTTAATACGGCTGTCCTTGATACAGGAGTTTTCCCTCACAGGGATTTATCAAAAAACATAATTTATTTTCGTGATGAGGTTAATCACCGTATTACGCCCTATGATGATAACTCTCACGGAACACACGTAAGCGGAATAATATGCGGCAGGGGTATTGTTAATTCCAAGTATACGGGAATGGCACCCGATTCCGGTATAATACCCGTTAAGGTGCTTGATGCAACAGGTCACGGTAAATCCGGAATCATAATTTCCGGAATTGAATGGATAAGAAAAAACATTAAAAGATATAACATAAGGATTGTAAACATATCCATAGGAACACGTGCCGGTTCATGTGATGAAGAAGGAAGTGCTCTTGTCCAAGCCGTAAACTCATTATGGGATGATGGTCTTACGGTAATAGTATCTGCCGGCAATAACGGGCCGGGTTACCATACAATAACGACACCGGGAATAAGCCGTAAAATAATTACGGTCGGCTCATGCGGCTGGAACACTCCCCATGTCAGGAAAGGCAGCTCCTCACTTTCCGGCAAGGGACCCACACTCTGCAACATATTGAAGCCCGATATTGTGGTGCCGGGAGACAGCATAACCGGCTGCGGTCTGTACAATTCGTATACCGTAAAAAGCGGCACCTCCATGTCCACACCCGTGGTTTCCGGAGCCGCCGCCCTTCTGCTGTCTGCAGACCATACGGTTACAAACAGCCGTTTTAAAAATCTGATTCATCTGTGTGCAGCCGATATAGGACTCGACCGTTTCACACAGGGTTATGGCAGACTGGATTTGAAAAAATTATTTATTCTTGCCAATCCAGTCATCTAACAGTGTCTCATAGACAGGAAAAGGAAGTTCTCCGAGTTCAATTATTAATGAATTGAATTTTTTTAAACAGTCGCTTCCGAGTTCTTCCAGTGCCCTGTCTTTCAAGTCATTCATAAGCTGTGTTCCTACTGCATACGGAAGAATTGAGCCTGCATCCGATACACACGAATGGTACAGCGAATCAACTATGTCGTCACTGTTCATATCAAAGTCCTCAAGGAATTCTCCGAGTTCCTTTTCCGTCCAGCCTTCAAAATTTATTCCAAGGTCTGCCCTTGCCATTATAAGATATCCGTATTCACTGTCATTTATCATTATTGTGCCGTAATTTTCAGGAAGCTCATCAAGCTCATACAGATAACTGACTGCTGTTTCTGAAGCATACTCTGCCCATCCTTCGGACGAACCGATAAATGACAATGCCTTTCTTATTGCCGGAATGTCTTCATTGGCAAAAAACGAGGTAGTCTGATACAGATGTCCCGGATATCCCTCGTGTGCAAGTGTGGTATAAAGCGTATACATATCATCGCCCACCGTTGAACCGTTAATCTTAATATTATTAACGCTCAGATTATCAATTCTCGGATTTACGTAATATGCCAGAACACCCTCAATTTCACAGGCACTGCTCATATATTCTATGGAATATTTATCAGTCACCGGAGCCGGAAAATCCTTATCCATACAGCTGATTATATGCTCCAGTACATCCTCAGGTGCATCAAATTCAGGCTGATATGTATACAGATAATCCGTAACGGTAAAATCCTTCATAATCTCATCATAGACTTCTTCAAGTACTTCATCAATTTTCCCGTCAACATAGTCTATAACTTCTTCAACGGTCATGTCTGAGCTTGTTTTGTTCCTGACTATTGCCCTGTAAAGGCGTATACCTTCTTCGCCATAATTTGAAAGCCCGCCGGTATTCCTGCAGCTTCCCTTTAATTCTTCCAGAAGCTTTGCCGTATTTTCATAAAATGACATAACATATTGTTCCACATATTCTTTATTGACACTGATATATTTCTTCTCGATATCCTCATCCAGTGAAAGCTTTTTAATTTTAGCTTCAAATGACTGAGTAAGCGGAAGTCCGCCGCTTTCCACGAAATCACTGCACACACCGATATTGTATTCAGCCAGCCTGTCCGTGACAAAATAACCTTCTTCCGCCTGCTTCCTGAGATATTCCTCAAAGCTCCCGAAATAATCGTCAAGACTCTTCATGTAGCAGAAGTATTCTTCAACATCTTCTTCATCATACAGCACAAATTCTATAAAATTGGTAGAAAGATTAACCGGAATACCTGATGAAATTCCGAGTACATTCTGAATGTACATAAAACCGTCATATGCATCCTGAGTTTCAAGATACCACATGAGAGTATCATAAGTTATCTTTTGACTGTCACTGAGACCGTCCCTGTCAAATTCACTGAGTACTTTAATATATTCATCTATTGCGGCTTCCGATGCCAGAGTATTCTCCTCTGAAAAAGAACCGAACGTCATGTCCTCCGCCGTATATGATATCCCGTATTCTTCCGGGTTGGAAATCGTAAAATGTGCATTAAGGCTGTCTCCTGCAATCATTGCCTTAAACATGTCATCACAAAACTCATCGAATTCCACATCTGCCAGCCGGTTATCATGTTTTACGGCGTTTCTTCCCGAACATGATGAAGCCGTAACGAGCATCAATGCCGACAAAAAAATAATTCCTGCTTTCTTAAAAACCATACACCCTCCATATTAGTTGAAATAAACAAGGTCATCTTCAGGTTTTTCCGCTTTTTCAATGCTTACCGCATGAAGAACAATTCCTTTACCCTGATATTCACGACAGTACTCCACTTTTGCTTCCGCCACAAGATATGCAAAATCCCTGTCCTTAAATACATCCATCTGCGGCTGCAGGGCCTTATCGTATTTGCACTTAAAGCCTATAAATCTTATGTCATCCGCACAGCAGGTCATTGCAAAACGTCCCGGTGCAAAAGTATTTTTTCCTGAATATTCCTGAGGCTTATAAACAACAATTTTTGCTTTTATTATTTTGCCGTCATACTTTGCAGGATTATCCATGGCATCCATATACCATATTCCGTAATCTTCATCCGAAATGTCTATTTCGTCGCTGTTAATGTCAAAAGGCAGAATTTCTTCTATTTCATTAGAGCTTCCGTCAGATGATTCAAAAAATACCTGTGCCCTTCCGTTAACAGCCTTAACGCTTCTTCTGTATCCCGCCCTGTCTGAACCGGCGGTACATCTGTTGATTATGACCATTTCAGACATTTTGTACTGTTCCATCATAATCTGCTTCATGTTGGCAAGATACATATCATATGTCTCTGCATTTACAAGGGTAATAATCTGCACTACTTCCATAAAGGACGGAAGCGAGTCAATGAAGCCGCCCATGTTCCACAAACCGTTAAATTCCACAATAACTCTTTCAGCCCTGTGTCTGTTGCAGTTATTTATGAAGAAATCCTTAGTAAGCTCCTCCATGTCTTCCACCATTACCACTTTAGTATTGATTTTATTCATCCCGGCTTCGTCATATGACTCTTCACCATCCTCACACGCAATGACGAGGGTTCTGGTTCCGTCGTTAAAATCTTCACCGGAAAGAGTATCCTTTATGAAAGATGTCTTTCCGCTTTCTAAAAATCCATTAATAATAAAAACAGGTATTTCCATAAATATATCCTTATCTTAATCCAAATAATTCTTCCATCCGGTGTGCATCAACAGCAGTTCCGATAACACATAACTTGCCTGTATATTCCGGTGTTCCGGTTCTGAGCTCATATTCTCCCGGAACGGCATCAAAATAAATCCATGAACCGTCCTTATCCGGAACCATACCCTTGGCTCTTAAAATCATTCCGAATTCATCCGTCTCAACAAGCCTCTTTAGAATTGATTCAATTTCCTGCCTGTCAAATTTGTGCGGAGTTTCAACGCCCCAGCTGTTAAAAACGTCATCAGCGTGATGATGACCGTGTCCTTCGCCATGGTGGCAGCAGCATTCATTATCATGGTCGTGATGGTGGTGATGATGCTCATGACCTTCATCTCCATGGTGGCAGCAGCACTCTTCGTCATGGTCGTGATGATGGTGGTGATGCTCATGCTCTTCGTCTCCATGGTGACAGCAGCACTCTTCATCATGGTCGTGATGGTGGTGATGATGCTCATGCTCTTCGTCTTCATGGTGGCAGCAGCACTCTTCATCATGGTCGTGATGATGGTGGTGATGGTGCCCATGTTCAATATCTTCAAGTATCTCGTCCACAAGGGATGTTCTTCTGAGTGCCGACATTATCTGTTCACCGGTAAGCTCATCCCATGGTGTGGTAATAACGGCTGCTCCGGTATTATGTTCCCTGATAAGTCCTACCGCATCTTCGACCCTGTCATCCGTTATATTCTGTGTTCTGCTGAGAACTATCACGGACGCACTTTCTATCTGATTATTATAGAATTCACCGAAATTCTTCATATACATTTTACATTTTGAAGCGTCTGCAACCGTTATAAAATTATCCGGTTCAAGTCCCGCTTCCTCACTGACATTCTCAACAGCCGCAATTACGTCTGAGAGCTTACCGACTCCGGAAGGCTCTATTATTATTACATCCGGAGAATATTCTTCCGTAACCTTCTTAAGTGCTTCTCCGAAATCTCCCACAAGTGAACAGCATATGCATCCCGAATTCATCTCGTTAATCTGTATTCCGGAATCTTTAAGAAATCCTCCGTCAATACCTATCTCACCAAATTCGTTTTCTATAAGCACAACCTTCTGTCCCTTATATATCTCTTCTATAAGCTTCTTAATGAACGTTGTCTTTCCTGCACCCAGAAAACCTGATATTATTGTTACTTTACTCATTGATATCTGCCTCTTCTATATTATTGTCGTTCCTGTTTTACCGAGAAGCGCATCCTTAGCCTTCTCAAGATTGGCAATTACTGCCTTCCTGCCCTTACCTGCAAGCACAAAGCCAACGGCAGCATCCACCTTAGGGAGGGTTGTAATTGCGCCAAGACTGTCCTTATTGATGTACTGCCTGAGTGATTCCGCACTTACTTCATCAAATGACTGCTGTCCGTTCTCACCGTTGATTGTGAGCCTGTCTCCTTCGGTAAGAAATAAAAGTGTTCCCGCATCAAGAAGCTCTGCAAGCCTTGCCGCAGTATAGTCCTTCTCTATAATTGCACTTGCGCCCTTGAGAACCGTTCTCTGTTCAAGTACCGGTATACCGCCGCCGCCTGCCGCAATAACAACCTGTCCTGCTTCCATGAGTGTTCTTACCGCATCTATTTCATATATATCCTGAGGCTTAGGTGCCGCAATTATTCTTCTGAAGCCCTTATCCTCTTCCGTTACATAATTACCCTTAGCCTCTTCAGCCTCTGCTTCCTCCGCAGTCATATATCTGCCGATTACCTTGGTAGGATTATTGAATGCCCCGTCAAAAGGATCAACCTTAACCTGTGTTATAATGGTAGAAACCGTCTTATATATTCCCCTGTTAAGGAGTTCCGTGCGGATTGCATTCTGCAAATCATATCCGATATATCCCTGACTCATTGCATTGCACAATGACATCGGTGCAACGGTATATTTTGAATCAAGTCTTGCAAACTCCGTCATTGCCGTCTGTATCATTCCCACCTGCGGACCGTTACTGTGTGTAATCACCACCTGATACTTTGCTTCCACAAGATCAGCTATTGCCTTAGCCGCCTTGGTAACATTGGCCTTCTGCTCCGGGAAAGTCTCCCCGAATGCATTTCTGCCGAGTGCCACAACTATTTTATTATTCTTCATGCTGTTACCTCGCTCATCATTTTATTGTTTTTTATAATACCTTTAATTATAATTCCTGTTTTTGTAAAAATCAATGAATAACTGTGCCTGTATTTTACTTTTTAAATACAGAGCTCAGGACGTTACCGATAAGTGTATGGGAATACCTGTCATATACCACTTCCCTTGCCATAACCGGATAATCCGTTATTATGGAGTCAACACCCATCACAGTCAGCTTTCTTGCGGTTTCCCTGTCATTAACGGTCCATGCAAATATCTGTTTGCCGCGTGAATGAATTTCATCAATTACATTTTTGTCTATATATGCCATATTGATGCTGAATGCGTCCACATCCTCTATGTCATAAAAATCACCGTACGCCATCGTCAGAATATATCCTGTCCGGATATTTTCATTGTATCCCTTAATCTCTGTAAGTGCATCATAGTTCATGGACGTGACATAACATTCATCCGCATAACCGTATTTTTCAATAAGCTCTGCAACGGATTTTACAAGATCCGGCTCACTGTCGGACAGTTTTATCTCTATGTTAAGCTTAATTTTACCCGATGTATAAGCCATAACCTCTTCCAGCGTCGGAATCCTGCATTCTGCAAATTCAGGGTCATCTGAAAACCAGCTGCCTGCATCAAGCTCTTTTATCTCATCATAGGTAACATTATATATTTTGCGGTTTACGCCTGTGGTTCTGTACAGACTGTCATCATGCATAACCACTATCACGCCGTCATTGGTCTCATGAACGTCAAGCTCTATATAATCTGCAGTTGCTTCAACAGCATTTCTGAATGCCGCCATTGTATTTTCCGGTGCATCGCATGAGCAGCCGCGGTGTGCCGTAACGGTTGCGTCGTTAAGATATTCCACATTATAGAACGGATTAGTTCTGAAGGATTTAAACAGGTAGAATATGTTTACGGCAATAAGGGTCAGTGACAATAATGCCGTAAATGCCTTTCCTGCCCATGAATGTCCGTGTTTCTTTTTCAGGCTCTCCGTGATGTCTCCGATAAAAAGTTCATTTCCGGTATCTCCCCTGTATCTGAAAAACAGCCCTGTAATGACTGCATAGGACACAGGCAGTGAAATTACAGGCATAAGTATCTTGATTATGGTAAGAGCCACCCTGAATACGGACAGATATATCGCCATACCAAGATTAACCTTGTCCAAAATGAATACACCGGCAATTATCAGCAGTGCAATAATAAAATACACGGCATAAATCGCAAACAGGACTATGACGTTCCAGCCCAGCATAACTCCGAAGGTTTTAAGACCCCTGCGTCTTATGAGAAGTCTGCTCTGTCTTTTGCTGTCCGTTATGTCATCACCGTCATATGCCACGTAATTCATTGTAAATATGTGAAGCATGCAGTATACAAACAGAACAACCGTAAGTATTCCGACTATGGCAAGCGGCATTTTCCACGTCTTAATGATTTCCACCGCTGCACTGTTTATCTTGATATTGGACAGAAAAAAACCGAACAGGGTTATGTTCATCATTAGTGATATAACGGTTATATGAAAAAGCGTGTTGATTCTTTTCTTCTTAAGAGAAGCCCTCATTACCTTAATTCCGCCCTTAAAAATATCTGAGACCGTGAGCCTTATACCGTGATGTGCCGCATCAAAACAAACCGACAGACATGATACCTCATAGGACGTATAAAACGCAATTATAAGGAGTCCGGCTGCAATGAACAGAATCGTAACCGGATTTTTAAAATACATTAGAAGATAATCATTGGTAAGAAATTTAAGTCCTGCAGCTTTAAGCGTAAAATTAAAGGACAAAATAAGCACAGGATAAAAAACGGCGATAAAAGACATCTTGTATATAAGCTCGAAAAACAGAAGTCCTGCTCCTCCCTTTTTAAGGATACCGAATGCATCCTTAAAAACCATACAATAATATTCATTTAAACCGTTCCTTATTCTGTGCTTCATATTCACTCATAACCAGCTTTCATTATAATCAGAGCATTTCTTCAAGCCGGGTTCTGACTGCTTTTATAAATTCAAAGCTGTCCAATACTTCCGGATTATCCATTGTCGTGATAAGCGCCAAATCCTTCGTCATCTTTCCGCTTTCAATGGTATCCGTACATGCCTTCTCAAGTCTGTCGGCAAATTCCATGAGACTGCTGTTGGAGTCAAGCTCTCCTCTCTTCCTCAATGCCCCGGTCCATGCAAAAATCGTTGCAACCGAATTGGTGGATGTCTTCTGTCCCTTAAGATGGTTATAATAATGTCTCTGTACCGTTCCGTGTGCAGCTTCATATTCATAATATCCGTCAGGTGATACAAGCACCGAAGTCATCATCGCAAGCGAACCAAATGCCGTTGCCACCATGTCGCTCATGACGTCTCCGTCGTAGTTCTTACATGCCCATATGTATCCGCCTTCAGACTTCATGACTCTCGCAACCGCATCATCTATAAGCGTATAAAAATATTCTATTCCAGACTCTCTGAATCTGTCAGCATATTCCGCATCATATATTTCCTGAAAAATATCCTTAAAATTATGGTCATATTTCTTGGAAATCGTGTCCTTCGTTGCAAACCATAAATCCTGCTTCATGTCAAGTGCATAATTGAAGCAGCTTCTTGCAAAGCTTTCAATTGACTTGTCTACATTATGCACACCCTGAATAATTCCAGACGATTTAAAGTCATGTATGGTTTCCCTAATCTCACTTCCATCTTCACCGGTAAATACGAGTTCAGCCTTTCCTGCACCCGGAACCTTGATTTCCACATTCTTATACACATCACCATAGGCGTGTCTTGCTATTGTTATCGGTTTCTTCCAGTTCTTAACAAGCGGCTCTATTCCCTTAACTATAACAGGTGCCCTGAATACCGTTCCATCAAGTATTGCCCTGATTGTTCCGTTAGGGCTCTTCCACATCTCTTTAAGGTTATATTCCTTCATTCTCGCCGCATTAGGTGTTATGGTTGCACACTTTACGGCAACGCCGTACTTCTTAGTGGCATTGGCGGCATCAACGGTTACCCTGTCGTCAGTCTCATTCCTGTATTCCAGTCCCAAATCATAATATTCCGTTTTAAGGTCTATGAAAGGTAAAAGAAGTTCATCCTTAATCATCTTCCATAATATTCTTGTCATTTCATCCCCATCCATCTCGACAAGGGGAGTAGTCATTGATATTCTGTTCATTCTCTCAATTCTCCATTCTGAATAATACACCATTATAGACTTATTATAATTTAAAATCAATAATTTATGTAACAAAACAGTCAGTGCTGAATATCTGTATATTGTAAATCAAATTATTTTACCGGAGGATTCATAATGAGCGATTTAGCAGCAACAGGTTGCGGTTGCGGTTGCGGAAGCAGCGGCACCGGATTACTTTCAGGAGGAAACAGCAGCTGCAGCATTATATTAATTCTTCTCATTCTCTCCTGTGCATGCGGCGACGGAAACAGTCTTTTTGGAAATTCCGGCTGCAGCGGATGCGGAGACGGCTGCGGCAGCAACAACTTACTCTGGATTATCATTTTAATAGCACTCATCGGATAGTAAAAGCAGTGACAGGGTGCCGCCATACGGCACTCTGTCATTATATACCGCCCCGCTGCATATAATCTTATCAGATAAGGGGGCACATCATGAACAGTCAGGATAATCTTCCGCTTACGGAATTTGACCTTGCCACATCCGGTACATATCTGCAGATGCTTAAGGCTTTTATACCTTTTGCGGGTCTTAAGGAACAGCGTATGCTTTCACTGGCAATACGGATAATTGAGTTGGTTAATACAATAAATTTTTTTAAGGATATAACGGAACCGTCACCTCTGTTCCGCAGTAACCATGACAGGGAATATATGCTTAAGGAAATAAAACGCTTCTGTCCTCAGAAGGATGTTGAAATTTTCAATATGATTTCCGGTTTTTCCAACCTGAATGAGCTGATGGGCAGTTTTCAGAATCTGCAGAAGGAGGGCTCTGATTCAGATATGTTAAAAAAATTTTTATCACCTGAACAGCAGCAGTTATATGAATCTTATCAAAAAATTTTAAACTCGTAGGTGTTTATGGAAAATCTCGACCCAAAAAAATCAAAGCTTTTAAACGATTTTACCGTAATGGCAGAAGGAAAGAACTCCGATGAACTTGTTCCACTGTTATTTGCATTCGTAAACAAGGCAAAAAAGGAAGATATTCATTTCTCAGGCGGCGAAATAAACAGTCTTTTTGAAAGCATGAAAAAAACAATGTCTTCCGAGGAAGCCGAAAAGGCTGAAATGCTGATTAAATTCGTTCTGAAATAGTTGTTCCGGGACAGAGCACAAAACCGTTTCGTTCCGAATTTGCAACGGTTATTAAAAAGCAAGTCGCAGAGAGTTATTCACTCTCTAACGACTTGTAATCACCTTTCATCAGCGTAAGCCTGATATTTGTATTTTAGCTCAAACCCGACAAGGAACGCATAACCAAGTCAATATCCTTGTTTTCAAGTTCCTGAATGATGTGCAAGTATGTCTTTTGAGTAGTTGTCATACTTGAATGTC
>CAYONC010000024.1:0-14692 GCA_964405265.1 uncultured Butyrivibrio sp.
TTATTGAGATTATTCAATATGCCGTTCAAAAAATAATTTAGGAGGGAAATTCAATGGCTAAGACCTCAATGAAAATTAAACAGCAGCGTCCTGCTAAGTTCTCTACAAGAGAGTATACAAGATGCAAAATATGCGGACGTCCACATGCTTATTTAAGAAAATACGGAATTTGCAGAATTTGCTTCCGCGAATTAGCATACAAAGGACAGATTCCCGGTGTAAAAAAAGCAAGCTGGTAAAATACCGGACTGCACAGGTAAGACAAACTGAGCTTTGTCTTACCAAGTTATGAAGAGATTATATAGGAGGACGAATCAGATGACAGATCCAATTGCAGATATGCTTACAAGAATTCGTAATGCAAATACATCAAAGCATGATACGGTTGATGTTCCGGCTTCAAAAATGAAGAGTGCAATAGCTGAAATTCTTTTCAACGAAGGATATATTCAGAAATATGAACTTGTTGAAGACGGCAATTTCAAGAACATCCGTATCACACTGAAGTATGGAAAAGATAAAAATGAAAAGATTATAACAGGACTTAAGAGAATTTCTAAGCCGGGTCTCCGTATTTACGCAGGCAAGGATGAGTTACCAAGAGTTCTCGGAGGACTTGGTATAGCTATTATCTCTACCAACCAGGGCGTTGTTACTGACAAGCAGGCAAGAAAGCTTAATGTTGGCGGAGAAGTACTTGCTTATATCTGGTAACAGGATACAGGCAGACAATAATAACAGATATAATCTGTATTGAAATTAAGGAGGTAACGGCATGTCACGTATCGGAAGAATGCCTATCGCTATACCTGCAGGTGTAACCGTGGATATAGCAGAAAATAACAAAGTGACTGTAAAAGGACCTAAGGGAACACTCGAAAGAGTATTGCCGGCAGGTATGGAAATTAAAGCAGAAGAAAATGTTATCAGTGTTTCAAGACCGGATGATACCAAGAAAATGAAGTCATTACATGGTCTTACAAGAACATTAATCAATAACATGGTAGTAGGTGTAACTGAAGGTTATGCCAAAAAGCTTGAAGTTAACGGTGTAGGATACAGAGCACAGAAAAACGGAAAGACATTAGTACTCAACCTTGGATATTCACATCCTGTTGAAATGACGGATCCTGAAGGAATTGAAGTAGAAGTTCCTGACCAGAATACCATTTTTGTAAAAGGTATTGACAAAGAAAAGGTTGGACAGTATGCAGCTGAAATCAGAAGCAAGAGAGAGCCTGAACCATACAAGGGCAAAGGTATTAAGTATGCTGATGAAGTTATCAGACGTAAAGTCGGTAAGACCGGTAAGAAGTAATTAAAGGAGTGTATTAGAGATGGTTAGCAAAGAATCAAGAGCTGAAGTTCGTATGAACAAGCATAGAAAAATTCGTAATCGTTTCAGCGGAACGGCTGAAAGACCAAGACTTGCTGTATTTAGAAGCAACAATCATATGTACGCTCAAATTATTGACGATACAGTTGGAAAGACTCTCTGTGCAGCATCAACAACCGAAAAGGAAGTTAAGGCTGAATTAGAGAAGACAAATGACGTTGCAGCAGCAGCCTACTTAGGAACAGTAATCGCAAAAAGAGCACTTGAAAACGGAATCACAACTGTTGTATATGACAGAGGCGGATTCATTTATCAGGGCAAAGTAAAAGCATTAGCAGAGGCAGCAAGAGAAGCTGGCCTTGAATTCTAAGCAGGAAGGAGAAACGAATGAGACATACAATTATTGATGCAAGCGCATTAGAATTAAATGAAAAAGTAGTATCAATTAAGCGTGTTACCAAAGTTGTTAAAGGTGGACGTCATATGAGATTCTCCGCACTTGTTGTAGTAGGAGACGGAAACGGACACGTTGGTGCCGGAATTGGTAAGGCGATTGAAATTCCTGAAGCAATACGTAAAGGAAAAGAAGATGCCATTAAGAAGCTTGTTTCAGTTCCTGTGGATGAGAACGGAACAATTCCGCATGACTATACCGGAAAATTCGGAAGTGCTTCAGTGCTTCTGAAGAAGGCGCCTGAAGGAACCGGTGTTATCGCCGGCGGTCCGGCACGTAGTGTAATAGAGCTTGCAGGAATCAGAAACATCCGTACCAAATCATTAGGATCAAATAACAAACAGAACGTTGTTCTTGCTACAATTGAAGGCTTATCAAAGCTGAAGACACCGGAAGAAGTTGCAAAGCTTCGCGGTAAAACTGTTGAAGAGCTTTACAAATAAGGAGGTAGCAAAGAATGGCAGATAAGTTAAAAGTAACATTAGTTAAATCAACAATTGGTGCTGTTCCAAAACATGTGAAAACAGTTGAAGCACTTGGACTTACAAAACTTAACAAGACAGTTGAATTACCTGCAAATGATGCAGTAAAAGGCATGATTGCACAGGTTAGACACTTAGTTAAGGTTGAAGAAGCATAATATCTGAATAGGAGGTGTAAAAATGGATTTATCAAATTTACAGCCTGCAGCAGGATCTAAGCAGAGTGATAATTTCAGAAGAGGCCGTGGACACGGTTCAGGAAATGGTAAGACAGCCGGTAAGGGTCATAAAGGACAGAAAGCACGTTCAGGTGCTCCGAGACCGGGATTTGAAGGCGGTCAGATGCCATTATACAGAAGAATACCTAAGAGAGGTTTTACAAACAGAAACAGCCTTGAAATAGTAGGTATCAACTTAAAGGCATTAGAAAGCTTTGAAGATGGTGCAGTTGTAACGGTTGATTCATTAATCGAATCAGGAATTGTTAAGAATCCGAAAGATGGAGTAAAGATTCTCGGTAATGGCGAATTAACGAAGAAGCTTACCGTTAAGGCTAACGCTTTCAGTGCAAAGGCTCAGGAAAAAATTGAGGCTCTTGGCGGAACCTGTGAGGTGATTTAATGTTTAAAACATTAGCAAATGCTTTTAGACTTAAAGAAATCAGAACAAAAATATTTTTTACATTTTTAATGCTTATCGTTGTCAGGTTTGGAAGTCTTCTTCCAATACCCGGCATCGACAGGACACAGTTAGCCGCACTGTTCAACGGAGATGCGTTTGAAATGGTGGATGCCTTTACCGGAGGTTCACTTACACAGATGAATGTTTTTGCATTGAGCATCACACCATACATTACATCTTCGATTATTATGCAGCTTCTTACGATAGCAATACCAAAGCTTGAAGAAATGCAGAAGGATGGAGAAGACGGCAGAAAGAAAATAGCAACAATAACGAGATATGTAACGGTAGGCCTTGCCTTAATCCAGAGTATCGCAATGGTTATCGGATTCGGAAGATCAGGACTTATTGAAGGATATTCCTCAATGTCAGGATTTGAAAAAGTAAGAATATCAATAACAATGATATCAATACTTACGGCAGGTTCGGCACTCCTTATGTGGATTGGTGAAAGAATTACCGAAAAGGGAATCGGAAACGGTATTTCCATTATCCTTGTTATTAATATCCTTTCACGTATGCCGCAGGATTTTATTTCACTTTATAAGACATTTATCAAAGGCGAAGGTGTCCTTAAGGCAACGGTTGCGGTACTTATAATTGCAGCCGTAATATTGGGAACTATTTTTCTTACCATACTGTTGTGCGGCGGAGAGAGAAGAATTCCGGTACAGTATTCCAAGAAGATACAGGGAAGAAAGACATATGGCGGACAGTCATCATGTATTCCTCTCAAGGTGAACACGGCGGGAGTCATTCCGGTAATTTTTGCACAGTCAATTATGACATTCCCGATGCTTATCATACAGTTCGTTAAACCGAACTTTGATTACAGCACCGTAGGCGGAAAAATTGTAAGAATGTTATCATCAAACACATGGTTCAACAGAAATAACATGATATATACATTAGGCGTGCTGATATATATTGCTCTGATATTTTTCTTCGCATATTTTTATACTTCAATTACGTTTAATCCGGTTGAAGTGGCGAATAACATGAAGAAAAGCGGAGGATTTATACCGGGCATAAGGCCGGGAAAACCTACGTCCGATTATATGACAAAAATTCTTAACAGAATTATTTTCATCGGAGCGATTGGTCTCATGATTGTAGCACTTATACCTATTATATGTTCAGGATTGTTTAATGCCGATGTATCATTTGGAGGTACTTCACTTATAATTATTGTCGGTGTTATTCTTGAAACATTCAGGCAGTTGGAATCCCAGATGGTTGTCAGGGATTATAAAGGTTTCTTAAAACAGTAATCGGAAACAGGAGGCTGAATTATGAAAATTATCATGTTGGGTGCACCCGGAGCAGGCAAAGGTACACAGGCAGATAAAATCTGTGATAAGTACGGAATACCTCATATCTCAACAGGAGATATATTCAGGGCTAACATAAAAAATAATACAGAGCTTGGACAGAAAGCAAAATCATATATGGACAAGGGAGAGCTTGTACCTGATGAGCTGGTGGTTGACTTAGTTGTTGACAGAATCAAGGCAGATGACTGTAAAAACGGATATGTTCTGGATGGATTTCCAAGAACAATTCCACAGGCGGAAGCATTGGATAAAGCACTTTCTGCAATCAATGATAAAGTTGATTTTGCAATTAACGTGGAAGTGCCGGATGAAAACATCATAAACCGTATGTCAGGAAGGCGTGCCTGCGTATCATGCGGAGCAACCTATCATATCGTTCATATCCCTACGAAAGTAGAAGGAATATGTGATAAATGCGGTGCCGGACTGATTCTCCGTGATGATGACAAGCCGGAAACGGTCAAAAACCGGCTTAATGTATATCATGAACAGACACAGCCGCTTATTGATTATTATACGGATAAAAAGGTTCTTCATGAAGTTGACGGAACTAAGGAAATGGAAGCCGTATTCGGCGACATAGTTTCAATACTGGGAGAATAAGAATGTCTGTATCAGTTAAGACTTCAAGGGAAATTGAACTGATGCGTGAAGCCGGAAGAATTCTTGCATCAGTTCATGATGAACTTGGTAAAATTATAAAGCCGGGAATATCAACATATGAAATAGATAAAGAAGGAGAAAGATTAATCCGAGGTTATGGGTGCATCCCTTCTTTTCTTGATTATAACGGATATCCTGCTTCAATATGTGTATCAGTTAATGAGGAAGTTGTACATGGTATACCTTCCCCGAAAAGAATATTAAAAGACGGAGATATCGTAAGCCTTGATGCCGGAGTAATATACAAAGGATATCATTCGGATGCAGCAAGAACTTACGGAGTAGGAAGCATAAAACCTGAAGCTGAAAGGTTAATAAAAATAACCGAACAAAGCTTTTTTGAAGGCATAAAAAATATAAAAGCCGGATGTCATCTTCATGAGATATCCAATGCAATAGCAGAATATGCTGAAAAGGCGGGGTACGGAGTTGTCAGGGATTTATGCGGTCACGGAATAGGAACGCATCTTCATGAAAGTCCGGATATTCCCAATAACAGACAGAAAAGCCGGGGAATAAAACTTCAGGCAGGAATGACACTTGCTGTTGAACCCATGATAAACATGGGAACATACAGGGTATGCTGGCTGGATGACGGATGGACCGTAGTCACGTATGACGGTTCTTTATCGGCACATTACGAAAATACAATATTGATAACCGAAGAAGGATGCGAAATTCTTTCTCTCAATATGAAAGTGGAGTAATGAAAATGTCAGGACAATACACTGGTTGTATGTGCATGGCAACGGCAGGGCACGATAAAGGCACTTATTATATTATAACGGATGACAAAAACGGTATCCGGGTAGCAGACGGCAGACTTAAAAAGGTGGGGAACCCAAAGCTTAAGAATATCAGGCATCTTGAAATAATAGATTATAGAGATGAGCAGATTGCTGATAAAATCAGAAAGAACCGGCTCCACGATGAGGATATAAAGTATTCCATTAAAAAATATCTGAACCATATTAAGAAACGGCAGGAGGCAGAAGAATGTCAAAAACAGATGTAATTGAAATAGAAGGAACCGTTATTGAAAAACTTCCTAATGCAATGTTTCAGGTTGAACTTGAAAACGGACATAAGGTACTGGCACACATAAGCGGTAAACTCAGAATGAACTACATCAGAATTATTCCTGGTGACAAGGTTACACTTGAGTTATCTCCATATGATCTTTCAAAAGGAAGAATTATCTGGAGAGATAAATAAAATAATAAATTTCTACTTGTAAACATAATAATCGTGTGATATACTATCACTCGGACGTTTTTTTCAACTTTTATTATATGAAAGTTGCTTTTTCGTAGAAAGGAGGATTTCCATGAAGGTTAGATCATCAGTAAAACCTATTTGTGAAAAATGCAAAGTCATTAAGAGAAAAGGAAATATAATGATTATCTGCGAAAATCCTAAGCATAAGCAGAGACAGGGATAATTCTGTTTTTTATGCAGGAAACAGCGCTATTGTTATGCGGCTGCAGTGGCGAACCACCAGGGTGTGTTGTCAGCCACTTAAAATAAATTTATATAACAACATTATAAGACAAATGGAGGTGTAACGCACATGGCTCGTATCGCTGGTGTAGATTTACCAAGAGAAAAGCGTATTGAAATCGGCCTTACCTATATTTATGGTATCGGCAGAATCAGCTCAAACCGTATTCTTGCTGAAGCTAAAGTAAATCCGGATACTCGTGTTAAGGATCTTACTGATGAAGAAGTAGGCAGAATAAAAGATGTTATTGACGCAAGTCAGACGGTAGAAGGTGATCTCAGAAGAGAAATCGCCCTTAATATCAAGAGATTACAGGAAATTGGATGCTACAGAGGCATTCGTCACAGAAAAGGTCTCCCTGTCAGAGGACAGAAGACGAAGACAAACGCAAGAACTCGCAAGGGTCCTAAGAAAACAATCGCAAATAAGAAAAAATAATACCCGATGAATAAACGGGAACCCATAAGGGAGGTTAGTTTAAAAAATGGCTAAAGTTACAAAAAAAGTGACAAAAAAGCGTGTTAAGAAAAACGTTGAACGCGGACAGGCACACATTCAGTCATCATTTAATAATACAATAGTTACCATTACTGATACAGAAGGTAACGCATTGTCATGGGCAAGTGCCGGTGGTCTTGGTTTTAGAGGTTCAAGGAAATCTACTCCTTATGCAGCTCAGATGGCAGCGGAAACTGCTACTAAGGCAGCTTTAATACACGGTTTAAAATCAGTAGACGTAATGGTTAAGGGACCTGGTTCAGGTCGCGAAGCAGCAATTCGTGCACTTCAGGCATGCGGTCTTGAAGTAACGAGTATCAAGGATGTAACACCTGTTCCACATAACGGATGTCGTCCACCAAAGCGTAGAAGAGTCTAATAGGAGGTGTTAAAGCAATGGCAGTTAATAGAGTTCCTGTTCTTAAGAGATGCAGATCACTTGGACTTGATCCAATTTATTTAGGAATAGATAAGAAATCAAACAGAAAATTAGAAAGAGCCAACAAGAAGGTTAGTGAATACGGACTTCAGCTCCGTGAAAAACAGAAAGCAAAATTCATCTACGGAGTTCTTGAAAAACCATTCAGAAATTACTTTGAAAAAGCCGATAAAATGAGCGGAATGACCGGTGAGAATCTTATGTCAATGCTCGAACTCAGACTTGATAATGTAATATTCAGATTAGGATATGCAAGAACAAGAAAAGAAGCAAGACAGATAGTTGGTCATAAGCATGTACTTGTAAACGGAAAGTGTGTAAATATTCCTTCATACCTTGTAAGTGCCGGAGATACGATTGAAATCAGGGAGAAGTCTAAGTCTTCCCAGAGATATAAGGATATTCTTGACGTTACAGGCGGAAGAGTTGTACCGGAGTGGCTTGATGCAGACCAGGAGAATTTAAAAGGTTCTGTCAAGGCTGTTCCATCAAGAGAAATGATTGATGTTCCGGTTAACGAAATGCTTATTGTCGAGTTATATTCTAAATAATAATTTTTAAAATTATTGGATATGACGCCCTCAATATAAAACAACCCACAGAAGGAGGGGCTTTTAGTGTTCGAATTTGAAAAACCAAGAATCGAAATTGAAGAGATATCTGAAGACAAAAGATATGGCAGGTTTGTAGTAGAACCACTTGAGAGAGGATACGGCACAACACTTGGAAATTCTCTCAGAAGAATAATGCTTTCGTCTCTTCCGGGTTCAGCAGTGAGCCAGGTTAAGATTGAAGGTGTTTTACATGAGTTTAGTCCTATTCCGGGAGTTAAAGAAGATGTCAGTGACATCATTATGAATATCAAGAATCTTGCGATTAAGAATAACAGCACATCCAATGAACCGAAAATCGCATATATTGAATGTGACGGACGTGAAGGTGTTGTGACGGCAGCGGATATTCAGGTGGATTCAGATATCGAAATTCTTAATCCGGATTTGGTTATCGCTACGATGAACGGCGGAAGTGACAGTAAATTGTATATGAGATTTACAATCACTAACGGCAGAGGTTACGTTAGTTCCGAGAAGAACAAGCGTGAAGGTACATCAATCGGTGTATTATCGGTTGACTCAATCTACACTCCGGTTGAACGTGTTAACATGACTGTTCAGAATACCCGTGTAGGTCAGGTAACAGATTATGATAAGCTCACACTGGAAGTATATACCAACGGAACACTCTCACCTGATGATGCAGTGAGCCTTGCGGCAAAAGTACTTAGTGAGCATTTAAGTCTCTTTATTGATCTTTCAGAAACGACTAAGGACGTAAGTGTCATAGTTGAGAGAGAAGAGAGTGAGAAAGAGAAAGTTTTAGTCATGAACATAGATGAATTAGAACTTTCGGTACGTTCATATAACTGTTTAAAGAGAGCCGGCATTAACACTGTTGAAGAGTTATGCAGCAAGACATCAGAAGATATGATGAAGGTAAGAAACCTCGGACGCAAGTCTCTTGAAGAGGTACTTGCCAAATTAAAAGAGCTTGGATTATCGCTTAGTCCAAGCGAAGATTAACAAGGAGGAAGCAGCAAATGTCAGGTTATAGAAAGCTTGGAAGAACAGCTGACCAGAGAAAAGCCTTAATCAGAAATCAGGTAACTGCTTTGCTTTACAATGGTAAAATTGTTACAACTGAAGCCAAGGCTAAAGAAGTCCGCAGAGTTGCTGATGGATTAATTGCACTTGCAGTTAAGGAAAAAGATAATTTTGAAACTGTTACGGTTACTGCAAGAGTAGCACGTAAGGATAAAGACGGTAAGAGAGTTAAGGAAGTTGTTGACGGCAAGAAGAAGACAGTATATGACAGCGTTGAGAAAACAATCAGGAAGGATATGCCTTCAAGACTTCATGCAAGACGCCAGATGAACAAGGTTCTTTACTCAGTTACTGAAGTTCCTGCGGATAATTCAGGCAGAAAGAAGAATACCAGGACAGTTGATGTCGCTAATAAGTTATTTGAAGACATCGCTCCTAAGTATGCAGGACGCAACGGTGGTTATACAAGAATCGTAAAGATTGGCCAGCGTAAAGGTGATGCAGCTATGGAAGTTCTTCTTGAATTAGTATAATTCAGCAAGGCATAAAGAGTGTAATCAAGACGAGTGTTGCAATGCATCATTCGTCTTGTTTTGCTATACCGGAAGGAGAGCGGAAAATGGGAATTGTCATAATGGAGAATCTCGCATTTGACTATATACGGCGTGATGAAAACGGGAATGTTGAGGATGTGATTGCGGCACTCAGCGGTGTCAGCATTAATATCGAAAAAGGACAGTTTGCAGCAATTCTGGGACACAACGGTTCCGGAAAATCCACACTTGCAAAACATATAAATGCGCTTCTTACTCCGACGGAGGGCAGGGTATATACTGATGGAATGGACACCTCGGATGAGAATAACAAATGGAAAATACGTCAGAAGGCAGGTATGGTATTTCAAAATCCAGATAATCAGATAATCGGAATAACCGTGGAGGAGGAAGTTGCCTTCGGACCGGAAAATCTCGGAGTGCCGGAACAGGAAATTGAAAAACGTGTAAACGACGCTCTTGGAGCGGTTCACATGGAAAATTTTAAAACCGATTCGCCGAACAGACTATCAGGCGGTCAAAAACAAAGAATCGCAATAGCAGGTGTCCTTGCAATGAAGCCTGAATGTATAATACTGGATGAACCTACGGCAATGATTGACCCCGTAGGGAGGAAAGAGGTAATAAATACGATAAGGGAGCTGAATAAAAAGGAAAAGGTAACTGTTATCCTCATAACACACAGTATGGAGGAAGCAGTTTTTGCAGATAAAATATTTGTTATGGATTCCGGAAAAGTAGTCATGGAGGGAACGGCAAGGGAAATTTTTTCCCGCGTAGAAGAGTTGAAAACCATGGGACTTGAAGCACCGGCTGCGGCGGAAATGGCACACAGACTGAGAAAAGCCGGCTATCCGGTAAGAAAGGACATTCTTACGAATGAAGAACTTGTGGAGGCAGTATGTCAATTATTTTAGACAGAGTTAATTATGTATATAACGAAGGTGATATACGCATCAGACATGCCTTAAAGGATATTAATCTTGTAATAGGTGAGAATGAGTTTATCGGAATAATCGGCCATACAGGCTCGGGAAAATCAACGCTTTCGCAGATTATAAACGGTCTTCTGGTTCCGTCTTCAGGTCACGTTTATTACAATGGGCAGGATGTGCATGAACCTGATTTTGATATAAAGAAATTACGTCAGAAAGCAGGACTTGTGTTTCAATATCCGGAGCATCAGCTTTTTGAAAGTACCGTTTTTAAGGATGTGTGCTTTGGACCGGAGAAGCTCGGACTTGACCGGAAAGCGTCGGAACTCAGGGCATTTGAAGCCCTTACGCTTGCCGGACTTGATAATGGACTGTTTTACCGCTCACCGCTTGAATTGTCGGGCGGACAAAAGAGGAGAGCTGCCATTGCATGTGTTCTTGCCATGAAGCCGGAAGTACTGATACTGGATGAGCCGGCTGCCGGACTTGACCCGGGCGGAAGGAAAGAAATACTTGATATGCTGAAATCACTCCGTGAAAATAAAAAAATTACCATAATTCTGATAACACACAGTATGAATGAAGCAGCAGAATATGCGGAACGCATTGTAGTTATGAATGACGGAGCCATGGTGTATGACGGAGACAGACGCTCGGTTTTTTCAAAGTATAAAAAGCTTGAACAGATTGGACTTTCTGCACCGGATATCGTATACATAATGTCAGCATTAAAGCAGAGAGGCTTAAATGTGGACGATGGTGCATTAACCATGGACGAAGGACTTGAGGGCGTGATTAATGCACTTGAAAGGAAAGGGATTTATCGGTGTTAAAGGATGTAACATTAGGACAGTATTATCCGGCGGATTCGGTTATTCACAGACTGGATCCGAGAGTGAAATTATTCGGAACGGTTGTTTTTATAGTATCCCTGTTTTTGGCTAAAAATCCGGTGGTATATATCATTGCAACAGTTTTTCTGATATGTGTCACAGTCTTTTCAAAAGTACCGGCAGGTTATTTTTTTCGCGGACTGAAAGCTGTTATGGCAGTTATAATTATAGGTATGGTGTGTAATCTTTTTTTTACAAAAGGCGACCCCGTTTTTGAAGCAGGAATAATAAAAATTACGCGTGAAGGAATTGAGCAGTCCCTGTATATGGGTATCCGCATGGTGTATTTAATTATCGGTTCGTCATTAGTTACATACACGACTACACCGAACAATATTGCCGATGGACTTGAAAAGTCATTGCGGGTATTGAACATTATTAAAGTGCCGGTGCATGAGATATCCATGATGATTTCCATAGCTTTGCGCTTTATTCCGATTCTTGCAGAGGAAGCAGGCAAAATTATGAAGGCACAGGAGGCAAGGGGTGCAGATTTTGAAAGCGGCGGTTTAATTGTAAGAATAAAATCAATGGTGCCGATTATTGTACCGCTTTTTGTTTCCGCAATCAGGCGTGCCTGTGATCTTGCAGCAGCAATGGAAGCACGCTGTTACCGTGGCGGAAGAGGCAGGACAAAGCTTCATCCTTTAAGATATTCAGCTGTTGATGCGGCTGCATACATTACTCTGGCTGCATATCTTGCGTGTATTATTGCGGCAAAGGTGTTATGGAACAGATTTATCATATAGGAGGTCGGGAATATGAGAGTAATGCTTCAGATTGCTTACGACGGAACAAATTACTCAGGCTGGCAGATTCAGCCTGATGCCGTTACCGTAGAGGGAACTGTCAGAGATTCACTGAAGAAGCTTTTTAAGGCAGACATTATAACGGCGGGGGCAAGCAGAACGGATGCAGGTGTCCATTCATATGGAAATCTTGCTGTATTTGATGCAGATACACATATGCCGGCTGAAAAAATCAGCTATGCCCTAAATTCCTATCTTCCTGATGACATACGGATTATCTCATCCTGTGAGGTTGAATCCGAATTTCATCCGAGAAACATGAAATGCAGAAAGACCTACGAATATAAAATCTGGAATGACAGGGTCGAAAATCCCGTCATGCGGCTCTACAGTCATTTCTGCCATGTAAAGCTTGACGTGGATGCCATGAAGAAAGCGTGTACATATTTTATCGGAGAGCATGATTTTTCCTCTTTTTGTGCATCAGGAAGTCAGGTTCGCGACAGAATAAGAACAATATATGATTTACACGTGAAGCGGGAAAACAGTCTGATAACCGTCAGAGTGACGGGAAACGGGTTTTTGTATAATATGGTAAGAATAATTGCCGGAACGCTGATAAGGGTGGGAGAGGGCAAAACAGCTCCTTCAGAAATACCCGGAATCATAGAAGCAACAGACAGACGGTATGCAGGTCCCACGGCTCCGGCTAAGGGCCTTGCACTGGTGGAAATACAAAGAATTCAATAAAAAACAGTTGACACGTAGGTAAGGCTATTATATAATGTTTAACTGTGGCGACATTTAGAATAAAATGTTTTTCCATGGCCCCGGAAAGGCATTTTGAATAAATTATCGGTGCTTAAGGTGACGGACACACCGGATGTGCCGGGCTGACAAATTTATATATCTGACAATCTCAAGGAGGTAAACCAATGAAAACATTTATGGCAAGTGCATCAACAGTTGAGAGAAAATGGTATGTGGTTGATGCAACAGGATATACATTAGGACGTCTTGCTTCTGAAATCGCTAAGGTTTTAAGAGGAAAGAATAAGCCTGTTTTTACACCGAGTGTTGATACAGGTGATTATGTAATAGTAGTTAATGCAGAGAAGGTTAAAGTAACAGGAAGAAAGCTTGACCAGAAGATTTATTACAGACATTCAGATTATGTTGGAAGTCTTAAGGAAACGACTCTTAGGGAAATGCTTGCAAAGCATCCTGAAAGAGTAATTGAATATGCAGTAAAGGGAATGCTTCCAAAAGGACCTTTAGGAAGAGAAATGTATACTAAACTCCACGTTTATGCCGGACCTGACCACAAGCATGAAGCTCAGAAGCCGGAAGTATTAACATTTTAATTAGAAGGAGGAAATTACAATGGCAGCTAAGAAATCAGCAGGCGCAAAGTTCTATGGAACCGGAAGAAGAAAAAGCAGTATTGCAAGAGTATATGTATCAGCCGGTACAGGTAAGATTACAATTAACAAGAGAGATATAGACAGCTACTTCGGTCTTGAAACACTGAAGGTTATCGTAAGACAGCCGCTCGTAGCTACGGATACGCTTGATAAGTATGATATAACCGTAAATGTACATGGTGGCGGAACAACAGGACAGGCAGGAGCAATCAGACATGGTATCTCAAGAGCGCTTCTTAAGGTAGACAACGATTTCAGACCTGTTCTCAAGGCAGCAGGATTCCTTACAAGAGATTCAAGAATGAAGGAACGTAAGAAATACGGTCTCAAAGCAGCACGTAGAGCACCGCAGTTCTCAAAGAGATAATTTCTCATATACGAGAATATCGAGAAAAGCCCATTTTACAAGGGTTACAGAGGTTGTGGAAAGTTGCCGGATGTGTTGGATTTCAAATGGTATGCAACACATATGCAACAAGTATGCAACACGAATATCAATGATATGTATAGGACATTTTCAGAGAAATCTGGGAATGTCCTTTCGTAATTTAAATCTTATTAATCGCATCTACAAGCTCCTTCACATCGAAGTGGGTGTATACTTTCTCGGTTAAAGTCATTGCACCGGAGTGTCCCACAATTTTCTTAATAATCGTCTGGTCGACACCAGCTTCGGCTAACATAGAAATACAAGTATGTCTGCAGCAATGTGGTGTACGCTCAATCTTAAGTTGCTCCATTAGTGGATGGAAGTAGCTGTCATAATAATTTCGGTATTTAAAGTGCTTGCCATCTTCTGTATGGATGAGGTAATCACATTTCGTATTATCTTCAAACCAAGCTTTATAGAAGGGTAAGACCTTATCTGCGATAGGAACCTTTCGGATTCCATTCTCGGTTTTACTGCTGATTACATCAAAATACTGTTCGTCCAGATGGACATTTTCCTTTTTCAAATCCAAGAATTCTGAAATTCTTACTCCGTTATACAGTAGCATTAATATGATTTGATAATACTTATCATCTTTCTGCTCCCATATTCGCTTGATTTCTTCTTTCTCAAATTTGTTTCGATCATATTTGTTAGGATTGCGGTCTTTGTATTGAACTACATCTACAAAGGTGGAGTAATCCTTATTACAAATATC
>CAYONC010000025.1:0-11092 GCA_964405265.1 uncultured Butyrivibrio sp.
AAAGTAACCTATATTGTAATCGAAAATTTATTGCGTATTTAAGCATCTATCTTCGGATAGGTGCTTTTCTTATGCTCATTTTAGGAAGGAGCGTGAATGCGTATGGGAATATTTACAGGTATTTTTAGGTCGAGGGATGCACCTAAGAACAGTATCAACGGCAGCAGTTATCGATTCCTATTTGGAGGAAGTACAGCCGGTAAACCAGTCAATGAAAGATCTGCCACGCAGATGACTGCAGTGTATGCCTGCGTCAGAATTTTATCTGAGGCGATTGCAGGACTCCCCATTCATCTATACAAATACACTAATAATGGAGGCAAAGAAAAAGCGGTAAAACATCCACTTTATTTTTTACTCCACGATGAGCCGAATCCTGAGATGACATCGTTTGTTTTTAGAGAAACTTTGATGACTCACCTTCTGTTGTGGGGCAATGCCTACGCACAGATTATTCGTAATGGTAGGATGGTGATGATTGATATGTTCCCACAAACGAGAAAAATGCCTTTGATATGTTTGGTCGAACAGGGAAAGGCTAAAAAGTGGTATTTGCCATAGTCAAAATTATTTAGCTTTAAAACACCCGTAGCTGCATCATAATACAGATATTTGTCTTGCAGTACATCCTCAGACATCATAAGTTCATTGTTAAACACATAATAATATCTGTCGCTTTCAATGTGCGTATTCTTTATCGTAATGGACTGACTCGGGAGATATACGGAAGTCTGAGCCTGTGCATGGACATCCACCGGTATATGATACAGCAGTAATATGACCGCCGCCATTATGAGCGAAGAAAAAATTTTTTTCATATGAAGGGACCTCCTGTAAAATTTTTAAATGCAATTTCGCTATATATGATAACTTAATAGTAGTATTTGCTCTTTGTTTTTTTCAAGTGTTTTTTGCTCTTTTAAATGTTAATGTTGTAAAATGTTCACAATTGCCTGTATCACTTTGCCGATAAATAATTCAAAAATATAAATTTGTCTGGTAATTGTTTAAGAATTATTGTGAATGTGCTATACTACGCACAGAAGAGGAGAAAACAGATGAAGAAGAAATTTTTTATTATAATAACCGTTATTGTACTGCTTGGAGCAGGTGTTTTTTTAATATGTAAAAACGAACGGACACCAGGAGAAGGTACTGCGTCAGCTGAATCACGAACCGGTTACGAAGAGACCGGATATTCGGGAGAACGTCAGACGGAAGATGTGGAAGAGACGACAGATTCTGCCCCGGGTACTCTGTATACGTTGTCAGAGGAAGACAGTACATATGAAATACCGGAAAGCCGGTCAGAGGGAATGACGGAAAGTATGCAAGACGGCGGGGAGAATACGTGTACGGAGAAGCGGACCGCAGAAAGCACGGAGAAACGGACCGCGGAAAGCACGGAGAAATTCACGCAAAAATTCACGGAGAAAGCCACGGAGAAACGGACTGCAGAAAGTACGGGAGCAGAGAACAGGTCAACAACGGAAGTACCTGCCGCTGACAGAACGACGGAAAGTGAAACTGCGGAAGCAACGGAGGCTGAAACAACAGAACAGGCAATAACTTATGCTAATGCTCTGGCGGCATTGAATAATGTAACGGTTGTTCCGGAAAATTTAGGTTCTGCCGTGCTTACGGCAAGATACGGCAGTAACGGATTTGCAAAAAATATCTGGGATATGCAGGCATTAAACGGCAGGGTATTTATCTGCTGTGGTGATTATGAAAGTAATACAGGCTCAACACCTGTTTATTATTATACAAATGATTCAGCACAGCCGCACATCACGTCGTATACAAGTTCGTCCGGTGCGGTCAGTACGGGCGGGCTGAATACGGAAGCCGTTGAAAGGTTTTTTATAATGGACGGAAGTCTGTATGCACTGGCGACAGACCCTTTAGGACAGCCGGCTTATGCGGCTTATTACAAATATATTGAAAGCAGCAATACATGGAAGGAATATGCGGCGTTTCCGTACGGGATACATTTCTATGACATGATAGAATATGACGGCAGGATATTTTTCAGCGGTTCGGTATATAATGCCGGTTTTACAAAGGTTGATGCCTGTGTACAGGTAATGGATAAAACGGATTTATGTACGGATGTGAAAGCAGAAAACGTATATTTTTACACTGCCGGCGGCAAAAAGCTTAATTCAGATGCATCCTCAAACGAATATCTCAGGGTATATGATATGTTTGTATATAAAAATGAACTCTATGCAATTCATGCTGCCACTGCTCCTGTGAAGTCCGGAGGATTGTTTAAGTATGACAGGGATAAAAATATTTTTGTTCAGGTATATGACGGAACAGCAATACGGGGAGTTGGGGCAGTTGCAAACTACCTCAGTATTTATACCGTCAGGGATTACTATTTTAATTTTGAAGATAACAAGGCTGTATTTGGAAAACTGAAGGTTGGAATTGAAACCCTTCAAAGTGATAACAATAACAATCTTTTTGCAAAATTTACGGTCGGCAATAAGGTTGTTCTGGTAAAGAACGGAATATTTAAAGCAGAAGGAGTGGAGAATTTTTCCAAGGTATCATTGGGAAGCGGCTGCGAAAATTATGTGGTAAGGGATGCATTTGAACTGGACGGAAAATATTATTTTCTGGCATCAGAAATGAAAGGAACCGATAACTATGTAACAACGGTATTTGAAACGGATTCTGACTTCAGTACTTTCAGAAGGGTCATAAGCATGACAACACAGTCGTTTGCAAGAAGCTTCGTATATAATGACGGATACTTATACATCGGTCTCGGCTCTAATATAGAAAAAGGTGACTTAGGATACAGCAGCTTCAGCGGTACGGTTTTAAGGGTTAATTTAGAAAATGCATCAGCCTGAAAGTAAAAAGACGCACAACCGAGAGCTTCTCCTTCTATTTCTTCAACAGCTTCACACATATTGAGAGTCTGCTTTCCTTAACAAAGGAAAGCAGTACAATGTAAGACTGCATTTGTTACAATATCGGCAGGGGAAAATAAATATCGTTTTATATAAGCTGTTTCACATTGATGTCCTTTTTCCTGCAGGTACGGGAACTTCATTTTTTTCATATGATTCCCATACATTAATGCGGTCACCTTCATCTAACTTCCGGATTACTCTTGCCGGAACACCTCCTGCAAGACAGTTGTCGGGAATGTCTCCGGTGACTACTGCACCGGCAGCAATAATACTGTTTTTACCAATGGTGACGCCTCCGCAGATTACTGCACCGGAGCATATCCAGCAGCCGTCTTCGATGGTTATGGGAGCGGAATATTCCAAATCATGCCTGCCGTCAGGATAATCGGCACACAGACGTTCTTCTGCCAGAAAAGGATGATTTGGAGTGGCTAACGTCACGCTGCTTCCGATAAGCACACCGTCTCCGAGGGTTATGGGAGAAACGTCAAGAAAAACACAGTTATAATTTATAAAACATTCTTTTCCGACATGTATATTGACACCGTATTCGCAGTAAAACGGTGCAAATATACCGAGCTGCTTTCCAGCTGACGAAGGAATAAGCTTTTCCATTGCCCTGCAACGGGATTTTTTTCTCCATACCGGTATACGGTTAAATTTATCGCAGCGTTTCATTCCAAGGTTATGCTGCTTTTTAATGTCACTGCTTCCGGAGTTATATAATTTTCCGGAAATCATACGGTCCCACTCGTTTATTCTGTTGTACATAACTTTGTTACCTCATTATTTTTCCGCATTATAACATATTATTGAATTAAATAACAGAATAATTTATAATAAGACCGGATAAAAAGGAGGCAGAAAAATGTTTTACAGAATTTATGCTTATGCACCGGGAGCTACACTCGTGAGTGCACTTTCGGGAATGGCAGCCTGCTGTTCCATAGCTGGCGGAGGAATGTTAATAGGAATGGGTAAGGGAAGAGCGGGCTTCATAATAGGCGGAATAGCATTGATTGCACTTGCCGTGATAATTTATATTTACGGCTCAAGGATTATTCCGGACAGAATAGCACGGAAGCAGACGGAAAAAAATATAAAAACCAAGGCAGTATATGCATTCAGGTACTGCATGGAAAATCCTGAAGCGTATGAGCAGTTAATTGTTGAAAATAAGAATTTTGCTTCTAAATACATAAGGAATGACGAAGGAAAAATAGTCAGATTATAAGTATATGGACGAACCGAGAGTAAGAATCAGTGACATAGCGGATGAGCTTGGGCTAAGTACGGCAACCGTGTCAAATGTCATACACGGAAAAATAAAAAAAATATCCGACGATACAGTGAAGCGTGTGGAAGCACTTTTAGAAGAACGCAGGTACATACCAAGCATGGCAGGCATTCTTCTGGCAAGAAATTCTTCAAAGATAATAGGTGTTTTTGTAAATGACCATGAAAAATACGAAGGACATACCTTTGAGGATGCCTTTATTTCGTCATCACTCAATTATCTTTCATGTGAGATAGAAAAGAACGGACTGTTCATGATGGTAAAAAAGACCAAAAATCCCGAAGAAATCCTGCAGTTTGCATCCATGTGGAACATGGAGGGGCTGGTCGTAATAGGATATTGTCATCAGGATTATGCATATCTCAGAAATCATATGAGAATCCCCTTTGTGGTATATGACGGTTTTTGTGAAAAACCGGAACGGTTTGTGAACATAATTATTGACAATTATGACGGTGGATACCGTGTCGGCAGACTGTTTAAGAACGGCGGTCATACACGGCTGCTGTGTATCTCCGATAATGAAACGGGAGTGGATAAAGAACGTATTGAAGGCTTTCGTGCAGGTGCGGATACCGGAAACGTCATTACACTGGTTATTCCCATGAATAAAAAGGACAGATGGAGATTTTACGAAGAGAAAAAAGAAATTTTTCATCAGGTTACCGCCGTGTTTGCCGTTTCGGATTATTATGCGGTTGATTTAATGAATTTTCTGATAAAAAACGGAATCTCCGTTCCAAAAGAAATTGCTGTTGCCGGCTTTGATGACATTCCTCTGTGTGAAATGGTGTCTCCCACACTTACCACCATAAAGCAGGATGGAGCTGCAAGGGCGGAAATTGCAATAAAAAAGCTCTGTGAACTGAGGGAAGGGAAAAAAACCGAAACCGTTATTACACTTCCGGTTACGCTTGTTGAAAGGGAAAGCACGGGAATGTGACTGCCATTTTGCACAAAAATCAGGTGGAAATTCTGTTGCCGTGTTTATGCTGCAAAACAGGCAGCAGAGGAATATCTGTTCATAATGTCGCTTTAATGCCATACACATTAGACTAAGCCTTGTAAAATCCAGGGTTTGCGAGACCGGAAATTTGAGTTTGACTCAAATTTGACACAGGTTTTATATGTGAAATGTATATCAGACTCATAGTTCGTAAGACTATGGGCCTTTTGAATTGATAAAAAAATTGAAATATAACGTAAAACGTAAAAAAATGTAAATAAATAGTTGACAAAGTTAAATGAGGGGAATATACTTAAGCAGAAAGTTGATGAAAATGAGGGCAAACTTGTAGAAATATAAGGACGCAAAGCTAGAAGTCTAAGATAATAATCAAGGGTGGTTTTGATTAAATTATTATGATAGTTCAGTTGCAATGATTGGTAAGTACCAATTATTGCAACTTATTTTATTTCACAACATATATTGATATAATACAGCTCTTATAAAGAGTTGTTTTATATAACAAAGAGGACTCTGATATAATTCGCGAAAACCATCAGAGTCCAAAACGCAAAGCACTTATGAAAAAGCACTCGAGTAAAGTATATCACTTTTTTTAATAGGTGTTAAAAAATTTTATTAAAGAAAGCATTAGAGATTATAAAGTTACACTTGTTGTGACATCAAAATTTGAGAGGTGGGATGATACACCGGGATATTGGGCATCAGCTTATGATGTATATGGTGAATTAACGCATACAATTAATTTTTATATGCCATATTAGTTAAGGAATTATTGTATAGTTTGGTCCTGTGTCAAGATTTAGTACAAAATAAAATGAGAGGTTCTGCCAGCTAGGCTGCCGGCAGATTCTCAACCCTCATATACAGTTTTTCGTAGTCATTAGGCGACATATAGTCACAATGACTGTGGATACGGACAGTGTTGTAAAAGGTTTCGATATACTCGAAAACCAATGAATAAGCATGGCGGTAATCACGAATCGTAAAGCGATTCAACCATTCGCGTTTAATCAGTGAATGGAAAGATTCAATGCAGGCATTATCATAAGGATAACCGGTGTGAGAATAACTGCGGGTCATTCCTTCGGTAGCCTGACGCCAGGCTGCGGAAACATACTGACAGCCACGATCCGTATGGATGATTAAAGGCATGTCTGTATCACGGGAAGCTTTGGCTTTATCAATGGTAGAGATCACGGTGGACACTTCGAGCGTATCAGCAAGCGTCCAGGCAATGATTTTACGGGAATATAAGTCCATAATGCAATTAAGGTATACAAAACCATCTGTGGTCCAAATGTAGGTAATATCAGTACACCATACAGCATTAGGACGATTTGGATTAAACTGCTCATCAAGTATGTTATGCAGCTCTTTGCTGAAATCAGAATCACGAGTGGTTGTAGTCCAGGGTTTAATCCATTGAGCTTTGATTCCCATCTCGCGCATATATTTTCCAACGGTACGCTGAGAAATGCGTTCTCCGGCTTTACGGAGTTCTTTGGTAATTTTAGGAGCACCGTAGTTTTGGTTAGAATCATCATAGATATGTTGGATTTTCTTTTTAACAGCGGCTTTTCTTTGTCGTGTAGGAGATACTTTACGATTAAGAAAAGCCCGGTAACCAGAGCGGGAAACGCCTAAAGATTTCAGCATTCCGGAGATAGAGACGCGGCGTCCGGTGACCTTAGACGCCTCTACCTTGGCAGAAACTTCGGTATAGATAGCTTCTGTTAATCTTTTCCCAGAATGCTGATGGCTTTTTTTAACACATCAAGTGCATCCTGAGCAT
The DNA here is from genome assembly GCA_964405265.1 of uncultured Butyrivibrio sp. Lineage (GTDB taxonomy): Bacteria > Bacillota > Clostridia > Lachnospirales > Lachnospiraceae > Eshraghiella. The sequence goes on from CAYONC010000025.1 coordinate 6,990, forward strand.
CCCGTAGCTCACGTTTTAGACGGGCAATTTCTCTTTGTTCTTCTGATTCGTAGCAGCCGGAGCCGATGGTAGGAATATCACCATCATTATCTCTGAACTGTGCTTCCCAACGAGCCAGAGTGCTAACTCCGATTCCGAGGTTTCTGGCACATTCGACTTGAGTCAGATCAGGGTGTTCTTTGCGATAGTTGACAGCATCCAACTTAAACTGTTTGGTGTGATGGGTTTTCTTACGTGACATAATGAGATCCTCCTGAATGTTATTATAACAAGGGTTGTGGAGTATGTCTCATTTTAAATTGTTCTAATTAGATGCTAACACTAAAAGGAAGGTGTTTGATGAACAAGAATTGTTGATTTTGACCGCATTATTCTTTTTAAAGAAGGTAAAATTGTGGGGCAGGGAAATTTCAAAGAACTTATGCAAACCAATGCGTATTTTAAAGAACCGTATGCTGCAAACATGCAGTAAAATTACTTATGTAAGAGATAAATGGGCAAATTATCTTGCCCCTTTATCTCTGTTTTTATAATCTCTTTCAGTATATTGTCTGTTGGCTTCCTTCTGATACCGCTGCAAGCGTTCTGTAAGTGTCTTAAATATTTTTGAGCCGGTTTATTTCGTCGTAGATCCGCTGGACTTCACAGCCTTCCGTGATGTTCCATTCTTCTTTCAGCACTTTTAATTGCTCATAGCAGCTTGTAATTGCAGCAGCATAGTTTCCCTGAATTTCATAAATGTGTGCTGCTGTGATCTGGGCATCACAGTATTTGGGAGACGGCTGCAGTGCAAAGGCTTTTTTATAGTAAGCGATCGCATCGTCATATCTGCAGGCATAAGCCATGGCATCTGCCATGTTGGCGTAAGCAAGCCAGTCATCGCTGTAATCCAAAAGCATCTGTTCCCAAATAGCTTCTGCTTTCTGGTGTTCACCGCGAGCCCATGCGATCTTCCCACGGTAAAAAGAAACACGGCAACTGTTATCCCGAGAACTCATTGCATCACAAACCGAGTCGGCTTCGTCTAAACGATAGTCAGCAATCAGCTCATCCATCAACCATAAATAGCCTCTTGCGTAATCAGGATTCTTTTTTATGAAATCCTTGTAATAGGAAATGCGCTTGCTATGGTTTGCAAAATCCCAATCGGGGATGGTTCCCTCCTGCGCACGTTGGAGATTATTGTGATTTTGCTTCAATTCGGGCGCTAATTCTAATGCTTCCTTTGCATACATTTCGGCGGTTTTTCTCAGCTCGTCTGCCTTATGATTATATAATTCTGACAGCAGGCGAAAAGCATCACTTTTACAGGAATCTTTGCTGAGCTTATCAGTTAAAAACTGTTCTGCCTGAGTAAATTCGTCAGCGCTTAATACAGACTGCATCTCTAACATATTTTCAATACGTTCAAATTGAGCTTCTTCGGAAAGATTGAATAGCTCGTCAATTGTGCAGCCAAAGTAAACAGCAATTTCAGGAAGCAGCTGAATGTCGGGCATAGAGATATTGTTTTCCCATTTGCTGATCGTCTGAAAAGAAACATTCAGGGCTTTTGCTAAGGTGTCCTGCGTAATTCCTTTTCGGAAACGAAGCTGTTTGATTTTGTTTCCTAATTCCATATTCATAGATAGATTTCCTTCCTAAAAATTCATTAGAGAAATCACATCGGCCAATGCTTTCTGAATACAGTATAGTTTACGGAATATCAAAAAGCAATCACGCTGAAAGATAGCTGAGTATCCGAAAAAGCGAATTTTTAAATCCCGAATTTTTAAATTATCAATACCACCACGAAAGTTCCACAATACAAAACAAAAATATATTTCGGTGAAAAGGAACTGAAATATCTTTGGGATCATTGAAATGAGTAAATGGGAAGTGTATACTGAAAAAGCAGGACATTCCGTCTGCATATAGGCTTACAATGAAATCAGGTCACGGATGTTGCTTTATCGGAGTCATACATAGACAGCCGACGCAAAAGTGTCTGTGGAAGGGAGCTTAGGATGAACATTGAGATCAATCCGGCGGGAGCATGGTATCATGGTTCTGACAAGAGATTTGAGATATTGAAAGAGGGAAGTACGATCACACAGTGGAAAGAACTGGCAGAAGCATTTTCTCATCAACCGTCTGCACTGGGGTATGATGAGAATGGTGTGATCTTGCACAATGGGACGGAAAAGGGGTATTTATACATAATAGACGAGCAAATCATGGTAGGAGAGGATGTGTATCAGCATCCAACTACGACCATGGATCTGAATGCAGAATTTCTGACCAGAAGACCTTTGCGGGTACGCTTTGTTGAGGAATTGCAGGCGTGAAAAATGTTGCACCCTGCATGGCATGGGGCGGAGCTGTAATTTCAAGCTTCGTTATATTGGGGAACAAAATAGAGTTGCTGCAACAGAAAATGTTCCCCATGCATGCTCATTCAAGACACAATATCCACGGGCAAAAGATTGCTGTAATATTTGGTCTTACCGGATAGCACATCATCATAGAACCCCTGCTTCCAATCAATATAGTCAATGCTGGCCTGCAGCTGCTTCATTTGATCAATCAGGGAACTTCGTTTGGCATCTAAGATGATTTTTCGTTCCGGAATGGAAGCTTCACCTGCAAGGCAAAGGGTGAGGTATTCTTTCATCTCTGCGATACTCATGCCGCAGCTTTTGAGACAATTTAGGCTGTTGATCCATGCAATATCACGCTCATCAAAGATTCTGCGGTTGTTTTTGTCGCGTTTCACATTGGGTACAAGTCCCTGGTTGCAATAGAATTTTAAGGTTTCATATGGAAGCTGCGTCTGCTCACAGGTCTCTTTCATGGTAAACATAGTGATCTCCTAAAAATAAAAATAATGCTTGACCGGTAGTAACTACCGATTGATACAATGGGAGTGTATCATAGATAGAGGTTGCTTTCAAGGAGGTTTTCAGATGGAGTACAAGGTATTGAGCAATGGTGTGAAAATGCCGCAGCTTGGTTATGGGGTTTATCAGGTGACGAAAGAGGAATGTGAGCGCTGTGTGCTGGAGGCATTAAAAGCAGGGTATCGCCTGATCGATACGGCACAGTCTTATTTTAATGAAGAGGAAGTGGGGTCTGCCATCAAGAAAAGCGGTATTCCCCGTGAAGAGATTTTTTTGACAACAAAGGTATGGATCGAACATTATGGTTACGAACAATGTAAAGCCTCCATTGAGGAATCTATGAGAAAATTACAGGTGGATTATCTGGATCTGTTATTGCTTCATCAGCCATTTGCGGATTATTATGGTGCATGGAGAGCTTTGGAAGAATATTATGAAGCAGGAAAGCTCAGGGCGATCGGGATTTCTAATTTTTATCCGGACAGAATGGTGGATATTGCTACCTTCGCTAAAGTGAAACCCATGATAAACCAGGTAGAGATCCATCCCTACCACAATCAGGAAGCGTCAAAGAACTGGCATGATAAATATGGGGTTCAGATGGAAGCGTGGGCACCGTTTGGGGAAGGCAGAGGCGATATATTTACAGACCCGGTGCTTTCCGAAATAGGAGCAAAATATGGAAAGACCGTAGCACAGGTAATCCTCAGATGGCACCTGCAGAGAGGTATTATCGTGATCCCTAAGTCGGTACATTCTGACAGGATGGTAGAAAATTTCAATGTATTTGATTTTGAACTTTCTTCTGAGGACATGGAAAAGATCGCTTCTCTTGATAAAAAACAGAGTGCATTTTTCTCCCATACAGATCCGAATATGGTAGAATGGTTTGGGAAGATGGTAGAAGAGAGAAAGAAACAGAACGATTGTAGGAAAGAAAAGAAAAACTGGTAAAGGAGTAAGAAGATGGTGAAGAAGGTTTTGATATTATCCGGAAGTCCAAGGAAACAGGGCAATTCAGATTTATTATGTGATGAATTTATGCGTGGGGCTTTAGAAGCAGGACATCAGGTAGAAAAAATCCGAGTACAGGAAAAAAACATAGCATATTGCAGAGCGTGCTATGCCTGTCGTGACAAAGGGATCTGTGCAATAAAAGACGATATGGCTGAGATCATGCAGAAAATGATCGATTGTGAGGTTATGGTGCTGGCAAGCCCGGTC
>CAYONC010000026.1:0-8449 GCA_964405265.1 uncultured Butyrivibrio sp.
AGAGCGCCGCCCTGTCACGGCGGAGGTCGTGGGTTCGAACCCCATCCGGGTCGTTATGAATTTATGGGATCTTAGCTCAGCTGGGAGAGCATCTGCCTTACAAGCAGAGGGTCACAGGTTCGAGCCCTGTAGGTCCCATTTAATTAAATATTGTGCCGGCGTGGCGGAATTGGCAGACGCCCGGGACTTAAAATCCCGTGGGTAGAAATACCCGTACCGGTTCGACCCCGGTCGCCGGCATTGAGATGAAACACCTATTGGTGTTTTTTTTGTTTTATGTGATTTGTATATGTATATAAATCTGTCTTTATCCATATATTAATGATAATAAAAAACGGAGGGACAGACATGAATAATGACAGTATTGAACTATTGAAAAAATGTAACAGCGGGTGTAAGAATGCTACTGACAGCATGGAGCAGGTAATGGAATTTATCAGTGATGAAAAGCTTCGTAAGGTTGTACATGAATATAATCGTAAACATATTGATATAGGGGATGAATGTCATGAAATACTGAACAGGGAAAATCTTAATGAGGAAGACCCGGCAAAAATTATTAAGGCAATGTCATGGATTGGAACTGAAATTAAGCTTACCGTGAATGACAGCACGGAACATATTGCAGATATACTTGTTGACGGATGCAATATGGGAATTAAGAGTCTTTATAAAGAACTTAACGGCAGAAAAAATGCCGATACGGATATAAAGGACCTGGTTATGGAATTAGTGTGCATAGAACAGGATTTTATGAATGAATTATTAGAATTTTTATGATAATGGTGTTATACTGAAAAGAAAAAGAAACAGGGTGACAAAATGAGAAATCTTACAATGCTGATGGATTTTTATGAACTTACGATGAGTAACGGATATTTTCTGGATAACCGGAAAGATACAAGGGTTGTTTTTGATATGTTTTACAGAAAAAATCCCGACGGAGGCGGCTTTGTAATATCAGCAGGACTGGAGCAGTTCGTAGAGTATATACAGAATTTCCGTTTTACTGATGAAGATATTGAATATTTGAAAAACAGGAATATTTTCAATGAGGATTTTCTGGAGTATCTCAGGAATTTTAAGTTCAGCGGGGATGTATATGCTGTTCCGGAAGGAACGATTGTATATCCTAATACACCGATTGTAACCGTTGTGGCACCGTTAATAGAAGCACAGCTTGTTGAGACAATGCTTTTGCTGACAGTAAATCATCAGTCACTTATTGCCACAAAGGCGAACCGTATTGTAAGGGCTGCGGGAAATGCATCGGTAATGGAATTTGGTGCAAGAAGGGCACAGGGAGCCGATGCTGCCATTTACGGTGCAAGAGCCTGTTATATAGGCGGTGTGGGGGCTACGGCAACAACCATTGCAGATGAGATGTTTGGTGTGAAAGCCGTCGGAACGATGGCACATTCATTTATACAGTTTTATGAAGACGAGTATGAGGCATTTAAGGCATATGCCGAGATATATCCGGATGAATGTACATTACTGATAGACACCTATAATGTACTTGAAAGCGGAATTAAGAATGCAATAAGAGTTGCCAAGGAGGTTCTTGAACCTGCAGGACACAGGCTTAAGGGTGTAAGAATAGACAGCGGCGACCTTGCATACCTGACCAAAAAAGTCAGAAAGCTTCTTGATGAAGCAGGATGCAGTGATTGTAAAATAGTTGTTTCAAACAGCATAGATGAGTACCTGATAACATCACTTAACGAACAGGGAGCAAAAATTGATTCATATGGCGTAGGGGAGAGAATGATAACGGCAAAATCAGAACCGGTATTTGGCGGGGTATACAAGCTTGCCGCCGTTCAGGATGAAAACGGAAGCTATGTGCCGAGGATCAAAATCTCTGAGAATGTGGAGAAAATTACCAATCCCGGTTTTAAAAAGCTGTGGAGAATATTTGACAGGAAAACCGGATATGGTATTGCGGATGTCATTACACTTGCGGATGAGACGATTAATGACAGTGAGGATTATCCTTATATGGATGAAATTAAGCCGTGGAAAAGAAGAAAATTTACCGGATTCAGGTGTGAAGAGCTTCAGAAACAGATTTTTAAGGAAGGCAGGCTCATATATGAAATGCCGTCGCTTGAGGATATCAGAAACAGGGTAAAAGAGCAGCTTGCGACATCCGTGTGGGAAGAAGAACAGAGATTTGATAATCCGCACAGACATTATGTTGATTTGTCCGTAAAGCTTTATAATGTGAAGCAGGAATTACTCGCAAAGTTATCATAAAAGTACTTGACAAGATGTTTCTTACATTGTAATATTAGGTTGTTGCGAAATTGGACATTACTGATTTGCAATGTAATGCGCTGGTAGCTCAGCTGGATAGAGCACATGGCTACGGACCATGGTGTCGGGGGTTCGAATCCTCTCTGGCGCGCTTGTTGGAGTTGTCACAATGTGACAGCTCCTTTTTATATGGCAGAAAGAAAAAACGTCATTCGGAGGAATATATGAAGAGTAAAAAAGACAGGCTTACCATAATAATCGGTATTGTAGTAGCGGTCCTGATGTTTTTTATATTATACAGAATGTTCAGAGATTCGTATAAGGACATAATGGATAATCTTGCCGAAACAAATCTTATGATTTTTGCAGGCATGGTAATAATCGGTAATGCATATTATTTTATTGATGCCTATGTATATCACGGAGTAATAAAAAACGAAGGCTATGATGTCAGTTATTTTAAATGCGTTACCGTGGCATATATGAGTATTTTTTTCAACGTGACATCCTTTGGGGCAGGGATTAAACCGGCACAGGTATTATATCTTCACCGTCAGGGGATTGATCCGGGGAAAGGCTGCGGAATAACGATGATGCCTTATATTTTTCATAAAACACTGATTGTTGTGTATGCAATGGTACTGTTGCTGATTAATAATGCATTTGTGCTGGATAATTTTTCAGATACGTTCGGATACATATATGCGGGAGTGGGGCTAAGCATTCTTGTAATTGTTTTCATGATACTTCTGTGTGCATCAGCATGGTTTCACGGACTTGTATGTAAGTTACTTGATGCAACGCTGGGAAAAACAAGATTCAGGGAATTTAATGAGAAAATTAAAAAACAGATAGGACTTTTAAGGGAATCAACGAGAAAAGTCATCAATAATCCGAAAGCGTGGCTGCTGCTACTGTGTGTGAATGCCGTAAAAATGACGTGCTGGTACATTATTCCTGCAATAGCAATATATGCGGCAGGAGGAACTCTTGGAGGAGTAACCGTTTCGGAAGCACTTACCGTTACGTCGCTGATGCAGCTTCTGATGGGTGTATTGCCGACATCGGGAGGGGTAGGTTCACTTGAAGTTGTATTTTCTGTTTTATTCGCAGCCGTTTTTGGTAAAATAACGGCTGGTTCATGCATGATATTGTACAGACTGTCAACATATTACATTCCTTTCATTGTAAGCATCGGAATGATGCTGTCCGTCAGCAGGGATTTGAAAAAAATGAAACAGGGGAACTTATCCGTATGAAGTGACCCTGTTTCAATTTTTACTGTATAATTTAGAAAGGAAGAATGGCAAGTGGGGGGAACCACTTGCCATTCTCATGAGGGGAGTATAAATAATTAATAAGGGGTGTGAAAAGCATTTGCTCTTCACAAATAGTAATATATCATATGGTGTCGAAAAAAGCAATAGGAAATTTAAAAAAATTTGAAAAATTTTTTTTGGTTTGAAAATACTAATAAGTGACGCTGTAAACAGGCGTTGAATATACTTATTGTATAGGAAGGGAAGGTAATAATATGTTAAGATTTGAAGTGATTAATTCCGGAGATATGGATAAATATGTATATGACAGACGTGCAATGATAATAGACATAAGAAGCAGTGCAGATTATAACAGGGAACATATTGAAGATGCAGTCAGTATTCCAATGGAGCTTTTGGAAAAAAATTATAATAAAATGCCTAAGGATATGGTTCTTGTACTATATTGCGAAAGCGGAGGCACATCCCTGCTAGCCGCAAAGGAACTTTATGACAGGGGGCATGTCGTGAGGGCATTGATGGGAGGTCTGAACGGATATACAGGAAAATATCTGGTAAAGGAATAAGTTGTTGACATACCATAAGGAAAAAGAATATATTTAAGGTACTGAAAAAATTAGGAGAAGCGATGAGAATATTTTCGATTGTACTGCCGTGTCATTTTGGACTTGAGGCGGTTTTAAAAAGAGAAGTAACAGATTTAGGATATGAGATAGAGAAGGTTGAAGACGGAAGAGTTACGTTTACGGGTGATGCGGAGGCTGTATGCCGCAGCAACATCAACCTGAGGACGGCAGAACGTGTAATGATATGCGTCGGAAGATTTAAAGCATATACATATGATGAGCTTTTTGAACAGGTTAAAGCCTGTCCCTGGGAGGAATATATACCTGAGGACGGAAAGTTCTGGGTGACCAAGGCAACATCCGTTAACAGCAGGCTTTTCAGTCCTTCAGACATACAGTCCATTGTTAAAAAGGCAGTGGTGGAACGGATGAAAATGCATTATGACAGGGAATGGTTTGAAGAGACCGGAGCTGATTACCCGATGAGGGTATTTATCAATAAGGATGAAGTAACGGTGTGCCTTGATACTACGGGAGAATCACTCCACAAGAGAGGATACAGGACACAGGCAGGAGCAGCACCGGTTTCAGAAACCCTTGCAGCTGCTCTTATCATGCTCTCACCATGGAAAAGAGACAGGATACTTTTGGACCCTTTCTGCGGAAGCGGAACGATAGCCATTGAAGCTGCCATGATTGCGGCACATATTGCTCCGGGAATTAACAGAACCTTTACGGCAGAAAAATGGACCAATATCATTGAACGGCAATTATGGTATGATGCGGCAGATGAAGCAGAGGAACAGGCGGATTATAACATAAAAACGGATATTCAGGGATATGACATAGATAATGAAGTGATTAAAATAGCAAAGCAAAACGCTGTGCGGGCCGGAGTTGAGGGACTTGTACATTTCAGGCAGCGCCCGGTAAAAGAAATGTCACATCACGGAGAATACGGCTTCATAATTACCAATCCGCCATATGGTGAAAGACTGGAGGAAAGGTCAACACTGCCTGCAATATATTCAGATTTCGGAACGCGTTTCCGCCTTATGGACACATGGTCTGCATATATTATAACATCATATGATGAAGCAGAAAAATATATAGGCAGAAAGGCAGATAAGAACAGGAAGATATATAACGGAATGATAAAAACGTTCTATTATCAGTTCTTAGGTCCTAAACCGCCAAAAAGAAAGAGAGAACAGGATAATACCATTGAAGAATAAGAAAATAATTTTTGTACTTGTTCTGCTTGCAGCTGCAGCAGTCGGAATTAAATATTTTTTTTCGCTGAGACATATAGATGTCGTAAAAGGCTCCGCACTTATGGAGAACAACAACCAGTGGAACCGTATTATATCGGATTATGTCAATGAGAAAGGTATAAAGGTTACTGTTGACGGAAGTACGGCAGCCATTGGTGAAGGGAATGTGTATATGGATGCAAACAGGAATATGCTGGTGTCGCATGAAGTGCTGACATCAATGTTTTCATGTTCCGCAAATTTATATGACACAGACAGACTTGTTGTTGAAAAGGGCAGTAACATACTGGAACTGCGTTTTGGAAAGACAACGTCCGTATTTAACGGAAAAGAAGAAGAGCTTACCGTCAAACCCGTATTGAAAAATTCAGTACTGTATATATCCCTGAAGGCATTGTGCCAAAAGCTTTCATATGAATATGAATGGGATTATGAGACTAATACCGTTCTTATATCCAACAGCAAGCCGGATGAAAAAATTTTCCCGTATCGTTATGATTACAGGGAAAACGGAAAAATTACAACCGTGAGAAACCAGGCAAATCTTGGAACCTGCTGGGCATTTGCTTCGCTTACGGCATTGAGTACAACACTTTTGCCGGAAGCGGAATATGATTTTTCACCGGACCATATGAGTTTTAATACCGGTTACAGTTTCAGCCGGACAGAAGGCGGTGATTATACCATGGCGATGGCATACCTTGCGGCATGGAAAGGACCTGTCCTTGAAGAGGATGACCCATATGGCGATGGAGTAACAACGGAAGGACTGGATGCGGTTGTCCACGTTCAGGAAATGCAGATTTTAGAAAGCAAAAACTATGACAAGATAAAAAAAGCCGTATTTCTGTATGGAGGAGTCCAAAGCTCATTGTATATGTCAACGCATGATGCGGACGGAAAAGGTTCACAGTTTTATAATGCGGAAAGCAGTGCATACTGTTACGTCGGAACGGAAAAAGCCAACCATGATATAGTAATTGTCGGATGGGATGATTCCTATGCGGCGGATAATTTTGCGACGGTACCGGAAGGGGACGGAGCATTCGTTTGTGTCAACAGCTGGGGAGAACAGTTTGGTGAGGGAGGATATTTTTATGTATCATATTATGACAGCAATATAGGAATTTATAATGTGGTATATACAAAAGCAGAATCACCGGATAATTATGACAACATATACCAGTCGGATTTGCTGGGATGGGTGGGACAGATAGGCTACAACAGGGAGAATGCGTATTTTGCAAACGTGTATGAGTCAGCCGGTACCGAAACACTTGAAGCGGTCGGCTTCTATGCTACCGGAGCCAATACCGAATATGAGATTTATGTGGTGGAAAATTTCGAGGATGAATCATCATTTGTAAATAAAAATTTTGTGAAAAAAGGTATAATTGCCAATGCAGGATATTATACCATTGAACTTGATACGCCTGTTTTAATGACACACGGCAGGAAAACGGCAGTTATTATCAATATAAAAACATCAAATTCCCAAAGACCCGTTGCCATAGAATATGATTCCGGAAGGGAAGGATGTACGATTGACGTGACTGACGGTGAAGGTTATATAAGTGCCAATGGAAGAGTATGGGAAAGAGTGGAAACCGGTCAGAAGTGCAATGTATGCCTGAAGTTTTATACAAATGACGTGAAGAAGGAAGGAAACTGAGATGATTTTTGCAACTACAAATCAGGGAAAAGTTAAAGAAATAAAAGCAATATTAGGAGATATCGGAGAGGAAATACTGTCTTTAAAAGAAGCGGGAATAGCGGCCGATATAGTGGAAAACGGAAGTACATTTGAAGAAAATGCAATAATTAAGGCAAGGACGATAATGGAGCTTACGGGACAGCTTGTGTTAGCGGATGACTCGGGCCTTGAGGTGGATGCCATGAACGGTGAACCGGGAATATATTCCGCACGTTTTATGGGCGAAAATACCTCCTATGACATAAAAAACAAAGCGATACTTGAAGCATTAAAGGACGTAAAAGGAAAAGACAGGAGTGCAAGGTTTGTATGTGCAATAGCAGCGGCTTTTCCGGATGGAGAGATAATTACCACAAGAGGAACGATAGAAGGAATAATTGCAGATGAACCTGCAGGTAATAACGGTTTTGGATATGACCCTATTGTATATGTGCCTGAATACGGTATGACAACCGGACAGATGGAGCCTGAACAGAAGAACGAAATAAGTCACAGAGGAAAAGCACTTACCGCAATGAAAAAAATTCTCATGGAAAGAAAGGCAATAAGATGAAGCTTCTGATTGTCAGTGATACGCACGGAAAGGAAGATAACCTGCTGAAAGCATTGAAAAAAGAATATCCGGTTGATAAAATCGTACATTTAGGGGATTTAAACGGACTCGAAGATTATATAGAGGAAATAACGGACTGTGTATGCTTTTGTGTACGGGGAAATAATGACAGACGTTCGCTTCTCCCTGATGAAAGCATCATAATGGTTGGAAACCGCAGGGCATTTATAACTCATGGCCATTATTACGGCGCAGGGTTCGGAACCGGAGACCTTGTACGTCATGCGAAAAGCCTCGGATGTGATATTGTAATGTATGGGCATACGCATATACCGGAGATAACGGACAGGGGAATCATGATTATTAATCCGGGGAGTCTTACACTGCCGAGGCAGCCGGGACATCAACCAAGCTATGCGGTTGCTGAAACTGAGGATGGCGATAATATAAGGTACAGCATAAGGTATCTTGAATAATAACAAAAAAATAAAAAAAAGTGTTGACTTTAACATACAGTTGCATTATAATAACACTTGCGTCTGACAAGGGCGGACAACGTAATATGTAACACCGGGGTGTGGCTCAGCTTGGCTAGAGCGCCTGATTTGGGATCAGGAGGTCGCAGGTTCGAATCCTGTCACCCCGATGCATGCGGGTGTAGTTCAGTGGTAGAACACCAGCCTTCCAAGCTGGATATGTGGGTTCGATTCCCATCACCCGCTTAACTTATGTACATTGCATAAGGTTGTGTGTCCGTAGCTCAGCTGGATAGAGCAACGGCCTTCTAAGCCGTGGGTCGGGGG
>CAYONC010000027.1:0-4482 GCA_964405265.1 uncultured Butyrivibrio sp.
CAACGAAGTCGTAAGATATTTCAGTACATTTTTGGTATGTGGTTTTGAAGGAACAGTCAGAGGTAATCGCAGGATTACCTCTTTTTTTTTGCCGTACAGTATGATATAATTTTCATAAATGTTATTGGTGGAGGTCGTATTTATGGATACTAATATATTACTTGAAAACGGAACTAATGAGCTTGAGGTACTGGAGTTTACGGTAGGTAATAATCACTATGGAATTAATGTTGCGAAGGTTAAGGAAATTGTACCTTATCAGAAGGTTACTCCCGTTCCAAATGCACATCCGTATGTTGAGGGTATTTTTATGCCAAGAGATGTAATGATGTCGGTTATAAGCCTTGCAAGAGTTACGCACAGTAATGAACGGGATAATGATGCAGATGACATGATGGTAATAACTAATTTTAACATGCTTAATATTGCATTTCGGGTGCACAGGGTATGCGGAATACACAGAGTTTCATGGGCAGATATTATTATACCTGATGCAACCGTCAGTTCTTCGCAGCATGGAATTGCAACGGGAGTGATTAAGATTGATGACAGGCTTATAATTATACTTGATTTTGAACGTATTGTTAATGAAATATCACCTGAAACCGGGCTTAAAGTACATGAGATAGAAGCTCTTACATCAAGGGAACGTAATAATCTTCCTATATACATAGCAGAGGATTCGGCACTTTTGCTGACGCTTATTAAGGATTCGCTTGAAAAGGCCGGATATTGTAATCTTAATCTTTCTCACAACGGACAGGAATGCTGGGATAAGCTTACAGAGTTGAAGAATACTCATGGAAATAATATTAATGACTATGTGAAATGTGTAATTACCGATATTGAAATGCCGCTGATGGACGGACACAGACTTACCAGACTTATTAAAAGTGATTCGATTCTTAAAGATGTGCCGGTTGCGATTTTCTCATCGCTTATAACACCTGAGATGCATAATAAGGGCGTACAGCTTGGTGCAGACATTCAGATGTCGAAGCCGGAGATTGGAAAGTTAGTGGCTGAACTTGATAAATTAATGTTAAAATAATCCGGAGGAATATATGTCTGACATAAGTGAAGAAGAATATCTTGATAAGCTGTTGAAATCCATGAACACAGAGAATGTGGACACGGATGAAGCAGAAGAATTTTTGAATGAGACGGAAGACTCCACGGAAGCAGAAGAATTTTCAGATGCAGCCGGGGCAGAAGAACCTTTGGAAGTATATGATGAAACCGTACCGGAAGAAAATAATGATGAATATGATGAAGATGCGGATACAAGATTTCTGAACAGTATTCTGATGAATGACGAACCGACTGATTCAGAAGAAGTATTAAGTCTTAATGAAGATGAGTCCGCCATGCCGGATGAAGAAATTATTCTTTCGGATGAAACAGATATTTTTTCAGATGATGAAATTGATCCGTCAGAGCTTTTTAAGGATGATTTTGCTGATATTCTTGCGTTCAGCGAGAACAGTACTGATGATTCGGATTCAGAAGGAGCGGCAATAACGGAAGAAAATCCTAAAAAAGTTAAAACGAAGAAAGCTAAGAAAGAGAAAAAAAACGGAAACTCAGGGTTTAAAAAGTTTTTGATGGCATTTGATGACGGAGAAGATGTACCTGAAAAAAAAGAGAATGTTATTCATGAGCAGCTTTTAAGTGAAGCATATGGCGATATGGATGACAGTCAGAAAAAATCGTCTGAAAAAGAGAAAGCCGAAGCAAAAAAAGCTGAAAAATTAAAAAAGAAAGAACTCAAAAAAAAGGAAAAGCTTAAAAAAGCCGAGCTTGCCCGGGCTGAAAGAATAAAGAATATAGATTTGGACAGTATGGCGGTAATATCCATAGGGAGAATAATAAGGGCGTTAATTATAGTTGCGGTTGTTTGTATTGCAGTTATATTCAGCAGCAGAATTTTTTCTTACAACAATTATTTAAGGTCGTCAAAGAAAATGTTTTCCGTTGGAAATTATACGGCAGCATATGAGAAGATTAGCGGTCTTGACATAAAAAATAAAGATTCATTTTATTATATGCAGTCAAGAATAATGGCAAGTCTCTGTCAGGGAATTGAGTCATATGACAGTAATATTCTGGCTGATAATGAAACGATGGCAGTAAGTGCACTTGTGAAAGCAGTTTCAAGAAAGAATGAACTTCAGGAGCAGATTGAAAAATATGAAGTTGCATCACAGGCGGAAACCGTATACAGAAGAATATTAAATATTCTTGACGGCTACGGAATATCCGAAGAAGATGCGTTGGAGCTTAATTCATTGACCGATTACGGTGAATACATCGGTAAAATCAATTCATACGGAGGCAACAGGAAATGATAGCCATAATTGATTATGGAGCCGGTAATATAAAAAGTGTTGAAAACGCTTTTTTGCATCTTGGAAAGGATGTTACCGTGACAGACGACAGGAACGTAATAATGAATGCCGATAAGGCTGTTTTACCCGGAGTGGGTTCATTTGGAGATGCAATGGGCAGCTTGCGGACAACAGGGCTTGATGAGGTTATATACAAATATATCGGAATGGGTAAGCCGCTTCTCGGAATATGTCTTGGACTTCAGCTTTTGTTTGAAGAAAGTGAGGAGTCGCCGGGAGTTAAAGGGTTAGGCATATTCAAGGGTAAAATAAAACGCTTTTCTGATAACGGAGTTAATAAAGTTCCTCAAATCGGATGGAATACAATAAGTATCAATCCTGAATCACGGCTCTTTAAAGGAATTAAGGATAATTCATATGTGTATTTTGTACATTCTTATTACCTTAAAGCAGAGGACGAAAAAATCGTGTCGGCTGCAACAGAATATATTACGGAATATCATTCCGCAATAGAAGATAAGAACGTATATGCCTGTCAGTTTCATCCGGAAAAGAGCAGTGATACGGGACTTAAAATACTATCAAATTTTGCTGAATTGTAGGAGACTTATCACATGTACACGAAGAGGATTATACCATGTCTTGACTGCAGGGACGGAAGAGTGGTTAAGGGTACTAATTTTATTAATCTTAAGGATGCCGGAGACCCGGCAGAGGTTGCTTCAGCTTATGACAGGAGCGGGGCAGATGAACTTGTATTTTTGGATATTACCGCAACATCGGACGGAAGGGATACGACTGCTGAGCTTGTGCGTAAGGTTGCGGAAAAAGTATTTATTCCGTTTACGGTAGGCGGAGGAATACGTACGGTTGATGATTTTAAGAGGCTTCTGCGTGAAGGTGCGGATAAGATATCCGTTAATTCGGCGGCGATTAATACGCCGGAACTGATAAGCCGTGCGGCTGACCGGTTCGGCAGCCAGTGTGTGGTTGTGGCAATTGATGCAAAAAGAAGAACCGGAACATCCGGATGGGATGTATATCGTTCAGGTGGACGAATTAATACCGGACTTGATGCAGTTGAATGGGCAGTTAAAGCAGCCGGACTCGGTGCAGGAGAGATACTTCTTACAAGTATGGATTGTGACGGAACAAAAAACGGATATGACATAGAGCTTACGAAACAGATATCAGATGCCGTCAATATTCCGGTTATTGCGTCCGGAGGTGCCGGCAGAATGGAGCATTTTGAAGAAGCATTTACACAGGCAGGAGCGGATGCAGTGCTTGCTGCTTCACTGTTTCATTACAGGGAAATGGAAATAACGGATTTAAAGAGATATCTTGCCGGAAAAAATATTCCGGTCAGAATATGACAGAGGAATATATGGCAGCAATTAATAATGATTGGCTTAAGGTAATTTCACCTGAATTTTCCAAAAAGTATTATAAGGAATTATTTAATTTTGTAAAAAAAGAATATGATAGTGAAGTAATATATCCGCCGGCAGAGGATATTTTTAATGCATTTCATTTCACACCGCTTAATAAAGTTAAGGTGCTGCTGCTCGGACAGGATCCGTATCATAATGTAAATCAGGCACACGGACTGAGCTTTTCGGTTCTTCCTGAACAGAGAGATATTCCGCCTTCATTACAGAATATATACAAGGAACTGCACGAAGATGTGGGATGTTACATACCGGATAACGGATATCTGAAAAAATGGGCAGACCAGGGTGTGCTGTTGTTGAATACCGTTCTTACCGTAAGGGCACATAATGCCAATTCACACAGAGGTGCAGGCTGGGAGCTGTTTACGGATGCCGTAATCAGGGCAGTAAACGCACAGGACAGACCTGTTGTTTATTTTTTGTGGGGTTCTCCTGCACAAAAGAAAGCAAATATGCTTAATAATCCTAAGCATCTTGTATTAAAGGCACCACATCCAAGCCCTTTATCTGCATACAGAGGTTTTTTCGGCTGCAGACATTTCAGTATGTGTAATGAATTTCTTGTAAGGAACGGAATTGAACCGATTGACTGGCAGATAGAAAATATACATCACTAAACAGAAAGTGAATATTACGGTGCGGCGGAGCCGCCAGTCCGGTGTTGCGAGAGCCACCTGTCC